>JAQTUW010000004.1 GCA_028707085.1 Methylococcales bacterium | reverse complement strand
CTATACACAACAGGCCTACCATCGTTTTCAACAAATCCGAAGTCTTGATCCCTTGCGATACCGGAATTTGACTGTCCACTACCGCTTCGACATTGACGGCTTCCAGACACTGGCCGATCAACGACAGTCCGGCATAGGAAGTGATTTCCTTGGCGGATTATCCCCTATAACCCGGATCATCTACCCCTCGAAATCGAAATGATTGAATTGCTGAACCAGCATTATCCGAAACTTCTGCAAGTAGTCTGCTTCGATACTGCGTTTCACCAGAGTATGCCGCCTGTCGCCAGATTGTTGCCGATTCCGCGCCGATATCAGGCCAAGGGCATAGAGCGCTACGGATTTCACGGTTTGTCCTATACCTATCTGTTATTGGCCGAACTCGAACATCTGGGCGACTCGACAGCAAGACAGGGAAAGGTCATACTTGCCCACTTGGGCGGCGGCTCAAGTCTGGCGGCGGTGCGGGACGGTCTAAGCATCGATACCAGCATGGGCTTCACCCCTGCGTCCGGATTACCCATGAGTACGCGTTCCGGCGATCTTGATCCTGGGTTATGCGGATATTTGGCTCATAGCGACAATATGACACCTTCTCAATTTTCACAGATGGTGAACCATGAATCGGGTCTACTGGGTGTTTCGGAACTAAGTTCAGATGTGCGCGATTTACTGGCTGCGGAAGCAAATGATGTACGGGCGGCTGAGGCCCTGGGCTTATTTTGTTATCAGGTCAAAAAATGGATAGGTTCTTTTGCAGCGGCGCTCGGCGGCTTGGACACACTGGTCTTCACCGGCGGCATCGGCGAGAATTCCCCGTTGCTACGTGAACGGATTTGTCAGGGACTGGAATTCCCTGGTATCGAACTGCATACCTTACGCAATCAGCAAGCTCCGGGACTGATTTCCTCCGATCTCAACCGAGTCAATGTGCGGGTCATATGTACTGACGAAGAACTTACGATTGCGCGAGCTGTGCGGCGTTTAATCTGAACGGTTACCGCTGAGTTCGCAATCTTCAACATTAAATTCGCGCAACAATTCGGCGGCGGATCGCATCATGATCGGTTTTATCCGTTTACAAAACTGATCAGGTTTTCGATGGGAGCATTCATTTCTTGCCATAGGTTACGATAGCTTGCTCTGCATTCATTATTGAAGCGATAATCTTCCGTCAACAGAGAACAGCTAAAGTGGTTCTATGCCGAATACAGTGAGTAACTGCCCATATCATCCCGCCTTCCCCCCCGGCCGATAATCAAAAAACATCCCTACCTTAAAGCTTTCCGCCATATGTTCGGCTCGGGCGATGGCTTGGGCGGCCGCCTGTTCCGGCAGGACTTCGCCGGCAGTCTGCCGGAACAATGCCAGCCAGCGGTCAAAGTGTTCCAGTTGCAACGGCAGGCGGGCATGCAGCGGGTAGGGGCTGCCGTGGTAGCGGTCGGTATTCAGCAATACTTTGGACCAGAAGTTCTCGACGATGCGGTGGTGGGCGTCCCAGTCGTGGATGGCGGCGGCAAAAATGGTTTGCAGGCCGTCGTCGTTTGCGGCCCGTTCATAAAAACGCCGCACCAGTTCGGCAATCTGTTGTTCGGTAACCTGATTTTGAGTGTCTTTCATGTCCGGAAAAAACCTAAAATACATCATGAAAATGGCTTACGCCTATCGTTATATTTTATAGTATATAACAAAAAGCAAACGGAGGCATGTCATGCATTCAACCACCGATCCAGCCAATACTTCCATGGCAACCGAAGCAGCCGGAGCCTGCCTCTGTACCGGCAAGACCAAACCCATGACTGTCGGCGACGAAGTCCGCTGGAAGCTGGCTTCCAGCGGCACGGCTCAGGCATTAGCGGTTTATATGAAGGCTGCCGACACGGCCCCGGCCGCCCGGTCAACCCGGCGTCGCCAGCGACTGACGCAACTCGTCCAACAACTGTTCCCGATCGGCTGGCGCGGCTCGAAACAGCCGGGCTCCAGGGTACCACGGGCTATCCGAACCAGCCGTCAGCCAGCGGAAATCGGCTGGTTCGCTCAGCAACAGCCACAGCGGCTTGCCCAGCGCACCAGCCAGATGGGCAACGGCGGTATCCACGCTGATGATCAGATCCAGGCTGGCGATCAGCGCTGCGGTATCAGCAAAATCATGCAGATGGGCATGGTGCAGATGCAGGTTGGGGAAGTGGACGAGTACTGCGCTATCCTGTTTATTGACTTGCTTTTGCAGGCTATGCCATTGCACCGGGAGCCGGTTCAGAAAAACCAGATCGGCCAGCGGGATGCTGCGCTGACTGTCATGCCGGTGTGCGCCGGAACCGGCCCAGGCCAGACCCACCCGCAGGCCGTTGCCGTTTGTCAGGCGCTGACGCCAGAACGGCAGCCGGCCAGGATCGGCATACAGGTAGGGCAAGGCGGCGGGTACAGTATCCAGCGTGGTGCGGCAGGCCAAGGGCAGACTCAGCAGCGGACAATGCCAATCGGTTGCCGGCAGCGGCTGGCCCTGAGCAATCAGGGTGATATCGGCCTTGAGAGTGGCCAGCACCGGCAGCAGCGCTGGCGGCGCTTCCAGAAAGGTCTGTCCGGCCTGGGCGGCAATCAGCGGGACGTAACGGCAGAATTGCAAAGTATCGCCGTAGCCCTGTTCGGCATGCAGCAGGATGGATTGGCCGGCCAGATTGGCGCCGCCCAGCCACAGGGGCTGGCGAAACCTGCGGAGGGGGCTGGTGAAATCCGGGTATTGCCAGCGCCATTCGTACAGCGCCCAGCCGGCGGCATAGTCGCCGATCAGCAGTTTCAGACAGGCCAGGTTCCAGCGGTAGATGGCGCTATCCGGCTGGCGGGCGATGGCGGCTTCGTAATCGGCGGCGGCTTCCTGGTAGCGTTGCTGCTGTTTCCAGGCGTTACCGCGATTGAGATAGGCGTCGGCGTAATCGGGCTGCAGGGCGATGGCCTGGGTATGGTGCTGTACGGCCGCCGTGAACCGGCCCAGATCAAAAAGGGCATTGCCCAGATTCAGGTGGGCCTGGGCGTTGCGAGGGTTGATGACCAGCGCCCGGGCTATCAACGCCGCAGCCTGCTCGGATTGCCCGGTCTGACCAGCGATGACGCCCAGCAGGTGCAGGGCGTCGAAATGGGAAGGCTGATGGCGCAAAATCTGCCGGTATGCCTCCTGCGCAGCCTGTAGCTGCCCTTGCTGGTGGCAGGCGACGGCTTGTGTCAGCAGGGACTGGATTTTTTCCGAAGTCTTCGCGGAGGGTTGGTGCGACTGTCTGCTCATAACCGTTTGGTGACCACGTTGCCGACGGGTTTTGGATGTCTGTCGTTATTATACAGAGATATAGCGTAAATTTTTATTAAGCGTCAATATCGCCGATATTGACTCGCTGGCGTTTTTTACCGATCAGGGCCAGGCGTTTGTTTCCGAGATCGGGAAGAGTTACTTCCGGCCTTGCGGAACCAGACTTACAGCAGCTTTGCCGACAACGCAGAGCTAGCTATGCCGGACATATCCGAGCCCACTTGCCATAAAAGTCGCTTATTCATACAACTAAACACTAGGAGCCTGTCCGAGAATAGAAGCCGTAGCGAGGGAAAGCCATTTTGAGTTGAATTTTTTGGGCATTTGAGGCGGAATAGTTGCGCTATTTAACGAAAATGCGCAGGAAATCCGGCCAAAAGGGCTTTTCCGCAGTAGGTTTTCTATTCTCGGACAGGCTCCTAGGAGCCTGTCCGGTTTAAAGAAACAGGATACCCCCCAGCCTATGGCCCTTGTTTTGCTAGTCAAGACTGGCCGCATCCTGACTGGCGAAGCGGTATAAAAAGAGCATTCCAGGCTTAAAGCCAACGGCAATGGCTCGTTCATGATCCGTCAAAAGCTTCGGTTCTGTTCGCTGTCAACACCTGCCCCAAATCCGCCCAAAGTAAATTGTAAGCTTTGCGACAAACCACCCATCCGACTCGGCGCTTGTCTTGTCGGAATCGCCTCAATCCCCTCGGCAAGTCCGCATTCTCCGCCTGTTCAACACTTGGCAAGTGTTTTGCTTTATAGCTATTGAGAGCAATTTTTCTTGTTCTGTTAAACAACTTGCACAGGTAAACCGATAGCGCCATGAATAGCCAGAACCGCAGCATCATTATTGATGACACCACGCTCCGCGACGGCGAACAGTCGGCTGGTGTGGCGTTTTCCCTGGAAGAAAAGCTGAGCATAGCCCGGCAACTGGCGACCATGGGCGTGCCGGAGCTGGAAATAGGCATTCCGGCCATGGGCGATCAGGAACGGGAAGAAATTAAAGCCATTGCAGCCCTGAATCTGCCCAGCCATCTGCTGGTCTGGTCCAGAATGCGGCATGAGGACTTGCAACACTGTCTTAACCTCGGGATCGGCATGGTGGATTTATCCATCTCTGCTTCCGACCAGCATATTCAACACAAACTCAAGCAAAGCCGCGACTGGGTGCTGACCACCATCGAGCGTTGCGTCAAAACCGCAGTGGATGCCGGGATGCGGGTTTGCGTGGGGGCGGAAGACGCTTCCCGCGCCGATAGCGATTTTCTGGCGAGAATGGCGGAAGCGGCCCAGGCCGCCGGCGCCTGTCGATTCCGCTTCGCCGATACGGTGGGCGTCATGGAGCCGTTCGGGGTGGTGGACGCCATCCGCAAACTACGCGCCGTCACCGACATGGATATCGAAATGCACGCCCACGACGATCTGGGGCTGGCGACCGCCAATACCCTGGCGGCGGCGGTCGGCGGCGCAACCCATGTCAACACCACCATCAACGGCTTGGGCGAACGGGCCGGCAATGCGGCGCTGGAAGAGGTGGTAGTGGGCCTTAAACAGTTGTACGGCATGGAAACCGGCATCGATCTACGCCAGTTTCCAGGCTTGTCGCATCAGGTGGCGACGGCTTCCGGCGATACCATAGGCAGCCGTAAAAGCCTGATCGGCCGGGATGTGTTCAGCCACGAGGCCGGAATCCATGTGGACGGCCTGCTGAAAGACCCCAGCAATTATCAGGGCGTGGATCCGGCCGTAGTGGGCCGCAGCCATCAACTGGTGCTGGGCAAGCATTCCGGCAGCCAGGGCGTGGTGCATGCCTACCGGCAACTGGGCATCCGCATCGACCGTCAACAGGCGGCCGGCCTGCTGCCGCTGATCCGCCGTTTTGTCAGCGCTCATAAACGCGCGCCGCAATCCGCCGAATTGAATCAATTTTTACACAGTCTTTAGCGAGGTAGCAGATGAATAGCAATCATTCAAATCAGAACCCTTCGGTCAACGGCAAATCGGACGCTCCGCAACAGGCTGTGACCCGGCATGAAGCCCAGGATGACCGCTTTCCGGGTACTTTCTTCCGTATTCCGGGTGTACCACAACCCGGCAAAACCACCTGGAGTCTGGTGAAATGATGTTTTTTTCACCGCGAGACACCCGGCAGACTCCGCAGTTGTGGCAGGACTGGCGTAGCGATGTGTCTTGCGTTTTTGCCCGCGATCCGGCCGCCCGCAGCCTGCTGGAAGTGCTGCTGGCCTATCCCGGCGTACATGCTGTGCTGCTGTACCGGATCAGCCATCGTTGGTGGCAGGCCGAATGGAAACTGGCCGCGCGCCTGCTGGCGGCCTTTTCTCGCTGGCTGACGAATGTGGATATCCATCCCGGAGCGACCATAGGCCACCGGTTTTTTATCGATCACGGCGCCGGGGTAGTCATAGGCGAAACCGCGGAAATCGGCGACGATGTCACCATGTATCACGGCGTGACCCTGGGCGGCACCACCTGGAACAAGGAAAAACGCCATCCGACCCTGGGCAATAATGTGCTGGTCGGCGCGGGGGCGAAAATTCTGGGCGCAATTACCATAGGCAATAATGTCCGGGTCGGCGCCAATTCGGTGGTGATTAAGGATGTGCCGCCCTGCTGTACGGTGATAGGCATTCCGGGCCGCATCATTCAAAGCAAGGGCGTGAAAATCCAGAACCCCAACGGCATAGACCTGGATCACCATCTGGTATCTGACCCGGTCGGCAAGGCCATCAATTGCCTGATAGAACGTCTGGATCAACTGGAAGACAGACAAAGCCGCTATGTGCTGGCCGCCGAAGAAACCTGCGGCAGTTGCGAGGCGGAAGCCGTGTGCCACGGCGAGGAAAACCTGATTCTGAAACAAGCGGCTGGCGGTGAATGATGGATTTGCTGCAATTCGATGCGACAGAGCTTTATTTTGATCAGGAAGATAGCCAGGAAGTCCAGGATCTGATCAGGTTCGCCTCCGAGCACTATGCCGACGGCAAAGCAGAATTGCCGCTGTTGAAAGCCTATCTGCGCGCACCCGAGTCCATAAACGTGCTGGTATCGTTAAACCGTTTCTATTATTACCAGCACCGCCTGGAAGAGGCGCTGCTGATTTCCGAGAAAGCATTAAGCCTGATCCGCGACGGCCTTGATTTTCCGGAAGACTGGCAAGCCTTGGAAATGCGGCACCTGACCGATATCCCCAAGGATTTACTGGTCAGGGTCAGATTGTATCTTTTCACATTGAAATCAATCGGATTCTTGAATATGCGCATGGAAAATCTGGTTTTGAGCCGCAATATATTTGAAAAACTGTCCGCGCTGGACGACATGGATCGAATAGGCGCAAAAGGTTTGCTGGAACTGGTGGTAAAGCGCCAGGAGGCGGTAGCCTAAACTGATGCTTCGCTTTTCCCGGCGTATTGTTTTGCAATAAGTTGGCGTTGTAGCTAGGAGCCTGTCCGAGAATAGAAGCCGTAGCGAGGGAAAGCCATTTTGATTTGGATTTTGGGCATTTGAGGCGGAATAGTTGCGCTATTTAACGAAAATGCGCAGGAAATCCGGCCAAAAGGGCTTTTCCGCAGTAGGTTTTCTATTCTCGGACAGGCTCCTAGGCAACCAGCATCCAAACTTTGGAAATACGCCGAGTGTAATTTGTTTTTTATTCGGGCCAACTGTACGGCCTGCGTTTAACTTTAAGGAGTCTGTCATGATTAAACATAATTCCGACCCGTTTCTGGCCCAGACTTCGGTGATGCTGGTCATTCTGCTGGCGATATATGTATTTGGCGGCGACGCCAGCCCTATCGATCATTTATTGGCGTCGAGGTAACACGATGAATTTGGAAGAAGAACTGGAAGAACTGGAATCTGCCGAAGATTTTATGCAATTTTTTGGGCTGGAGTACGACACCACTGTCGTCCATGTCAACCGCCTGCATATCCTGCAGCGTTTCCACGATTACCTGGACAAGGGTGGCGACAGCATTCCGGAAGATGAAACCAGCAAGCGGGCGGTTTACCAGCAGTTGCTGGCCCGAGCCTACCACGACTTCGAAAAATCCGACGCCCAGACCGAAAAAGTCTTCAAGGTATTCAAAATGGGCGAACCGCAAACCGTATTTATTTCATTGGGCGATATCAAAACATGATTGAAGAACGCTTTGACGAAGAACGTTTCGATTTTGGCGAAAGGGTGCGGGTAACCCGCAACGTGCGCAACGATGGAACGTATCCGGGCATGGAGGTAGGCGAGTTGCTGATCCGCCGCGGCAGTGTCGGCAATGTCATCGAAATGGGCACTTTCCTGCAGGATCAGGTGATTTATACCGTGCATTTTCTGGATCAGGGGCGCATGGTGGGTTGCCGGGCCGAAGAGCTGATACCGGCCGACGCCACCTGGAACCCCAGCCGCTTTGAGTTTCACGACAAGGTGGTCTGCAAAATCAATCTGGGTATCCAGGGCAATATCATTGTCGAACAAGGTGTCGAGGGCGAAATCCTGAAAGTGCTAAGGGATGAACAACCCATGCAATACCATGTCCGTTTTCCCGGTAAAACCCTGCAGGTTCCGGAAAGCGTGCTGGAGCCGGCTGATCCTGCAAACTTTAGAGAACCGGAGGAGTAATGATGATGAACCGGACTTCGGAAGCGAATATAGAGCCCTATACTTTATTGCGGGCCTCATTGAGCCTGTATAAAAGACCACCGGCCGATCTGGAATCCGAGCAGTTGTTACAGGTAGAAAGACAGGCCAGAAACGAATACGAAATTGAAACCCGAGTCATCAACTCCACCGAAGCCGCCAGCGTGATCGTCACCGAACAGGAACTGCAGCAGGCCATTGCTGAAGTGCGTAACCGCTTCGATGACGAAGAGGCGTATAGAGCGGCGCTGGAACTTAACCGTCTGACGCCTGAAACGTTGAAGGCGGCATTATTCCGACAGTGCAAGGTCAATGCCGTGCTGGAACGCATTGCGTCCCACGCGCCAAAAGTCAGCGAGGTGGAAGTCGGAATTTTTTACCATTACCACCCGGAAAAATTCCATAAGCCCGAACAGCGTCAGGCCCGGCATATTCTGATCAGCATCAACCCAGATTACCCCGAAAACACCCGGGAAAACGCCAGCCTGCGTATTGAGGAGATTGCGGAAACCTTAAAACGCAAACCGCATAAATTTGCGGATCTGGCCCTGAAAAACTCCGAATGCCCTACCGCTTTAAATGGCGGCGAACTGGGTACGCTTGTGGCCGGCAAACTTTATCCTGAACTTGATGCGGCCTTATTCAGTCTTAAAGAAGGCGAGATTAGCGCCGTGGTGGAAACCGAAATTGGCCTGCATCTGATTCAGTGCCTGAAAATCATGCCTGCGGAGACCGTATCCCTAAAGAAGGCCACGCCTAAAATCAGGCAACTGATGCAGGACAGATACCGGCGCACCTGCCAGCGAACCTGGCTGGCGACTCTGCCGGCGTTCAAGCCCTGACAAAATTGAATGACTGCAAGATTAACCACCCGTCGTCCCGACGACACATCTTATGCGAGGAATTGGCATGGCTAAAGAACTCAAACATTGTTCATTTTGTGGTATAGAAGCGTCTGCCTCCGTACCAATGATCGCCGGTACCGAAGGACATATCTGCGAAACCTGCGTGATGCTGGCCAGTCAGGTGGTATCGAGCTGGGGCAAAAAAAAGGAATTGAAGGAAATGCAGGGGGCCTTGCCGAAACCCGCGGAAATAAAAGCCATGCTCGACCAGTATGTAATTGCCCAGAATCTGGCCAAGGAAATTCTGTCGGTTGCCGTTTACAACCATTACAAGCGCCTGAAACAGGAAAGCAATCGCACCGCCAGCCTGGATCATGCCGACGAAAGCGTGGAAATCGGTAAATCCAATATTTTGCTGATAGGGCCGTCTGGTACCGGCAAGACCCTGCTGGCCAGCACACTGGCGAAAATTGTCGGCGTACCGTTTGCCGTCGCCGACGCCACCACCCTGACCCAGGCCGGTTATGTCGGCGACGATGTTGAAAATATTCTGGTTCGCCTGCTGGATGTGGCGGACGGCCAGGTGAACAAAGCGGAATGGGGAATCGTCTATATCGACGAGATCGACAAAATCGCCCGCAGCCCGGAACAGGCTTTCGGCACCCGGGACGTGTCCGGCGAAGGCGTGCAGCAAGCCTTGTTGCGGCTGGTGGAAGGTTCGCAGGTCAAGGTTTCCATCAAGGGACGGCGCAAGGATCACAGTGGCGGCGACTCGGTGATGGTCGATACCCGCAATATATTGTTTATTGCCGGCGGCGCGTTTCCGGGGCTGGAGAAACATGTGGAAAAACGCCTGCAACCGCCTAGAACCGCCATCGGCTTTCATGCCGAAGTCAGCAATCCGGACGATAAACCCTCGCTGGAAGCCATGCTGAACGCCACCCAGCCGGACGACCTGAAACGCTTTGGGCTGATTCCCGAGTTTATCGGCCGTTTCCCGGTACTGGCTCCGCTGGAACCGCTGGATGTGGATGCGCTGATAAAAGTCCTGACCGAACCCAAGAACGCGCTGGTTAAACAGTATCAGCAATTGTTCGCATTCGATCAGGCCGATCTGGAATTTACCCAGGAAGCGCTGGTGGAAATCGCCGAACAGGCTATTTCCCGCAACACCGGCGCCCGGGGCCTGCGCGGCATCATGGAAAATGTGCTGCGTCGCGCCATGTTCGATATCCCCTCCAGGAAAAATGTCGCCCGCTGCATTGTCACAGCCGACCTGATTCGCGGCAATGCGGAGATCGAGATCGTCGAACATGCGGAAACGGATCATCAGGAAGCGGAAGCGCCGCTGCTGGTTTCCGGAGGAGAATAAGGCAAGCAGACCATGATTTGCGAGAAATTAGCGGCGGGCCGCCAGAAGCCCCCCCCCAATAACCCGCAACAGAAACCTAACAGACGGGAGACGCCGGACATCGCCCAGCGCATCCGGCAGGATGGATGCAACAGCCGGCAGGCATCTCCCGGCAAGCCGATATTTTACGCCATACCCTTACAATTGGACTATCCTATGAGCAGCACTAAAGAAAAGATTCAGCAACAGCTTGCCGACAATCCGGTCATCATTTACATGAAAGGCGTGCCTACCGCACCCGAGTGTGGGTTTTCCGCAAAAGCGGTCGCCATTCTGAATGCAACAAACTTGCCTTATACGTATGTCGATGTATTAAGAGCGCCGTTTATCCGCGAAAGGCTGCCGTCCATCTCCAGATGGCCGACTTTTCCACAATTGTTTGTCAACGGTGAACTGATCGGCGGCAGCGATATTGTCGAAGCCATGGACAAGGACGGCGCATTGCTGCCACTGTTGCAGGCTGCGCTGAAACCGGCCGCTGAAACCGATGCCGGTCAGGTCATCAGCCATTCCGAAGTGGAACAACTGATTACGACCGCTTATCCCGACGCCAAAGTTTATATTGTCGGCGAAGGATGCAATCTGGAAATCGATGTGGTGAGCAAAGAGTTTGCCGGCTCAGCGATGATCAAACAGCATCAGGGCGTCATGGAAGCCCTGAGTTCTGCGCTGGCTTCCGGCCGTTTGCATGCTGTGACCTTAAAAACCCATACCCCTGAGCAGTGGCAGGCTCAGCAGACAGCGGCCAGCCCCGGACTGTTGCAGATTCAGCTTTAATATTTATAACGGAGAAAAACAGCATGGCAAAAGTAGGTATATTTTTTGGCACCGATACCGGCAATACCCGCAAAGTGGCGAAAACCATCCATAAGCAACTCGGCGACATGGCCGATAAGCCGGTCAACATCCAGAAAGCCACTGTCGATGATTTGCTGGCCTATGATGTGCTGATCCTTGGCTCACCGACTTACGGCGAAGGCGAATTGCCCGGGCTGAGCAGCGGCAACCAGAACGAAAGCTGGGAAGAATTTTTGCCGACGTTGGTCGGCGCGGATTTTTCCGGTAAAACCGTAGCGCTGTATGGCCTGGGCGATCAGGTCGGCTATGGCGACAACTTCGTGGACGCCCTGGGCTTTCTATTCGACGCCTTTAGCGATGTAGGCGCAAAAATCGTCGGCATGACCAGTACCGAAGGTTATGATTTCAACCGCTCAAAAGGTTTGCTGGACGATCAGTTTGTGGGGCTGGTGCTGGACGAGGACAACCAGAAAGAAATGACGGACGCCAGACTGGATGACTGGCTGGCGACCATCAGTCCGGCTTGGCAGTAAGCGCAAGCCATGATAGAAGAACAGGCGGTTGTTACCCGGATTGCCGATGGACAAGTCTGGATCAGAAGCCTGCATGCCGGCGGTTGCGGCGGATGTATGCAAAAAGCAGCCTGCGTAACCGCTACCATGGCGAAATTATTGCCGAAGCGCGAATTCAGCGTCGATTGCGATATGACTTTGCAGGCCGGCGATCAGGTGGTGGTCGCCATCGACGACGCCCATCTGCTGTCCACCTCGCTACTGTTATACATGGCGCCGATACTGGCAATGCTGACTGCGGTTGGCATTGCCAGCCAGAGCATGCCGGCAGCCGTCGCCGAAAGCTGGCTACCGGTCATCGCGCTGGTCTCGCTATTAACGGTGTTCTGGTTGATACACCGCTTTCAAGCCCTGTTTTTACTGCATTTTTGCTTTAAACCGCAAATTATCAGACGGGCTTCGCCTGCTGACGCGTAAATCTGAATTTCGCTTGATTGTCGAAACCCCGATTTCCTGGCAGATTCAAGCTTTTTTCACAAACTCGGATTTGAGTTTCATGGCGCCGATGCCGTCTATTTTGCAGTCGATGTCATGATCGCCGTCAACCAGACGGATGTTTTTGACTCGGGTGCCGACTTTGACCACCAGAGATGAACCCTTGACTTTAAGGTCTTTAATGACGGTAATGGTGTCGCCATCCTGCAGAACATTGCCGTTGGCGTCCTTGATAACCCGGTCACTGTCTCCGCTTTCCGTATTTGCTCCTGGCATCCATTCGTGCGCACATTCGGAACAGATATACATTTCGCCATCCGGGTAGCTGTATGCCGAGCCGCATTTTGGGCAAACTGGTAAATCGCTCATTGTATTTTTATCCTGCCGATTCAAATCCGCCCATGATAACATGTAATCCGAAAACAGCGTAAAGACTACGCTAAAAATCCCCGCGTTTTAACTGCCTTGGCCGGCTATTCGGCCAGCAAGGTTTTTATCTGCTGCTGCAGCCCGGCCTCATCCTCATCTCGAAAGCCAAGGTGCACAAAACGGATATTGCCGGCTTTATCGATCAGATAGGATGACGGCATGGCCTGAACCTCATACGTTTTAGGGCAGTCACCGCCGGGATTGAATACCACAGGATAGCTGACCGGATGATTCTGCAGATAGGCCTGAGCATCCGCTTCATCTTCGTTTACATTGATCGCCACGATCTCAAAATCCGGCTGTTTTTGATGGTACAAATGACTAAAAAAAGGCATGGATTTCATACAGGGCGCACACCAGGTCGCCCAGAAATCGACCAAAACCACTTTGCCTTTGAATGCCTCGGGTGAAAAACCGGAGGTCTGAAGCTGTTTTTCGGCAGGACAAACCGGCGCGGGCCGACCTGTTTCAATCGCATTGGCCGCAGTACAGTAGATCAGTAATAAAAAAAATTTGAGCAGGCTTTTTGACATTGGGCAACATCCAATAGCTGTAGAGTGAAAAAATAAAACCTATCGGTTTCCCGGAACGGCAATTTCCGGCAATCGAAAACCGAATCAGCCATCAGTCCGAAAGTTGGCGCATCCATCTCCCCGGGCCGGATGCTGGAATTTAAGGTCGAAGATGGTTTGCCTGAATGGCGAACGATACTGTGCCGACCATTGACAAAGCCATGACCAAATCTTCTGGACTTATAAAGCAATTTCAGAGCCAAACCACAACAAAACAAAAGCACTTTACTTTTCATTATGTTATGCAACGAGCGTCCCGGCAAATTAATTAAACTATGTTATATGACCTATTTTTTACTTAAAAAACAGGTGAAATCCCATAGTGAACGTTACCACTGCAGCCCCGGCTAGAAGTCGATCAGTCCTAACTACGAACAACTTATCTCGAATAGATATTTTTGCTTTTTGGCAAATTTATTCAGTTTTTTCATCATTTTTTAATATAAATCAAAACATTTCGATATAATTTTTATATAATAATCCTCGATTTAATATATTCTCTTTCCCCCATCCTGCCTTTCCGGATATAGGCTGGGCAAGCTGCTGGTTTATATTAAGTTTTTCTTAAACAGGAATTTTCAGCAGCAGCGGCTTTATGCTTATCTGTCTGGCAGGCATCAACAAATTTTGCACAGGGCAAATTTGTCCGCTGCATTCCGGACATTCATCGACAAGGGACGCCACTGCCCATGGCGAAGGTTGCCGACTCCCGGACGTAAACGGAAAGGACGCTTTTCATGCCATATCAAACGCCTATAACAGTTTGCAGTGTTCTGAATATCGCCCAAATCGATGTTGACACCCAAACAATTTGAACCCAACCACAACAAAAAGAGACCTCTACCAGAATGCCTATCACTGCTCTTAACCTACTGCTAATAAACGCCGCAAATACTTTATTGATTGTTTTATTTGGGCTGCTACATATTGCCGATGGCATTGTGACGTATCTTGGCCTGATGTTATCCGAGGTGGTCGAAGTTAATCCGCTTGTCAATTATTTTATCGAACTGCTGGGACTGGGTTTTTCCATCATTCTATTAAAACTGGCCTGTCTGCTGGTGATTGCCACTCTGTATGTCAGGCGCCGCAGAATGACAAGCATATGGAGCACAACGACGCTGGCCTGCGCGACCAGCTTTTATTTCTGGGTGGTCAACAATAATGTCGGCTTGCTGCTGGGAACCTGAAAACCAGCTAACCGTTTTACAGCCAGCCGATAATATGGTCTTCCATATCATCGACCAGCGATTCCTTGATAGCGTAAGCGCTAATGCAGACCCCGGCTTCCCTGACCGAATCGGGGTTGCCGGAAACAAGGGGATGCCAGTCGAACAGCGGCTTGCCATCGATCAGCAGCCTGTAGGCGCAAGTATCGGGCAGCCAATTGTATGCAGCAAAATCATGCTGTTTTAAATCCAGGCAATCAGGCACCAGCGTGCAGCGTTCGCTATACCGGCTACAGCGACAGCTTTCCAGATCGATCAGGTCGCATACCACCCGCGTGAAAGCCAGATCGCCAGTCTCTTCATCCTCCAGCTTGTGCAGGCAGCATTTTCCGCAATTGTCGCATAGCGACTCCCACTCCTGTATGGACATTTCCGCCAGCGTTTTGCTTTCCCAGAACTTCATGGCTGCGAACTATTGCGGCTTGAGCAGGCGCAACTGATAATTCAGTACCCCCCAGGCCCCCAATACCGCCAGGCCGGGCGCAATCATCATCAGCAACAAGAACTCGGAAAAGCTCAAGTAAAGCAATTGAAAGGAACCGCCATACAGCGCCGAGAGTTTTTCCACCGGATTTTCCAGAATCAGCAACATGATGGTAATGATTAACCAGCCCAAAAATCCGGAGATAAATCCCAGCCAGAAACCGGTATACAAAAAAGGCCGCTGGATAAAGGCATGGGTGGCGCCAACCAGTTTGGATATAAACACTTCGTCCTGCCTATTGTGGAGCTCCAGACGAATCGTATTGCCGGTAATGAAGGTCACGGCAAAACCCAGCAATATCCCGACCAGCATCACCCCGCGGCTGGCAATCAGCATGATGGTCTGCACCTTTTCCACCCACTGCATATCCACCTGGACGAATTCCACTTGCGGAAGCTGTTTAAACTCGGACATCAGCCGATTGATGTCATCGTTACTTTCCAGGACATTTTTGGGCAATAACTGGATCACGCTAGGCAAGGGATTGCTGTCCAGCGCTTTCAGCGCATCGGCAAATCCGCTGTTGGCCTTGAACTCATCCATGGCTTGCTGTTTATTGATGAATTTTACCGATTCGACGGCCGGGTTAGCCTTTAGCTGCTCCGCCAGTTTTTGGCCGGCACTGTCACTGACATTATCCCGCAAAAAAAGCGACATCTGATTGCTGGTTTCCAGATTTCCGGTCAATTGCTGAATGTTGGCCACCATGATATAAAAACCGCCAGCCAGCGCAATAGCCACCGCCAGCACCAGAATGGTCATTGCCGAAGTGAACGGGGTACGGCAAAGCCGGCCCAGACTGGAAAACAGGCCATGGGCATGATTCAGCAAATAGGCTTCAAGCTGTTCGCCCAGCCGTCCGATTACGGATTTTTCGCGTCTATGTTTCATGTCTGGTTCGCCATCAAATGGCCTTTATCCAGCTTCAAAACCCGGTAACCCAGCCGGGTGATCAAATCGATATCATGCGTGGCGATCAATACCGTAACCCCTACATGCTTGAATTCCTCGAACATCAGCATGACCTCCAGAGACAGGTCGGGATCAAGATTACCGGTTGGCTCATCGGCCAAAATCAGCCTGGGTTTGTTGACTATCGCCCTGGCGATGCCCACCCGCTGCTGCTCGCCGCCGGACAAAGCCAGCGGATATTTCTTTTCCTTGCCCAGCAGCCCGACTTTATCCAGAGCCGCCCTGACTCGCCGGGAAATTTCCTGATGGTTGATGCCAATGACTATCAGCGGCAGGGCGACATTATCGAAAACTGTTCTGTCGTTCAGCAGTTTATAGTCCTGAAAGATCAGCCCCAGATGCCGGCGCAAATAAGGTATACGCCTTTCGCCTATCGTACTGAGATTGTGCCCATCCAGCATCACCTTGCCACGGCTGGATTTTTCCATCATCGCAATCAATTTCAGCAACGTGCTTTTTCCAGCCCCGGAACGGCCGGTCAGAAAAGCCATTTCGCCCTTGTCCAGATGAAAATTGACATCGGACAGCGCTTCACCGGCATCCGGGTAGCGCTTATAGACGTTCTCAAAACTCAGCATGGCGTCAGTCTTTTGCAAACAGGGCGTCAACAAAACTGCGGGCGTCGAAATCCTGCAGATCTTCGATGCCTTCGCCAACCCCTATAAAGCGTATGGGTACGCGCAACTGATTGGCGAGGGCAAAAATCACTCCGCCTTTGGCTGTACCATCCAGCTTGGTTAGCGCCAATCCGGTCAGAGTGACCGCTTCATTGAACAGCCGCGCCTGCGATAATGCATTCTGCCCCGTACCGGCATCCAGAACCAGCAGCACCTCATGTGGCGCAGATGCATCCAGTCTGGTCATGATGCGCTTGATTTTGCTTAACTCCGCCATCAGATTGGATTTAGTATGCAGTCTGCCGGCCGTATCGGCAATCAGCACATCCACGCCTTTGGCCTTGGCGGATTGCAATGCATCGAAAATCACCGAAGCCGAATCCGCCCCACTTTGCTGGGCAACCACCTGCACATTGTTCCGCTCGCCCCAGGTTTGCAACTGTTCCACCGCCGCCGCCCGGAAAGTATCGCCGGCCGCCAGCATCACGCTATGGCCCTGAGCCTGCAACCGATGCGCCAGTTTGCCTATGGAGGTGGTTTTGCCCGCCCCGTTAACGCCGACCACCAGGATCACAAACGGCCCGTCCTGTCCACCAATCTGCAAGGGCTGGCTGCAAGGTAGCAACATATCGTACAAATTCTGCTTCAGCGCCTGCGTCAGGGCTTCGCTATCATTAAGCTGATCACGTTGCAGCGTTTCACTTAAATGGCGAATGATTTCACCGGTGGTCTCCATGCCCAGATCGGCCATGATCAGGCTGGCTTCAATGTCTTCCAGTAATTCGCGGGTCGGTTTTTGCCCCGGTATCAGGCTGCTTAAAACCCCGCCAAGGCTGCCTCTGGTTTTCTTGAGTTGGGTCTTCAAGCGCAAATAAACGGATTCCGGCTCGACGGCGGCTTCCGGCAATTCGGCAACGACCGGCCTGTCCGCTTCGGGCTGCGCCTGCCCGCCCAGTCGGTAACGGCTGAAAAAATAAATGACCAGCAAGGGCGGCATCAGCAATGCCGCTACGGCATTGTGGGCAACCGCCGACCAGAGCGGCAGACCATGTTTGATGTTAAAAATACCCAGTCCGATCTGCACCAGCAATAATACGCTGAGCAGTACGCCGGCCTTGCGCATCGGTTTCGGATTTTCAGCATCGGTAGCCAACAACATCACCATGCTCAGCACGATAAAAACCAGCACCGCTCCCAGCCTGTGCAGCCAGTGAACCGCCAATTGCGCAGCAGCCGGCAGCGTGCCCGAATCGCCGGTCGCCAAACCATGGAACAAATCGAATGCGCCGGAAAAATCGGCGGCAGGCAGCCAGCGGCCGTTGCAGCGCGGAAAATCGCTACAGGCCAGAGCTGCATAATTGCTGCTGACCCAGCCGCCCAGGGCAATCTGCAAAAACACAACCGCCATGCCGAAAACCGCCAGCCTTGCCGGGCCGACCATTTGCATGCGTGGCGTGGCGGCCGGGGTAAAGCGCAGATACGTCCAGCTTAATGTCCAGAACGTGATCAAACCCAGCAGTAAATGCGAGGTCACCACTACCGGCATGATTCTAAGACTAACCGTCCACATGCCTAGCGCCGCTTGTAACCCGACCAGCACCAGCAGGATCAGCGACAAGCCTGTCGCCGCAGCGGCCTGCTGTTTCAGACGCCATGCAAACGGCTGCATGGCCAGCACTATTAGCAGCAGAAAACCGGCAAGATAGCGATGGCTCATCTCTTTCCAGGCTTTAACGGTATCCAGCGGATTTTCGGGAAATGCCGTCGCCGCATCCGCCTTAAACTGCGCCGTATCGCCGATCACCGCCTTGCCATAGCAGCCAGGCCAGTCCGGACATCCCAGACCGGCGTCGGACAATCTCACATAAGCACCCAAAACAATCACCAGCAGTGCAATTACCGCCGCCAGCAAACTTAATTTTCTAAACATGTTTAACCAATTTGTGAAATTTTTAACAACTTGCTCAAGTCGTTTCTGACCTTGTAAGGATCGAAGCCCACCGGGTAACGCATCATCAGATTACCCAGCGGATCCATGATCAGCAAATTGCCTGCGCCATCCGGATTACCGATAATTTTTGAAATTTTTTCCTGTAGCCCCGGCATAGCCAGAATTTTTAATAAATGTCCGTCAGACTGCCATTGCACACTGAAGGCCGGCTCGACGGTTTTGTCAGTCAATACCACAGCCCGGCGTATTCTGGAAATATCCTTGCCCATCATCAGACTGATCTGCCTGGTCTTGTAAAGAGTTTCTTCGCAAACGGTGTCGCAACCTTCTTCGGAAACAGGGTTAATTAACACCCAGTGCCCCTGAAGTTCCTTGAGGTTATCTGCGCTGAAACGGTCGTAACCGGCAAACTCGCTTGATTCGGTGGTGACCGGCGGCGTGACCAATTCTCCGTTATTGGCGCCCAGCCTCAAGGTTTCAGGATTTTTTGCAAAATACCAGGCGATTGCAAAAGGGATGATGGACATCGCAAAAATCACCAGAATGGTACTGCGATTTTTATTCTTCTGAGTCTTCACTTTGTTTTCTATTATTTATCCAAAAAAACAGGGCCGTCAGGGTCAGCGCCAGCCCAAACCATTGTACTGCATAAGCCAGATGCTTCTCGGGCGATAGAATCGGGCTGACTTGCCAGTTGCGCCGGTAGCCTTCAGAGGCTTTGGGATCGAGCTCGATCTGAAAACTGTACAGATCGTATCCGAGTCTGGAGGCCAGCACATCATGATTGACAACCTGCACCACCGAGGGCCAGCCATCGGATGGTATCTCGGCATCCTTCAATTTGATACCGACCGATGGAAAAAAATTGATACGGCCATTGACCTGCAGCACGGTAGTTTTCAACGCCACATTCGGTAGACTATTACGGTCGCGACCTAACGGAACCCAGCCCCTGTTAACCAGTATTGCACGTTTTTCCTGATCTATCAGAAAAGGCGTCAATACGAAATAACCCGGCTTGCCGTCCATGATCTGATTATCAATCAGAAATTGATGCGCCTCATCATAGCGGCCCGCCACCACGACTTTCTGGTATCTGACGGCATCGAGATTGGCGCCGTCCAGTATGGGCTGAAGATTTAAATTCAGCAGCGGCGCATCGATCGCCAATTGCTGCTGCTGTAAAAACAATGTTTTTTGCTCGGCGCGTTTGACCTGCCAGAATCCCAAAGAGCATAACAAAACCATTAATAGTAAATAAACCACCCAGCCAAACAAAGGGAATTTAAATTTGCCGTTCAAATTCATCATTATCTTCTTCCTGTCCTGCGGTTATTATCCAAAACTATTGGCAAGTCTGGCCTGATAGCCCAAAATGTCAGATCTGTTCATCAATATTGTGTGTCTTTTTATGAAAACGCTCGCCTTCATTGCTTTTATAGCTATCATAGCCAGCCTGGGTTCGGCTTTGTTTCATCTGGCCAGAACCCGCAACGGTGAAGAATCCAATAAAATAGCCAAAGCCCTTACGGTACGTATCGGTCTGTCTCTGCTATTGTTTATCCTGATCTTTATCGCCTTTGCGACAGGGCTGATCCAGCCGCAAGGCATCGGCGCACGCATGCAGCAAATCCAGATCCAAAATACATTAAACCACAAACAGTAACAGGAATGGATAGCGGATTAACACCCGCCCGCTTCATTGCTCGCGCTCTGTTCAAACCTGAATGGCCACAAACAGTCCCGCCAATCGCTTTAAACCACGAATAGCCACGCCGTAAGCAAATTTCGGCGCATGCAGGAATCAGCCGGCAAACAGCTTTTCCGATCAGCCCGGTCAAGTCAGGGTGCAAAGCAACGAACCGCCGAACAAAAAAAAAGCGCGACCCTTGAAGGATCGCGCTTTTTAATGTCGCTATTCTTAAAGCAGATACACAAAAATGAACAGTCCCAGCCATACCACATCGACGAAATGCCAGTACCAGGCAGCCGCTTCGAATGCAAAATGATTTTCCGGTGTAAAATGGCCTCTCCAGCTTCTGAACAGCACCACCGACAAAATAATGGCGCCTATGCAGACATGCAAGCCATGAAAGCCGGTCAGCATGAAGAAGGTGGAGCCGTAGACGCCGGAGCCCAGGGTCAAGCCCATTTCAGTATAGGCTTCATGGTACTCGATGGCCTGACAGGCAACGAACAAAAATCCCAGCGCCACAGTCGCCAATAAGCCTTTCATCAACTGATCGCGTTTTTTCGCCAGCAGGCCATGATGCGCCCAGGTGCAGGTCACGCCGCTGCTTAACAGTAACAGGGTATTGAGGAACGGCAGGCCAAAAGCGCCCATGGGTTCAAAATGACCGCCCACATTTGCCGGACCGTTGGTTGGCCAGACAGCCTGATAAGCCGGCCACAGTACATCATGGGTGGAACGGCCCGGGCCGCTCAGAAAACCGCTTTCGCCCAGCCAGGGCACAGAAATATTACGGGTGTACCACAATGCGCCGAAAAACACCGCGAAAAACATGACTTCCGAGAAAATGAACCACATCATGCCCATCCGGTAAGAGATGCCCACGCTATGGTTATACATGCCGGCCTCGCTTTCCGAAGCCTGCAAGGCAAACCAGGCGCCCAGCATGGCGATGAAGACCACAAAACCGGTCGCCATCATGCCCGGCCCGATACTGGAGCCATTTAAATAATTTGCAAATCCGGCCAGTGTTAGCATCAGACCGGCGGTCGCCAGTACCGGCCATACCGCCTTATGCGGGATATAATAAGCTGTATTTGTTGACATGCGCTTCCCCTCTATTTAATTTTCTATGCTGTTTGTTCGATCAAAAAAGGTATATGACAAGGTAATTGTTTTATAGCGTTCCGGCAATTTTGGATCAACCACAAACCTGACCGGCATGGTTTTTTCCTCATTTGCTGCAAAAGTCTGGGTTGTAAAACAAAAACATTGCGTTTTCTTAAAATATTCTTCCGCCAGTCCAGGTGAAATACTGGGTATGGCCTGCGCCTTTAACGGCTTGTCGCTGTTGTTCCTGGCGTAAAAGCTGACTGTGTAATATTGCCCGGGATGCACGTTGATGCTTGGCGTGTCGGCCCGAAAGGTCATCGGCGTTCTTTCATTGACGGAGGTAATAAACTCCACCCTTACTTCCCTGTTTTCGTCAACTGCATAGGCTGCTTCGTTTACGGTCGCAACATCCGTGCCTTCCAGCTTGATATTCTGCCCGGCGATATTGCATAACACATCGTAGAGCGGTACCAGCGCATACCCGAATCCAAACATCAGAACCACAATCAAGACCAGTTTCCTGACCAGTCTGCTGTTCTTGCCGTGCAAATCCTCGCTCATTGGGAGATTGCTCTCAAAACGGCGAAAACATAAATTGTCGCAGCCACCGCCACCAGCACCACTGCTGTCAAAATATTTTTTGTCTTTGTATTCATATCGTCACCCCTCACGCCGCCGGTTTTCGCCCAACGGCGCGCGTTTTTTACTGCCGGCGGGCCGGATTACCCCACATGTTCGGTTGGAATGATTTCAGGCGGCGTTGTAAAAGTATGATAAGGCGGTGGCGAAGGCAAAGTCCATTCCAGACCGTGCTTGCTCGCGTCTTCCCATACCTCATCCGTCACTTTCTCCCCCGTGCCGCCTTTTATGGTGTCTATAACGATGTAGACAAACAATAACTGGCTGAAACCATACATGAAGGCACCGATACTGGAAACCATGTTCCAGTCTGCAAATTGCACCGCATAATCGGGAATACGGCGCGGCATACCGGCCAGACCCAGAAAATGCTGAGGAAAGAACAGGATATTTACCGATACCACGGACAACCAGAAGTGCAGTTTGCCGATTCTTTCATTGTACATGTGGCCGGTCCATTTAGGCAGCCAGAAGTAACCGGCAGCCATCAGGATGAAGATGGATGCGGGCACCAGAGTGTAATGAAAGTGGGCAACGATGAAATAGGTATCATGGTACTGAAAGTCTACCGGTGCAACCGACATCATCAGACCGGTGAAACCGCCCATGGTGAACAGCACGACAAAGGCGATCGAAAACAGCATCGGCGTTTCGAACGTCATGGAGCCTTTCCACATGGTCGCCGTCCAGTTGAACACCTTCACCCCGGTCGGAATCGCAATCAGCATGGTGGCGTACATGAAATACAGTTCGCCGGCAATCGGCAGACCCACGGAATACATGTGGTGAGCCCAAACGATAAATGACAGGAATGCAATCGCTGCTGTCGCATAAACCATGGACGAATAACCGAACAGCGGTTTACGAGCAAAAACCGGAATAATGGTTGAAGCCACGCCGAAGGTAGGTAAAATCATCACATAAACTTCAGGGTGTCCAAAAAACCAGAAAATATGCTGATAGAGCACCGGATCGCCGCCGCCGGCGGCATTGAAAAAGCTGGTATTGAAAAACCGGTCGGTCAGCAGCATGGTGACCGCGCCTGCAAATACCGGCATGATGGCAATCAGCAAAAACGCGGTAATCAGCCAGGTCCAGACAAACAGCGGCATTTTCATTAACGTCATACCGGGAGCGCGCATATTAAATATGGTGGCGATGATGTTGATCGCGCCCATGATGGAGGAAACCCCCAGCAAATGCACGGCGAATATCGCAAACGGGAAGGCTTTTCCGGTCTGCATCACCAGCGGCGGATAGAAAGTCCAGCCAGCCGCAGGCGCGCCACCTTCCATGAACAGTGTGCTGGCGATCAAAAGCACGCCCGCCACCAGCATCCAGAAACTCATGTTGTTCATCCGCGGCAGCGCCATGTCCGGCGCGCCTATCATCATCGGAATCTGCCAGTTGGCCAGGCCGACGAAGGCGGGCATGACCGCTCCGAATACCATGACCAGCGCATGCATGGTGGTCATGGAGTTGAAGAAGTTCGGATCGACAAACTGTAGACCGGGTTCGAACAACTCGGCGCGAATGACCAGAGCCATCGTGCCGCCCACGAAAAACATCACCAGCGCAAACAGCAGATACAAGGTGCCTATGTCTTTATGGTTGGTGGTAATGATCCACCGCAAAATACCCTTTTCGGGGCCGTGATGTTCATGTTCATGATCATGGTGATCATGTTCAGCTACGACAGCACTCATACTCTATACCTCAACAAAAATTAAAAATGCGTTCAATGAGAAAATGAATGGCTTATTCATCGTCGTCGTATTTAGGCGTAATTGCATTGGGTTGAATTTCATCGCCAACATTGTTACCCAGTTCAGGCGCATTTCTGAGATAGGTAATCAGTTCGGCAAGTTCATTATCCGGCAATTTGCGGAAAGCAGGCATTTTACTGGTGCCGGCCTGAATAAAGCCGATCAACTGATCCATATTGCCGGTGACTTTGACGCTGCCGCTCAAGGCAGGATACCAGCCGGATATGCCTTTGCCATCGATCTGATGACAGGCTACACAGTTTTTCAGGTAAACGGAAGCCCCTTTGGACATCAATACCGCACGCGGCTCATCGCTTAAATCAGGCGGCTGATTCTGTTTGTCCAGCGTTGCCTTGACCCATGCATCGTATTGCGCCTGCTCCATGGCTATCACCACAATAGGCATAAAACCATGATCCCGGCCGCACAGCTCGGTACATTGCCCGCGATAGATACCGGGTTTGTCCACGGAAGTCCAGGCTTCATTGACAAAACCGGGGTTCGCGTCCTTTTTCCAGCCTAAATCCGGCACCCACCAGGAATGGATGACATCGGCCGCGGTAAACAGGAGGCGAATTTTCTTTTTGACCGGCACGACCAGCGGCCTGTCGACTTCCAGCAAATAATTGGCCACGGTTCTCGGATCGGCCGTGCTGATACGATGCGTTTTTTCACTGGCTTCATCCAGATGGCTTTCAAAATGAACGCCGTTGTCCAGATATTCGTAATCCCAGTACCATTGCTTGCCGGTCACCTTGATCGTCATTTCGGTATCCTGAACCTTGTCCAGATCGATTACCGCTTTGGTGGCCGGCACAGCCATGCCCACCAGTATCAGGGTCGGGATGATGGTCCAGATAATTTCAACAGTGGTGTTCTCGTGGAACTGCTCCGCAACATGGCCTTTTGATTTACGGTGGTGGTAAATCGAATAAAACATGGTGCCGAATACAGCGATGCCGATGAATACACAGATCCACAGCACGAGCATATGCAGACCATAAAGCTCATGACTGAGTTGTGTAACCCCCTGCATTAGGTTGAGTTTATAGTCCGCATGCGCAGAGCCGAGTCCCAGGGACATCAACACCAGACATACGAGCAGTTGCTTGGTTTTTTTCACGGAGCAGCCTCCCGATAGTAGTTATAAACTTGTATGCGTTATATCTTGTGTAATCCTGCAACCCGAACCAGATCGGACAGCCGTTCCCTTTACAATAATTATCTTAGATTTATCCGGTTAATTTTAACTCATCAACCACCGGTTCACCAGAAGAGCTTTTTCTGTTTCGCCGACAGACATAAAAAAGGCTTGGGAGCATCACTGCCCGCAAGCCTCTTTTACCGCCTGAAAAACGTCTCTGCTGCAATTATTTCAGCGCTTCGGAGTAAGACTTGTCGAAAGTAGGGATGTGATTATCAAGCCAGCCTTTTACCAATTGTCCAACTTCTTCAGTCACTTCCGCGTCACCTGAATGGAATTTTTTTTGCAGGTCGGCGGCAATGCCGACAAAAGCAACATGCTCTGCCTTATGACGATCGTAACCGCCAAAGTTTTTTGCAATCATTTCCTTTTCTTCATGGGCAAAATGATCGACGACATATGCAATCAGCGCATCCAGCGAAGCGCCGACAGTATCGCGCGACGCGCCGCTGGTAGCTTCATCATACAATTTATTCAGCAGGCCGAACAGGATTTTATGCTCTTCGTCCGCAAAGCCGACGCCAGTGCCAAATTGTTCGGCAGTCCAGGTAATTAAAGCCATGATAGGTCTCCTCGTTGTTTTTATAGGGAGTCGCTATTGTCGTCATTCAGGCCTGGGCGATGTTGATCTAAATCAAGAATTCAAGACATTTAAATTTTGCCGCCAGCAAATCGAAATCCGCTGCCGGCGAATGGGGCAACACGGCCAGCAGCGGCATGTCCAGATGATCCTGTAAAAAATCCACGCAGGCCGCGGCCTGCTGCATGTCCGGATCGATACCGGCCGCTATCCAGCCGGCACAGGCGACGCCGCTATGGCGTATGGCCTGATAACTGAGCCTAGCCTGGTTGATACATCCCAGCCGCATACCCACCACCAGCAATACCGGGATTTGCAACGCCCCGGCCAGCCCGGCATTATCCAGCGTCAGGCTCAATGGACTCAACCAGCCGCCCGCGCCTTCCACCAGCACCGTTTCCGCCTGAGCCTGCAGGCTGTCATAGGCAACCAGAATGGCCTCCACGCTGACCTCCGCGCCGGCGCAGGCCAGATGCGGCGAAACCGCCGGTTCGAATGCATACGGATTAATCTGCTCATATGCCAGCGCAGGAAAAGCGTTCTCCTGAATCAGCAGCGCATCCTGGTTCATTAATCGGCCATCCCGCCATTCACAACCGGACGCCACCGGCTTCATGCCGGCTACCGTATGCCCCAATTGCCGGAATTTACGCATTAGCGCCACAGTGGCCCAGGTTTTGCCGATATTGGTATCGGTTCCTGTGATAAAAAAACCACGGCGCTTCATACTTGTCTGCCTGCCCGAACATAAATGATTTCATAACTGGCGATGATCTCCGCCCCCGCCATGCCGGCCTCATAGCTGGCGATCATCTTCTGCATTTGTTTGCGGGTGGTCATTTCCCGGTTTCTGGCGGTGTTGACATTATGCGCCCCCAATCCCTTCAACTCCCGCATCAGCGCCATGACCGAGGGGTAAGCAACCGGGTAGACCACTGTTTCACAGGCAATCTGCTGAAAACCGGCCTGCCGCAAACAAGCGTCTATCTGAACAGCACCGACAAACTCGTTCACATGCGAAAAATCATCCACCGCCATCCAAGCGGCTTTCAACTCCCGCAAGGTGGCCGGGCCAAAAGTGGCGAACACCAATTGCCCGTCCGCCGCCAACAGCCTCCGGCAATCTGCAAATACAGTCGCCAGCTGACACCACTGCAAGGCCAGATTGGAATACACCTGTTGGATACAGCCCGCCCTGAACGGCATTTTTTCGGCATCGGCGCACAGGTATTGAACAGATAAACCCGTATTCCGCTGCCGACTGGCCGCCAGCATCGGCAAGGCAATATCCATAGCCAGCCTAGGCTGATGCTCAAAACTTACCACCATCTGCCGGGTTAAAAAACCGGTGCCGCAGCCCAGATCCAAAATCACGCCGGGCTGTGGCTGTAACGGGAATCTGCGCAGCAGCGTCAAACCCACCTGTCTTTGCAATGCCGCCGCCGCATCGTAACTATCGGCGGCGGCGGCAAAAGCGCGTTGGATTTTGGCTTTATCCAACCGATATTCGGATTTCATGCTCATGACCAAAGATTAATAATGCGACAATGCGGCCAATAGGATTTCCAGCAATTCCTGTTCATGCGACAAAAACGGCGCATGCCCTGCCGATTCAATAATATGCAGGCTGATAGCCGGATTCAGCGCCTGCACGGCTTTGCCGCAGCCGACGGGAATCAGCGAATCCCGATCTCCCAGAATCACATGCACCGGACACGCCAACTGCCTGAGCGCCAGCCTTAAATCACTGTTGCCCAGAATGGTCAAACCCGCCTGCAAGATCTCGAGACTTGGCGGCGGGCACGCCTGCATGACCGCTTTCAATTGCTGAAGCACCCGCCTGGCTGCCGATGAATTATTGACCTGCAAGGCTAAAAACCGTAACTGTGTCTGCCGGGCGTCCCGGCTTAACTGCGCCACAAAGGCAGCCAGCACCTCAGCCTTAACCCCTGGCCAATCCTCCGCCTCCACAAAACAGGGATTGCCGGACACGATGTAGAGGGCCGAAACACGCTGCGGACTCAGCCTGGACATTTCCAGCGCCACGGTCGCCCCCAGCGACCAGCCCAGCAGACTAAACGCCTGCACCGGAATAGCCTGCAATACGGTTTGTGCAAGTCGCTCCAGAGTATATGGCTCCACGCCGGCGCTTTGCCCATGCCCCGGCAAATCCACGCAAATAATCTGACAATAGCCCGCCAGTTGCCGGCCAAACTCTCGCCACACCCCGCCATGCATGGCCCAGCCATGCAACATCACCAGCGGCCTGCCCTGTCCGTACACTTCTATATGGATCCCGCTCATAGCCTGACCCGGCCCAAAGCCTCCAGCAAAGCATCTATCTGGGCTGGCTGATGTTCAGCCGACAGGGTAATCCGCAATCGCGCCGTACCGGCCGGTACGGTGGGCGGACGAATGGCGCTGACCAGAAAGCCCCGATCCAGCAAAGCCTGACCGCTCTGCATGGCCAGCCGATTATCACCGATGACAATCGGCTGAATGGCGGTAAAGGAATCCATTAATTGCAGACCCTGCTGAACAGCGCCCTGCCGGAATTGTGCAATCAGGCTCTGCAGCTTTTCCCGCCGCCAACTCCCGGTTTGCAACAAACGCAAACTGACCCGGCTGGCTTCGGCCACTGCAGCCGGCAAAGCCGTAGTAAACACATAGCTTCTGGCTCGTTGAATCAGCATTTCAATCAATTGCTCAGGCCCGGCCACAAAAGCGCCGAATGTGCCAAAAGCCTTGCCCAAGGTTCCCATCAGAATCGGCACATCAGCCTGCCGCAACCCAAAATGCTCGACAATCCCGCCGCCATGCGCCCCTAACACCCCAAAGCCGTGGGCATCATCAACCAGCAAGCCGGCCTGGCATTGCTTTGCCAAAGCTGACAGCGCGGGTAGCGGCGCCAGATCGCCATCCATGCTGAACACCCCGTCGCTGGCTATCAGTTTTCTGCCTTTAACCACGCTTAAACGCTGCTGTAAATCCTCCATGTCGGCATGACGGTAACGCTGCAAGCGGGCAGCGGATAACAGCCCGCCATCCAGTAAGGAAGCATGATTCAGCCTATCCTGTAAAACATCATCGCCCCGCCCCAGTAACCCGGCAATGATACCGAGATTGGCCATATAGCCTGTGGAAAACAGCAATGCCCGGTCACGGCCGGTAAAGACAGCCAACTCTTCTTCCAGGGCATGATGGGCACGGCTATGCCCACAAATTAAATGCGCGGAGCCGCTACCGACACCATAATGATCGACGGCATTCCTGAAAGCAGCCTTGACCTGCGGATGATTCGCCAAACCCAGATAATCGTTACTGGAAAAATTCAGCAGCCGCCGACCATCCACAACCAACTGCACCTGCTGCGGCCCATCCGTCAGCCGCCGCCGCCGGTACAGACCCTGTTGCCCGATCCGGGTCAATTCGTCCGTAAAGTCATAAAAATCGTCGGCCATCAGGCGTAACTGGAACCGCCGCTATGCACGCCCAACCGCTGGAACAGCCATTGATCGTGGTTAGTCATCGGATTCTCGGTGGTCAACAGTTTGTCGCCATAAAAAATTGAATTGGCGCCCGCCAGAAAACACAGCGCCTGCATTTCATCGCTCATGTCCTTGCGTCCCGCCGACAAACGCACCCGGGATTTCGGCATCAGGATACGCGCCACGGCAATGGTTTTGACAAACACCAAAGGATCAAGCGCCTCCAGACCAAACAGCGGCGTACCCTCCACCTGCACCAGCATATTGATCGGCACGCTTTCCGGATGCTTGGGCAGGTTTGCCAGTTCTTGCAGCAATTTGGCGCGATCGGCGGCGGATTCGCCCATACCCACAATACCCCCGCAGCAGACATTAATCCCGGCATCCCGCACCCGGCTTAAAGTATCCAGTCTATCCCGATAGGTGCGAGTGGTAATCACTTCCGAATAATACTCTTCGGAAGTGTCCAGATTATGGTTGTAATAATCCAGACCACCTGCTTTTAAAGCCTGGGTCTGACTGTCAGTCAACATCCCCAATGTCACGCAGGTTTCCATGCCCAGCGCCTTGACGCCCTGCACCATCTGCACCACCCGTTCAATATCCCGGTCTTTGGGGCTGCGCCATGCCGCGCCCATGCAAAATCTGGACGCACCCTGTTCTTTGGCGGCCTGCGCTGCTTCGAGCACCGCATCCACAGGCAGCAAAGCCTCGGGATTAAGATCGGAATCGTAACGGGCGCTTTGCGGGCAATAACCGCAATCCTCGGAACAGGAACCGGTCTTGATGCTCAACAGACTGCTGATCTGAATTTCATTGGGATCGAAATATGCCCGATGCACCGTTTGCGCTTTAAACAGTAAATCGTTGAACGGCAAGGCAAACAAGGCTTCAATTTCCGGCAGCGGCCAATCATGCCGGATGGGCGCATTAATACTGATCTGTTCCTGTGTAGCAGACATTCTGGTAATCTCCAAGCTGATAGGGAATCTCTAAAAACTATTCACGCCTGATTCGCCCGGCTCGACGCCTGCAATAAGCGCTCGATTTACCAGAGTATCCGTTCGCACCAAGGCGGACGCAATGCATTTTTAGAGGTTCCCTTAGGCTGAACCGACTACCGGAGCAGACAGTTATCAACCCATTTAATAAATTATAGTGAACAACTGGCTGAATATTATACAGCAGAAATTGCTGCCGCCACGCTGTATCTTATGCGGGCAACCCGGAACGGACAGCCTGGATATTTGTAGCGGCTGTCTTGCCGATCTGCCGGAAAACCTGTTCTGCTGCTATCGTTGCGGCGAAAATTTTGCACTGCCGTTTGACAGCCCTCAGCTTTGCGGCCGCTGTCTTAAAGCCACGCCGCATTTCGACGACACCCACGCCCCTTTTCTGTATCAGGGCAATATGCGTTATTTGATTACCGGACTAAAATTCGAACGCCAATATAAAAATGCCCGGCTGCTGGGAAGCTTGCTGGCAAAGCGGCTGGCGACGGCGGCGGAATTGCCGGACTATATTCTGCCCATGCCGCTACATATCAATCGCTATCGGCAACGCGGCTTTAACCAGTCCATCGAAATTGCCCGCTACATATCGGGACTACTGGACATACCCATTGATCTGACTACCTGCATCCGTCAACGCGAAACGGCGCAGCAATCCGGTCTGTCCGCCGAACAACGCCGCCGCAACATGCAACAGGCATTTGGCGTCGTTAAACCGCCAGCCTATAATCATGTGGCCATTGTGGACGATGTGATGACCACCGGCGCCACCGCTTCGGCACTGGCGCTGGGATTAAAGCAGAACGGGGTGGAAAGAGTGGATGTCTGGGTTTGTGCGCGGGCTTAGCGTTAGAACAAAATTGAAATAATTTCCCCGTACATGGAAACAGCCAATCCCATCCGCCATTTCTGCCGATTCAAGCGACTTTATCCTGGTAACCTCGGGAAACTCTGTACGCCCCCCCCCCCCCCCCCCCCCCCCCCCCCCAGGACTTAGCCTCCAGACTTAAGTAATTTAAGGAAAAATTTTGAAAAGCTTACTCCAGACTTCGCGATAAACTTTTAAGATGGTAAAATGACCGCTTCAAGTCCAGCAGCGCTCGAATCAATGCCGGCACGGCCCCATGAAAGGCTATTCGAGAGCGCACGGTAAAAAACAACACCCGTGAATTCGGCAAGACAACCCGCCCGATCTCCTTCCATGAGATAACTGGAGGTAAGCGAATTCAATCAAACAAGTCAAAACCCGCATCCGGAATGTCGGCATCTACCGAATTAAGCAGACCGTTATTGCCTCAAGCACGCCGACTACGGTCGTGAACTTCATGCTAGGAACTGCGCGTTTACTGAAATCAACCACAAAATGTTACAAGAGAGGCATGATGAACTTATACGGTATACTGATTGCGAAAAATGAAGGCGATATTATCGAACAAACCCTGCTTTCCCTGCGCCAATACGGGGGGTTTAAAAAAATCTTCTTTTTCGACAACGGCTCGACCGACAATACGGTGGTGATAGCCAAAAAATTTAATGATCTGCTTGCTTCGGTCACCATTGTTAGCCAACCCTTCTCCGACACCCTCAAATACCAGCTTCTGTATCAACAGAGCGCGGAATATCGGCCCGGTGACTGGCTGGCCATTCTGGATGCCGACGAATTTCTGACCGAAAGCGCCCTGGATAAAATTTCCGTGGCGGAACAGGCCGGCGCGAATTGTATCGAATATAAAAGCGCTCAGTTTTATATGACGGAGCAGGATGACAGCCGAAATTTTTCGCCGTCGAAACCAGCCATTGAGCAACGCCAGCATTATCTGATCAATTATGGGGAGCCTCATTTTTTCAAATACTCTCCCGCCGTCAGACTCACGGAATTCACGGTCAAACAAAAATTTGACTGGCTCAGATCATCACCTGAAAAGCTGCTGGTCAATCATTTTCAATTCCGATCGGCGCAACAAATACAACAACGTATCGATATTCGTATCGCAAATCATAGCGCATCCAGAAACTGGAATCACGTCAAAAACAGCCACTGGCAGGATTATCTGGTCAACTCCGCATGGCTGCATAAATTTGACGGCGAATATGTTTACGGCCTGCCTAAAAACATAAATCTTTATAAAATACCTAACAATTGCGCCTATACCGCCACCATACTTAGATGGTTAAATGCTAATCATTATCTAACAGACGACCAAAAGGCATTCCTGACCGCCAACAGGCTTAAACGCTTTTTTCTGAAATATTTTTAGTTCCTAAATTAAATCTTTAAACGTCCTGAACCAAAGCAAACTGCTACATGCCTGTCAGAAAAATTGGCAGCCCTTTTCAATTTAACTTAGCGCTTTGATACCAGAAAACACAAAAGCCGCCTTCCTCAATATTGAAAATATTTAGCACTGATGAGAGAATAATCAAAGATTAACATCCTTGCTTTCATTCAAAAAATTATGCGCAGTCCTCAAGTAGCCGTTTTCGATTTTTTCAGCCACGAGTTCATGCATCTCCCTTTTAATGAAGGCTATCTGCGCATGCTCAGATATGCCTTTCCCAATGACGAAATTATCTTTTATGCAAAACAGGAACATATCGCCAGCCTGACCCCCGTGCTTCAGGATGTATCCGGCCTGACGCTAAGCCCCTGCCAGCCTTTTCTCGTTCCGCACGGTATGTCCCGGCATAATCCGCTTGCAGGCTGGATTGCGGCGCGTCGCTGCGTAAATAGCATGAAAAAAACCATTACCGGCAACCACCTGAAAATGGTCGCCATTCTTGGAGTGGATGCAAACCTGATGAGGGTATTACGTCATCGCTGGGTGGAGATTTCCGGCACGCCCCTGCAAATGATATTACACAACCAGTTGGGCGAATCCATGCAATGGCGTACCCGCAATCCGTTGTTTCGGGCTTATGACTTTATTTCCGGACTGCAACACCCCTTGCCGGCATCGATCAAGCTGTCGGTGCTTGAACTGGGTATAGCCGAGGCAATCTCCAACTTTGCGCCAGCCATGAAAAACTCCGTGCAAACGCTGGAACACCCCATTTTGTCGTCAGGCTGGCTCCCTGAGAAAATACGCTCGGAAAATGAAACCAGTCTGAAAATCGGCTTTCTTGGCCACGCAACCGAAAGCAAGGGGTTTTTCCAGTTCCTTGACATTGCCGGAAAGTCCGGCGAAGACAAACAGTTTCTTGCCATCGGCCTGGCTTCCAAGGAAGCATTGGAACTGGATTTAAGCATCCTTGCCAGGCCGCCATCCAGAACATCCGTTCCGCGGGATGAATATCTGGCTGCCTTGGCGACTGTAGATATTGCCTGCATACCGCTATCATCCGGATACGATTTTGTGGCTAGCGGCAGCGTTATCGACGCAATTGGCGCGGTCAAACCGATCTTTTCGGTGTGGAATCGCTCAATTGCCGGAATTTTCGACAAATACGGCCCTATAGGCCGGCTATTTAATACGCCAGACGAACTAAGCGACGCCATCCTGAATCTGACAGCCGCCGATATTCGCGCCCACCAGGACGAATGGATAGACAATCTCAAAAAAGTCAGAACAGCCCGCCTGCCTGAAGAACTGGCGGCGAGTTATCGAAAGGCGATTGACAACTGAAGCGGCCCCGGCTTCAGGCAAACGGCTTTCGGCATGCCGAAAGCCTTGGTCTGCTACGGCCCTTCCCCGCTCGCCTTATCCGGCTTTACCCCATAATAGGCCGACAAAATCTGATAAGCGCCGTTGACGCCGGACAAAAGCGCCTGCTTGAGCGGCTGACAGGGATTACTCCAGCGTTTAATTTTGCCGTCAAAATAAAAACCCCATTCACCCTGCCAGCATTCGCCCTGCCTGACCACCTGACCCGCCAGGGTAGACGCCACATCATAACGGGCGGATGCCGCCAACATGCTGGCGGCATCGACATTCATTATGCCGGCCGCCGGAATTTTCTGCTGTTCTTCAATATCCAGCAACGGAAAAATAATCGGCAGGCCCTTGATTTTTGAAACCAGCGTCAAAACGCTTTCGATGTCCGGCATTGCCTCGGCATTGTAAAACCGTCTGCCGTCGCCTTCATCCACCACCAGCCACAGCAATGTCGCCGGCCTGATTTCACTCCACACGCTAACGTGGCTTTTTCGTAACTGCTCCAGTACCTGCTCTTCATCAAACTGAACCCGCAATTGACGAGCGTCGCTCTGCCCATACTCATCGGCAGGCAGGGGCAGATATTGCAACTGTTTGACATATTGTCCGGCATTATGCAGCATTTGCTGGATCATCGGAATTCTGGATATGTCCTCGGACACCATGATCCGATCCAGCACCACATAAAATGCCTGCCTGACTGCAATTTCCCTGTCTTCCGCGGACTCGCTTCTGGCGACCAGCTCCACATCAAACAACCCCTGCACTTCCACTGCAAAAACCGGCATATTGAACACCAGAAGCATAGCCAGCAGAACAGTCAGGATCGGCTTGCAAAGCAGCGACATTCTCCGGCCGGAATTTCGGCTATTCAAAACTGCCGCCGGATTCCGCGAAAATAGCCGTTGTTTCCGGCATGCCGATATTTTATGTACTGGAAAATTCATCGTCTGACCCTGGCCTGCCTATGTTAGCGTGGAGTTATAGTACAATATTAACCATTATTCAGTGAAGAAGGCGTCCGCCTCCGCTGATGGCCCCTGGCCGTAATCAGGGTATTCCTGATGCGAATGCCGCATAACTTTTTAATATTAACCATACAAGAGGCTGCCATTGAGCGAGCAACATAAAGAAAGCCTGAATTACAAAAGCGCCGGCGTCGATATCGCGGCCGGCAACGCCTTGGTCGAACGCATCAAACCCATCGCCGCCAAAACCCGCAATACCGGGGTTATGGCCGGCCTGGGCGGTTTCGGCTCGCTGTTCGAACTGCCGCTGGATCGCTACCGCAATCCGGTACTGGTATCCGGCACCGACGGCGTAGGCACCAAACTTAAACTGGCGACGGAATTGAATCTACACAATACCATCGGCGTCGATCTGGTGGCGATGTGCGTTAACGATATCGTGGTGCAGGGCGCGGAACCTTTATTTTTTCTGGATTATTTCGCCACCGGCAAACTGGATGTGGATACAGCGGCGGCAGTGATTGAAGGCATAGGCAAAGGCTGCGAACTGGCCGGAGCGGCGCTGGTCGGCGGCGAAACAGCGGAAATGCCGGGCATGTATGCAGACGGCGACTATGATCTGGCCGGCTTCTGTGTAGGCATCGTCGAGAAAGAGCGCATCATCGACGGCGGCAAGGTAAAAGCCGGCGACAAACTGATAGGTCTGGCCTCATCCGGCCCGCATTCCAACGGCTATTCGCTGATTCGCAAGATTGTGGAAAAAAGCGGTTACCCGCTACAGCATGAATTAAACGGCAAAGCTTTGGGGCAACACCTGCTGGAACCGACCCGCATTTATGTCAAATCCTTGTTGAACCTGCTAAAAGACGTGCCGGTTCACGCCCTGGCGCACATCACCGGTGGCGGGATTACTGAAAACCTGCCGCGGGTATTGCCTGAAAATCTAAATGCCCGCATTGATCTGTCCGCCTGGCGCATGCCGGACATCTTCAACTGGCTGCAACAGCAGGGTAATGTCACCCAAGCCGACATGCTGCTTACCTTCAATTGCGGCATAGGCATGATAGTCTGCGTAGAGCCTGAAGATGAAGCCGCCACGCTGGCGATTCTGGCTCAGCAGGGTGAAACAGCGTTTACCATCGGTGAAATCGTTCCCGGAGACAACCCTGCCGCCCGGGTGAATTACACCTAGCAGTCCGCCAATTTTGTTTTGACAAATAGGCTAATCTGATGCCGGGGTATTTTGACAGAGGTTTAGGCGGCATGGATGCCGACTCAAGCTACATGGATGTATTCACGGCGTCCTCTGGCGGAATACCCCGGCAGCAGATGGGTAGCTCTCATCCGTCATTATAAGATTGGCGAACTACTAACGCCCCTGCTGTTTTTGCAACTAACCGTACGCGGCCAGCATAATTCCGATATGATATGTCCCCGAAAGGCATCCGCTTTTCAAAGCCCCTTAACCAGAGCATATCTCAATATCATTAATTTTACCGCCAACCGGCATGGATATGCTTTGCGCTTACCGGCTCTGTAGATTTGACCGGTTTGCCTTGCATCCATGCAAAGGAACCTCGAAAGACCACTCTTAAGCCCCCAAGCCCGGCTTTTCGAGGTTCCTGTAAATTAGCTTCCGCTTTCCGGCTTCACACTTCCGGCAGAATATGCCGGAACGGCGCCGTTTTTTAACGTTATTGAGCGCTTTCCAACCATTACCCCAATCTCTAAAATTTTATGAACATAAAAAAATCAGCATTACTCCTGGCTATGGCATTAACTTTCAGCGTCAACAGCATGACGGCTTTCGCAGAAGCGCCGGCAAGCAGCAGCGCTACCGCCAATACCAGCGAGATTGTTTCGCATTTGGAAAAAGCACAGATAGAAGTCGGCAAAAGCGATTTTTCTAATGCGCAAATTCATTTGAAAGCAGCCCGCGCCGCCTCCGAACATATCGCAGGCGGTTCTGAAGCCGCCAAGCAGGCGCACGCCGCACTCATACAAAGCCAGATCAAGGCTAAACTGGGTGATGTTAGTGGCGCGACAGAACAGTTGAACAAAACCATAGCCCTGTACAAATCTCTGTAACAGGCTGACCAACCGGGTTAACAGCTTCATGTTGACCCGGTCTTTTCAGACCACATTCCCCTAAACTCCCCAGGAAAATTCAACTTTTCCAGCCGCCCCTTCAGCCAGTAAAATATCCGGAACCGAATTACAGTCCTCTCAACTTAAGCCTCAACAAATAGAAAACCTACTGCGGAAAAGCCCTTTTGGCCGGATTTCCTGCGCATTTTCGTTAAATAGCACAACTATTCCGCCTCAAATGCCCAAAAAATCCAAATCAAAATGGCTTTCCCTCGCTACGGCTTCTATTCTCGGACAGGCTCCTAGAAATTATACGTCACTTTTTTGACAGACCAAAAGACTACGTTTATAGTTTTGTAATATCAATGTTCAATTTTATGTTTAATATTGATTGTTTTATTCCCAATGTGATTGAAAGTGGATTTCTGAAATAAAAGAATATATAAATGGATAACGAATTTTTCAGCAAACCCATCCTCAATTCACCTTATGCCTATCCTGCCAGGCATTGGGAACTGGATGACAAAGGTCAGCCTACCCAGCAAATTATTGAAACCCGCCGCCGGGCTGAATTCATTACCCCAATACCCAAGCCCAAAAAACGCAGGGGTGCAGTCGAACAGCAGCAACTTTTTGATTTTGAGGAAAATGATGCTATCTCTTCATCCGATCAGCGTTACGATCCCACCCCGATAATTAACGAATTGCGCCACTATGTGGATGCTTGGCGAAAGCTGTCCAATCCCCATGATTGGCTGGTTACCCCGGAAACCGCCCGTTTGTTGCAACACTGGCGTGGGTATCAATTTAATGGCGTCCGCCCGTTTTTCTGTCAGGTTGAAGCAGTGGAAACTGCCATCTGGCTGACCGAGGTCGCCCCAAAAATGGGTAAAATCGGCAAAAAATTTTTAACTCACCTGCAAACCGCCAATCAGAACGCCAACCCGGAGCTGATGCGCCTGGCGCTGAAACTAGCTACCGGCGCCGGTAAAACCACGGTGATGGCGATGATTATCGCCTGGCAAACCATCAATGCGGTACATAAACCGAACAGCAAAACATTTAGTCGCGGTTTTTTGATCGTCACCCCAGGACTGACTATTCGGGACCGTCTACGGGTACTGCAACCCAACGATCCCGACAGCTATTACCAAAGCCGCGAAATCGTACCCAACGATATGCTGGCGGACATAGAACGGGTCAAAATCGTCATTACCAATTATCACGCCTTCAAGTTGCGCGAACGCCTGGCATTATCCAAGGGCGGACGCTTATTGCTGCAAGGCCGTGGCGGCGATCCGCTCAATACCCTGGAAACCGAAGGCCAGATGCTGCAACGCGTCATGCCGGAATTGATGGGCATGAAAAACATCATGGTGCTGAATGATGAAGCCCATCATTGCTACCGGGAAAAGCCTAATCAAAATGATAATGACGATCTGAAAGGCGAAGAAAAAAAGGAAGCTGAAAAAAACAATGAAGCAGCCCGGTTATGGATTAGCGGTTTAGAGACGATTAACCGCCAAATTGGTGTACAACGTGTCATTGATCTATCCGCCACGCCATTTTTCCTCAGAGGTTCAGGCTACGTCGAAGGCACCTTATTTCCCTGGGCCATGAGCGACTTTTCGCTAATGGACGCCATAGAGTGCGGCATTGTTAAATTACCGCGGGTACCTGTCGCCGAAAACATACCGGGTAACGAAATGCCTATGTTCCGCAATCTTTGGGAGCACATCGGTAAAAAAATGCCCAAAAAAGGCCGGGGTCAGTCAGCGGCGCTCGATCCCTTGAGTATACCGGTAGAACTGCAAACTGCTCTGGAAGCCTTATACGGACATTACGAAAAAACTTATCATCTTTGGCAACAACACGGCATAAAAGTCCCCCCGTGTTTTATTGTGGTCTGTAATAACACCAGCACCTCCAAACTGGTTTACGACTACATATCAGGGTTTCAACGCCAAAACGAAGATGGTTCCAGCTCGCTAGAAAACGGCCGCCTGCCTTTATTTCGGAATTACGACGATTACGGCAATCAGCTCGCCAGGCCACGCACCCTATTAATAGATAGCGAACAACTCGAATCCGGCGATGCCCTGGACGATAATTTCCGAAAAATGGCCGGCGATGAGATAGACCGCTTCCGGCGCGAAATTGTGGAACGCACTGGCGACAGGCGGCAAGCCGACAACCTGACCGATCAGGAACTGTTGCGTGAAGTGATGAACACTGTCGGCAAGGAAAATCGCTTGGGCGAAGCAATACGTTGCGTAGTCTCGGTATCCATGCTCACCGAAGGCTGGGATGCCAATACTGTGACACATGTGCTGGGCGTCCGCGCCTTCGGCACGCAACTGCTTTGCGAGCAAGTCATAGGCCGCGCTTTGCGCCGCCAGTCTTATGAATTGAATGAAGATGGCTTATTCAATGTCGAATATGCCGATGTGCTGGGCATACCCTTCGACTTCACCGCCAAACCGGTCGTAGCGCCACCGCAGCCGCCCAGGCAAACCGTCCATGTCAAAGCCGTTCGGCCTGAACGCGATGCGCTGGAAATCCGCTTTCCCAGAGTGCAAGGCTATCGGGTTGAGCTACCGGAAGAAAGGCTGACTGCGGAATTCAACGCCGATTCCATTCTGGAGCTTACCCCCGATCTGGTTGGCCCCTCCGTCACCCAAAACGCCGGCATCATCGGCGAATCGGTGGATTTGAATCTAGTGCATACTGGCGATATGCGGCAATCCAGCTTGTTGTTTCATTTGACTCAGCGTTTGCTGTACAGCAAATGGCGCGATCCGGGCGATGAAGCCAAAATGCATTTGTTCGGGCAACTCAAACGCATCACCAAACAATGGCTGGATACCTGCCTAGTGTGCAAAGGCGGTACTTATCCGGCGCAATTGATGTATCAGGAACTGGCGGACATGGCCTGCGAACGCATTACCACCGCTATTACGCAATCCTGGGTAGGTAGCCGCCCCATCAAAGCGGTGCTCGATCCCTACAATCCTAGTGGCAGCACTGCTCACGTCAGTTTCAATACTTCCAAGACCGAGCGTTGGGAAACCGCCGCCCATCGTAGCCATATCAACTGGGTAATACTGGATAGTGACTGGGAAGCCGAATTCTGCCGGGTGGCGGAAAATCATCCACTGGTTATGTCATACGTTAAAAACCATGGCTTAGGACTGGAAGTGCCTTACCGTTATGGCTCGGAAACCCGTAAATATTTGCCGGATTTCATCGTCCGCATCGACGATGGCCACGGTGACGATGATTTGCTCAATTTAATCGTGGAAATAAAAGGCTTTCGCCGCGAAGACGCCAAGGACAAGAAAAACACCATGGAAAGCTACTGGGCGCCCGGTGTCAATAATCTAAAAACCTATGGCCGTTGGGCATTCGCGGAATTTACCGAGGTTTATCAAATCGAAATGGATTTTGCAGCCAAGGTTGAAGCACAATTCGATACTATGCTAGACGAATTGCTATCTAACACCTGAATCCGAATGAGGACACTATGTTAAAAAGCTACGAAGCGACTTTGGATCATGGTCAAGTCAAGTGGCTGGCCGATCAGCCCAATATCGATAATGCTCGTATTATCGTCACCATACTGGAAGAAACCGGGCCGAAAATCAAGCGTCAACCGCCACCGTCCATTGCCGGTAAAGGCAAGACCCTGGGGGATATTGTGAGCCCGGTTGTTGATCAAGAGGATTGGGAATGCCTCAAATAGTTGTGCTGGACACTCACATAGACAATCCTAAATCTCATGGCTAAAACTCCAAAAACCAATGATGGAAAACTTAGCGTCGAAACCCTGAAACACGACGAAGCCACTCGCAAAAATATTCCCACGGCGGAATATCAATCGGTAATGGCCAAGGATGAGCAGAACCCCATTCGCCTTGCCTATGAGCGCCGCAACCGCGACCTGGATCCGCAACTGGTCTGGCGCGGCAAGGATGTGCAGGACTGGTCGGACTTGGTGGTGCATGCTCCGCCTTTGTACATTCAGGAAAAAATCCACCCCAAGGTATTGATCGACGACTTACTGCGCCAAACCGCCGCCGGCAAAGCCCCCGAACCGGATCAAGTCGATTTATTCGGCGATTTTAACGGCGTGCCGGACGAAAACGCCAAGACCGAGTTTTACCGGCATGATGCCCACTGGACTAACCGGATGATCTTAGGTGACAGTCTGCAAGTCATGGCCAGCTTGGCCGAACGCGAAGGCTTGCGCGGCAAGGTGCAATGCATTTATTTCGATCCGCCGTATGGCATCAAATTCAACTCCAACTTTCAGTGGTCGACCACCAGTCGCGATGTCAAGGACGGCAATACCGAGCACATTACCCGTGAGCCAGAGCAGGTTAAGGCATTTCGGGATACTTGGCGGGATGGCATACATTCCTATTTGACTTATTTGCGCGACCGGCTGACGGTGGCGAGGGATTTGTTGACGGACTCAGGGTCAATCTTTGTGCAGATTGGGGATGAGAATGTGCATAGGGTTAGGGCTGTGATGGATGAGGTGTTTGGAGAATCAAACTTTATTTCGGTTATCACGTTCAAGAAGACTCACTATATCGAGTCGGATAATGTTTCTAATATTTCAGACTATTTGATCTTGTATGCGAAGATTATTCAGCACAATAAGCACCGGAAAGCTTATCGTCCGGCAAGTTTGTTTGAGGTAGATTACTCTAAATACACTAAGGCTTTCACTCCATCCGGGCTCGAAACGATTCCAAAAGAATGGAGAGCTGATCCAGCGCTTTTTCCGACCGACTGGCGCCCACTCAGGAGTGACATCACGCTGACACAGGACGGTGATTCTGGCAATTCTCAAGTGCCCTGGTCGTTATGTGGCAAAGAGTATTATCCTGGTATGGGGAGACACTGGCGAACACACGAGCTTGGACGTGATCGTTTGTACAAAGCTGGCCGAGTTAATCCGAGTGTATCTCGACCGTTCTACATCGAAGGATATAACGATTCCCCATCCACAGCTTCCTCAAATATATGGACAGAAAACTTAGCGGGTGCTCAAGGTAAGATTTATGTTGTTCAAACTAACGAGAGGGTAATCGAGCGTTGCTTTCTAATGACCACCGACCCCGGCGACCTTGTCCTTGATCCAACCTGCGGCTCAGGTACCACCGCCTACGTCGCCGAACAATGGGGTCGCCGCTGGATTACTTTAGACACTTCCAGAGTGGCACTAGCCCTAGCCCGCGCCCGCATCATGGGTGCCCGTTATCCCTATTACCTGCTGGCCGACAGCCGCGACGGCCAACTCAAGGAAGCCGAAGTTTCTCGCACCGCACCCTCCAGCCAGCCCGCGCGCGGCGACATCCGCCAGGGTTTCGTCTATGAGCGCGTACCGCATATCACCCTGAAATCCATCGCCAACAACGCCGAAATCGACGTGATCTGGGATAAATTTCAGCTAAAACTGGAACCCCTACGCCAGCAATTCAATCACGCCGTAAATCAGCAATGGCAGGAATGGGAAATTCCGCGTGTAGCCGATAATAAATGGCCCGAGGCCGCCAAGCAACTCCATGCCGACTGGTGGAAACAGCGTATCGCCCGGCAACAGGAAATCGACGCCTCCATCGCGGCCAAGGCCGAGCATGAATTCCTCTACGACAAACCTTACGAAGACAAGAAAAAAGTCCGGGTTGCAGGCCCCTTTACCGTGGAAAGCCTGTCACCGCATCGGGTACTGGCGGTCGATGAAAATGACGAGCTGATAGACGGTATTGCCGAAACTGACGGCGGTTATTGTGAGGAACGGGATTTCGTGCAAATGATCCTGGAAAACTTGAAGACTGCCGGGGTGCAGCAGGCGCATAAGGAAGACAAGATCGTCTTCATCTCGCTGGTTCCCTGGCCAGGCGAGCTGATTTGCGCCGAAGGCCGTTATTTGGAAGGTGATGAAGAAAGTGCAAAAGAAAAACGCGCCGCCATTTTCATCGGCCCGGAATTCGGCACCGTCTCCCGCCCCGATCTGGTTTCCGCTGCCCGTGAAGCCGGTGATGCCGGTTTTGAGGTGCTGATCGCCTGTGCTTTCAATTACGACGCCCATTCCGCCGAGTTCGAAAAACTAGGCCGCATCCCTGTGCTCAAGGCCCGTATGAATGCCGATCTGCACATGGCCGCCGATCTTAAAAACACCGGCAAGGGCAATCTGTTTGTGATCTTCGGCGAACCGGATATCGACATTCTGCCAGCCGATGACGACAAAATTCAGGTCAAAGTCAACGGCGTTGATGTCTTTCATCCCAACACCGGTGAAGTTCGCAGCGACGGCGCCGAAGGCATTGCCTGCTGGTTCATCGATACCGACTATAACGAAGAAAGTTTCTTTGTCCGTCACGCCTATTTCTTGGGCGCAAACGATCCTTACAAAGCCCTAAGAACTACGCTGAAAGCCGAAATCAACGAAGAGGCATGGGCCAGTTTAAACAGCGATACCTCCCGGCCCTTCGACAAGCCGAAATCCGGGCGGATTGCGGTGAAGGTGATTAATCATCTGGGGGATGAAGTGATGAAGGTGTTTAAAGTGGCGTAACACTTTAAGATAGCGATTTCAAATTATCCTGGGCAACTACTATGCGCAAAAACACTATCCAATACTCATCGCCTCTCGATGCTCTGATCGAAATAAGCAAAAGGCTTAGCCTTTTGGAGCAGCAGCACCAAATGAATTCTGAGGATTTTTTTTACCAGTACAGCCAAGGCCGTTTATCTGACGATGCGGCATTCGTGGAATGGGCGAACGACTACCGGCATTATCTGCATTTGCGTCATGAACTGGATGCGAAACTAAAAAATGTTGCATGAAGAACTAAAAGCATATCTGGATACGGTTGAACGGGCGATTCTTGGCTATGATGACGTTTATGTCGAGCGTTACACAGAAGAAATTCTAACCCCTGAGCGTGTCAACTTACGCATACGCCTACGTTTTGCCCAGAGCTGTTTGCTGGAAATTCATGAGGCTGTCATAATTTCCGGTCAAACCCTCATGCATCTGGATTATCGCTATCATTGTCAGGATGAGCAAAACCGCTTACTCTTTAGATATGACTGTACACCGCATTTTCCTGATTTACCGGGATTCCCGCATCATAAACATTTGCCCGATGCCGTTATTGATTCCGCGAGACCCGAGATTGAAAGTGTCTTGCAAGAAGTTATGGAAAAATCAGGCACAGGCGAAACAAATCCATGAATTTCCGCATTGCCGATACCTTCACCGATAGCCTGGCAAAACTCACCGGCGAAGAGCAAAAAGCCGTTAAAACTACTGCTTTTGATTTACAAATCAATCCGGCAAATCCGGGCTTCAGTTTTCACAAGCTGGATCAGGCCAAGGATAAAAATTTCTGGTCGGTGCGCGTGAATAGCGATATCCGGATCATCGTCCACAAAACCAGCGATAGCCTGTTGTTATGTTATGTGGATCATCATAATAATGCTTATCATTGGGCCGAAAGGCGGAAGCTGGAAACCCACCCTCACACCGGGGCCGCGCAATTGGTAGAAATTCGCGAGCGGGTCGAAGAAATTACCGTACCCAAATACTTCGAACCCAAGCAAGTACCTGTCAGAAAGCCCTTGTTGTTCCTCAACCAGTCGGATGACGATTTGCTAGGGTTCGGCGTACCGCCGGAATGGTTGGCCGACGTTAAATTGGCCGATGAAGATACTATTTTGGAATTGGCGACCCATTTGCCCGCAGAGGCTGCCGAAGCCTTATTGGAATTGGCGGTAGGTGGAAAGCCGAAAAAATCCGAACCGGTTGTTGAATCGGCTGATCCTTTCCATCATCCCGATGCGCAACGCCGCTTCAGGATTATGAATAATGTCGAGGAATTGGCACAGGCGCTTGACTATCCCTGGGAGAAATGGACGGTTTTTTTGCATCCGGCGCAACGGCTACTGGTGGAACGAAACTATAGCGGTCCGGCGCGTGTTTCCGGTTCGGCGGGAACCGGTAAAACTATTGTAGCCTTGCATCGAGCAGTTTATCTGACACGCCATTATCCTGAAGCAAGAGTGTTGCTCACCACATTTTCGGAAACCCTGGCTAATGCCTTACGCAGTAAGCTAAAGCGCTTGATCAGCCATGAGCCACGACTGGGCGAGCGGTTGGAAGTCCACGCCATGGACGCCATCGGGCTCCGCTTGTATGAATCAAATTTTGGAAAAGTCAATCTTGCTGATCAGACGCTTATACGGCAACTGATTAAGCAGGCTGCCAAAAAAATCCCAAACCACAAATTCAGCGACCGCTTTCTCTTTGCCGAATGGGATCAAGTGGTTGACGCTTGGCAACTCGACAATTGGGAGGCCTATCGAGATGTAAAACGCTTGGGGAGAAAAACCCGTCTACAGGAATCTCAGCGACAGTTATTGTGGACGATATTCGAGCAAGTTAAGTCCACCCTGGCTATTGGGCACATCTTAACCCATGCCGAAATATTTACCCGCTTGGCAAAGCATTTAGTCGAAAACGGACATCACCCTTTCGATTATGCGGTGGTTGACGAAGCACAGGATATCAATGTCGCCCAATTACGCTTTCTATCGGCGATTGGCGCAAATCAAACCAATGTGCTGTTCTTCGCCGGCGATCTTGGCCAACGCATATTCCAGCAAGCTTTTTCCTGGAAATCACTAGGCATCGATATTCGCGGCCGTTCCCGCACCTTGCAAATCAATTATCGTACTTCGCACCAAATCCGCAGACAGGCAGATCAATTGTTAGGGCCGGAAATTGCGGATGTCGACGGCAATATCGAGGACAGGCGCGGGACTATCTCAGTTTTTAATGGACCACAGCCCTCTGTCCTTAAATTAAATACGCCGGAAGCTGAAATCGCTGCGGTTGCAAAATGGTTAATCAATCTTGCCAGTTCCGGTATAAAACCACATGAAATCGGCGTGTTTGTCCGCTCGGCAGCTGAATTGGACAGAGCAATCGAAGCTGTTTCGGCGGCCTCATTGCAATATAAGGTTTTGGATGAACACGTTGAAACGATCAACGGCTACGCCTCTATTTGCATCATGCATTTGGCAAAAGGTCTGGAGTTTAGAGTTGTAGTAGTGATGGCCTGTGATGACGAGATTATCCCATCACAACAAAGAATCGAGACCGTGGCCGATGAGGCCGATTTAGAGGAAGTTTATGAGACAGAGCGGCATTTGTTGTACGTCGCCTGTACCCGAGCCCGGGATCACTTATTAGTGAGTAGTGGCAATATACCTTCTGAATTCATTGATGATTTAAATGATAGGGATTGAAATATGGACAAAGGTCAACCGGAAGTTAAGAAAAATGATTGGCTTGCAAATTTTCTTTTAAATCACACTAGGAGCCTGTCCCTGATAGTCGGCCATTGTATGCATATAAATGCAATGATCAGAAATACCTAAAATTAAAAGAACCGTTAATCCAACAACAAAAATATCTTGATCCTGAACCCGTATTCAAGCCCAAACAATCACGCATGAGTCAATGATAAACAAGGCATAATGCGGACTTCCTGTATTCACCAATTTTGATTATGGCACGTTTTAAACTGAAAGAATCCAAGAAGGAACTGCCCTCCTATGCCGGGCTGTCGTTAATCGGCCAATGCCTGGAAGCCCAATGTCGAAACGGTGGTGGATGGACAAATTTCGGTGTCGCAAGGGATTAAGACCTCTGATTTGTTGAAAACGATGGTAGGCCTGTTGTGTATAGGCAAAAGTGATTTCGAAGCCGTTGAGCCGTTTCGTGAAGATCGTTTTTTCAAGAAGGCTTTGGATGTGCGCAAGGTTCCCGCCAGCGTAAGGCGGCATCTATAAAACCCGCACGTCAGTTAATCAGTGAAAACCGCCGCCCATTCAACCCGCCTCCCCCGCAACCGCAGCCACCACCAGCTCGGCATACATTTTGGCGCCGTTGCTGGTCAAATGTATGCCGTCCTTGCCAAACACATTTTCACCGCTCAAGCTTTTGCTACGCCAGTGGATGATATGCACATTCGGATTTTTCAATGCCGCCTGTCTGAGAATCTCGTTATTTGCGCTTTCATAATTTCTGGGCAGTTTCAGTGTGACAAAAAACACGTTTTTGCGATCGCTCAACAGCGCCAGCAAGCTGTCAATCTGGCTGTCGTCTATGGGGCCATTATTGCCCAGATGGATGACCACCGTATCGCCAAGCAGGCCCTCTCTTTTACGTTCGCCCAGAATCTGGACGCCACTGGCCAGCTGACGACCTACCTGGGCGTCGAGACTCAGACAGGGCAGACGTTTCAGCAATTCGGCCGTCGCCCCCACCATCACCGAGTCGCCTACGGCAAAAATTGGCGATTTTGTGGCGGCGGTATCAGCAGTTTGCACGCGGGTAATCCAGCCTTTCTCATTTTTCACCGTTTTCAGACGGTTTTCGTCATGCCATTCGGCCTGCCCGCTGCAAATACCGGATGTACTCTGCCGGGCTGACGGCTGAACAGCAACGCCTGCCATCGCCGCCGTAGCGCCGGGAGGAATTTCACCGCCAGCATTCAGGTTGGCGTCGGGTTCGGTTACCGGAGCATTTGCGGCGTCTTCAGCCGGATCGGTCGCGGCTTGCTGCGAAACCAGGGCCTTATCGGTAGCTATCGCCAAGCCGGACATCGCCGCCAGCAAGCAGCAGCCAGCCAGCACATTTCTGAGCAATATTTTTTTGCGTTGCATGGCTGAGGATGTCATAAAATTTTGATAGAGATTTTCAAAATAGCCATGCATCACCGGCAATTCAATGTAGCGATGACATAGCTCCGAAAGGATGGCGGTTAACAGCAGGCGCAAGCCAAACAGCTCAAAGCCCTCCACAGGCACGTCCACCAAGGGCTGGGTCAGACAGTAAACCGGCCAGTGCCAAAGATAAATACCGTAAGCGCGGATGCCCAGCGTCACGAAAGGTTTGCTGGAAAGGATACCGGATACCGTACCCGTAACAGCCTGATGATAAGTAAAAAAACAGATGCTGATCAGCAATGCGGTTAAGGTGGAAACCAATAAAAATCCGCCCTGATACAGGAAGACCTGCGTGGACCTGATCAGAAACAGCAGCAGTAACAGAACAGCGGCAATCAGGATATTCAGCTGGTTGAGCAACCGCCGCACCCTATCGGAAAGCACAGCCTGCGTCGGCGTGACGCTTAAGGCCACCAGCCCGCCCATCAACAGGGCGGCGGCGCGGGTATCCGTGCCGAAATACACCCGCGTCGGGTCGGCGTCCGGCTGATAAAGATGCGCCATCCACCAGGTCGCCAGCAGCGCTCCGCCAAGCATCACCATGGCGGACAGCGAGACCCGCCATCGGAACAGCGCCATGCAGCACAACGGCCACAGCATATAAAACTGAAATTCAACCGCCAGCGACCATAAATGCTCAAACAGCCTCGGTCTGCCCATGGCGGCGAAATAGGAACGTTCGGCCAGAATGGACGCCCAATTGCTGGTAAAGCTGATGCCATAAGGCATATCTTCCAGTATCTGTGGCAACACATCGGGAAACAGCCACAGCACCACCAGCCAGGTAGTCAGCATCATGGTGGCGACGGCAGGCAGCAGACGCCGGAAACGATGCCGCCAGAAATGTCCAAAACCAATTTTGCCGGAGCCCAGCCACTCGTCGTGCAGCAGTTTGGTAATAATAAAACCGCTGATGACAAAGAATACCTCAACCCCCAGAAATCCGCCCGGCATCCAGGCGATATCGGCATGGTAGATCAGCACAGCAACAATGGCGACGGTTCTTAATCCATCCAAAAATAATAAATGCTGCTTGAGGTGGTTATTCGGCATGAAATCCCTTTATCAAATCTCCTGAATAATATCGTTCCAAAACACATTGTCCGCCCAGTTTTTGGCAATCATCGCGCCCTGTTTGCCGCCATAATGCAAACCATCGCCGCCGGACTTGGGATAATGGGTATATTTGCGGCTATCAACCAGCTTGCAGCCATGCTTGGTGGACAGCTGTTTCAACAACACATAAACATCATTGATTTCTGTCGCGGAGAATTTTCTGGCATCCGGCGGGCCTATCCAGATACATTGTTCGGCCATTTTGGCGACATGGCCCATCATGACGTCGGTATGATCATGGCGGGCGCTTTTACTCAACGGTACCAGATTGGAACCCAGGGCCACGATCACCGTTCTCGGCTTTACGCTGCTCAACAGGCCATTGAGACTGGGCGTCGCCGCCTTAAGATTGCTGTATTCGCTGCCATCGGAATCACGCCGCCAAAAACCGCAACTGGTGTCCCTGCCTTCCAGCCACCAGCCGGGAGAACTCCCGCAACTGGCAACCGTGGTGATCCGGGTGCCGGACACAGTGTTTTCCCTGAGCAGATTGGCCAACGCATGACCAAATATGCCTACGGAGTGGGAATCACCCAAAAACAAAATGTTATGCTGATTTTCCTGATTGACGGACGCCGCTTTTTCTTTGGCGTGGGCAACCGAAAAAAAAGCGCCGGACACCAAAAGCCAAAAAACAGCCTTGTTGAAAGAAAAGGACGAGTCTTTCATAAAAACCTCACTGAATACCATCCAAATTCAATAATAAGCTACCCGTCAACAAATAACAACAACATAAATAGTAAATATTCAGCCCAGATCGCATTTTATTCACCATTACGCAAAGCATGGGATGTCGGGGGCGTTAGCCATATTGCGCCGCACAGCCAAATCGAAGCCATACAAGCCAGGGTTGTTTTATTTGTTACCTTAGGAGCCTGTCCGAGAATAGAAAAGCTAAGTGAATCAGCCAGAACGTCCGGTCATCCAATATGCATGGCCGGCTGGGGCGCTGATTGAACGTGCGTTGGAAGCTGAAATGACCGAACATCTGAGTTACGCCAAACATGAACCCGTCACCAATCCCGGCGGCAATGCTCGTAATGGCAAAAGCCGAAAACACCTTAAAGGCGACTTCGGCGAATTGCCGATTGAGACTCCATGTGACCGTCATGGCAGCTTCGAGCCGCAAATTATCGCTAAACATCAGACACGCTGGCCGGGACGAATTGATTGCTTACACACCCAGTTGCACCGTCAGCACGAGCGGTATCCGTGTTTTCACAATCCGCATGTCTCCGCCGCATCGGCAAGGGTTGACGAACGGCGCGCGGGCGTTTGGGCTTGGCGATGCTGACAATTTGTGATACCAATGCTTTGCCGTTTTGGGCAGACCAGCCTGACCGCTTAACTGTTTCGGCACAAACGGCTTTGGATAAAGGTCGAGCAAAAGGATCGCTTGCTTGTGCTGCCATCAGCTTTTGGGAAATTGCCATGCTGTTTCGTAAAAACCGGCTGATGAACAACTGAGAGCTACTCCCGGCCTATCTTGCATTTGGTAAAACATCACTTATCCTATTAGCTACGGCTTGGCGGGGCGACGGCCCTTTTCAGGATCATGCTTTGTCGGCAAGCATGTTGGATTGATTCGCGCATGACTCGAAACAGAGTTTTATTTCCCCCCTATTGCGTAATATGTGGGGTATAGTTCGATTAGGTCGAATGTGATTGCGCCCATATTGTTGCTACAGCCTGCCGGAATGGTTAACATGGGAACAGAATCCGCTTATGCGCCACGCCTCAAATTTCGACTGCTAAAATTTTGCACAGCAACGTTTCGACAATAGCAGACAGGCGTGTAATGAGCAGATGATGTATACCTAACCCTATACCAAGCAAATACATGTTCATACCTTCCAGCAGCAATACCGTTTGGCATTCCCCTACAGTGACACGCGAACGCAGACAGGCATTAAATCGGCACCAGTCGGTTATCTTATGGTTTACCGGCTTGTCGGGCGCAGGTAAATCGACGCTGGCGCATGCGGTTGAAGAACGCTTACATATTGCGGCCTGCCGTACATTTGTACTGGATGGCGACAACGTCCGTCATGGTTTATGTGCCGATTTGGGCTTTGGCGATGAAGATCGGCGTGAAAATATCCGCAGAATCTCCGAACTGGCCAAACTCATGCTGGAAGCAGGCGTGATAACCCTTACCGCTTTTATTTCACCGTTCAGAGCCGACAGGCAGCAGGCCAGGCAGCTTGTGGCGGCAGGCGATTTTATCGAAATTTATTGCAAATGCGATATTGATATCTGTGAACAGCGCGATGTCAAAGGACTCTACAAAAAAGCCCGCCAGGGAGAGATTGCGCAATTCACCGGAATTTCTTCGCCTTATGAAGCGCCCGACAATCCTGACCTGATTCTCGATACCGGACGGCAGACCTTAAACGACTGTGTTGCCCAAGTGCTGGATTTGCTAAAACACAGAGGCGTATTTGCCTATGCATAATACAGGTGCATGGTGAATTTTGATGTCTTCAATGGCGACGCCGACGGAATTTGCGCACTGATTCAGCTCCGACTGGCCTTTCCCTTGGACGCGCAACTTGTCAGCGGTGTGAAGCGGGATATCGACTTATTGTCCAGGGTAACGTCTACCAGCGGCGACCAGCTTACGGTGCTGGATATTTCCCTGGACAAAAACCGGCGACCGTTACTGGAGATGCTGAAAAACAATGTGCGTATTTTTTTCGTGGATCATCATTTTTCGGGGGAAATTCCGGCGCATCCCTGCCTGACCAGCATCATCGACACCGACACCAGCATCTGCACCAGCCTGCTCATCAACAGGCATCTGCAAGGCCGTTATCTGGCCTGGGCTGTCGTCGGCGCATTCGGAGACAATCTGCTCAACACCGCCCGTCAGGCGGCAAAAGCGCTACACATTACCGAATCACAATTGACGCCGTTGCAGCAATTAGGCATTTGCATAAATTATAATGCCTATGGCGCAACAGTAGCCGATTTGCAGATAGCTCCGGCAGATTTGTTTCGGCAACTGCTTGTTTATCAATCACCTTTCGATTTCATGACCGATCAGCCGGCTATCTATCAGCAACTGTTGACGGCTTATATGGATGACATGCAGCGTGCGAACACCATGATTCCGGCGTTTCAGAATGAAAATATCGCCGTATTTATTTTGCCGGATGAAAAATGGTCCAGACGCGTAAGCGGCGTGTGGGGCAATGATCTTGCCAACCTGTACCCCGACCGGGCGCACGCGGTATTGAGCGTCAATGCCAACGGCGGCTATCAGGTCAGCGTCAGGGCGCCGCTAAATCGCAAAACCGGCGCAGACGAACTATGCGCCCGCTTCCCTTCCGGCGGCGGCCGTAAAGCCGCAGCCGGAATCAATCATCTTGCAGAACAACAGTTGACCGCCTTTATTGATGCCTTTCGCCTGCAGTATGGGTAAGGCTCGCCACACGCTGATACACTAACCGCGGGCTTCTTCGCCGGGCAGGAAAGCGCCCGATTTCTGCCCGCAGACCAATCAGGTTTTACTAAAATGACGCACCATTACTGCCCCTACTACAGCAAAGCTAACATAAAGTATCATTTCGTAAGTAAATCCCGAAAAACCCGCAGACTCCGTATCATATTGATTTTCTTTATTATTTTCATCGGCGTCCAGAAAATTCATCTGAGGGCCGCTTGAGTTGAAATCGTCTATGACCGCATCCAGCATATTATTCATGGTAATATCCATATTATAATCATCTGTATTATCGAAATAGAGATTAAACAGACCATTTTGCACGCTATTGATATTACCGTATGCAGCACTACTACCGTTAAAAATATTACTAAAGCTGTTTACCGGCAATCCGGATGTTTGCCTTGAATCAAGCACTGTCAGCACACCACCGCTGTTGTTCATAGCAAAAACATTATTGCCAATAAATTGCTGGAACAATCCGGATGCCGCAAGGTCGGACAAATCGGTTGAAGGGGCAGGATTAAAGCTTTCGAGACTATTAATGTTATAGCCAATTGGCACGGAAGCATCGTAACCGATATCGACATAAATGGCCCGCATGGAATAGATGACTGCGCTTACCAGACTGGCGCGGGTAAATCGGCAATTTTTAAAATTGGAATTCATGCAGCTTGCCCAATGTTTTATTCAATCAGTTTGTAAAGAGCCTGATAATTTTTTTATGCCAATGCCCGAGCTGCTTCCATTGCGACGTAGCCTGCAAAAATGCCGGAACGACCAACTTTGCCGGTTCGTAACAGGATTTACAACCACAGCCGTACAGCCTTTAACCTGCTCTTTCACTACCGGAAGTCAGTTCATCACCTGACGCTCATCTACTGCCGACTTTATCATCGGCCAAAAAGTTGTGCAAATCACGGATTAGATGATGAACCATATTAACCGCCAACGGTATCGTCAAAAAACTTGGCGGGCATTGACGATTACCGGTGTATTCCATGCCTACTCAAAGTAATTGCCATGACCGTCCATTAAAAACACGATCACCCTCCGGGAACCTCGAAAAACCGTCCTTAGCCAGAGCCATCCTGAACGAAGCCCTGTTTTACGCGATACCCTGTTGACAATTGCCTGCTTTAAAATCTTAAATTTTTTATTCTAATGCATAATATCTTCACATATCAATATAAAAACAATAAAAATTCCAATCCGCATTATGTTATGGTTGACAATTCACCACGATTACAGCCAGCCGAGCGGGCGACCGGTTTATGAAAACACCTAAAAGAATCGAACCGCTGATAGACTGCGGTCTGGTTGATGAAGTCATCCGCTCCCTGAAAAGCGGCAAAGAGGCAGCCGTTTATGTGGTGCGTTGCGGTCATGAAATCCGTTGCGCCAAAGTCTATAAGGAAGCAGAGCAGCGAAGTTTCCGGCAAAGCGTACAATATCAGGAAGGGCGCAAGGTTCGTAACAGCCGCCGGGCTCGGGCCATGGAAAAAGGCAGTCGCTATGGACGCAAAGAACAGGAATCCGCCTGGCAGAACGCTGAAGTCACAGCGCTTTACCGTCTGGCGGATGCCGGCATTCGCGTACCCAAGCCCTATGACTTCATTGATGGCGTGCTGCTAATGGAATTGATCACGGATAACGGCGGCAATCCGGCCCCCAGACTAAACGATCTGGAACTGTCGGCGGAACTGGCCAGGGAATATCACAGCCTGCTGATTACCCAGATTCTGCGCATGCTGTGCGATGGCCTGATACATGGCGACCTTTCCGAATATAATGTGCTGGTCGGCCGCGATGGCCCGGTGATTATCGATTTACCTCAGGCCGTGGATGCTGCGGCCAACAACCATGCCCGCAGCATGCTGCTACGGGACGTAGCGAACATGCGCGATTTTTTCGGCCGATTTGCACCCGAGCTGTCCGCCACAGACTATGGCAATGAGATGTGGAAACATTACCAGAGCGGCGAACTGCATCCCGGAATCCAGCTCACCGGTCATTTCCAGGCTAGCGGCGCGGCGGCTGATGTAAATGGCATTCTGCGGGAAATCGAAGCGGCACGCCTGGAATACGAGGCGCGGCAATTAGCTGCTCCTCCCGGATGATCCGCTAATTCCTGCCCCCTTGACAAGGCTCTTCCGAGCGAAGCCGAAGGCATTCAACGCGAACGTATAATTTTTTGTACATCATTGATCTACCGCTCATGCTCTCACAACATCAAAACCCGGTTTTTGAACCCTCCCTGTGTCCGGCACATTTTTGGGCTTTAAATCTGTCAGTCGGCAATAATTTTTACACACTTGATTCCATTCATATCCACAAACCATCTCACGCAATTATGATAGTCCATACGCCTGCCTTCATAGGCAATAAACGGCGTCTTTAAATTATCCCATAATGTTTTTATCACACGCTCCGCTTTTTCCGGCTGCGTATCGATGGTAACAAAGTAGACCATGTCCCCATTTTTATATTCAACTATTTTCCAGCCGCTGAAAACAACCGGAAAATCGAGCCCATTTTGCAGTTCTTCAAGAATATCCTGGGTGACTCGCCCATAAAAGAAAATATCAATACTGCTCGATAATTCCAATTTTATTCTCCACTTTTAGTATTTTTACATCAAATCCTGGTTTTTTTATAACCATTCATCCTGAAATTAAGTCACCGCCAGCATTCACAGGCATCAGCTTCAAGACGATGCGCCGTACGTTACTTACCGCACCCTGCAACCACTTGTTTTGTAAAACTATTAACGATGAATAGTTGCGTTTTTTAAACCTTTACAGCATCTACAATGCCGATGAGTTACGGAAAAATGTGTACTTGCTCACACTTCCCCGATACTCTGCCGGCAAACGGCGCAAAGCCGCCGAAACCGAACATGTAATGGTCAAACATTCATGCCGAACCCTACACCGGCGTGGTTTTCAAAGCGTCTAATCCAAGCGGATTAAGTTGACAAATCATTGCATTTGACGATACTTACATAAAAAACACCTATTGCCGCATCAGACCATGCCATTAAAACGCATTCAGGATCCTTACCAGGATACGCTGGAACTATTACTCAATGATGTCAGCGAAATCAGGAACCAAGTCGTAAACAATGCCAGACTGCGCCTTGAAAATTATAGCAATTATTACCGCTCCGGCGTCTTTACCAAAAGCGCGACCAATCTGGCTCATTATCTGGCGCTTCGCCAGTTTGATTTACGGCATTTACAAATACGGCTGACGCAGGTGGGACTGTCCTCTCTTGGTCATGCCGAATCTTCGGTATTATCCACGCTGGACGCCGTTCTAGACATGCTAAAACGGGCCACGGATAAAAATTACTGCGCCGAGGGCAAAAACCCTAGTGAATCCGGCTTCAATCGCGGCCAGCAATTGCTGGAACAACACACTATCGAACTGTTTGGGCCCTATTTTGAAAATAGCAAGGCTCATATCATGGTCACCCTGGCCACGGAAACCGCCTGGGATTACAGCCTGATTTGCGCATTGCTGGAAAAAGGCATGACGGGTGCGCGCATAAACTGCGCCCATGACGATCCGCCCATCTGGCAAGCCATGATCAGAAACCTTCGCCGCGCCGAAGCCGAAACAGGGCGTTCCTGCAGAATTTTAATGGATTTGGCAGGACACAAAATCCGAACCGGCCCTATTCAAATGGGCCCGGCCATTCATCATATCAAAGTCCTGAATGACGCCTACGGACACACGCTTACCCCGGCGCGACTGATCCTATGTTCACAACAGAGCAATAATACCGACCCGGATGACCCTGATCAATCTCCATTTCGTATCGCTCTGCCAGCCGATTTTTTCAATAAACTCAATTCCGGCTGCGTATTATTATTCAAGGATGCCCGCAACAAGTCGCGCAGCCTGTGTGTCGAAAAACAAATTTCTGACGATGAATGGCTGGCCAGTTGCCGGCAAAACAGCTATCTGCTTTCCGGTTGTCAGGTAGAACTTTTTACCGACAATCCCGCGGATGAATCATCTCCAGATTCCGTATGCAATATCGGCGAATTTAATGGCCAGGAGCAGATTATCAGGCTATTCAAGGATGACCGTTTATTATTGACCGACTGTACAACAGAGGGGGCGCCCGCACAATATGACAAAACCGGCGCACTCATCAAACCGGCGCAGATTGGCTGCACCCTGTCTTCGGCCATCAAACGCCTGAAAATTGGTCAGCCAGTCTGGATCGATGACGGCAAACTGGGCGCTGAAGTAGAGGCTATTACCGAACAGGGCTTGTTATTGAAAGTATTGCGGGTGCGCAGTAATGGGGTATCCATTCAAAGCGACAAAGGTATCAATTTTCCTGAAACCGATCTTGAGTTACCCGCCTTAAGCGCAAAAGACCTGGATGATCTGGATTTTGCCTGTAGCCATGCCGATCTGATCGGCTTCTCGTTTGTAGAATCCCTCGCGGATATGGAATATCTGATTAGCGAACTTGCCAAACGCGGCGCGACCGATTTGCCCATCATTGCCAAAATCGAAACCAACCGCGCAGTCAAAAGTTTGCCGGAAATCATACTGGGCACCATAGGTCGGCACAGTCTGGGTATCATGATAGCCAGGGGGGATCTGGCTGTTGAACTGGGCAGTGCGCGTCTGGCGGAAATTCAGGAAGAGTTGCTATGGTTATGCGAAGCGGCTCATGTGCCGGTGATCTGGGCGACGCAGGTTCTGGAATCGATTGCCAAAAAAGGCACTAAATCCAGGCCGGAATTTACCGATGCGGCGATGGCTGTCCGCGCAGAATGCGTCATGCTGAACAAAGGCCCTTATATCGTCGATGCACTGGAAGCCCTCAGAAATGTCATGACCCGTATGCACGAGCATCAACGAAAAAAATATCCCCGCTTAAGAGCCTTGCATTGGTAAATACGGACTACTTCATGCTTGTATCGTATCGGCGATCAGGATCAATTCATCGCATCATTCAAGACCAGCCCACATTTTAAGAAACTCGAAAATTATAGCTTAATGAGAGACAGTAATGAATAAAGTATCCATTGTTCTATGTGTTTACAATGCAGAAGAAACACTTGCCATCGCCCTTGATTCCATTTTAAATCAGACATATAGAGAATATGAACTGGTTGTTGTGAACGACGGCAGCACGGATGGTTCCATCGATATTTTAAACGCCTATCAAAACAGATTTCCTGCTTTTAAATTAATCCATCAGGAAAATCGCGGCTTGGGCCCGGCCCGTAATACCGCAATTTCGCAAGCCAGTCATGACCTGATTGCATTTATCGATGGCGATGACCTTTGGCATCAATCCAAGCTCGAGCTTCAGATAAGCGCTTATAATCAAAATCCGGACGCCGCCTGTATTATTTGCGATTGCCAGGAATTTTATAGCGAGAATGAAATTGACGACATCTACAATAAAACCGCGCCTTCAGTATCGGCAGTCAGATTGGACAACATCTTTTTCCAGCTTGCAGAAATCAATTTCGACTTTCAGCCGGTAGCTTCCTTATGGAAAAAGGATGCTTTTATGGCGCTTGGCGGATTTACTCATGACAGAAGCGGCCAGGATTACTACCCGTTCCTCGTTTCAGCCTTGCATGATTTGGCTTTCTACCGGATTCACTACCCTCTTTACTATGTCAGAGTCATTCAAAATTCGCTTTCCCGATCCAGAATGAGTCCTTATTTGGGGGCTCTGGCCCGGGTTAATGCAATCGATCGCATCCTGAGTTCGGAAAGAGATCTGCATCAACACTATTTAACGGCGGAAAAGATCATTAGCCTTGAGAAAGGTAAACAGAAATTCTCGCGCTGGGTTTTATATGGGATTAGAGTCGGCTTTCCAAAGTCAAATATGCCTTCAGAATACATGAAGCATTTATTCCGCATAACAGACAAAAAAGTTTTATCCCTTGAACTTTTTAAGCTAATGGCTGTATTGCTCGGCGTAGTCAGATACTAAGTCTATTTGATCAAGCGCTCTTTTCGTAACCGTTCAGCCCCTCAAATTTAGGCGGACTCAATCTGTAAGAGATTGATTATCTTTTGCCGAGACCTAAATTTAGCCTATCCCAAGCGAGGGGAGATCTGAACGGTTACCTCTTTTCCGACCTGCTCTTAGCGTTACATACCTTATAAAAAAACCCGGCAGCAACCCCATCCGGCATGGTTTTCCGGATAGATAGACACCAGGCAAAGATCGATAACCTTATTTTTGAACAGTAAACATATTATCTTTATTTACCGTCATAGTCTTTAATAAAACTCAGGCATAGATTCCGATAAGTCAGGTCAGCAAACCGGTTTGTGCCGATAAAATGAGCAAGGGAAGCCGTCACCAGACTTTCCTTGTACAAACTTGGAAAGCCATAATTCTGATAGGATAACCATGGCAAAATCATGGCATCCTTGGTTTTTGAAATCATGACAGTACAGGCCACCTGCTCACTGCCCCATTCATTCCATTTTTCGGCGCCGATTCTGGCGCTAACCTGCTGAGAAAAGTCCATGAGCATCTCTCTGTTTACCTGTCCTTTCGGCAAACCGGTAAACCCTGCGCAACCCCGAAGATAGCCTCTTGAATTTTCAAAGAAAGGCAGCAAATGAAAAACACGTTCCGCAGCAACCTGAACATGTAAAACCTGCCATTCCTCCATCCAGTTATCAATCAGATTAGCCATATAACTCACGTCTATGGCCGTTTCCCAGGCCGGCCCGTTACCTATGACGAATCCGCGTTCATCCTTGATCGCCTGATGCAGATCCAGCATCGGCTTCATGGATAAGGTATCTGAATCCAATTGTATAACATAGGCATCCTTAGACAAATCAATATAATAAAGCAGTCTCTCCCAGACATTACCAACCGGAAATCCGGTGGTGTCAATATTTTTGATATGCTGAATGGTAATCTTTGGTATATGGTGCTCTAAAAGTTCGATGTCGCTTTCCGTCAGGCTTCCATCATTCAGGACATAGACCGATCCGACTGTAAAATTGTATAAAAAAGATTTTATGGCCAGCAAATACATATCAACCGCATCGTGATGCAATAGAGACAATATTCTTATATCATCGCGATATTGATACTTTATGGGCCTGGTTAAACGAATTTTATTGCATGAATTGTTAAAGACAATCTTATTAAACCTGCTTCTCAACTTATTAATAAAATAAAACATTGGATATATCCTGTTTAAAAACACAAATCCCATCTTGAGCACATAACTCATATGCCAGATAGCTGAATATTTATCCATAATAAAAATAACATTAAAACTGCATTTTATTATTAATAAACCTAGCTAGTTCACAAGCTTCGAGACAATCCGCCAATCATATTTCAGCAAGTGGACATTCTACCACCTTCTCATCTGAAAAGTAGTGGCTGCCTTCTTTCCGTCACCCGGCGGCAGCCTGCCAAACCGGCAATTCAAACCCGACGCCCCCGTGCAATTGCATTTTTGCACACCATGAAAACCAGCCAATTCGGGTTGCCCTTTTCTGTATGCTCCCGTTAAAACACCACGCCAATCCGGCAATCAATGCCGGCTGCTTTTGCTGACCTGCCGCCCATTGTTACTGCCCGGGATAATGACATCATTTCCGCCGGCCAAACCGATCCAGTATTTGCAGGAACCAGTATTACAATTAGTTAAACCTTCATCCCTCCAAAAAGCAGACGCCTCATCCCGCTATCGGCCTGTCAACCTGCTTTTTCCACCGCAGGAACTACCTGCGCTGCATATTTTGGAAATGATAATAGCCGGTTAAATCGAACGAATCTGTCTTGTACAGCACACCAAGTCTATGATATTGTAATGCATCAATGCTCATGTTATTGATAAATCTGGATTTTATAAATATCCAGATTTATCATTTAAAATAACTGCTTTTTTCCTTGCCATATCAGCTTCTCATTGTCGCCTGTTTTAGTGAGTTTTTACAAATTCATCAATCCTTTAGCCTATCGTTTCCTGTACTTTTATGACTAGTGTCAACACCGAAAAACTTTCCAGCGCCCGTTTTGCCGAGGCTACCGACGCCTTCGTCGAAGAATTTACCTCTTCGGTCAACTTCGATTGCCGTATGGCGCAGCAGGATATTCAAGGCTCATTGGCGCATGCCGCCATGCTCTGCAAAATCGGCATTCTCAGTGATCAAGAGCTATCCGACATTCAATGCGGACTGCAACAGATCAGCACTGAAATTGAGCGCGGCGAATTTGTCTGGTCGGTAAAGCAGGAAGATGTGCATATGAATATTGAAGCCCGCCTCACCGAACTGATTGGCATAGCCGGCAAAAAACTGCACACCGGCCGCTCGCGGAACGATCAGGTGGCGACCGACATTCGCTTGTATTTGCGTCAGGCAATCGGCACGATACTTGATCAATTGCAACGCTTGCAATTAGCCCTGCTAAATCTGGCCGAACGCGAAGCTGACACGATCATGCCCGGCTTCACCCACTTGCAGGTAGCGCAACCTGTGACCTTTGGCCATCATCTGATGGCCTGGTTTGAAATGCTCTGCCGGGACAAGGAACGCTTACAGGATTGCAGCAAGCGTATCAACGTCATGCCCTTGGGCGCCGCCGCACTGGCTGGAACCAGTTATCCCATCGACCGTTACATGACGGCAGAACTGCTCGGATTCAGCAGACCATCAAACAATTCGCTCGATTCGGTTAGCGACCGCGATTTTGCGATAGAATTCACTGCCGCCGGCAGCCTGATCATGCTGCATTTATCCCGATTTTCCGAAGAACTGGTGCTTTGGACCAGCGCCCAATTCAATTTTATCGAAATTCCCGATGCATTCTGCACAGGTTCCTCGATTATGCCGCAAAAGAAAAACCCAGACGTACCTGAACTGGTACGCGGCAAATCCGGCAGGGTTGCCGGACATTTAATGTCTCTGCTGATGCTGATGAAAAGTCAGCCACTGGCCTATAACAAGGATAATCAGGAAGACAAGGAACCGTTGTTCGATACCGTGGATACCCTGATTAATTCCCTTCGCGCATTTGCCGACATGATGCCGAATATCAAACCTAAACGCGCCAATATGTATCAGGCCGCAAAACGCGGCTTTGCTACAGCCACTGATCTGGCCGATTATCTGGTACGCAAAGGCATGGCGTTTCGGGATGCGCATGAGGTAGTCGGACAGGCTGTGCGTCTAGGTCTCGACACCGACCGGGATCTGTCGGAATTAAGCCTGCCCGAATTACAAGCCTTTTCCGGCACGATAAACGTAGATGTTTTCGATACACTTAAGCTTGAAGGCTCGGTAGCATCACGAAAACACATAGGCGGCACAGCCCCGGAAACGGTTCGCCAGGCGATTACCACGGCAAGAGCACAATTATAGGCATTCAATCACATCCCTTACGTTCCCACCGGTCTTTGGCCTTGCCTTCTGCCTGCGTTTGCCACTGCATGTTTCCAGGCGCGTCCTCGCCCCCGCAGGCAAGCGGTGTGATATGGTCTATTACATATCCTGGACACGGCCCCCTTCTATTACCATTGACCGGGCAAGGATACAGTTTCTTGAATTCGTTTTTTGCTGCCTGACTTCTAGTAACTGAACAGCCAGCCTGACAGAGCAGTGTTATGGCCATTAACAATAAAGCGAATATATTCATCGACATGCCAAAGGTAGCTGGCTAAAGAACAAGCGGGATATACTGCCTAGTGTGACCGTCCTTCGCCACAATTTTCTTACCCGGAAAATAGCAGACAAGCTACTCCGCCCCTGGTTTGAGCAAAGCGCATCAAAACAGATGCCAAGCTCATTTCATATAGCACTATTTAATTGATTTAAAAAGACAAAAATTCATTTGTCAACTTACAAAACATCCAGACAACCGGCAAATATTATTAAATTGTTGCAACAAAATAAAAATAGGATATAATATCTGGATCGTTTGGGTCGTTAGCTCAGCCGGTAGAGCACCGCACTTTTAATGCGATGGTCGTGCGTTCGAATCGCACACGACCCACCATCTATATCGATATAAATCAACCAGTTAGACACATGTGTCGGCTGGTTTTTTTATGTCTAAAATCCGGCCTGTCGTAAATATGTCATGTGAAATTTTGGATTTTACTGACATACTCCGCCAAGTGATCCGCCGATAAATGGGCATAACGCATGACCCTCGTCATGTCTTTTCAAGACCCTGGTTCCTTCAAAACATGTAATGGCGTACCATTTTGCACATGCCAGCTTGCCCAGGTATGCCGCAGATCATGCCAGCGAAAATCCTTGATCCCCGCTCTCCGCAACGCCTTTCTCCAAGCATGCGTATTAGTCCTGGCTACCAACTCACCCCGAAAAGCAAATACAATCGTTTGACAGCTGTTTAAAATCCTATTGCGTTTTCCTGTATCAAGGGGGCTCATATTCACTATTATGGGGAACCTCGAAAACATTCGGACTACCTACACATTTGCCATACATGCTATGCTTAAATACCTTTACTGAACATACCCCATAAACATGGGAACCTAAATCATGACTATCGCTTTTGAGTTGTCTAGAGCAACAGCCAATTTTTTGAACAATGGACAGGTTCCGCCAAATTCCAGGCATCTTTGCTGATCAATAACGCTTTCCGCCAGGCCAAGCAGACGCGTATCAGGCTTTTGATTGCCCCAAAGCCGCTCCAAAACAATCAGCACACCCTCTCATCGCGATTTGGGCGGATATGATCCTTAATTTTGTATGTAAAAATTTATATGACGCAAGAAGACTCAGGAAATCCAAGCATAAGTAGAAAGGTCATGCAGGGCGCAATATGGCTGGCCATGCTGCAATGGATTTCAAGATTTATGGGCATTTTAAGCACCCTGATTGTTGCCAGAATTCTAGCGCCTGAAAGTTACGGTCTGATCGCACTATTAACAATCGCCATCGGTCTGGTTGAAAATTTACTGGAATTTGGAGCTGGTTCATACCTGATAAACAAGAAAGAGGTACGCCGCGTTGACTATAACACCGCCTGGACCATTAACGTAATAATTTATTTAATATTAGGCTCATCTTCATTTATCTTTTCAAAACAATTGTCAGTATTTTTAAATGAACCGAGACTGGATTATGCCCTACAGTTCTTCTCCTTCTTTTTTGCCCTTACCGGATTCAGAAATATCGGAATGGTACAACTAAACAAGGAGTTAAAATTTAATTTATTATTCCTGCATGGTTTCTCTCAAAAATTACTAAGCTTTGCCGTCACAGTCTATTTTGCTTATACACTACAAACTTACTGGGCATTAATCTACGGCATGATTACGACCAGGGTTACAGACGTATTATTCAGTTATGTCTTTTCAAAATACCGGCCATCATTTCAGTTTTCGAACTTTCGGGAACAATGGAAGTTTAGCAAATGGATGCTATCGGGCAATATTATCGGCTATTTACGCGCCAAATCCGACTCAATCATTATCGGAAAATTTTTGGGCGCTGAAATGATAGGCCTGTCGACCATGGCGGCCGATCTGGCCAATTTGCCGGCTGTAGAACTTATATATCCCGTTTTGTCCCCCATTTATTCCGGGTATGCAAAATTGCTTGGGGATTCCGAAAGATTAACTAATGCTTTTGTGACAGTAAACGGTCTGGTATCGACATTGATATTTCCTATGCTGGCAGGACTCTGGTATTTGTCGGACACAGTCGTTTTTTTAGCGCTTGGCGATAAATGGCAGGCCGCGCCACATATTTTACAGCTTACCATTTATTCTGTAACGCTACAGGTTTTTTCAGAGATATTCAAAGGCTTCCTGCAGGTTAACGGCAGGGTCAAATGGGTAGCGATCAGCAACGTGTTTTTAACCGTGTTTGGTATCGGTATCTTATTATATCTGGCATTAGTTTTAAAATCTGGCCTGGATGGCATATTGCTGGGCCGGGCATTAATATATTTCGTGACTATAATTTTATTCTACAATGGCATAAAAGGCATAAACAATATAAAATTTTTGAGACTATTCAGAGTCTGGCTCAGACCATTTTTCTCCGCGCTTGTCATGGTGCTGGCTTTGAATTACATCAATCTATCCCAGTATCTGACCCTTCCCATTCTATCCCTGGCCACCAATATTGCTCTGGGTTGTTTTATATATTGTATTTTAAGTACTTCCATCTGGTATATGGCGAAAAAACCGGAAGGCGGCGAAGCCTTTGTCATTCAGAATATTCAGGAACTATTAAGGCGAAAGTAACCCATTTTCGACCAACTCTGTTGCTTTTAAAATGAATTTCAGACTTGTGTGCAAGCAAATACCCTAAGGGAATAAAAATTCAGGACTATTTTTAGACGTCACCTTGATCTTGCAAAACGTGTAACACCGCTCAGAATAGCCCGGGCCGAGAAAAAACCACTGCCCCATTTACGTCCAAAATGGTATTAAAACCCAATTTCTTAAAATTAGCCCTAACTTCAGGAGAAGCATCCAGCAGATAGACCAAATCGACAGGATGACTTAAAAAATATTGCGAAGCAGAACCGGCCCTCCCCAATAAGGCCAGATCAATACGGTTATTCAGACCACCGCTATTACGTTCACCGGGCAAACGCGCTATATCAAGTTCACCCAACCCCGCACTATCGATAAACCAAACCTGATTTTTATCATAATTTTGCCTAATATAATAAGGGAAAAAACCGGCCTGACTACTGGTAACGGTTAAGTGTCCATTATTTTTAGCTAATAACCCAGGAATTTTGCTCTCAATAAAAGGTTTTATTGCAAAAAAATCTCTTGAATGCGCACAATTATTTTTTATTGCGTAACCTGGAACAGATTTAATGTCATGAGAAATATTTTCCAGAATTAGCGGTTTTGAGCAATTCCCGGCATATTGATTACCGCCACTGCCTATTTGGGTAAATGATAAAGCTATAAAGCATAATATTGAGCCAGTCACAAAACGCTTATTAACAATCTTTACCCAGAGGCCAGAGAGCATAGTAAATACCAATATGTTCATTAACGGTACTATTGCCGCCATGAATCTGAAATATTCCATCCAGTTTCCGCCTGATAGCACAACAAAGGCCAGATGAGCGATTATGATCCCGCCGGCGATAACGTCAAACAGTCCAGCCTGAACAGGAAAAGTCTCGGTTCTAGCGGCATGCCGAGTCAAGACCAACAATTTTAAAGCACCGTAGCCGACTGCCAAGGCTTGAATGCCAGCCCATACGGAAGAAACATAGTAATCATATACATATTTCAGTCCGCCAGGAATTGCCGTTTTAAAATTACCGACTTTTGCATAAACCGGATTTGGCCAGAACACGCTGGTAAACTTATATCTCACTCCAAATAACAGCCCTAAAAATAGCAGCGCCAACAAAATAGCCCGAAATGCCGCAGAATTAAAACCTGCTTTTCCCTTAAATATAACCAGAAAGAACCCTGCCAAAAACGTTGGCCAAAATGCTTCCGTTCTAACCAGGACAAGCAGGCAGCAGACGCCAAACAACCACCAGTCAACACCTACCGTTTCATGTTTTATGATGGCGCTCTGCACAAGCAGACAAAACACCAATAACAGCAAAGCATGATGAGCTGTTTCCAGCCCGCCTAGCGACCAGTACATAAACACAGGTGATACTGCCGTCGCCAAAATCGCGCTCAGGGCAACAAGACTCCGATTCGCCAGTCCGGCAAATATTTTATTTCGTTCAAACCAGATTAACGATAGCGCGACAAGCGCGGAAAACAGGCCAAACATCTTGACTGTCAGTAGCGCATTTTCTATATTCTGGCCCGTGGTGATTGCCGCGATGAGGGTTCCTATGATTGATGAAGAAATTTCCTGAGGAACCTCATTATAATTAATGAACCATTCGGCCTTCCCAAGTGATTGACCTGACCAGAGCATGATAAAAGTATCGTCTCTGCCTGCCGCAAAAAAATGTAAAAAATAATATCCGGTTATGGACAGTGTGCCCAATATTAAGAACGCCAGCGGAAAAGGAGATGTCATTTAGGTATTGAATTCAACAAATTAAACAATGGTAACCCACCAGCAATGCGGTGGGGTCTTGAAGTTTTGGGCTATCAGACGACAACATGCTTTCCGGGAAAACCGATTGACTGGTCGGACAGGCGGAAATTATATATTACAACTACCTTGATATTACTAATGGAATAATTTATTCAGCTCAGGCCAACGTAATATTTGAATCCGTCCTAAGTCCGCTTTCACTTTGCAGCAAACCGGCGCATATCCCTTCCGCGAGGAATCTTAAAACAGCCGGGAAAAACTGTACTTGAACAAGATATCCTGAGCGAAATGAAGGTATCAAAGCCGATGTCCGGCATAATACCTGGCGTTGGCCACTGTTTTTTTGAATTACTAACCGGAAACCGTACAAAAATGCCCAACACCCTTTTGTGGTCACCAAAATCGAACCATGGTTCTACAATTCGGCTTCAGCCTTTATAATGTCAAATTTACAGCCAGGAACATAGAGCATCAGGCTCTCAGCCATGAACTATCCACATGCAGTGTTACCCTGCAGTTTGCAGGGGCTTATCGATCTTAACCAGCACCATCTGCTTAACTCGGGCCTGAAAGGCATCGAAAAGGAAAGCTTGCGTATCAGCGGTAGCGGCAGGATTGCACAAACGCCACATCCCGCTGCACTGGGTTCTGCGCTCACCCATCCCCACATCACCACCGATTATTCGGAAGCGCTGCTGGAGTTTATTACCCCACCATTTGCCGACATCAAGCAAACCCTGGCCTATATGCACCAGCTTCACCAGTTTGTTTACCCCTGTCTGGATGATGAAATGCTACTAGCGACCAGCATGCCCTGCGGAACGGATGGCGACCTGAGCATTCCGATTGCCGAATATGGCAAATCGAATATCGGCCGGATGAAGCACATTTACCGTAATGGTTTATGGCATCGCTACGGCCGCACCATGCAGGCCATTGCCGGCATTCATTTCAACTATTCGGCGCCGGAAGCGTTATGGCCCATACTGCATCAGAACAGCGGTTCGGATGACAGTCTGCAAGATTTTATTTCCCAGTCCTATTTCGGTCTGATCCGCAACTTTCAACGCCAGGGTTGGCTCATCCTGTATCTTTTCGGCGCCTCACCCGCCATTTGCAAGAGCTTCTTCAACAGCCGTCCGCAAATCATGCAGGAGTTTGAAGAGTTTGACGCCCATACTATTTACCATCCTTATGCCACTTCTCTGCGCATGAGCGACATCGGCTACAAAAGCAAAAATCAGGCTGACCTGAAAATCGATTACAATTCACTCAAAGGCTATGTTGACAGCCTGGGTGCCGCCATCGCCACGCCATACCCCGAATATGAAAAAATCGGCATCAAGGTCGCTGGCGAGTATCAGCAGCTCAACGCCAATATTTTGCAGATCGAAAACGAATTTTACAGCACCATGCGCCCCAAACAGATTGCCATGTCCGGGGAAAAACCCACGCTGGCCCTAAAGCGGCGAGGGGTGCTCTATGTGGAAATGCGTTCGCTGGACTTGAATCTGTTCAATCCGATAGGCATAGAGGAAAGTACCGCACGTTTTATAGAAGCCTTCCTGCTGAACTGCCTGCTGCACGATAGCCCCCAGCACGGCATGGAAGAATTCCGTATCAACAACAGCAACCAGTTGCTGGTTGCCAATCAGGGCCGCAAACCGGGGCTGATGCTGAATAAAAACGGCGAAGCAATCAGTCTGCATGACTGGGCGCAACACATTCTGAAGACCATGCAGCCAATCTGCGCCTTGCTGGACCAGGGCAGCATCGACAAACCGTATCAACTGGCGCTGCAACAGCAACTGGCTGTGGTCAACAATCCTGCCCTGACCCCATCGGCCAGAATACTGGCCTGCATGCAGGAAAATGTTCAGGACTTCGGCTGTTTTGCCGGCAATACCTCGGCTCTTCATAAACAATATTTTCTGGCTCAGCCACTAGACACCGATATTCAGCAGCAATTTGCAGATCAGGCCGTCGCCTCCCATCTTAAACAGGCGGAAATCGAAGCCCATGACAGCTTAAGTTTTGATGACTTCCTAACTCGTTACTTTAATCAGGTTTGATTTTAATGACCACATTCGATATTTCTTGCGCCCAGGCCGAATTACAAGGCAAAAATCCACGCATCATTTTGAAAGCCGCCCTGGCGGCATTCGGCAATATCGCCATTTCGTTCAGCGGCGCCGAAGATGTGGTGTTAATCGATATGGCCCTGAAAATCCGCAAGGATGTTCAGGTTTTTTCGCTGGACACAGGCCGGCTGCATCCGGAAACCTACCAGTTTATCGAACAGGTTCGCCAGCATTATGGCATTGCCATCGACTTGCTTTCGCCCGACCGCGCATTGCTTGACAGTTTTGTTAAGGAAAAAGGTTTGTTCAGCTTTTATCAGGACGGCCACCAGCAGTGCTGCGGCATACGCAAGGTGGAACCACTACGCCGCAAACTCGCCAGTCTGGATGCCTGGATTACCGGACAGCGCAAGGATCAAAGCCTGGACACCCGCGGCGGCATTCCTGAAGTACAACTGGACGACGTTTTTTCCGACCCTGGCAGAACGCTGGTCAAATTCAATCCTTTGCTGAACTGGAATTCCGCACAGGTCTGGGATTATATTGAAGCTTATCAGGTACCTTATAACAGTCTGCACAGTCATGGCTATATCAGCATCGGCTGCGAGCCCTGTACCCGTCCAGTATTGCCCAACCAGCACGAACGAGTCGGCCGCTGGTGGTGGGAAGACGCCGCCAAAAAAGAATGCGGACTGCATGTCGGTCATGCGAACTCGGAATCATGACGCTTCCACAACAGCAAATCCGCACAGATGACCGTTACCGTCTGGCCGGGCAGAACCGCCGGTTAGCGTAATTTTGAATTACATCACTAAATTGGTGTACTATTTCCAATGTTAATTTTGCTTTTTCGCCTGAGATATGCTTTTTGGAGATTGCCGGATGTTTAACGCAAAAAACTGGAAACCGGTTCTTGCGCTTGTTGTGGCTCTGCTGTTTTTTCCCGGCTCAGGAAATGCTGAAACCGGGTTACCGGCACTGATCAATGAAATGATCGAAAAATGCTTTAAAGACCCGGACAGCGGTTATGCCGATAAAAAAATCACGTCATTAAAGCTGTGGATGTCCAATATAGAGAAAGCCAGCTCCGCAGCCGCCCAGGCCAATAATCTTGAATTATCGGGATTTGCCTCCTACAAATTCAAATGGAAACTCATCGATAGCCCTAAAAACGAATGGCGCGATGATATGGCTACATTCTATATTTTAATACAGCATGGACAGTTCAAATTTTCCAAAGGCTTCCGGCCGGCCAAATGTGAATATACAAAAATGTTAAGCCTTCCGAAGACGGAGCCTCAGAAAGAAAAACCTATAACCGAAAGACCGCATCAATACAGGGCGCCGGCATTCCAGCCGACAGAATAGCCTGTCGCAGTGCGGGTATAATCCGCCAAAACTGGATTATGGGTTAGATATAGCGACCCACATAAGGATTGCTGCGCATTTCTTCACCAAAAGTGGACATCGGCCCATGTCCGGGAATAAAAGCCACATCCTCGCCCAGCGGCCACAATTTTAGTTTGATGGCGTTAACCAGCGCCTGATGATCGCCTTTCGGTAAATCGGTGCGGCCGATAGAACCCTTAAACAGCACATCCCCTACCAGCGCCAAGCGCTGACTGCTGCTGAAATAGACGACATGGCCGGGCGTATGCCCGGGACAATGTATGACATCCAGAGTTTCCTCACCAACCGTCACCTGTTCGCCATCGTTAAGCCATCGTGTTGGCGTGAAACCGACAGCCTGCGGAAATCCGGCAATCCGACATTGCTCCGGCAAGGCCCTGATCCAGAAATCGTCCTCTATTTGCGGGCCAATGACAGGCAGACCCAGCCGCAGGGCAAGCTCGCTGACGCCGCCAATATGATCCATGTGCCCATGCGTGACCAGTATGGACTCCGGAACCACGCCCTCTCTTTTAACGATGGACAACAACAACTCAACATTGCCGCCCGGATCGACCAGTGCGGCTTTGCCGGTTTTCTCGCAGATTAGCAGGGTACAGTTCTGCTGGTAAGACGTGACAGGTATAATGATAAAACGCATGGGATTGCCGAATGTCGAAAGGGAGCCTGTAGGCAGAATCAGAGTATAGAGCTTCCTGCCGACGCTAACAACCCGGAAGCCGCCTTTTCATCTATCAATCGCCTTAAAACCAATATCCGTACGGTAATACACATCCTGCCAGTCTATCTGCCTGCACAGCGCATACGCCTTGGTTTGCGCTTCGGCTATGGTGTCACCCAGAGCGCACGCGCATAATACCCGACCGCCATGCGTGACGATTTCGCCGTTTTTTTGCAGGGTACCGGCATGAAAAACCTTAGTGTCGGCAGTTTCGTGATCGGGCAAACCCTTGATGGCGTGTCCTTTAGCATAAACGTCAGGATAGCCGCCGGCCACCAGCACCACCCCCAGCGCCGGACGCGGATCCCATTCAGTTTCCAGCGTATTCAGGGTTTTATCCAGCGCCGCCTGGCATAGCTCTACCAGATCGCTTTTCAAACGCAGCATGATGGGCTGAGTCTCGGGATCGCCAAACCGGCAATTGTATTCCAGTACCTTAATAGCGCCGCTCCGGCCGATCATCAAGCCTGCATACAGAAAGCCGGTATATTCGTAGCCATCCGCCTGCATGCCTTGCAAGGTGGGATTGATGACTTCCGCCATCACCCGCCGGTGTATTTCCGGAGTGACCACCGGAGCAGGCGAATAAGCCCCCATCCCGCCGGTATTCGGCCCGGTATCGCCGTTGTCGCGGGCCTTGTGGTCTTGCGAGGTAGCCATCGCCAGGGCATGGACGCCATCGGCAATCACGATAAAACTGGCCTCCTCGCCCTCCAGAAACTCCTCTATGACAACCCTATGTCCGGCGGCGCCAAAACTGTTGCCGGATAACATGTCTTCCACTGCGGCTATGGCCTGCTGCTCGGTTTGCGCCACAATCACACCTTTGCCTGCCGCCAGACCATCGGCCTTTACTACGATCGGCGCCCCCTTGGCATGAATATAGGCAATAGCCGATTCAGAATCGGTAAAAGTTTGATAGTCCGCAGTCGGAATACCGTGCCGCGCCATAAAATCCTTGCAGAATGCCTTGGAGCCTTCCAGTTGCGCCGCTCGCGCGGTAGGACCAAAACAGGCCAGCCCGGCGGCGCTGAACTGATCGACGATGCCATTCACCAGCGGTGTTTCAGGGCCGACTATGGTCAGGTCTATGCCGCGAACCTGGGCAAAATTCAGCAAGCCGGCAATATCGTCGGCCTGGATGTCTACATTTGTCAGGCCGGGTTCGACTGCCGTACCCGCATTGCCCGGCGCTACAAAAACGCTCCGAACCCTGGGTGATTGTTTTGCCTTCCAGGCCAGTGCATGTTCCCGGCCGCCACTGCCAACTATTAGGATTTTCATTAGGTATAAAATTGATAAGTTCTGTTTAAAATTGATATATCAGCCACGGAAAACGACTTATGCCCCGCTGACCGAATTATAACCGGATTCGGGTATCGCATCCTGACTGCCTATCCGCCCTTTCCCTGACCCTGTATTCCGGGCTGATCCGCATAGCCCGCAATTAAATTTACCTGTTTAGTCACTATATCTTACAATTGCCTCTGTATAACCTTATAAAAACAACTCTGGAGGACTGTATGTTTGACTTACGCTTATTAATAGGTGCGATTGCTTTAAGCAGCTCGTTTGCTGCATTTGCAGACACCCCACTGCCCACCACCGCTCCCGCACCGGCCAATAATCCGACAACCCCCGAAAAAGTGGCGCTGGGCAAAATGCTTTATCACGATCCACGTCTGTCGTCCACCGGTACCGTTGCTTGCGCATCCTGTCATAACACCATGCTGGGCGGTGAAGACAACCGTCCTAATTCCATGGGCGTACACGGACAAACCGGCGGCCGTAGCGCGCCTACGGTCTGGAATGCCGCTTTTAACGCTGTCCAGTTTTGGGATGGCCGCGCGGCCAGCCTGGAAGAACAGGCTGCCGGCCCTGTCACCAATCCCATCGAAATGGGCATGAAAAGCTGGGATGACGTGGTCAGCCGTTTAAAAACCATTCCCGGCTATCCACAGGCATTTGAGAAAGCTTTTGGCGATAAAAACGCCATCAGCAAGGACAACGCCACCAAAGCCATTGCCGCTTACGAAAGAACCCTGATCACGCCAAACAGTGCTTACGACCAGTATGTGGGCGGCAATAAATCAGCCCTGACCGCCCAGCAAACTCGCGGCATGGAAAAAGCCCAGCAAATGGGCTGCACCGGCTGCCATAGCGGCCCGGCCTTTAATGGCGCCGGCGTTTTCCAGAAATTCCCGACTTTCTCGAATGGCGCTCTGGAAGCGCAATACCATTTCATCAAGGATCTTGGCCGGGAAGACGTCACCAAAAAAGAAGCCGACAAGCATATGTGGAAAGTACCTACTTTACGCAACATTGCCTTAACAGCCCCTTATTTCCACAATGGCGCCGTAAAAGATCTGACTACTGCGGTTAAAATCATGGCCAAACTGCAGGTCGGCATCGATATTTCCGATGCCGATACCGCTGATATCGTTGCGTTCTTAAATTCACTGACCGGCGAATTTCCGGCGCAAACCATGCCGGTATTGCCTGGTACGCCGGGAACCAGCTTTAACTATAATTAAAGCAAACAGCTACGAAAAAGGGGCTTTTCAGCCCCTTTTTTATGTACATGCGTCCTTGGTGGATGCTATAAATCACTAATTGCCTGCTGTTCGGCATCCAGCTTTTTCCGTTTGTCGCACTTTTCCTTGCAGATGCAATTGCCTGTGCCGCCGCAAGAACCTTTAATGGCATGCCTGCCGAAGATTACGCCTACCGCCATGATGGCGATGACTATCAGCATAAATGCAAACGTGGCTATAAAATAACCCATCTTTTTCTCCTTTTGTAAATCATTGCAGCCCGGCAAATTGCCGACACACAATTGGAATATTCAAATAAATAATGGTTCAATTTTGATTTCGAGCCGTTGATAGCCAATCAACACGTGTCGCGCCACCACTCGCCAATGCCGTGAGTTAAGGGTTATCCCTACCCCCCCGGTGCGCGCCTAACCGTTTCAGGCGATTTTAGCCGTTTATAAAACAAAAAACGAGGTGCGATCTGCGACCGCACCCCGTTTCGTGTCCGCTTCAGGCCCGGTTTAACCCCCGAAATCATCCAGGAAGATGTTTTCAGGATCAACACCATTGGCAATCAGCATGTTGATGACTGAAGAGTTCATGATTGGCGGTCCGCACATGTAATATTCGCAATCTTCCGGCGAAGGATGGTTCTTGATGAACTCCTCGAACAATACATTATGAATAAAACCGGTATAACCTTTCCAGTTATCATCCGGCAACGGATCGGAAAGCGCTACATGCCATTCGAAATTATCATTTTCTTTGGCCAGCATGTCAAAATCTTCAACATAGAACATTTCGCGCTTGCTGCGAGCGCCGTACCAGAAAGTCATCTTGCGCTTGGATTTCAGCCTGCGTAACTGATCGAAAATATGCGAGCGCATGGGGGCCATACCCGCGCCGCCACCGATGAACACCATTTCATTATCGGTATCCTTGGCGTAAAACTCCCCGTAAGGCCCGGACACAAACACCTTGTCGCCTGGCTTCAGGTTAAAGATAAAGGACGACATGATGCCGGGCGGCGTGCCTTCAGGCGCATTTGGCGGCGGCGTGGCAATCCGCACATTGAGCATGATTTCCTTTTCTTCCGGATAGGACGCCATGGAGTAGGCGCGCAGCGTAGGCTCCTTCACATCGGACACATAACGCCAAAGATTAAATTTATCCCAGTCCGGACGGTATTCGTCAGAGACATCCATGTCCGCATATTTTGAAACATGCGGCGGGCATTCAATCTGGATATAACCACCGGCGCGGTAGTTGATGGCTTCGCCTTTTGGCAATTCCAGCACCAGTTCCTTGATGAACGTCGCCACGTTATCGTTGGATTTAACAGTGCACTCCCATTTTTTTACCCCGAACACACTGTCTTCAACTTCGATATCCATATTTTGTTTGATGGAGACCTGACAGGCCAGGCGTTCGCCATGAGCCGCTTCACGCTTGCTGATATGCGACAGTTCCGTCGGCAAAATATCGCCGCCGCCGGCATGCACCTTGACCTTGCATTGACCGCAGGTGCCGCCGCCGCCACAAGCCGAGGACACGAACAGTTGATTGTCGGCCAGAGCCGTTAATAATTTGGAGCCGACCGGCACATTGATTTTCTTTTCATGATTGATCAGAACTTCCACATCGCCGGAGGCTACCAGTTTGCTTTTCGCGCCGATGATTAAAAACACCAGCGCAATCACGATAACCGTGAAAAAAATAACACCTAATGCAATTTCCAGCATTACGATACCCTTATAATTGAATTCCAGAGAACGCCATGAAGCCCAAAGACATCAAGCCGGCTGTAATAAATGTGATGCCCAGGCCTTGCAAGGCCGCAGGAATATCACTGTATTTGAGTTTCTCGCGAACACCGGCCATGACGGTAATCGCCAACGCCCAGCCGAAACCACTGCCTATACCGTAAACGACACTTTCACTGAAGTTATAGTCGCGTTCGATCATGAACAGACTACCCGCCAGAATCGCGCAGTTAACTGTAATCAGCGGCAGGAAGATACCCAGAGCCTGATACAGGGCAGGAAAAAACTTGTCCAGTATCATTTCCAGAATCTGCACAATCGCCGCAATCATGCCGATACAGCTCAGCAGACTTAAAAAACTCAAGTCCACACCGGTAATGCCTATCCAGGACAGGGCGTCCTCTTTCAGCAAGGTCTGGTAGATGAAGTTATTGGCCGGTACAGTCAGGGTCTGTACAACCATCACCGCAATGCCCAGCCCCATGGCTGTAGAGATTTTCTTGGAAACAGCCAGGAATGTGCACATTCCCAGAAAGAAAGACAAAGCCAGATTTTCGATGAAAACCGCTTTTACAAATAAACTGATATAGGCTTCCATTAGTGATGCCCTCCCTCACCATGCGCTATCGATAAAATCTTGAACTCGTTGCGTTCGACCTGTTTGGGTTTCCATGTGCGTACAGCCCAGATAATCAGACCAATGATGAAAAACGCACTGGGCGGCAACAACATCAAGCCGTTCGGCACATACCAGCCGCCGTCCTTCAGCAACGGCAGCACTTCAAAGCCAAGCAATTTACCCGAGCCCAGCGTTTCCCTGAACAGCGCCACCAGAATCAGAATCAGACTATAACCCATGCCGTTACCGATGCCGTCCACAAAACTTTGCAGCGGCGGATTCTTCATGGCATACGCTTCGGCGCGGCCCATGACGATGCAGTTGGTGATGATCAGACCGACAAAAACCGACAGTTTCTTACTGACCTCGAATGCAAAAGCCTTGAGAATCTGATCGACCACGATAACCAGCGAGGCGATGATGATCATCTGCACGATAATCCTGATACTACCGGGCGTGTGCTTGCGCACGGCGCTGATCGCCGCGCTTGAGCAGGCGGTTACCGATGTCAGAGCCAGGGCCATGATCAGCGAAGTTGACATTTGCGAAGTCACCGCCAGCGCCGAGCAGACTCCAAGCACCTGCAAGGTGATTGGATTGTTATCGATCAATGGCTCGAATAATACTTTTTTAGTTTCTTTATCCATGATTAGCCCTAACCATTAGTTCTTAATTTGTTTAGATAAGTAGCGAAACCTTCCGGCCCCATCCAGTACTGGATCAGATTGCTGACCCCGCGGCTGGTCAGTGTCGCGCCGGCCAGGCCGTCTACCTTGTAGACCGCATCGGCACGGGTTTCGTCTACGCCGCCCTTGACCAGCGTCAAGGCTACATCACCTTTATCGGAATAGACTTTTTTGCCTTTCCACAGCGCGCGCCAGTTAGGATTGACCACTTCCCCGCCCAAACCCGGCGTTTCCGCCTGATCATACAGGTTAATGCTTTGCACGGTTTGCGCATCGGGATCCAGAGCCAGAAAGCCGTACATGGTGGACCACAAGCCATAACCATTGACGGGCAGAATGATGGATTGCAACTGATCTCCGTTTCTGACCAGATAAATCTTGGTGTATTTGGCTTTGACCCGGATGCTGGCGATGTCCTTGTCTGTCGGAATGACTTCGTTCCGGGCAGGATCCTTGGCCGCTTTACGCTGGTCGTATTCGTCGGCGTCTATGCTATCGACATATTCACCGGTTTTCAGATCGACTATCCTGCTTTCGATTCTTTCCCTGAACGCCTGATCAATATCGACGCCATCCTGCAACAGGCCGGCGACATCCAGAATATTCGTCTTCATGTCCAGCGCCTTGTTGTGGACTTGCAAAGGCCTGAGCGCCACAAAAGCGATGGAGACCAATACCGCGCAGACCAGACACAGAGCCAGCGCCACATTGAGGGTTTTTTCCAGACTATCATTGCTCAGGGCCAGAATCCGGACGCAATGGGCTTTGAACTGCTCGTAATATTTGCAGAGCTGCTCGTTGTACTTGCAGGTTTTTTTCTCGGCATTAAGCATGGCGTTTAATCCTTCTTCTGATATTTGCTTGAACAACGAAGTAATCAATCAATGGTGCAAACATGTTTGAGAAAAGAATTGCAAGCATCACGCCTTCGGGGAAAGCCGGATTGATAACCCGAATAAGGACAATCATCACGCCGATCAGACTACCGTAAATCCAGCGCCCGACGTCGGTAACGGCCGCGGAGACCGGGTCGGTCGCCATATAGACGGCGCCGAAGGCAAAACCGCCCAGCACCATATGCCAGTACCAAGGTATGGCGAACATCGGATTGGTCTCGCTGCCTATCACATTAAACAGGGTAGACATGCCGATCATGCCGATCATGACGCCGACCATGATGCGATAGGACGCTATGCGGGTATAAAGCAGAAACGCCGCCCCCAGCATGCAGGCCAGGGTCGAGGTTTCGCCCATCGCACCGGGAATGAAGCCGAAGAAAGCCTGAAACCAGCCAAAACTGCCCTGTATGGCGTCCAGACCGCCGACGGAAGCCAGCGACAACGCAGTCGCCCCGCTATAACCATCCACCGCCACCCAGGCGGCATCGCCGGACATTGAGGCAGGGTAGGCAAAAAATAGAAAGGCCCGGCCGGTCAGAGCAGGATTCAAAAAGTTCTTGCCTGTGCCGCCGAAAACTTCTTTTCCCAGCACGATGCCGAAGGAAATACCCAGCGCCACTTGCCACAAAGGGATTTCAGCCGGCAGAATCAGGGTGTAGAGCATGGATGACACCAGAAAGCCCTCGTTCACCTCATGCTTGCGAACGGTTGCGAACAGCACCTCCCAGAAACCGCCCACCGCCAGGGTAGTGATGTAAACCGGGAAGAAATACAGCATGCCGTGCACCAGACAGGACAACGGGTTGTACGGGTTATAACCGAACAACATCATTGGAATGCCGCGCCAGCCGTCTATGGATTCGACACCCATGCCCTTCATGGCCAGATTGGCCTGATAGCCGGTGTTATACCAAGCCATAAACACACAGAACGCCGTGGCGATCACCACGAAAGTCATGGTGCGTTTCAGGTCATTGCCGTCACGAACGTGGGTTGTGCCGCGCGTTACATCGGCTGGCGTATAAATGAAAGTATCCACCATCTCATAGAGACCGTAGTACTTCTCAAATTTGCCACCCTTTGTAAAATGCGGCTCTATGCTATCTAAAAAATCTCTAGCCGACATTATCCTTCCTTCTCAATTTTGTTTAAATTAGCTCTTAGCACCGGCGCGAAATCGTGTTTGCCCGGATCAACAAAGGTAAACAGGGAAACATCTTCCTCATCCAGCTCCAGACATCCCAGTGATTGCGCGGTATCGGTGTCGCCAACCACAATGGCTTTCAGCAATGGCGTCGCCAGAATATCCAGCGGCATGACCGCTTCATAGACGCCCACCGGCACGATGGCCCTGTTACTGCCGTTTTTATCGGTAGTCAATGGAAACAGCCGACCATCCTTGCGATCCTTGCTGGATACATAAACGTTCAGAGCCGAATATTTATCTTTACCGGGAACTATCCAGCCGAACAACTCACGCGCCCGGCCTTCTTTCAACGCCGAAACCTGCAAACTGTATGCGCCCAGGAAGGCCATAGCGCCACAAGCCTGATGGCCATACAGAACCGAACCGGATATCAGCCGGCTTTCGTCTTCTTCCAGCTCGCCGACCGCCAGTTCCTCGATATTGGCACCCACTCTGGTCCGAACCAGACGCGGATTTTTGACAGCTGGCCCAGCCAGGGACACCACGCGCTCAACATTCAGTTGTCCGCTGGTAAACAGGGCGCCGATAGCGATCACGGCCTGATAGTCGATATGCCAGACAAATTTGCTGATATGAACCGGATCGAGCAAATGGATATGGGTGCCAGGCAAGCCGGCGGGATGCGGACCGGAAAACTCGGCGGTTTCCACGCCCTGTACGGATGTGACGCCCGCGCCACTGGCCTTGCATAGATAGGTTTTGCCGCCACTCAATTTTGAAATGACTGTCAGACCGTTGGCAAAATCCGCCGCTCTGTCGGCAATGACCACGGCCGGATCGGCCGCCAGCGGCCGGGTGTCGATCGCTGTCACAAAAATGGAGCTGGGAACGCTGTCCACTGCCGGAATCTTACCGTATGGACGGGTCAGAAAGGTAGTCCAGAGCCCGGAATTCAACAGATTTTCCCTGACCTGTTCCGCACTCAAACCCGCCAGCTCGGCTTCCCCGTATCGGGCAAATGTCTCCTGCTGATCCCCTTCCAGTTCGATGACCACAGACAGCAAGGTTCGTTTGTCACCCCGATGCACGGCCTTTACAATGCCTGTCCCGGGCGCTGTGAAATTGACACCGGGATTTTTCTTGTCAGAAAAAAGCACCTGGCCCAATTTGACCTTGTCACCTTCCGCCACAGCCATTTTGGGTTTCAGGCCAACATAATCGCCACCTAAAAGCGCAACCGATTTAATGCTGTTACCATCGCTTATTTTTTGTTCGGGTTTACCCGTAATGGGCAAATCCAGACCTTTCTTTATTGTAAATTGCATAGTTGCTACGCCTGCTCTCCAGACAAATTGCACGAAAAAGCCCCATGAGCGCCAGACCCCCTCTCAAAGGACAGTTCAAGACATAAAACCCCAACATTACATCACAACTTTTCAGCTTTCTCAACGTCAATTCTCATTGTCACAATACAGACAAATACTGTCGCAAAGCTTACAAATCCTGGGATGACGACTAAATTTCATGCCATGGCGACATAGTCGCCGACAACCTTTACCTCTATAACACACGGCATTAACGAAAGCAGCCATCCTTCCGCAGCCTGCCCCTAAGCACACAGCGCAGAACGGAAAAATACAACACCCCGTGATTTTACCCTTATCGCCGACTGCCGATAGCGGTATAATTTAATGCCTAAGTAATTTACTTGGTATTTTTTAGACTACAGCATATAAAATTCTATGTCGATTAGCTCCAGAAAACAGACACAGCAGGTTTTGGTTGGCAACGTCAAAGTTGGCGGCGGCGCGCCTATCGTCGTGCAATCCATGACCAATACCGATACCACCGATGTTGCAGGCAGCGTCAGGCAGATTATGGAATTATCAACCGCCGGCTCCGAACTGGTTAGAATTACCGTCAATACCGAAGAGGCGGCCAAAGCCGTACCGGACATTGTCAACCGTCTTGAACAGCAGGGATTTTCGGTGCCGATTATCGGCGACTTTCACTTTAATGGTCATAAACTGCTGGAAAAATACCCCGATTGTGCTCAGGCGCTGGCCAAATACCGGATCAACCCCGGCAATGTCGGCAAAGGCAAGGCCCGTGACCCGCAATTTCAGCAGATGATAGAATTTGCCTGCCGCTACAACAAGCCGGTACGCATAGGCGTCAACGGCGGCAGCCTGGATCAGGCGGTATTGACCCGTCTGCTGGATGAAAACAGACTATCCGCCACCCCCAAGGAATTGCCGGCCATTACCCGCGAGGCGATTGTGCTCTCTGCCCTGGAAAGCGCAGCCAAAGCCCAGGAACTGGGCCTGGACAAGGACAAGATCATCTTGTCCTGCAAAATCAGCAATGTCCAGGAATTGATCAGCATTTACGAAGACCTGTCCAGGCGCTGCGATTACGCGCTGCATCTGGGGCTGACCGAAGCCGGCATGGGCTCCAAGGGCATCGTCGCCTCGTCCGCGGCGCTGGGCGTACTGATGCAGCAGGGCATAGGCGACACCATCCGCATCTCCCTGACGCCGGAACCCGGCGCCGCCCGCACCAAGGAAGTGATCGTCGCCCAGGAAATTCTGCAAACCATGGGCTTTCGTTCCTTTACGCCCATGGTCATCGCCTGCCCCGGTTGCGGACGCACCACCAGCGACTATTTCCAGAAACTCGCCCAGGAGATTCAGACTTATCTGCGAGAACAGATGCCGGTCTGGAAAGATCAATACAAAGGCGTGGAGAACATGGAAGTGGCGGTTATGGGCTGTGTCGTCAATGGGCCTGGCGAAAGCAAGAACGCCAACATCGGCATCAGCCTGCCGGGTACCGGCGAATCGCCGGTGGCGCCGGTATTTGAAGATGGCGTCAAGACCGTGACCCTGAAAGGCGACAATATCGCCGCCGAGTTTCACGCCCTGGTCGAACGCTATATCGAGTCTCATTACAGCAATCACTGAATAAGCCCCTGGGCGGCAATACCCCGCCCAGGGTGCAAGCCGGCAAATTCGGCGCACCGCTCCATCCGGCCGACATTCATTTGTATAAAAAGTGTCGGAAATTTTTACACCGCCAGCCAGCCACCTCATTCGGCGAAATAAACTGCAACGCAAGGCGGCAGACAGGCCGCCAACCCATATTTATTCAAATAAATCAGCCAGTTTTTCATATCCAACCAGCCTTGCATCCTATCCGGTTCAATCAGGCAAACGCCATACCTCGCCGATAAACCGGTCTTGTTTTAGGAATATCTGACTTTTATGGGCAAAAAGTGTCGATAATTTTTACACCTGATTAGTTGGTGTTCAGGTAAAACTCAGACAATCCGACAAAACAAATCGCCGACAATAATCGACAGAATTAGTCAACCATATGATTTAATTAAACTTAAACTTATATTTCAAACACTCCAGCTTTTTTGCAGGCAATCGCCAGCCTAATTTCAAAGTGTCGAGATTCTTTACATATCTTATGCAAACAGCCAAACATAACAAGCCATCCAATTGTTTTTAAAGTTATTTTTAGAGATGGCATGGTGTGTGCATTTACCTGAATGTCATTTATGAATTTAGCATTGAAGATGACAAAGAAGAGCATCCTCCTGTAATGACCCGGAGTTGATAATCTCTAATGCAGGAACATGAAATGCAAATATTGAAAGGCATAACCGACTTGCAGGTAAAAGCCTTTTTTAACCATTAGACTTAAGGATAACAAATCATGAAAACAAACATCCTGTTAGCAGCGGTCGCACTAGCCGCCACGAGTGGCGCGGCCAATGCCAGCTCCATCACTGTTTACGGCGGCCTTCAAACCACAGCGCCAGGCGCTTCCAACAGCCCGACAGCCCTGCCATTCACCCTTGATGCATTAGGCATTCTGGGCTTCCATAACACATCCGCCTATACAGCAGGCGATGTTTTAACCAGCATCGATATCACCTACACGACCATCTACGCACCCACAGCAGTTGTCACCAACCTTTCGGGCATCATTGGTAGCGCGGCTCCTTATACCTACACTGTCGGCACTAGCGCCACTGAGACTTTTTTTGCGCCAACCGCCACATTAGGCACCGAAAACTTTGCCACCACCAGCACGACCGGAGTGATTGCTTCTAATGGCGGTTCCGAAACCTTGACGCCAACTGAAAGCACCAGCGGAACAGCAGGCACCATCACCACGTCTCTGAGCAGTTATGATTCCAACTGGAACATCACCATAGACGGCGGAAACCTTGGCTACAGCGTCACAGGCGGCTCATCTTCCAATGTGAGCATCAATGGTACAATTACCACTGAAGTAGCGGTCACTTACAACTATACCTCTGGAAGCACTGTGCCTGAACCTGCCTCTATCGCATTAATTGCGGCGGGTCTGGCCGGTTTTGGCTTTCGCAGAAAAGCAAAAGCGTAAAACAGTTTGCCCTTGTTCATAAATACCGCGTTGACATGACGCGGTATTTTTAAGCAAACAGTGATTAAAGCGGCTCAGGCCGCTTTTTTCTTTACTATGCCTCCGGCTTTATGCCAACTCTGTTTAGATGGACGATTAACAAGCCATCAATTTTTCAAAATGCCCGGCTATTTCGCTTATCACGCCATCCCAATCTCCTATTACCGATTGCCGATACAAGGTCACGGTCGGATACCAGGGGCTGTCGGCTCTATCCAGCAGCCAGCGGTAATCCGGCATATAAGGCAGTAGTATCCACACCTTTTGACCCAGCGCACCGGCCAGATGCGCCACTCCGGTATCCACCGAGATCAACAGATCCATTTCCGCCAGCAGCGCCGCCGTATCCGAAAAGTCGTGCAACAAGGGCTGATGGTTTTGTATTTTACTGTTGCCGGCCATGAACGCCGCATCCTCTGCGCGGATTTCCTTTTGCAAGCAATGAAACTCCACCGGCAGATCCAGCAAGCCGGCAAACCGTTCCATCGCTACGCTGCGGTTAGAGTCGTTTTGATGTTCCGCTGCACCCGAGCAGACCAGGCCGACCCGGAGTCCGGATTTTTCGCCCAGCCTTTGCCGCCAGAGCTGGCGTTTGGCCTGGTCGGCATACAGATAAGGAATTTGGGCGGGGATCGTCTCCAAAACGCTGTTAAACGCCAGCGGCAAACTCATCAGCGGACAATGGTAATCAAAATCCGGCAAGGCCTGCCCGGCTTCGACCAGCGTAAAATCGCCTTCAAGACTTGAAACTATGCCCATGAGTGGCGCAGGCGCCTCAAGAATCACCTTTGCGCCCAGTTGGCCGGCCAGAGCGGCATAGCGGATGAATTGCAGGTAATCGCCCAGGCCCTGTTCAGGATGGATCAGCAGGGATTTGCCGGCCAGCGGCTGTTCGCCCAGCCACAAGGGCTGGGCGAACTTTCTTGCAGGGCTCTCGGCCCGCCGCCAGCGCCATTCATAAAGCCGCCAGCCTTCCGCATAATCACCGGTCAGTAGTTTTAAAAGCGCCTTGTTCCAGTATGCCACCGCAAAATCGGGCTGAAGGGCAAGCGCCCTGTCGTAATTGGCTAGTGCCTCGTCCAGGCGGTTCAAATCCTTCAATGTCCCACCCCGATTGGAATAGGCCTCGGCAAAGTCCTGATTAATGGCAACAGCCCTGTCGTAACTGGCAAGCGCTTCTTCAGGCCGGTTTAAATGTTTAAGCGCCAGCCCCCGATTGGAATGGTATTCCGCACAGCCTGGATTAATGACAATAGCCCTGTCGAAACCGGCCAGCGCTTCTTCCAGCCGTTTTAATTCAAAAAGCGCATTACCGCGATTATAGTGCGCCTCCGCATGGATTACATCGAGGGCAATAGCCTTATCGTAACTGACGAGCGCTTCATCCGGTCGCTTTAACTGAAAAAGCACATTACCGCGATTGTAATAGGCCGCCGCATAGCCAGGATGAAGAGCAATGGCCGTATCGTAACCGGCGAGCGCCTCATCCAGTCGGCTCAGGTCTTTAAGCACATTGGCGCGATTGGAGTAAGCCTCCGCATAACCCGGATTGAGGACAATCGCCCTGTCATAACTCACAAGCGCTTCTTCCAGCCGATTTAATGCCGCCAGGACATTGCCGCGGTTATAGTTTGCCACCGCAAGATCAGGATTGAGAGCAATGGCTTTATCAAGACTGGCGAGCGCATCATCCAGTCGATTCAAGTCCTTAAGCGCAACTCCCCGGTTGGAGTACGCATCAGCATAATTCGGATTGAGCGCAATAGCCCTATCGTAACTGGCGACCGCCTCATCCAGCCGTTTTAACTCAAAACAGGCGGCGCCGCGATTGCAGTACGCCATCGTATAGTCAGGCTTGAGGGCAATGGCGCTATCATAACAGGCCAGTGCTTCACGCCAGCGCTTTAGCTGTTTAAAAGCGACACCTTGATTATTAATCACATTTGGCTGGTTACAATCAACTTTCAAAGACTTGCCCAAGATTCTGATCGCATCTTCAAACCTGCCTTGCTGTAAGGCGATTGTACCCAGGCCAGTCAGCAATATGGCGTTGTTTGGCAAAACAGTTAACAGACTGTTGTATTGTGCCGCCGCTTCCGCCAGTTTTCCGGATTGATGCAGCAGCATGGCGCTGTGAATCAATTCCTGCTGCTGCGGTGTCGGCGCGACAGGCTTTTTGTTTTTGATTTTATGACGCATCTGCACTGACTCCACACACATTTCCGAGATGATCGCCCAATACGCATATCACGCTATCCCAATCGCCTATTGCCGATTGCCGATACACGGTCGCGGTCGGATACCAGGGGCTGTCGGTTCTATCCAGCAGCCAGCGGTAGTCCGGCATATAGGGCAGCAGTATCCAGACTTTTTGACCCAGCGCGCCGGCCAGATGCGCGACCGAGGTATCCACCGAAATCAGCAAATCCATTTCCGCCAGCAACGCCGCCGTGTCCGAAAAGTCGTGCAGCGCGTGCTGATGGTTTTGTATTTTACCGCTGCCGGCCATGAACGCGGCGTCCTCCGCGCGGATTTCCTTTTGCAGCAAATGAAACTCCACCGGCAGCTCCAGCAAGGCCGCAAACCGTTCCAGGGCTATGCTGCGATTCTGGTCGTTTTTATGCGCCGTTGAACCCGAGCAGACCAGACCGACCCGGAGTCCGGATTTTTCGCCCAGCCTTTGCCGCCAGAGCTGGCGTTTGGCCTGATCGGCGTACAGATAAGGAATTTGGGCGGGGATCGTCTCCAAAACGGTGTTGAAGGCCAGCGGCAAACTCATTACTGGGCACTGGTAATCAAAGTCCGGCAAGACCTGCCCGGATTCGATGAGCGTGAAGTCGCCCGGCAGCGTCGAGACCAGACTCATCAGTGGCGCAGGCGCTTCAAGAATCACCCGGGCGGCCTGTTGGCCGGCCAAGGCGGCATAGCGGACGAACTGCAAGTAATCGCCCAGGCCCTGTTCAGGATGGATCAGCAGGGTTTTGCCGGCCAGCGACCGCTCGCCCAGCCACAAGGGCCGGGCGAATTTTTTGGCCTGAGTCTCGGCCCGCCGCCAGCGCCATTCATAAAGCCGCCAGCCTTCCGCATAATCGCCGGTCAGAATCTTTAACAGCGCTTTATTCCAGTACGCTTCGGCATAATCAGGCCTAAGGGCGATGGCCCTGTCATAGTCGGCTAACGCCTCCTCCAGGCTTTTTAGGGCTAAAAATGCATTGCCGCGATTATAATAGGTTTCCGCATAATCAGGTTTAAGACCCAGGGCATGGTTAAAACAGACAAACGCTTCATCCAGCCGCTTCAACTCTATCAGCGCGGCGCCTCGACAAGAGTACGCCTCCGCCATATTCGGCTTAAGGGCAATGGCCCTATCATAAGCCGCCAGCGCATCATCCAGGCGCTTCAGATCTTTGAGCGCATTGCCGCGGTTGATATGCGCCATGGCATAACCGGGATTAACAGCAATGGCCCGGTCAAAACTGTCCAGAGCCTCATCCAGCCGATTTAAGGCCAACAATGCAACACCGCGATTAGAATGCGCCGCCGCATAATCAGGCTTGAGTTCAATGGCTCTATCAAGGCTGGCAAGCGCTTCATCCAGCCGGTTTAAGTCCCTAAGCGCCGCGCCACGATTCGAATAGGCCTCTGCATAGTCAGGCTTTTGGGCAATTGCTTTATCATAACTGGCTATGGCCTCATCCACTCGATTCAAGGCTTTAAGGGCATTACCCAGATTATTGAGGGCGACGGGCTGATTGGCGGAAATTTGTACCGACCGGCTTATCAGCCTTACCCCATCTTCAAGCCTGCCTTGCTGTAAGGCGATATTGCCCAGATTGGTCAGCAGCAGGGTATTATCAGGCCGATCATTGAGCAGTTTTTGGTATTGCGCCGCCGCTTCAGCCAGTTTTCCGGCTTGATGCAAGGCCAGCGCTTGCTGTAGTAGTTCATGCGGCTCAGGAGTAGTGGAAATTGCCGGGATGTTTTTGATCGCGACTTCATTTAATGTTGCAGCGGTTGCGCCCGGCAAGCCGGCACGGCCAATTTGATTGGCATGGCCCAAATTACCATGCATCATCACCGCTTTTTCAAGATCATCCGCAACCCTGGCCAGCACGCCCTCCCAATCCCCTATTACCGCTTGCCGATACAAGGTCGCGGTCGGATACCAGGGGCTGTCGGTTCTATCCAGCAGCCAGCGGTAGTCCGGCATATAGGGCAGCAGTATCCAGACTTTTTGACCCAGCGCGCCGGCCAGATGCGCGACCGAGGTATCCACCGAAATCAGCAAATCCATTTCCGCCAGCAACGCCGCCGTGTCCGAAAAGTCGTGCAGCGCGTGCTGATGGTTTTGTATTTTACCGCTGCCGGCCATGAACGCGGCGTCCTCCGCGCGGATTTCCTTTTGCAGTAAATGAAACTCCACCGGCAGCTCCAGCAAGCCGGCAAACCGCTCCAGGGCTATGCTGCGATTCTGGTCGTTTTTATGTGTCGTTGAACCTGAACAGACCAGGCCGACCCGAAGTCCGGATTGTTCGCCCAGCCTTTGCCGCCAGCTCTGGCGTTTGGCCTGATCGGCGTACAGATAAGGAATTTGGGCGGGGATCGTCTCCAAAACGGTGTTAAACGCCAGCGGCAAACTCATCAACGGACAATGGTAATCAAAGTCCGGCAAGACCTGCCAGGATTCGATGAGCGTGAAGTCGCCCTCAAGACTTGCGACTATGCCCATGAGTGGAGCAGGCGCTTCAAGAACCACCCGACCACCGAGTTGGTCGACCAGGGCGGCGTAGCGAATAAATTGCAGGTAATCGCCCAGGCCCTGTTCGGGATGAATCAGCAGGGTTTTGCCGGCCAGCGACGGCTCACCCAGCCACAAAGGACTGGCGAATGTTTTTGCGGCGGTTCCGGTTCGCCGCCAGCACCATTCAGAAAGCCGCCAGCCTTCCGCATAATCACCGACCAGTAGCTTTAAAAGCGCCTTGTTCCAGTATGCCTTTGCATAATCCGGCCTGAGTGCAATGGTTGTCTCATAATTGGCAAGCGCCTCATCCAGTCTCTTTAACTCATAAAGTGCAATGCCGCGATTATAATAAGCATCAACATAATCAGGATTGAGGGCTATAGCCATGTCATAACTGGCTAGCGCATCATCCAACCGGTTTAAGGCTAAAAATGCATTACCGCGACTGGAATAGGCCTCCGCATAATCAGGCTTGATTTCAATGGCTCGCTCAATGCTGGCAAGCGCTTCATTCAGTCGTTTTAAGGCTAAAAATGCATTACCGCGATTGGAATAGGCCTCCGCATAACCGGGATTGAGGGCAATGGCCTTATCATAACTGACTATGGCCTCATCCAGCCGCTTTAACTCATACAGCACAATTCCTCGATTGGAATAGGCATTCGCGTAGTCCGGATTCATGGCAATCGCCCGGTCACAACTGGCAAGCGCTTCATCCAGCCGGTTTAAGTCCTTGAGCGTAACCGCGCGATTCGAATAAACGCCTACCAGAGAGGGGTCGATGTCCAGGGCGCGCTCATAACTGGCAAGCGCCTCATCCAGCCGGTTCAACTGTTTGAGTATGACGCCCTGATTGGAATAGGCTACAGCCGAGTTGGGATCAAGCGCGATGGCGGTTTGGTAACTGGCTAAGGCTTCATCCAGCCGGTTTAAGTCCCTAAGCGCCGCGCCACGATTCGAATAGGCCTCTGCATAGTCAGGCTTTTGGGCAATTGCTTTATCATAACTGGCTATGGCCTCATCCACTCGATTCAAGGCTTTAAGGGCATTACCCAGATTATTGAGGGCGACGGGCTGATTGGCGGAAATTTGTACCGACCGGCTTATCAGCCTTACCCCATCTTCAAGCCTGCCTTGCTGTAAGGCGATATTGCCCAGATTGGTCAGCAGCAGGGTATTATCAGGCCGATCATTGAGCAGTTTTTGGTATTGCGCCGCCGCTTCAGCCAGTTTTCCGGCTTGATGCAAGGCCAGCGCTTGCTGTAGTAGTTCATGCGGCTCAGGAGTAGTGGAAATTGCCGGGATGTTTTTGATCGCGACTTCATTTAATGTTGCAGCGGTTGCGCCCGGCAAGCCGGCACGGCCAATTTGATTGGCATGGCCCAAATTACCATGCATCATCACCGCTTTTTCAAGATCATCCGCAACCCTGGCCAGCACGCCCTCCCAATCCCCTATTACCGCTTGCCGATACAAGGTCGCGGTCGGATACCAGGGGCTGTCGGTTCTATCCAGCAGCCAGCGGTAGTCCGGCATATAGGGCAGCAGTATCCAGACTTTTTGACCCAGCGCGCCGGCCAGATGCGCGACCGAGGTATCCACCGAAATCAGCAAATCCATTTCCGCCAGCAACGCCGCCGTGTCCGAAAAGTCGTGCAGCGCGTGCTGATGGTTTTGTATTTTACCGCTGCCGGCCATGAACGCGGCGTCCTCCGCGCGGATTTCCTTTTGCAGTAAATGAAACTCCACCGGCAGCTCCAGCAAGCCGGCAAACCGCTCCAGGGCTATGCTGCGATTCTGGTCGTTTTTATGTGTCGTTGAACCTGAACAGACCAGGCCGACCCGAAGTCCGGATTGTTCGCCCAGCCTTTGCCGCCAGCTCTGGCGTTTGGCCTGATCGGCGTACAGATAAGGAATTTGAGCGGGGATCGTCTCCAAAACGGTGTTAAACGCCAGCGGCAAACTCATCAGCGGACAATGGTAATCAAAGTCCGGCAAGACCTGCCAGGATTCGACTAGCGTGAAATCACCCCGCAGGGTCGAGACCAGGCTCATCAGAGCAATCGGTACGCCAAGCACCACCCGACCGCCGAGTTGGCCGGCCAGAGCGGCGTAGCGGATGAATTGCAGGTAATCCCCAAGCCCCTGTTCGGAATAAATCAGCAGGGTTTTGCCGGCCAGCGGCTGTTCACCCAACCATAAGGGCTGGGCGAACTTTCTAGCGGGGTTATCGGCCCGCCGCCAGCGCCATTCATAAAGCCGCCAGCCCTCGGCATATTCGCCGGTCAGAATTTTTAACAGCGCCTTGTTCCAGTATGCTTCCGCATAATCCGGCCTGAGGGCGATGGCTGTCTCATAATCGGCCAGCGCCTCATCCAGCCGCTTTAATTCATAACGTACAATACCGCGATTGGAGTAGGCATCTGCATAACCGGAATCGATGTTGATCGCCTGATCATAACTGGCAAGCGCTTCATCCAGCCGATTTGATTCTTTAAGCGCCACGCCGCGATTCGAATAGACGCCTGCCAGCGATGGATCGACGTTCAGGGCGCGCTCATAACTGGCAAGCGCTTCATCCAGCCGGTTCAACTGTTTGAGTACAATGCCCTGATTGGAATAGACGCCCGCCAGACCGGGATTGAGGGCAATAGCCTTATCGTAATTGGCTAACGCTTCATCCAGCTGCTTTAACGCAAAAAAAGCATTGCCTAGATTATAGTAGGCATCCGCATAATCAGGCTTGAGGGCAATGGCGGAATTAAGACTGGCGACCGCTTCTTCCGGCCGCTTCAACGCCAATAGCGCATCGCCCCGATTGTAATAGGCAGCAGCAAAACCGGGATTGAGGGCGATAGCCTTATCATAACTGGCGACCGCCTCATCCAGGCGATTTAAGTCCTTAAGAGCCGCCCCCCGATTGGAGTAGGCTTCCGCATAACCGGGATTGAGAATAATGGCCCGGTCATAACCGGCAACCGCTTCATCCAGGCGCTTTAAATCCTTTAGCACATTGGCGCGGTTAATGTACGCCATGACATAGCCCGGATTGAGGGCCATGGCCCGGTCAAAACTGTCCAGCGCCTCGTCCAGCCGATTTAAGGCCAGCAGCGCAACGCCGCGATTGGAATGCGCCGCCACATAATCGGGCCTGAGCGCAATGGCCCGCTCGATGCTGACAAGCGCCTCATCCAGCCGGTTTATGTCCTTAAGCGCCGCGCCACGATTCGAATAGGCTTCTGCATAATCAGGCTTGTGAGCAATCGCCCTATCATAACTGGCTATGGCTTCATCCACTCGATTCAAGGCCTTAAGAGCGTTACCCAAATTATTGAGGGCAATGGGCTGATCGGCGGAAATTTGTACGGACTTGGCTATCAGCCTTACCCCGTCTTCGAGCTTGCCTTGCTGCAAGGCGATATTTCCCAGGTTGGTCAGCAGCAAGGTATTGTCAGGCAGAACAGTCAGCAGTTTTTTGTATTGCTCCGCCGCTTCAGCCAATTTTCCCGACTGGTGCAAAGCCAGCGCTTTCTGTATCAGCCCATGCTGTTTTGGCGTCAGGGCAATCGATTTTCTGTTTTTCATTGCAGCAAAACTTGATGATTTATTTTCCGATTCCTGATTGCTCTGTTACGTTTGACTCAGCCAGGACAGGCGCATATTGAAACAGAAACAGGGAAAACGCCGCCAGCCAGCCATAGCCGGAAATCAGTATCAAATTGCCATACCAGCTATCTGCCGCCACCATGGGGAACAAGACCCGACATAATGCCGCCAGATTGATGGCTAAAAACGCCAGCGCCATCAGATTTGAAGCCTTGACCACTCTGCCGGTCTGACCCAGCGCCATACGCGCCATGACGCCCAAGCTCAACACGCCGATGCCGCCCACGGTAAAGGCGTGAATCGCCAGCGACGGCAAAACCGCCGAATAGGCCGCCAGCGCCATTAAACCAAAGCCCAGCGCCAGCCAGCCATAACCTGCAAATAAAACCCATAACAAAGGCACATACCAGATCCGCCTGTCATACCAGGCCGCAATCCGCAACAGATTGCTCAACAAGGCGGCGACGGCCGGAATGGCCAGCGGCAGCCCGCCTATATTTAGCAGGTAGCAGCCGAATACGGCCGCGCTACTGCCGATGGCGACAATATCCAGCCATGGATTACGGATGCAGATCACGCCGCTCAAGGCCCGTTCGATAAAATGCGGAAACATGAATCCCGCCACGGCCACGATCATGACCACAAACAGGCCGACCAGCAGATTCAGGCCGGATACCGCTTCCGGCAAAATGCCCAGAATCCGGGCGTGAATCAGAGCGTTCGTCAACGCCATCAGCAGTAACAGCCCGACAGCCGGCAGATACCTGTAGCGAGCGGATTTCAGAATGGCTCTGGCTAAAAAACCGGCCAGCACCGGCAAAAACAGCCAGTCCACTGCGGCGATCAGCCAATTCGGCAATAGACCTGCATAAAACGGCATTACCCGTCCATAGATCCATAAAAAACTCAAGGCGGCCAACTGATCCTGACTGACAACGTTTAGGCCTGTGCGTTTTTTAGCCGCAGTCAGCAAAAAACCGGCCAGCACAGCCACACTGTAACCCAGCAGCATTTCGTGACCATGCCAGATGTCGGCGGGATAATACTGGTCAATATGCAAAGCGCCCCTGGAAACGCCATTCCACAAGGCAATCAACGCCAGCGCCGAAAGTCCGGCCAACGCAAAAAACGCCCTGAAGCCCATGGAAAACAGCGGATAATCAAAAACCGGTTTGTTATTCATGCAGGCATGCCTCCAGCCAATCTATTTCATTATTTGAGAATCCTGCGATTATACGCATTTCCCGGTTAAATGGCCCCTTGGGTTTACCCTGATAAAACTCAAGAATCAATTCCTTATATTTTTGTTCGGGCTCCAGTCCCCGTTGTCGGGCCAGATAGTTGAACCAGTATGAACCGCGTTCGACATGGCCTATCTCGTCCTGGTAAATCCGGGCCAGGATGTCAACGCCGGCCTGGTCATCCGCCCGCCTGAGCCTATCCATCATGCCCGGCGTCACATCCAGCCCTCTGGCCTCCATGCAGCGCGGCACTATCGCCAGCCGCGCCAGCACATCGATTGCGGTATCCTCGGCATGAGACCACAGGCCGGCATGCGCCGGCAGATCGCCATAGTCCACTCCAAAACGCAGCAGATGGCGGCGAATCAGACTGAAATGCTCCGCTTCCTCAGCTGCTATGCGCAGCCAGTCGCGATAAAAATCTTCCGGCAAGCCGCGGAACCGGTACAGAATATCCCAGGCCAGATAAATCGCCACGAATTCGATATGCGCCAACGCATGAAAAAACGCCGCTTTTCCGGCTGCGCTGTCCAGCCTGCGCCGCGGCATATCCCGCGGCATTCGTAACTGGGGTCTGGCGGGAAACAGTGTGCGGGCGATAGGCAGGATTTGACCGGCATCCTGAAATGACAGATTTTTTTCGACCAGCAATTGTCCGGCCTGACGGGTAATGGCGAGTTTTTGTTCAATGTCTGCTTCGAATAGACACTGTTCTGCAAAGCTGAAAAGATTGTTCATTTAGGGAAGCGGGAATCGCTAAAAGACCAGTCACAGTATTCACCATGGATGCGCCCTGGAAAAACAATTAAAGCCACGACCCGAACAAATGCGAATTACCCATAGGCAGGTCATTACGCACCAGGATGGAACTTTAATGACCATTGGCCTTTAGCGCAAATGCGCCCTGCCCGCTTACTGTCTGGCGGCAATATGGCTGACGGCCTCAGCCACGATATCCATCAATTCATTACCGCCGGCCTGGGTATATTCGATGATTTGCCGGCGCATACGCGGCTCCCAGAAATTGCGGATGTGTTGTTCGACGCCCTGAACGGCGAGCTCCCTGTCGGGTTCGGATTTGAAGAAAGAGCCGATATTGTTGGCCATCTTGATTAAATTGCTGTTATCCATGATTTATGCGCTTGGTTCTTGATAGTGTTGTAATCGCTGCGGGTGCGTATAAATAACATGATTTTCATTGCGGGTAAATCCAATCAAAGTTAATCCGCATTCTTCGGCAAGTTGTATGGCAAGCCCGGTAGGCGCGGAAATGGCGGCCAGCAGGGTAATCCCCACGCTGGCTGCTTTCTGCACCATTTCGTAACTGGCGCGGCTGGTCACCAGCAGCCAGCCGCCTTCGAAATTGCAGCCCGATCTGGCAAGCGAGCCAATCAGCTTGTCCAGCGCATTATGCCGGCCTACATCTTCGCGGACAGTGGTGACGCCGCGCGCCGAATCCAGCCAGGCTGCGGCATGAACCGCGCCCGTCAGTTGATTCAGCGTCTGTTTCTGATGCATCTGCGCCATTGCCGCGCCTAATAAAGCTGCATTTAAAGGCAGGCCCGCGCCCACCGGACGCGGACGTCTGATCGCCTGTTCCAGGGTGCTGGCCCCACACAGGCCGCAACCGGTACGGCCGGTCATATTGCGGCCCTTGCCGTGCAGATTCAAAAACCGGTGTTCGGGGATGGTCATCCTGACTTCCACGCCTTTTGAGCGTTGCACCACGCGCACAGCCTGCAATTCAGCCGGATGCCGAATAATTTCCTCAGTCAGGCTGAAACCCAGTCCGAAATCTTCCAGATTTAAAGGTGTGGTCAGCATCACGACATGCGGCACGGTATTATAAACCAGCACCACCGGCACTTCTTCGGCTACACAGTCTTCCTTTCGGATATGGGCCGAGCCGCGCCAGTAATCGAACGTTGCGGTTCGATAACTGGCCCAGCCCAGCTCGGCGACTGCCTCCATATCCGCTTCAGGCTTTTTCGCCAACGGCCAGCCGCTCTTCCAGCAGGGATTGTTGCTGCTCGCTAAAACTCCGATACTGCTGCTGCCATTCCGAAGGCTGAGCGACCTTGGCAACATGCACGGCGGTGACCTTGTACTCGGGACAGTTGGTCGCCCAGTCCGAATTGTCGGTGGTGATCACATTGGCGCCGGAATGCGGGAAATGGAAAGTGGTATACACCACGCCCGGCTGCATCCGGTCGGTAACCAGGGCGTGCATCACGGTTTCGCCGGTACGGCTTTTCACCCCGACCCAGTCGCCGTCGGCAATACCTAAAACCTCCGCGTCGTGCGGATGAATTTCCAGCCTGTCTTCCCCATGCCAAGCCACATTTTCGGTGCGCCGGGTCTGTGCGCCGACATTGTATTGCGACAAAATCCGGCCTGTGGTCAGGATTAGCGGATATTTGCTGCTGGTACGCTCTTCGGTCGGCACATATTCTGTGAGCATGAACCGGCCTTTGCCGCGTACAAAGCTATCGGCATGCATGGTGGGTGTGCCATTCGGATGCTGCTCATTGCATGGCCACTGGATACTGCCCATGGCGTCGATTTTTTCATAACTGACACCGGCGAACTGCGGCGTCAGGCGAGCGATTTCCGCCATGATTTCCGATGGATGACTGTAGTGCATCGGGTAGCCCATGGCGTTGGCCAGATCCTGGGTGACCTGCCAGTCTTCCTTGCCCGCCAGCGGGGTCATAACTTTACGCACCGGCGAAATACGGCGTTCGGCATTGGTAAACGTGCCGTTTTTCTCCAGAAACGATGAGCCGGGTAAAAACACATGGGCAAATTTGGCGGTCTCATTCAGGAACAAGTCCTGAACGATCACGCAATCCATTGAACGCAGGGCGTGATGCACATGCTGAATGTCCGGATCCGACTGAGCAATATCCTCGCCATGCACATAAATGCCTCTGTAACTGCCTTCAATGGCGGCGGCAAACATGTTGGGGATGCGCAGCCCAGGCTCGGATTCAAGCGCCACACCCCAGGCCGACTCGAACAGCTCACGGGTTTTTGCGTCGGAAACATGACGGTAGCCGACGAACTCATGCGGGAACGAACCCATGTCGCACGAACCCTGCACATTGTTTTGTCCGCGCAGCGGGTTGACGCCCACCCCTTCCCGGCCGATATTACCGGTGGCCATCGCCAGATTGGCAATGCCGATAACCGTGGTTGAGCCCTGGCTGTGTTCGGTTACGCCCAGCCCATAGTAAATGGCGGCATTTGGAGCCGATGCGTATAAGCGGGCCGCGCCACGGATACTTACCGCATCGACACCCGTGATGTCAGCCACAGCTTCCGGCGAGTTTTTGGGCAACGCAACAAAGGCTTTCCATTTTTGATACGACTCGATGTCGCAACGTTCGGTTACGAATTGCTCATCCAGCAAATCTTCAGTCACAATCACATGCGCCAGCGCGGTGACGATAGCGACATTGGAGCCCGGACGCAATTTCAGATGGTAGTCGGCCTTGATATGCGGGCTGTTACGCACCAGATCGATACTGCGCGGGTCAACAACGATCAGCTTGGCGCCTTCGCGCAAACGGCGTTTCATCATGGAGCCAAACACCGGGTGACCATCGGTGGGATTGGCGCCAATGACCAGAATCACATCGGCTTTCGCCACCGAATCAAAATTCTGAGTGCCGGATGACTCGCCAAAAGTCGTTTTCAGGCCATAGCCGGTCGGTGAATGGCAAACCCGCGCGCAAGTATCGACATTGTTATTGCCGAATCCGGCCCGCACCAGTTTTTGCACCAGATAGGTCTCTTCATTGGTGCAGCGGGAGGAGGTAATACCGCCGATGGCATGACGACCATAATCGGCCTGAATTTTTTTGAGGCGGCTGGCAGCGGTTGCAATGGCCTCCTCCCAACTGACCACCCGCCAGGGATCGGTGATTTTATCCCGCACCATGGGCGTGGTGATTCTATCCTTATGCGTGGCGTAACCGAAGGCAAACCGACCTTTTACACAGGAATGGCCGTGATTGGCGCCGCCGTTTTTATCCGGCACCATGCGCACCAGTTGTTCGCCTTTCATGTCGGCGCGGAACGAACAGCCCACCCCGCAGTATGCGCAGGTGGTAATGGCGCTATGTTCCGGCTGACCATGCTCGATCACCGATTTTTCCATCAATGTGGCGGTGGGACAAGCCTGAACGCAGGCGCCGCAGGATACACATTCCGATTCCATGAACGGCTGATTCTGTCCTGGCGAAACATGTGACTCGAAGCCGCGGCCATCAATCGTCAGCGCAAAAGTGCCCTGCACTTCTTCACAGGCTCGCACGCAACGCGAACAGACGATGCATTTGGAAGGATCGAAGCTGAAATAGGGATTGCTGGTATCCTTCTCCGCGCCCAGATGGTTGTCGCCGCCGAAACCGTAGCGGACTTCGCGTAGACCGACCGCGCCCACGGCATCCTGCAGTTCACAGTCGCCATTGGCGGCACAGGTCAGACAATCCAGAGGATGATCGGAAATATAGAGTTCGGCAATACCACGGCGGATATCGGCCAGCTTATTATTCTGGGTGACAACTTTCATGCCTGCGCCGACCGGCGTGGTGCAGGATGCCGGATAACCTCGCGCGCCTTCGATCTGCACCAGACACAGTCGGCATGAACCGAACGGTTCCAGACTATCGGTAGCGCACAGCTTGGGTATGCTGATCCCGGCTTCCGCCGCCGCCCGCATCACCGATGTGCCGGCATTGACAGTGATTTCCCTGCCGTCAATTTCCAGAGTGACTTTATCCTGCAATTTGCTGGCAGGCGTTCCGTAATCTATTTCTATTTTGGCTGACATAAGCTGTCTCCTGGTTATCAATCAGGCTTTGGCGCTTGCAAACCAAAGTCTTCAGGGAAATGATTGAGCGAACTCAACACCGGATAAGGTGTCATGCCGCCCATCGCACACAAGGAACCGTAGGTCATGGTGTTGCATAAATCCCGTAGCAGTTCGGTGTTTTTGTCTTTTTCGGCGCCGTCGACAATACGGTCTATCACCTCAACGCCGCGTGTCGAACCAATTCTGCAAGGTGTGCATTTGCCGCAGGATTCTTCCACACAAAATTCCATGGCGTAACGCGCCATTTCCGCCATATCGACCGTATCGTCATGTACGACGATGCCGCCATGGCCCAGCACAGCCGAAATGGCGGCAAAAGCCTCGTAATCCAGCGGGGTATCGAACTGGCCTTCATGCAGATAGGCGCCCAGCGGCCCGCCGACCTGTACCGCCCGGATAGGCCGGCCGGAGGCGGAGCCGCCGCCGAAATCATAAAGCACTTCACGCAGAGTCATGCCGAACGCCGCCTCCACCAGTCCTGGATGTCTGATATTGCCGGCCAGTTGTAACGGCAGGGTGCCGCGCGAGCGCCCCATGCCGTAATCCCGGTAAAATTCGCCGCCTTTATCGAGTATCACCGGAATCGAGGCCAGCGAAATGACATTGTTGACGATGGTGGGTTTGCCGAACAGGCCAACAATGGCCGGAAGAGGCGGCTTGAAGCGCACCAATCCGCGCTTGCCTTCCAGGCTTTCCAGCAGCGAGGTCTCTTCGCCGCAGATGTAGGCCCCTGCCCCGCGACGCACTTCCAGATGAAACGTTTTGCCGCTGCCCTGGATGTTTTCACCCAGATAACCGCGCTGAATAGCCGCGGCGATCGCCTCATTCAATGCAACATAGGCGTGCGGGTACTCTACCCGCAGATAAATATATCCCTGGGTGGCGCCAACCGCCAGACCGGCAATGGTCATGCCTTCTATGAGTACGAACGGATCGCCTTCCATAATCATCCGGTCGGAAAAAGTACCCGAATCGCCCTCATCGGCATTGCAGACGATGTATTTCTGCTCCGCAGGCGCATTCAACACCGTATTCCATTTGATGCCGGTCGGAAATGCCGCGCCGCCGCGACCACGCAAGCCCGAGTCGGTGACATGCTTGACAATCTCGGCAGGCTGTAACGCCAGAGCGTTTTTCAGACCGCGATAGCCGTCATGAGCCAGGTAGTCGTCTATATTGACGGGATCGGTCAGGCCGACGCGGGCAAAAGTCAGACGGTGCTGTTTTTTGAAATAGAACAACTTTTCGATATTGCCGAGATAAAGTGGATGCTCGCGGCCTTCAAGCAGACCATGCTCCAGTAGCGATGCGACATCCGCCGGCTGTACCGGCCCGTAGCCAACCCGGCCCTGGCCGGTTTCAACCTCAAGCAGAGGCTCCAGCCAGTAGAGGCCGCGCGAGCCATTGCGGACAATGTCTATATCCAGGCCGTTTTCGGCCGCCTGTTGCCGGATGGCGGCGGCGACCTGCTCGGCCCCCAGGGACAGCGCGGTTGAGTCGCGGGAAATAAATAAACGGGTCATTGTGCTACGCCTTTGCCTGCGGCTATCAGTTGATCGAATTTTTCCGGCGTCACTCGCCCATGAATTTCATTATCAATGGTGACGGAAGGCGAACAGGCGCAGTTACCCAGACAGTAAACCGGCTCCAGCGAAAAACGGCCGTCGGCTGTGGTTTCATGGAAGTCTATGCCTAGCTGCTGTCTGGCGTGATTTTCCAGTTTTTTGCCGCCCATGGCCTGACATGACTCGGCGCGACAAATATGGATGGTGCTTTTACCTGGCGGGGTGTCGCGAAAATAGTGATAAAAACTGATGACGCCGTGTACTTCGGCATGCGACAGATATAAGGCGTTGGCTATGTCCTCTACAGCAGCCGGCGGAATATAGCCTAATGTATCCTGGATGCCGTGCAATATGGGCAACAGGTTGCCCGGCATGGACAAATGGGCATTCACTATATCCAGTACGGTGGATTTTTGATTTTGATAGTCTTGCATCTTCGGCTCTGAATAAAAGGACTTGAATTTTGCGGCGCTTATTTAATCACGAACAAACACCACCTTGCAATCCGGCATATTGGCCAGACCCCGCGAATTTCCTCATAAAAATCCGGTTTGTTGCTTGGATTGTTTCATTTAAAGGAAGTTCGTGACAATAATCATTTTCATTAAAAATTATATTTTTTCAGCCGCGCCGTGCTGTTTTTGAGGTAATCAACCGACCGGACACTTGCGGAATACGGCAGTTTGCCAAACTTTTTTGCCAGCCGGCAAGCTGTGAAAACAGTTGCTGAGACAGTATGCCATGCAGAACGAAAAACGGAACAGGCGCTGGCCCTGCAGACAGAGTGGCTGAGCACCCGGCTGCAGGGCAGGCTTATTATTTTGCGGTTGTTTCGGCGGCCGGCGCTGATTCTGCGGCGGCAGGCGTTGCGTTTTCCGTGTCTGCTTCCGGTTTTGCCGCCGGCTCGGCTGAAGCGGCAGGCGGCAGCAGGATTTCAACCTTGGCCGATTTGCGCAGATTTTCGATCATGGTCTGAGCTTTTTGGCGTTGCAGCATGGAACGAATCTGTTCTTTTACGGCTTCCAGCGGCGGCGGGGTCAGAGGTCTTGAATCTTCTCTAAGAATAATATGCCAGCCGAACTGGGTCTGTACCGGCTGTTTGGTAAATTTGCCATTTTCCAGGGCGATGACGGCTTCAGAGAACGGCGCAACCATTCTGTCCGCCGTAAACCAGCCCAGATCGCCGCCTTCGGCGCCCATCGGATCGATGGAATGTTTTTTGGCCAAAGTGGCGAAATCAGCGCCTTTTTCCAGTTCGGCGATCAGTTTTTTAGCTTCGGCTTCGGTTTTTACCAAAATGTGACGGGCTTTATATTCGCTGCCCATATTAGCCATTTTGGAATCGTATTCGGCCTTGATTTCCTGATCGGTTACCGGATTGGCTTTCAGATAGTCTTGCAATGCAGTCTGCGACAGCAGGGAGTTTCTGATTTCCGCCATACGCTGAATAAATTCCGGGGTTTTATCCAGATGTTTTTGTATCGCTTCCTGGGCCAGCAACTCACGCTGCACCAGTTCATCCACCAGTTGCTCCTTTGGAATGGCCTGACCCTGGCTACGCTCCGAAATCTGTTTTTGAAGAGCGGCCAGGGTTTCCTTGCTAATGTAAACGCCATTAACGGACGCAACCGCATCTTCTTTGGCGACTACCTGCGAAGCTGTTTCGGGTTCTTTGGCTTTTTCTTCAAAACAGCCGGGCAGCAAAGTTGCACTTGCCAAAATGAGCGGAATGACTTTCAGTTTCATTATTAATTTCCTATTGAGTTTTCAGAGGGGGTTAAAGCATTGATACCAAGTGCATGAATTTCTTCTTTCATCATGTCGTCCAGTGCTTGATAGATAAGCTGATGTCTCTGTATCAGCGATTTTCCCTCAAAAGCATCTGCAACAATAGTGACGTAATAATGCCCGCCACCTTTTTTATTGCCGGCATGACCGGCATGGGCTGGGCTTTGATCAATAATTTCAATCAATTCCGGATTAAGGGTTTCTGTTAGTCTGGCTCTGATACGTTCGGTAGTCATTGTGGAAATACTTGTTTAAAGGGTTTTACAACAACACGGGCGTAAACGCCCGCTGCATGATAAGGATCGGCATTCGCCCAGCTTCGAGCATCGTCAAGACTGCCGAATTCGGCAACGATCAAGCTACCGGTAAAGCCCGCATCACCTGGCGATTCGGCATCGATGGCCGGATGCGGGCCGGCCATCACCAGTCGCCCCTGATCCTGTAATATCTGTAATCGTTGCAGGTGGGCCGGACGGCTAACCAGTCTTTTATCCAGACTGCCGGGAGAATCTTCGGCCATGATGGCGTATAACATTATTTTTTGGTCTCGGTACTGGGAACATGTTTGTATAGAAACAGCATTTGCACCCCAACAAAAACCACCATCAGAACGGGAACGCCGAAAGTCTTAAAATTAACCCATTCGTCCGTACTGTAATTGGACATGACGTACAGATTGAGAAAACCGATACTGATGAAAAACAGTGACCAGCTCAGATTCAGTCGCTTCCATATCTGCGAAGGCAGCTCAAGATTGCCGCCCATCATCCGCTCAATAAAGGTTTTTCTGCCTAAAAAATGGCTCACCAGAAAAGCGCCGCCAAATAGCCATTCGATAACGGTCAGTTTCCATTTGATAAACTGTTCATTCTGCAAGTACAGCGTCGCCCCCCCCATTACCAGAATCAGACCCAGGGTTATCCATTGCAGGGTTTCCACTTTCCGGTACAGAAACCAGTAGGTGATGACCTGTAAAATGGTGGCGGCTATGACCACCGCAGTGGCGGCATAGATATCGTATAATTTATAAACAACAAAAAAAAGTATGATGGGAAAAAATTCTAAGAGCGGCTTCATGTTTGATAACTAAGAGGACTATGGTCAGGCTTAAGGATAATTCTTAAATATAATTATATTATTTGCACATCGAATTCCGGTTCTTTTAATAGACTCACGCCAATCCTCTCCACGAGGCGGAAGGCATGAATTTTCTGTGCGACAATAAAATAAAGTCGAACCGGTCAGCCAAACTCGGCAGGTCAAGCTGTTGAAGGAAGCGTATTCGATGCTCACAAAAATCGGGCGGCCTTCAAGATTGTGGCATTGTATGATCTTGAATTCAAATTGTATACAAAAACACCGCATTCCGGACTATTGCCTGAACAAGACGCTGATATTCAATTGTTTTTATACGGCTGTTTGCTGCTAAAATAGCTCGATTTCGATTGGAGCGAATTCAATGACTCAAGACATTAAAACCGAACTTGAAGCAGCCGCCTTCAGGCGTTTGCTGGCGCATCTTAGGCAACACACCGAAGTGCAGAACATTGAGCTGATGATACATGGCGATTTTTGCCGGAACTGTCTGGCGAAATGGTATGCTGAAGCCGCTGACGAACGTAGCGTGGACATCGGCTACGAACAGGCCAGGGAAATCGTTTACGGCATGCCCTACAGCGAATGGAAAGACCGTTATCAGACCGAAGCCACGGCCGAACAATTGGCCATTTACCAGGATCGGCAAAAATCGAAGCAGCCGTCATGAGTACGCATCAAAATTTCGACGCGATGTTTTCCGGCGTCATAGGCCAGGATTACCAGTTGCTGAAATTGATTTGCCCGTTCGCGACCGAAATGAGCAGACTGGTCGGGGAAACGGTTGCCGCATTCTGCCGGCGGAAAGACGATACCGTCCACGACACCGTCCATGTTCTCGAACTGGGCGGCGGCACGGGTATTACCACCCTGTCCATCCTCGCCGCAAACCAAAATCTACAATTGCTGAGCGTTGACAACGAACCCGCCATGCAGAGCCAGGCCCGGCAAAATTTGCAAACCTGGGCTGAAAGCGGCAAATTGCGTTTTAGCGGCGATGATGCCCTGACCGCCCTGCGCGCTCAACCCGGCGGCAGTTTTGATGTGCTGGCGTCGGCTTATACGCTACACAATTTTCAGGCCGATTACCGCAGACTGGTGCTAAATGAAATTTACCGCATCCTGAAGCCGGGCGGCTGGTTTATTAACGGCGACCGGTATGCACTGGACGATGTGACGGCTCATACCCGCAACACCCAACTGGAAGTGGCGGGCTATTTCAAGGTGTTGACCGACCTCAACCGTCTGGATTTGCTTGAACACTGGATTATCCATCTGTTTAACGATGAATCCGAGAATCACATCATGCGCGAAACGACCGCTATCCGGCAAATGACCGAATCCGGTTTCAGGCAGATTGACATAAAACATCGCATGGACGTCAACGCCCTGCTTGTTGCCGTCAAACCCTTGCCGCAATAAATGACTGCGCTTACCGAGAACACCCCCATGGCAGATTCGACAACTACCCGGCCTAGAAAAACACTCGACACTTTTGCAGACGACCCGCCTGCAACCCTGAATATTGATGAAAACAATGACGCCCATCGGGTTGGCGACATCGGCGAGGAAGACACCATAGACCGCCTGCTGGTCGGCAATGATTTTCAGGATACCGGCCACCACGGCGCGCGTGACGAATTTACCGACCATGAAGCCGGCATTGCCGCCGCCGATGACAAAACGATACTCGGCGACATCGCCATTACCCCCGGCCGTGATGCGGTTCTGATTCCTGATGAGCTAACCGGATTCGGCAGCCAGAACGACAGGGAACTGGTGCAAAACATCGATGAGATCAGCCTGCCCGAAGTGGACGCCCTGGAACGGGTGGGGGACATTTCCGATTTCTTGGAACCCGCCGCTTATATAGACACCAGCATCCCCGAAATATTATCCGATTCGGCGCTGGCGTCCGCCCGCCCGCCCGCCGAGCGCGACGAGAAAGCAGTCGCCACTGCGGCTGAACCAAAAACCGTACCGGAAGCTGCCGGATTTTCCAGTATGCAGGCAAGTCAGGCCCATCAGCCCCTGGCGGCGGAGGCGTCAGACGAGTCGAAACAAATTGACGGCCCTTCACCTGCGGCGGATGCTGAAAAATCAATGCCGGAGCAGGCGGCAAAACTTGCCGGCCTGAGCGAACAGGTTGATTTTCTGGTTCGGCAACAACAGATCTTCATCCAGGAAATTGCCGAGAAAGCCGACAGGCGCAGCATGATTAAATGCCAGGACGAGATCGTGAAATTAAAATCCGTATTTAACAGCAACCCGCAAAACAGGCATGCTCCCGGCAGCCAGAAGCCTATCGTGGCCTATATCGCCAATGCGATAGCGACCGGCAGCCTGTTGCTGGCTGCCGGCATCGGTTTTCAAAGTTTCAGCACCAGCACCCGACTGAATGATTTGCAACAGACCGTCGCCAAGCTGCAGGAGCAGGCCAAAACCGCTCCCGCCGGCGTTGCGGCCGACCAGGAAGCGATCCTGAAACAACTGAACGAATTAAAAGCCGCAGACAGTCAGACAGCCGGACGGATTGCCGAAATCAATAAAATTCTGCAAAAAAATGCCGCTTCGACCAAAACAGACGCCACATTGAATAAAAAAATGGCGGCCTTAAATTCCCAGAATATGCAAGTGGACGCCAAGATTGAAGAACTGCAGAATAAAATCGACGCCTTAAAAAAAAAACCGCCCTTAACCCTAGCCCAACAGCCAGCGCCGAAATCGGAAACCCGAAAGCCGGCGCCCGCAGAAAGCTGGGCGGTTAATCTGATTGCCTTCAAACAGGACTGGTTTGCAAAGCGCAAGGCGGAGGAATACGCCAGCAAGGGTATTCCCGCCAAAGTCAGCAAAACCGAAGCCAAAGGCGCAATCTGGTACAGACTGAGCGTCGACGACTTCAAGACCCAGGCGGAAGCCGCGAGTTATGCGGCGAAAGTCAAAAAAACCCTGAATCTGGATTCAGTCGGCATTACCCATCATCAGAACTAATTTTTCGAACCGGCATAGCAATGGATAATCAAAAACTTGTGGTTGCCGTTTCATCCCGCGCCCTGTTCAATCTCGATGAATCGCATGCGATTTTCGAGAAACAGGGCAAGGAAGCGTTTTGCCAGTATCAGGTCGATCATGAAAATGAAATCCTGGAGCCGGGCTTCGGTTTTTTGCTGGTCAAAAAATTTCTGGACATCAACCAGGCTTTTCCTGCAACGCCGCTGGTTGAAATCATCCTGCTTTCCCAAAATAGCGCCGACACCGGACTACGCATCTTCAATTCCATCAGGCACCATAATCTGACGATCAGCCGGGCGGCTTTTACCAGCGGCGTTTCACCCTACGAATATATTCCCGCCTTTGGGGCTGATCTATTCCTGTCCGCAAACAGCGAGGATGTCAGCAAGGCATTGTCTGCCGGTTATGCAGCCGCGACCATTGTTTCGGGCTCCGGCTCCAATCCTTCTGCTCAATTGAGGATTGCCTTTGACGGTGATTCCGTGCTGTTTTCCGACGAATCGGAACGCATTTTCCAACAGCATGGGCTGGCTGCATTTACCGCAAATGAACGTAATGAAGCCCATAGGCCTTTACCCGGCGGACCGCTTAAAGGCTTTCTCAGCGCACTGCATCGCATCCAGACCCATTTTGATGAAGACAAATCGCCCATTCGCACCGCACTGGTCACAGCGCGAGCCGCGCCAGCACATGAACGCGTGGTCAGAACTTTGCGCGCCTGGGGCATCCGCATTGACGAGGCGCTGTTTCTGGGCGGACTGCCCAAGGGCGCGTTTTTAAAAGCCTTTGCCGCCGACATTTTCTTTGACGACCAGAAAGGTCATTGCGAATCGGCAGAGCAGCACCAGATTACCGCCGCCCATGTTCCGCATGGCATCAAGAATCAAAGCTGATAACCATCGGTCATGACCGAACTATTGCACTGGAAATGGGAGTTTGCCGCCCCATTCATGGGTATATTGCTCACCCTGGCGTTTGCGCCTTATGATGCCGCCTATGCCGCCTTGCCGGCTCTGATGTTTCTGTATGGGTCGTGGTCGAAACTGCCGCCGCCAAGAGCCATGCTGTGTGCTTATCTGTTTGGACTGGGCCTGTTTGGTTCCGGTATCTGGTGGGTATACATCAGCCTTCACGATTTCGGCGGAGCCGATGCGCTTAGCGCCGCACTGCTGACTCTGCTGCTGGTCGGGGTCTGGGCGGTATTTCCGGCGCTGACCGCCGGATTGACGGCGCCGGTATTAAGATCGAAACAGATTGCTGTCAGACTGACCGCGGCAGCCCTGCTCTGGGTAGCCGTCGAGTATTTTCGCGGTTACTGGCTATTGAACGGTTTTCCCTGGCTACAAATTGGTTATAGTCAACTGACTACGCCGCTGGCCGGATACGCGCCGGTGTCAGGCGTTTATGGGGTGGGTTTCGTGCTGGCGCTGTCTGCATTTGCCGGCGTGGAAATGCTGAGCGGCAGACTGAAATTACTGCCCGGCCTGACCTGTTTACTGCTGGTCTGGGCTGGCGGCGGCCTGCTGAGACAACACGAATGGACGACAGCCATAGGCGAACCTTTCAAGGTTACGCTGGTACAAGGTAATATCAATCAGGCGCAGAAATGGCTGCCCAGTCAGAAAGATAGCACCTTGCAGCTTTATCGGCAACTTACCGAACAACATTGGGATTCCAGGGTGATTATCTGGCCGGAAACGGCCATCCCGGCCTTTTTATCGCAAGTACGGGAATTTTATCTCGAACCGCTGACAGCGGTGGCCCGCGCGCATCATGCCGATCTGGTGGTCAGCCTGCCTACCGGCGGCGACGGCAAAGCCTATTTTAACAGTGTGCTGGCGCTGGGTGAAAATTCCGCGTTCTACCATAAAAACCACCTACTGCCATTCGGCGAATATTTGCCTTTACAGCCCTTATCCGGATGGATACTGGATTTGATAAGCATACCGCTGGGCGATTTTAGCGCCGGAGAAGACAGGCAAAGCCTGTTGCGCGCCGGCGGCTATCCTTTCACCACCACCATCTGTTACGAAGATGCGTTTGGCGAACAGGTGATCAGACAGATAGATCAGGCGGCCTATATTGTCAATGTCACCAACGACGCTTGGTTCGGCGATTCCTCGCAACCCTACCAGCACATGCAGATGGCGCAAATGCGGGCGCTGGAAACCGGCCGTTATCTGGCGCGGGCCACCAACACCGGCATGACAGGATTTATCAGACCGGACGGCGCGATTAGTAGCCAGGCTCCACTGTTTACCACCACGACGCTGACCGACAGCATCACCCCGATGGCTGGTCTGACGCCTTATGCCCGAATGGGCGATAATACGGTGTTTGCGGGATTTTCAGGGCTAGTTTTACTACTGTATCTAGCGGGCGGGCTGTTTAAAAATCGCAATTAGGCGGCGGCTCCAGGATACTGCGCCAGCTTTGCAGCTTTTCGGCAAATGAAAGCGCTGCGTGAGCCGGACTGGTTGACGGCAGCCGCTGCAAAACCGGTATATTGCCGTCGAGCACCGGCAACACCTGCTTGCGGAAAGTCTGTTCGGCAGTGACGCCGTTAAAAAACACCCGGCCGATATGTGGATGTGCGCTAAAAAATCCGGCAAAGTCATTGGCGACCATGGAAGACTTGTCGATATTCGTATCCAGACTGCCATCGCGGCGGCAGGATTCAAGCACATCCCAAAGCGCGATGCCATGGGCTTTAAGAATCCGGCTGCGTTCGGCGTAATCCAGAGCCGGGGCTGCGCCGACCAGTTCACCCAGGATAGGCCAGAACAAATTGCGAGGATGAGCGTAATATTCGGCCGCCGCCAGCGAAACCTTGCCCGGCATGCTGCCCAATATCAGCAGTCTGGCGTCGGCTGCCGATATGGGCGGAAAACTATATATCTGCCGAACAGACTGTTCTTTATCCATAAACCCCGTCAAATTACCCTTAGCCAGCCTCGCGCACCTGCAAGTCGTTCGCCAATGTTATAATAACAAATAAGAGCTACCCATCTGCTGCCGGGGTATTCCGCCAGAGGATGCCGTGAATACATCCATGTAGGCTTTAGTCGGTATCCATACCTCCTAAATCTCTGTCAAAATACCCCGACAGCAGATTAGCCTATTCGTCAAAACAAAATTGGCGGACTACTAGGAGCCTGTCCGAGAATAGAAAACCTACTGCGGAAAAGCTCTTTTGGCCGGATTTCCTGCGCATTTTCGTTAAATAGCGCAACTATTCCGCCTCAAATGCCTAAAAAATCCAACTCAAAATGACTTTCCCTCGCTACGGCTTCTATTCTCGGACAGGCTCCTAGCGATCCGCTGACAATTGTGTTTTCAGTTCATCCATACGTTGATGCAATCTGCTCAGCTCGTTAAGAATTCTTTCTTCGCTATCGGAAAGATGGCTTGCCCCCCTTCTCGATGAATTGTAATATCAAATGATTCGTTCTGCACAACATGCCAGCAGATAAGCTTTATGTGATCCGTGTTGAAAAGGCGGCGTGTCGCTATCCGGATTTTTAGGCAGCCAGTCCTGATGCAATCGGAGTCCGGCATTGGACATCAGCACGACTTCGACACCCGGGATGTCGGCAACCATGCTAACCAATTTTACTGTAGCGGGATTGGTGGGATTAAGACAGATTTTTGGTCTTTCGCAACGCCCGGTGATAAAACGCACCAGAGCTTCAAGTTCGGCAACGGTATTTTTGAACGGTCTGGAAAAAATAAATTTCCCCTGGTTCCATAAAACCACTATCCAGACATTATTGTCCGTTCTGTCAATACCTACATAACTTCGTTCGTTCATGGTCTTGCCCGTTTGTTAAAAACGCTTGCAGTTTACGAAAAAGACCGTAAAAAATTTGTCAATATTTGTTATGCGCTGGCCCTAAATCGCAGCTAGAAGGGATTAAATCCTGATGATTGTGTCGCTATATAGTGACACCAAGGGGTTGGGTCATTAAACGCATTGGCTTATTCAGCGCCTGAGCCACAAGAATACGGTCGAACGGATCCTGGTTCGAACAGACGCCCAGGCCGCTACCGCCATCGACGCAGAATCGGGGCGTAACAGGCAATAGCCGTATTGCGCCCCGTGTCCGCTTTATCGCGTCAAGAACTAAGGGGTTGGAAACTGGAACAAAGTTGTCAAATCGCCAATGGCTGGCTGATTGGAAGGAATATAAGACGTTCCAGCCGGATTAGGCAAATTATCCCGGCTGCGCGCCGATAATGGGTTCAATCCCCAATTATATTCGATAAACTTCAAGATTGATGCGTGATCGTTATAAACATGATCCACATAACCCTGTTTCGCATAAGGCGATACGACCAGCAAAGGAATCCGCGGGCCATCACCGAAGAAATCGAGATTTTGAATGGCGCCGGTGTCGAAATAGCCGCCACCTTCGTCGGTGGTGATAATGATGGCGGTATTAGCCCATGCCGAACTGGACTGAACCATGGTGATCAAGCTATTGATAAACTGCTCGTAATAGACCGGTGCGGAATAACCCGGGTGTCCGCTGACCAGATCTTTGGGCACCACAAAAGAAACCGCAGGCAGAGTGCCGTTTGCAACATCATTGACGAAGGTTTGATAGCCCACCAGATTTTGATACAAGGACGGGGTGTTGACTATATTGGACGAGGCATTGAGCGGATCTCCGAGCGCATTATAAATTGCAGCCTGGGTATTGGAATAGGCCAGACCACTCACCACCGCCGCGCGATTGGGAGTATTGGCCGGCACTTGGCTATTGACCAAAGCGTATATCGGCGCATAAAGCGCATCGTTGAGAACATCGCTGCTGTCACGGCCGGCGGTATACCATTTCCAACTGACAGAATTGGCGGATAGGGCTTCGCCTATGGTCGGAACGGTTTGCGGCGGATAGACATAATCGGTGGCGCCCAGGGTATTTGCTGCGCCGCTCACGGTATAGGGCGGCGTATAGTTGTTCACCAGATAATACGCGCCGCTGGCGCAGTTGCTAGCGCGACTTTTAGACTCCAGCACGCTCAAAATCGCGGCTACGCCGGGTTGAGTGCTGTCTGAACAGTTCACATAAGAACCGCCGCTATAGCCGTCCTGGGTATAAAAATTTGTCGTGCCACTTTGCGGATTCGGATTTTCGATCTGGTTGGACGGTGGAGTCGCCAGCACGCCCGAATTGTTGTAGACCGCGACGTCCCCTGTGCCGAGGGCAAAAAAATTCGTCCCGGTTCCACCCATGATCGCCTGATGGTAGTTATCGCTCAGAGCATAGGTTTGCGCCAGTTGATTGAAGTACGGCGCATCGCCCTGGGCCATGTTGAAGAATCCCATCAGCTCGCCGCCTTGCTGCGGACTACCTGGCGTCGGGCCGGTAGCGCCATTGTCGCCGCCTGTGCCCACGGTCGTGGCTACCCAGGTAAACAGACTGTGATTCTGGTTGACGCCGCCAGTCTGTTGCCACATTTGAAAGAAGCGGTGTACCGGGTCGCCGGTTGAAGAACTGCCGCTTAAAGAACTGGTTGAGCCATAGGGAACATATTTGGTGATCTGAAACGGGCCGGGACTCAGATTGCCGGGAAAACGCGCATCCGGAATGCCGCCCAGGGTCTGCAGGGTATAGAGATCGACTATGCCGATTTCCATGGGTTGCGGCAGAACGGAAAAAGTGGCGCCGGCCACTGGGGCAACAGAATATTGGCCGCCAGGATTATTGGTTCCCGTACGTTGCAGGGCTGTCAAATAAAAAGGCCCTGGCTGGCCCTTGGCATTGACGATGCCCTGCGACAGCAAATTTTTCACTGTCTGGCCTTTGGGTGGCTGATAGGTGCCATACAGGGTATCGAAAGTGACGTTTTCGCCAACCACGACAATAAGGTGCTGTATTGGGGTTACCGGCGTGCCGGCGGATGCTGCGCCGCCAGTCATCGCAACTGCGACACCCAGCGCCAGCAAGGATAAATCGAATAGTTTTTTGCGCTTCATTGGAATTTTCTCGGGCCAAGTAAATTGAAAACGGTGGGTTTGGATTATGAAAGCTTCGGTAACCATTCCGGGTAACGGCCGTAATCAGAATGATTATTACCGGATCAAGGGCGGCAATCCTGCTCCATCCGGAAAAAATACGCTTGCCTGACCGCATGAACCCCATTCAACTTTTTAAAACGGCGATAAGAATCAGCCTCCGGCCTGACGCTCCAGAGCAAAGCCGAAGCGCCTACCGCGAATCAGGTATTTAATTTAGCAAGTCAAGCCATCCGTGCCGAGCCTGCCGAAACGTCCGAGCCCGGTTTTTCGAGATCCCCAGCAGTAAATAGCAACCGAATTACATCCACAATCGCTTAAATCATGTCGCTTCTTTATGACACAGTGATTAAAATTTTATATTTTTATTAATTTTTGATTTTGAATACATGCCTGTTTCTTGCTTGCATATTAAACTATCCGCCACTGACTTCCAGCCCATAGTTACTTCATTTTATCGTCATGAAACATTAATAAAATTGACTCTAAATTTTCATGTTTTTAATAGAGAATAAGCTTGATTATAAAATAATCCTACCCCACCAATTGTCAATTTTATTCGGGGTTCTGTTGTGCATGGCTGAGGACGAGCTTCGACTATCTATCGAAAATCATGAACGGTAACTTAATATAACCGCAACTTTAAAGGTAAACGAAATGAAATATTTATTAAAGGCTGCCGTATTGATGGCGGCTTTCACCCATGGCGCCGCCCACGCTGACCAATTCGATTTTTCCTACCTATTCAGCAGCGGCGATATTCTGACCGGCAACCTGATTGGAACGCTTGATGGCACCGGCACCTATATTACCAATATCAGCGATGTGCAAATTGCCTTTGACGGCACCCAGTTCCTCCCTGACAGTACAACCGGCTACCTGGACATTGTCGCCTGGAACGCCACAACCAGTACCTATGACAACTCCATTGCGCCGGTATTTTCCACCAATGTGGCCCTGAACAACTTTGCCGTTGCCGATGTCGATATGGCCGTAAACATGAATACCTCGAATTACTTCTCGTTTATCAATGACCCTTCTTACGGTCAGGTCGCCATTGCCGTCAACAACAATGTCCTGGACGCTAATAGTAACGCCCAAACGGCTATCGACTCGCCCGCCAGCGGCACATGGACAATTACTGCGGTGCCTGTGCCGTCATCATTGCCTTTGATGCTGTCGGGCCTAGGTGTGTTCGCTGCCGCCCGTCGCCGTATCAAAGCCTGAAACCGCTTTTCGGCCGACGCAAGCCTTGCCTTTTGCCGCATACCGGCGTCACTGAAACAGGCTGTTCATAGAAACATCCGCACCGATAACTGACCTGGTAATTCCCGACCTGGCCAGCTTCCGGTAAAACAGGGTGAATCCGCGTTAGAAATCGGATAACAAAAGTGCGACAACTTGTCATGCGGCACTTCGTCACATTTTCAGCATGGTTGCATACTGATAATATGCAACCATGCTTTCCAAGCATATAGTTTTTACTTTCCTCCTCAAATCCGGCTCTGCGCCGGATTTTTTTTGACCTTACATCCCCCCGTCCAATCGTCATCACTTGACCTGCGTGCTGATACTGCTATTCTGCACGGCAATTTAACCCTAGCACACCAAAATGACAGATACTTCACGACAGTCGGCTCCGTTTTGCGGTGACGACCATGATCCCGCTGCGCTCTCGGCCAACGCCGCCCGACAAGGCGTCCTGGAGGGCATCCGCTCACAAATGCTCACAGCCACGGAACACCTGCCGCTACTGCAGTCGCTGGATCGGGTACTGGCGGCGGATATCATCGCCACGCTCAATGTACCGCCCCACGATAATTCGGCCATGGACGGTTACGCCTTACGCTCCGGCGATTTGCCGGACATCGGCAGCCGCGAATTGCAGGTTGCAGGCAGCAGCTTTGCCGGGCATCCATTTCAGGGAATCTGCAACAGCGGCGAATGCGTGCGCATTATGACTGGCGCCGTGTTGCCGGCCGAACTGGACACAGTCATTCCGCAGGAACTTGTCCAGACGGTTTCTGCAACAACAATCAGGATTGATGCCGGAACCCGCCCCGGCGACAACACCCGTAAAGCCGGTGAAGATATTATGCAGGGACAGACCGTACTGGAACGTGGGCGACGGATAGGCGCCGCCGATCTCGGCTTGCTGGCATCTCTGGGCATACCGCAGGTATGTGCGTTTCGCCGTCTGCGGGTAGCGTTTTTTTCCACCGGCGATGAATTACGCAGTGTCGGCGAAGCCTTGCATGCCGGCGAGATTTACGACAGCAACCGCTATGCCCTGTTTGCAATGCTCAAACATCAGCACTGCCGGGTCACCGACCTTGGCGTGGTGCGCGACGATCCGGCAATGCTGCGTAAAATCCTGCTCCAGGCCGCCCTGGATCATGATGTGCTCATCAGCAGCGGCGGTGTTTCGGTGGGCGAGGCGGATTATGTCCGTCAAGTATTAAGCGAATCCGGCAATATCGCTTTCTGGAAGGTGGCCATGAAACCGGGACGGCCTTTTACCTTCGGTCATCTGGGCAATACGGTATTCTTTGGTTTACCGGGCAACCCGGTGGCGATGATGGTCAGCTTCTGTCAGTTTGTGCAGCCCGCATTACAATATCTGGCCGGTGAAACCCCAAGCCAGCCGCTAACCCTGACCGCCGTCACCACTTCCGCCCTGAAAAAACGCGCCGGCCGTACCGAATATCAGCGCGGCATTTTAAGCGTGACGGCGGACGGCAGTCTGACGGTAAGCAAAACCGGCAATCAGGGCTCAGGTATTTTGCTGTCCATGTCTCGCGCCAACTGTTTTATCATCCTGTCTGCCGACCAAACTCATGTTGCGGCCGGATCGAACGTTCGGGTGCAGCCATTCATCGGGCTGTTATGAGCCCGATCCTTTACTGCCGGTCTCGCTAGTCCAACGCTGCACCACCAAGCTGCCAATCATGTCGCCTTCCACGTTGACCATGGTTCTGAAGGTGTCCAGCAGTCTGTCTATGGGCAGCAGGATGGCAATCGCCTCGGTCGGCAGCCCCACCGATTGCAAAACCATGACCATGGTCACCATGCCGGCGCTGGGCATGCCGGGCGCGCCTACAGCCGCCACCATCGCGGTAAAAAACACAATCAGTTGCCGCGACAGATCGAGCTCAATACCGGCCAGATTGGCGACAAACAGTGCGGCAGCGGCTTCATACAGCGCCGTACCATCCATATTCATCGTGGCGCCCAGCGGCACTACAAACCCGGCAATGCCGGGTTTGACATGCAGATGCTGTTCCACGCAGCGCAGGGTGACTGGCATGGTGGCGGAACTGGAGCTGGTGGTAAAGGCAATCACCATCGCTTCGCGGGCACCGCGAAAGAAGCGTAGCGGCGATATTCCGGTAAACATAAATAGCAGTAACGGCAGCAGCACAAAACCGTGCAGCAATGTGGTGCCCAATACCACGGCCACGAATTTTATCAGACTGCCTAACAGCGCAGGATTCTGGCTGACCACCAGCTTGGCAAGCAAGGCCATTATTCCGTAAGGCGAAAGCCGCATGATCCAACCTACCATGCGCAGCATGATTTCCAGCCCCTCCTGCAACAATTGCAACACGTTGCGATAACGCTCTCCCCCCTGCACCAGGGCGATGCCCAGCAGCATGGCGAATACCACGATCGCCAGAATATTACCCTGCACCAGAGCGGTAAACGGATTCAAAAACAGGCCGTGCAGAAATTCGGCAATAAATTCGGCAAAGCTCATCTGTTTGACGGTAAAACCCTGTCTGGCGCTTTGAAACAGCGCCAGACTCAGCCCCTTGCCGGGTTCAAACAAATTGGATGCGCCAAGCCCCACCATTACCGCTATCGCCATGGATAACAGAAAAAAACCCAACGTGGCCTTCCAGACCTTATCCATCCGGCTATGCTGCCGCAAATTGGCCACCCCGACAGCGATGGAGGCGAACACCAGCGGTGTCAGCACCATTTTCAGAGTGTCCATAAACACCCCGCCTATCAGCCCGCAAATATAAATACCCTGCTTGCCGGATTCGGAGTCCGGCCCCAGCGCCGCAAGCACCATACCCAGTACAATACCCAGTATTACCCCAATCAAAATTTGTATATTTAACGACATGCGCACTTCCGCCTCTCCCATGATTCCTGTTTGGCGCATCCATACTGGTGTAAATTGGCTTTTCGCGCAACTCTTTAGGTAAAATTGCTGCTATGATGATATTCGTTCCCGATGCCGAGAGCTGTTTGTGCGGTTCCGGTCTTTTATATTCTGAATGTTGTGACCGTTTCCACAGCGGCGAACATAACCCGCCGACGGCAGAAGCCCTGATGCGCTCGCGATTTACAGCCTATGCCCGGCGCGACGCGGAGTATCTGCTGGCAAGCTGGGATGCCGGCAGGCGTCCGGCGGCCATTGATTTTTCCAGGGAAACCGCGCAATGGCGGAAACTGCTTATCCTTGATGTCCGAAAAGGCCAGCCCCGGGACAACAAGGGCATGGTGGAATTCAAGGCATTTTACCATCAGGATAATAGCGAATACTTTATGCACGAAATCAGCCGTTTTGTTAAATCCGGCCAACGCTGGCTTTATCTGGACGGCGTGATCAGAGCTGCAGGCAAAGTAGTTGCCGATGCGGCAGGCGGCAGAAATGCCGCTTGCGGCTGTGGCGGCGGCAAAAAATTTAAACACTGTTGTGGACGTTAGCAGAGGCTGGCATGTTTAATTCGGATCGCCCCATCATCATGGGTATTCTTAATATCACTCCGGACAGTTTTTCCGACGGCGGCAAGTATACCTGTGTATCGGCAGCCATCCATCAGGCGGAAATCATGCTGGAGGAAGGCGCCGACATGATCGATATCGGCGGTGAATCGACCCGGCCGGGCTCCCTTCCCGTCCCGGCGGCGGAACAGTTGCGGCGAGTTATTCCGGTGATTACCGCCCTGCATCAAAGCCATCCGAACCTGCCCATCAGCATCGACACCACGCTGAGCGCCGTGGCTGACGAAGCCCTGCAGGCCGGGGCCACTGTCATCAACGATGTTTCGGCCGGCCAGGACGATGCCGCCATGCTGTCTCTGGCGGCGGCAACAGCATCCTCCCTCATTCTGATGCATATGCAGGGCACACCGCAGACCATGCAGGATCAGCCGCATTACACCGATGTGGTTTCGGAAGTGCTGGCGGAATTGCAGCAGCGGGTGGCCTCGGCACTGGCGGTAGGCGTTAAACCCCATAACATCATCATCGATCCCGGCATAGGCTTCGGCAAGCGCAAACAGGACAACCTGGCCCTGCTGGCCCAGCTCCGGCAATTTGTGGACACAGGTTACCCTGTGTTGCTGGGAACCAGCCGCAAGCGCTTCATGGGCAACCTCTGCAATGTCAGCGAACCCGGCGGACTGGTGACGGCAACCGCTGTCACCACGGCGCTGGGCGTCATGGCTGGAGTCGGCCTGTTCAGGGTGCACGACGTTAAAGCCAACCGTCAGGCTGCGGATATCGCCTGGGCAATCAGACACGCAACATGACCGACAGCCTGCATCCGCATTTGCAGCTTCTGCAGAACCAATTTGCCGCCTCGCCGCTGGTTCGGCTGAATGACGAACGCTTAAACCGCTATCGGGTCGAATTATGGCTTAAACGAGACGAATTGCTGCATCCGGTGATTTCCGGCAATAAATGGCGCAAGCTCAAATATATTCTTGATCACGCCCTGCGCCGCGATGCGGACTGCATCGTCAGCATGGGCGGCGCCTATTCCAATCATCTTCATGCCCTGGCGTTTGCCGGAAAAGCGCTGCAGATTAAAACCATAGGCTATGTGCGCGGCGAAGCGCCAACCCGAATGAATCCCACTCTACAGGATTTGCAGGACTGGAATATGGAATTGCGTTTTGTATCGCGCCAGGATTACCAGCAGTTACGAAACTACAAGCAGCATGACAGCCTGCCCGGACTGACTCCGGGCCAATACTGGCTCCCGGAAGGCGGTAGTACCGGACTGGCCTTACAGGGCGTAGCCGAAACCCTGGCGGAAATCGCCATCGATTTCGATGTGTTGGCCATGGCCTGCGGTACCGGCGCCACATTGGCGGGATTCATCTCGGCCGCGCCTGCCGACAGCAGGATATTGGGAATAGCCGCCTTAAAAAACGCCGACTTTCTAACTGCTGACGTGCGGCAGTTGCTCGACAGCCAGTCCATACCCGGCGCAAACTGGGAAATTGCTCAGGATTACCACTTTGGCGGTTTCGCCAAAACCACACCCGCCTTACTGGCTTTTATGCAGCAGTTTTATACCCGGCACGAGATTGCTCTGGAACCGGTATACACCGGAAAACTATTGTTCGGCGTTTATGATTTGCTAAAACAGGGGTATTTCAGGCCAGGACAGCGAATCGTGATCTATCACAGCGGCGGGTTACAGGGAAACCGCACAACCTGACGCCGGCCGCCGTTATTCCATACCGCCTATCCGCCCGGACGCATCCATCCAGATATGCGGCATGCCCAGCTCGGCCAGCCATTCCGGGCCATCCTGTTCCTTGAGCATGCCGATAGTCGAAGCACTGCCGGCGATCAGGCAAAAATTGGCGGCCACGCTAATCGTAGCCATATATTTCACCGGCCAGCCGGTTTTCGGATTGAGAATATGGCTGTAGCGCTCATCGCCCACCATGATGCAACGTTCATAATCGCCGCTGGTCGCCATCCCGCCCTGAAACAGTTCCAGATTACCAAAAGTTTCGCCGGTTTCCAGACGAGGATGCTGAATACCAATGATCCACGGGCTACCATCTGGATGCGGGCCAATAACCCGAATGTCTCCGCCCAAATTGACAAAGCCATGCCATACCCCGGCATTCTGGCAGATTACCGCCGCCCGGTCGGCGGCATATTCCTTGACCACGCCGCCGAAATCGATTTCCATGCCCGGCGCGGCAAACTTGAGCAATGGCGGCCGCCACTCCAGCTTGTGCCAGCCGACGCCCTGCAACAGCTCGTCTATCAAATTCTGATCCGGCAACTCGCCTTCCTTAAAACGCCAGGCGCGGCGCAACGCACCGGAGGTAATGTCAAACAGACCGTCGCTTTGCTGATAGCAGGTTTGCGCATAGTCCAGCAATTGCCCGGTTTCCGAATCCACCCGGATTTCTTCGCCCTTAAAAGCCGCCCGGTTGATACCGGCCAGCAGACTATCTTCCCGATAGCGGGAATAACGCTGCTCAAGCCGCAACACATCGGCCTGCATCAGATCGGCGACCCTTTTGCCCGCGTTTTCGCTGGCCACATAGCATTGCAGTTCGCACAGCGTACCCATGGCTTTAAACCGAAACTTGAATAGCCTAAGCGCTGTAGATGGTTTTGGTTTGTTCATGACTGTTATGAAGGTATCGCCCCTTCCCAGGTAAAGCCCCTGCGGTAAGAAACGGGCGGAAAGCGCCGCAGTTCAGCGTACCGCCACCCCATTCGACAAACTGCCGAGACTATGGGCAAACGATGCGCCAAGCTTTCCGGCCAGACGGTCAATCAGATGCTCTTGCGGGGTAAAATTCACGGTTTCCTCAGTACCCAGTTGATCGCGGGCAACGGATTCGACACTGCCAAAACCATCGGCCAGACCGATTTTCACGCCTTGTTCTCCGGTCCATACCAGCCCGGAAAATATTTCAGGCGTACCTGCTTCGTTCAAGCGGTCGCCGCGACCTGCGCGCACTGCGTTGATGAATTGCAGATGCACCTGATCCAGCAGGGTTTGCATGTAGGCGGTTTCCTGTGGTTTTACCGGCGAAAAAGGATCAAGCAGGGCCTTATGATCACCGGCTGTCAGCAAGCGCCGGTCGATGCCGGCTTTCTCCATCGTACCCGTAAAACCGAAACCGTTCATGATGACGCCAATGGAACCGATAACGCTGGCCGGGCTGACAAATATCTTGTCGGCGGCGGCGGCGACATAATAGCCGCCTGAAGCGCACATATCGCCAACAACAGCGTAAATCGGCATATCCGGGTGCAGTTTTTTCAGACGCCTGATTTCGTCATAAATATAAGCCGACTGCACCGGGCTACCGCCGGGTGAATTAATGTTCAAAATAATAGCCTTGGTGTTACTGTCCTTGGCTGCGTTCTGCAAGCCCTCCATGATGGTGCTGGCGCTGACGCCTTCGCCTTGCGCGATCACCCCATGGATGTCGACAATGGCTACATGCTGTTTGATGCCGCTACCTATCGTTTCCATGAGTTGCGGAAAACTGGCGATAACCAGAACCACAGTCAGATAGGCAAAAGTCAGCAGCTTGAAAAAAATGCCCCAGCGTCTGGCAATCTTCTGTTCGTTAATGGAGGCAAACGCCAGCTTTTCCAGAACCCCTCGTTCCCACTCGGATTTGTTCTCAATCGATCGTAAATAATCCTTACTGTTTTCCACGCCTTGCCCCCCTTAAAAAAATGCCAGTAAATCGGTCGGATAATTCAAACATAATAACGGACGGTATTGCTGCAAGGTAGCAGCAGAATGCGCACCGCAGGTTACGGCCACCGAAGCGACCTCGGCATTGATCGCCATCTGCAAATCATGCACCGAATCGCCGACCATCAGCGTCCGCCGCCGGTCGGCATTCAGCTCGGCAATAATCTGATCTATCATCAGCGGATCGGGTTTGGAAGCTGTCTGATCGGAACAGCGGCTGGCGTCAAATAGTTCAGCCACCCCGGTTGCAACAATGGCCTGCGCCAGACCCGAGGATTTTTTGCCGGTAGCGATCGCCAGCCGGCATCCGCCCTGCCGCAATTTAACCAGCATGGCATGCACCCCTGGAAACAAGTCTTCAGGGCTAATTTGCCGGGAGAAAAACATCTGGCCGTAATGTTCAGCCAGATGCTGCCGAGTGCGGCTGTCTACATCGGGAAACAGGGTTTCAATCGCATTTTCGATACTCAGGCCGATGATATCTTTCGCCGCCTGCCGTGCCGGAACCGGGCAGCCATATCGGGCGGCGGCCTGTTGAATGCAATGCACGATCCAGTCGATCGAATCGACCAGCGTACCGTCCCAGTCAAAGATAATCAAATCAAAGCGGTCTTTCATGTTCCAATAATGTCTGCAAATCCTCTGGCAAAGGCGCTGTAAAACTAAGTAGCGCGCCGGTTACCGGATGGGCGAACTGCAATTGTTCGGCATGCAGGAAAAGGCGCTTAAAACCGCGCTTTTTAAAGCCCTTATTCGTTTCATCCTCGCCATAACGCTCATCGGCAACGATGGGATGCCCCAGCCAGGCCGCATGAACCCTGATCTGATGGGTGCGCCCGGTTTTTGGCGCAGCTAGCACCAGCGTGCTGTCCTGAAACTGCTTTAGGCGGGTAAACAGCGTTTCAGCGGGTTTGCCGGCCTGGCTGACCACCACCATGCGTTCGCCGCCCTGCTGGATATTTTTCAGCAAGGGGACATCGACCATCTGTTTCTTGCGGCTGAAACGACCTGCCAGCAACGCCATATAGGTTTTACTGATGCCATCGCCACGGAACAGTTCGTGTAGAACCTTTAGCACCGAACGTTTTTTGGCAATCAGCAGGCAACCGGAGGTATCCTTGTCCAGTCTGTGCACCAGTTCCAGAAACTTCTGCTGCGGCCTTATCTGCCTCAGCGCTTCGATGACCCCGGAATTGACGCCGCTGCCGCCATGCACCGCAAACCCGGCAGGTTTGTTAAGTACGATAAAACCTTCGTCCTCGTACAGAATATGGTTCTCGAGACTGAACTTCAAGGTCGGCTGCACGATGACCGCATGCTGATTTTTTTCCGCCACTCTGACCGGCGGAATGCGCACCATGTCGCCCAGCACCAGCTTGTAGCTGACATCGACCCGGCCCTTGTTGACCCGGACTTCGCCCTTTCTTACCATGCGATAAATCCGGCTCTTGGGTACGCCCTTAAGATAGCCGATCAGAAAGTTGTCCAGCCTCTGTTCGCTGTTTGCATCGCTGATTTTCAGCATTTGCACTTGTGGATTGATCTGATTTGATGCTTCATTCATGGGCTAAATGATAACAATATATTGGCTTGCGCGGTTTAAAATTGCTGCTATCGACAAAGATTGTTATATTACGCTAGTCTATCCATAGATAGGCTAAATTAAAAATTTATACGCAATGGCATGGGCGATAAGCGTCCGCGCCAACTTAAAGAATTTTTTCGGGTTTTATCACTCAACCCATGATGAGTGACCTGCATCCTTAGTATAGAGTTCGGTCATAACAGATTCCCCTTATTTCAAGCGCCACCCTCGGTTCAGAACCGATACCTGCTGCTTCAAACAACAACCTCAATTGCCGTTTCAGTCAGTCTGGCCGCTCACAAACGTAATAACGATGGGAAACATCGCCGCCTTTATCCGCGACAACCAAACCTGTTTTAACTCTAGGTAGGATACAAAGAACAACAAGGATACAAAATGAAAAGAATGCTTATCAACGCCACGCAGCCTGAAGAACTGCGTGTGGCATTGGTAGATGGTCAGAAACTCTATGATTTTGACATCGAAGTTCCCTCCAAAGAACAAAAGAAATCCAATATCTATAAAGGCATCATCACCCGGGTAGAACCCAGTCTTGAAGCCGCTTTCGTTAATTATGGCGCTGAAAAACACGGATTTTTACCCTTCAAGGAAATTATCCCCCAATACCGCAGCGCCGATGGCGAAGAGGGTAAATCCTCTAAAAACAATATCCGCGAAGGCCAGGAAATCGTTGTTCAGATCGAAAAGGAAGAGCGCGGCAACAAAGGCGCAGCGCTCACCACCTATATCAGTCTGGCGGGCACCTATCTGGTGCTGATGCCCAATAACCCCAAGGCCGGCGGCATCTCCAGACGCATTGAAGGCGACAATCGCAGCGAACTGCGTGAAACCATGTCCGCGCTGGAAATTCCGGACAGCATGGGCCTGATTATCCGTACCGCCGGTTCCGACAAAAATGTCGAGGAATTACAATGGGATCTAAATTACCTGCTGCAACTTTGGGAAGCGATAGACCGTTCCAGTTCCGAACAGATTGCCCCATTTCTGATTTTTCAGGAAAGCAACGTCATCATTCGCGCCCTTCGCGACCATTTGCGTGGTGATATTGACGAAATTCTGATCGATCAGGAAGGCGCTTTCAAACTGGTGCATAATTTTCTGAAGCAGGTCATGCCGCATAATCTGCACAAGGCCAAGCTCTATCAGGACAGTGTACCGCTGTTCAGCCGCTATCAGATCGAAACTCAGATCGAAATGGCCTATAAGCGCGAAGTCACCCTGCCCTCCGGCGGCTCCATTGTCATCGATCATACCGAAGCGCTGACCTCGGTGGATATTAACTCGGCGCGCGCCACCAAAGGTAGCGATATCGAGGAAACGGCGCTCAATACCAATCTGGAAGCGGCGGACGAAATTGCCCGGCAATTACGGCTGCGTGATCTGGGCGGGCTGTTTGTCATTGATTTTATCGACATGATGTCCAACAAAAACCAGCGGGAAGTGGAAAATCGGTTACGCGATGCCCTGAAAATCGATCGGGCTCGTATCCAGACCGGCCGTATTTCCCGTTTCGGGCTGATGGAAATGTCCAGGCAGCGCCTGCGTCCCTCACTTGGCGACTCGACCCAGTTGACCTGTCCGCGCTGTAAGGGTCAGGGCTCCATCCGTAATGTCGAATCGGTCACCTTGGCGGTGTTGCGTCTGATTGAAGAAGAAGCTATGAAAAAAGGCACAGAGCGGGTTATTGCCCATCTGCCCATAGACTGCGCCACTTTCCTGCTAAATGAAAAGCGGGCTGCAATTCAGGATCTGGAAGCACGTTTGCAGGTTAACATCGTGGTATTGCCCAGCAAACATCTTGAAACCCCGTCTTACGACATCGAGCGCATCAAATCGCTGGAAGGCATGGAAGACAAGGCCAGCCATCTGCATATCAAGGAAGATGATATTACCGTGCCTGAATTTGCCAAGCAGAGCGGCGCAAAAATTGAAAAAGCCGCAGTCAAGGAATTTTTGCCGGATGCGCCGGCCCCGGGGCAAAACAGAAAAACCTCGACCAGTCTGCTACAACGTTTCTGGCAACGGTTGATCGGACACGCCATAGCCGCTGAAGTTGAGGAAAAACAGCCCAAAAGCGAAGACAAGCCACAACTGGAACGAAACCATCGCCATAAAGACCGCAGCCCGCAAGGGCGCAACGGCAGACGCAATCAGAATAGGCGGAATCCCGGCAGCGCTGTTACGGAAAACGCCATTCCGCAGGAAGCCGCCAAACAGACTACGGACAACGAAGCGATAGCGGACAATCAGCCTAAAAAAACCGGCGCCCCGCAGGAACGTAACTCGCGCCGCAACCGCAACCGCCGGCGCTCGCCACGCAACGGTGCTGAAAAGAAAACGGAGTCCGTTAATGCCGGCGACGACAGTCCACGGGATATGGACAGAGCAGCGGAGACATCAGTTTCCAGCCATGAAACGCCCCGTCCGCCACGGCCTTACGCCAGCGACTTTGCAGAACGTGCTCAAAAACACGAACCGCAAAGCCATGAGCCGGTGCGCCATGAGCACAACGATACCCACAGCGCTGCCAAAACTGAAGATTGATTGAACACCCATGACGGGTAAAGGCCCACGGCCGAAACCCGTCATGGTCGCCAGCACTTTTCCGGTCTTCCCTAACCGGTTAAAAAGCCGCCGAGTTTTAGCGTCTAAACAGCGAACGGTTGATCACCGAATAATGCGGTACGGCTGTAAATGTAGTTGTAAACATAACAGGCACAGCACCAGCCACATTGTCCTCGGCAGTAAATGTGACCGAAAAATTGCTGCCGATCTGCGAGGCGTCCGGCTGCCAGGTCATGCTGGCGACAAGCTGGCCATTTTTCAGTACCGGCTTGCTTAAAACCGCGCCCGGCGGCAAACCTGTGGCTGTAAGCAACACATCGCTGGTTTGCGCATCCGGGATCACGATAATCTCATACGTCAGGGCGACATTTTGCGCCGCCTCCATCATTGCCGGCATACTGGACGAAAACGCGGGGCTGGCGCCATTCTGCACGATAAACACCACCTGACTGCTCACCACTGTGCTTTCCTGCGCATCCTGTGCTTCAAAAGTAATCGTTGAACTGCCAATCTGGGCGGCGCTTGGCGTCCAGGTCAGCACCGCCACCCATTGCCCACCGGCATTTTTCGCCGCCGGGCCCAGTACCGCTCCATTGGGCAGGTTGCTTGCCGAAATCAGCACGCTATCATTATCGGTATCGGGAATCACGGTAACCGGAATTTTGGCTTCAAACCCCATCACCAGCGTTTGCTCTGCATTCATGGCAAAACTGGGCGTGGTTGCATCAACCGTGTTGATGGTAAAATTCATGGTACGGCTTACCGGCGTCGCCGGATAATAATAATTACCGGCAATAACGCTCACGGTAACCGAAGTATTGTTATCCGCCGCAGTAGGCGTCCAGGTAAATATTGAATGCGTAAAATGACCACCGGTCTTGTACTGGTTGGTCAGGGTGCTGCCTGACGGCAACAGCGGCGTTTTGATGTTGTCGAGATGCATCTGGCCATTTTGTGCAACCAGATAGGTATTTGCCGAATAATAAAACTTATTGTTTTGCGTAACCCCGGTAAAAACAAAACCGTTATAGCCGTTCGGATCGGAAGCATTAATATCGACTGTCAGCGGCTGTCCGACCACCGCCTGAATTTCCTTCCTGCCGCCATTGGTGATAATCGGCGGCGAACCAGCCGGCGTTGACAGACTGATATTGGGCACGGCGACCACCACTGTGGTCGATGAAGCCCCGGCATAGGCATCGACCATTAATTCGGCAGGCTCAAAACTTGTCGCCATGATAATGATTGCCAGCAGAACCAGCCTACCGGTCAATTTGCCAAATCCAGGCTTTCTTCGCGCGTCCCTGCTTGCAGCGATCTTGATCAAATCTGACATAATGAATTTAACGCAATAAGGCGGATAGAGGCGATAGCAGTGTTGCACCGCATAATGTTCAATGCCGGGCAATCCCGCCCGACATCACTTGTTAGTTGTCACGGAGCCGACAGCCGCAGTCCCAGGAAACTAAAACTTCAGGTTCAGGCTAACCGAAAACATGGAGAATGTAAAATTATCCAAAGCCGTGCCTGTCCCGCCGGAGATGCCGTATCCATATTCCCGCTTATAAAAATCCATGCCGCCGGAAACGGTGAGCTTGTTGAAAAAAGCCTTGCTAAGATGTAATCCACCACCGATCGCCCCGAATCCGGCCAGCCTGTAATCCGAGGAGTAATAGCCGGTGGTGCTGGGGCTGTTGAACATGACATTATAGAAATCCGCCGAATTCTGGGTGTAATAGCGCAAACGCGGCGTCAATTGCCAGTCATCCACGACCGGTTGTATCCAGCTGAATTCGAAAGTATGAGAATCGACACCCCAGGTATCGGCATAAAAACGGTAATCGGCATGTAACGCCGCCGAGTTGAGTGCTGCAAAGTTGCGCACATAACCCAGCAGTATACCTATCTGGTTGCGGCTCCCGGGTCGGGTGTCGCGTATAAATCCCGGATAAGCCGAGGCGGGAATGGCCGGACAGTTAAAACCGGTACAGTTTGTCCACGGCGCATACACATATTTATAGGGATCCGAAAGATAACCGCCGTTATAACTATAGGTGAGATTGGCCTGTAGCAGGGAATCCTTATCCAGAATCTGGGTAAGTCCGAGTATGCCCTGATGGGTTTCCTTGGCGCCGCCGACATTCGCTGCTCTGACCTTTACGCCGTCTATGGGAACGATTTCCCAGACATGATCAGCCGCATAGGCGTAACCCGTGGTAATCGTCGTCAGTTTGTCGTTGATTTCCAGGCGATTGTTGACACTAAAAAAATCGGAGGCGTAATCGTTTTCACTGGAACGGCCGGCATCGACATCCACCGTATCATTGTCCATATAATAAGTGGCGTTGACATCCACCGAATCGCGCACGTCGCTAATGGAGGCGCCCGACATACACTGCATCAATCCCCCCAGATGCGGGCCTTTACAACCGCGGGTACCCGCAGCGGCCGGACCGACGGGTGACGCGCCGGTCACCACATCCTTGACGCCATTGAATTTGAGGCTGAGCCTTTCAGTCAACGGTAAAATGGCCGCCGCCTGATAAATATCAACCTTCATGCGTCCCGCACTTTCGGCATAACGGCTGAAATTGGTGTCCAGACTATAATTGAGCGGCGCGACGTCGGCATGCGCTACAGACATCATCCCTGGAAGAGCAAGCGCGGCGCCGGTCAATACCGACCATGCCGCTTGACCGGATTTATCCTTAATTACAGCCACAGCCGCCTCCGCCTACCCCGTAGCCACCGGAAGCCGCTTCCTTTGAACTATACATATGTTTCATCAGGGCTCCATCCAATGGCTCAGGCTCCAAAGCCATCTGCGGTTTTGCCAAATTACCCCGTTCCCAGGCATTAATCTTGTTTGTACAGCCATTGGCCAGACACAGCAGCATACAGCTCAAAACGCCATATCGCGCAATTTTAGGATACCTCATTGTTTCCAATCCTAGTTTTCCCTGAGCAGGCTTTGAATTTTCTGGTGAACTTCGTCTGTTTCGGAAGCGTGAAAACCTAAATTAACAAACCTAATTTTTCCATGCTTATCGACAAGATAAGATGACGGCATGGCATGAACCCCAAACCGATCCGGACATTGCCCATCAGTATTTTGGGCGATGGTGATGTTGGCGGGATGTTCTTTTAAAAAAGCCTCGGCGTCTTCCCGGTTTTCATCCAGATTGATGGCGACCACATTCAGGCCCTGCGACCGGTATTGTTCCTGAATTTCATTCATGAACGGCATGGACTGCACACAAGGACCGCACCAGGAGGCCCAGAAATCCACATACACCACCTTGCCGGGCATGGATAGTTGCAATAATTTGTCGCCGGACAGATGTTTAAGCTGGCAATCCGGCACATCCGCGCCGGCTTCAATGGCATGAGCAGCCGGACAGAGGATGGTGAAAAGCAGGACAATATAAGGGCCTATATGCAAACGGTTTTGATTGTTCAATATTTTTTTCATATGCGAGTTAAGGAAAGTTATTTGATTTTCAGCCACTCATTTTTCCCGTTCCATGCGGCTCCGCCTGTCAGTGCCGCAACCGGTTAAAAAGTGAACGGTTTATCACCGAATAATGCGGCACAGCCTTGAAAGTGGTTGTAAACATCACGGGTACCGCACCGACCACATTATCTTCGGCCGTAAATGTCACCGGAAAATCAGTACCGATCTGAGACGCATCCGGTTTCCAGGTCATGGTGGCGACAAGATGATTATTGACCAGCGAAGGACTGCTTAATGCCGCCCCCGCCGGCAAACCGGTGGCCGTAATCAGTACATCGCTGGTCTGCGCATCGGGAATTACCACGACCTTATAGTTCAAGGGAATATTTTGCGCTGCGGTCACCTGCGCCTGCATACTGCTTGCGAACACCGGACTGGCGTTATTCTGCACAATAAAAGTGACTGGATTGGTCACTACATTGGTTTCCTGGACATCCTGAGCGCTGAAAGTAATAGTTGTACTGCCGATCTGATCCGTGGCTGGCGTCCAGGTCAGCACCGCAACCCATTGTCCGCTGGCGTTTTTTGCCGCCGTGCCCAGCACAGCGCCGGTTGGCAGACTGTTTGCGGTGATCAGCACATTATCATTGTCGGTGTCCGGGATAACGGTAACCGGAATTTTAGCTTCCACGCCCAAAAGCAGGGTTTGGGTGGCGTTCATGGAAAAACTGGGTGTCGTGGTCTCGACCGTATTGATGGTGACACTTTGGGTAAAGCTCTTGGGCGTTGTTGGCTGATAATAATTGGAGGCGATAAAAGTCACTGTAACCGATGTGCCGGTATCCGCCTGGGTTGGCGTCCAGGCAAATGTTGACTGGGAATAATTGCCAACACTTGAGTAATGGTTTGTCACCGTACTGGAAGCCGGTAATAATGCAGTGCTGGGCGTACCCAGATACAAACCGCCATTTTGCGAATAAACATAGGAATCCGCCGCATAATAAAACTGATTGTTTTGCGTGGCCCCCGCAAAAACATAACCGTTATAGCCATTCGGATCGGAAGTATTGATATTGATGGTGACCGCTTGACCGGCCACGGCCTGAATCGTCTTCTGATTGCCATTGGTGACAATGCCTGGCGAACCGGTTGGGGTCGACAGACTCATATTCGGGGTGGCGACCACGATATTGGTAGACGAGGCCCCCGCATAGGCGTCGACCATAAAATCCGCTGGTTCGAAAGTCACCGTCAAAATGACGGCAATTAGCAGAAACATGCTGCCAATCAATTTGTCGAATTTGGATTGCCTCTGACAAGCGTTCATCATTTTATTTATTATTCCGATACGAAATATCGGTCTTTGACGATACGCGGATTTGATAAGCCGACTATAAATCATATTGTTTTTTCCATAAACTTACACTTTAAAAGTCCTGCTATTACCTGCCGGAAGCAGCGGACTGAAAATACAGTTTGTTATTAAGCGCCTATTTACTTAATACAGTAATCGTGCCACATTAAAATTCTTTATATATCAATGAGTAAAAGCCTGGCGGCAGATAATGGACAATACCTTAATTGCAGATTCTGCAATTAAGGTATGCACAAATGGTAGGGGGGGCCGAGCGCCACCCCGACATCAGACATGATACCAGCCGCCCTGCGTGTAACTTGAGCCACCCGCCGCATTATCGACCACGCCTATCAAATCGATAGACACCGAGTGACTCTGCGTATCGGTAATGGTTACCAGCGTGCCGCCATTCCCATCACTGGCTTCTGTTGCCGACAGGGTACCGCTCATGAACGGCAGCATGACTTCCGGTAAAGCGCCCATGCCGTTGCCAATGCCGCCGGTATTACCAATATTGACCTGCAATGCCCCCTGGCCGACAGTCGCTCCACTGGTCAGATCGATTTCGGACACGCTGCCCAGCAAACCGCTATTACTTTGCGATGCCGCCAACACATTGGCATAACTATCCTGAATGATGATATTACTCGCCGCGGCAAGCGGATTCAGGCCACTACCGCTGTTCTGATATGCGTTTAGAATATTTTGCGCCGTGTCCACCACTGTCACATTCTGTAATTGCGAGATCAGCCCTGTTTCGCCGGCAGTGCTAAATAATGACTGCAGATTGGCCAGACTATCCTCGACTGCCAGCTTGACCGGCACAGTTGCAGCCGCCGTCTCCAAAGCCGACAGTGAGCCGTTCGCATAAGCCGTTTCCAGGTTCCTGACACTATCGATTACATCGATTCCAGCAGTATAGGTGCTGAGAAATTGGCTGCCGTTCTGCGCTAATGCGGTCTGAATATTGGCCAGACTATCTTTGACCTCAAAGCCCAGGGCCGCCCCCAGGCTACCGGCAAAAGTCTGCAATACCAGGGAATCGGCAGTTAAATTGGCGGATGTATAATCCGCAACGCTATCGGCAACCACAACCCTGCCGATAGACGCTTGCCCATATTGCGTTTGCAGCGCCGTCTGATTGGCTGTATCGGTCAGGGCCGCCAGCGTATCCGTCAGCGTGACATGCCCACCGGAAACAGCAATAGCGAGCGGATTGTGCTGTCCTGCCGACCCTGAGGTCGGATAAGCACTCTCAATCGCTGTCGCAGAATACAGCAGGCGGGCCATATCATCATTGATTTGCAGGCTATCTCCACCAGCCAGAACAGGCACATGCTCCAGTCCCAGCAGCGTATCCTGAACGCTCAGCGTTGACAGGTTCAGAATATTAAGATTGTTTTCTTCTATCAGTTGCTGCTGATAGGATGTCAGTTGTCCGCCACTGACTTCAAAGACCAGATTACCGCTGGCGGCAAGCGCCAGCGCCGCACCGCTTTCCACAGATGACGAACCCAGCGCAGCCAGATTTGCGGCAGTGTCCTGTATGACATAAAGCGTGTTGGCGGCAACGGCTGACAAACTAGTCGGCAGTTGACTAACCGTACCGACCCAGACATTCAGGCTGGCGGCATAGCTCACTGGCAGACCGCCACCGGGAGCGACCACACCGAGATTGACCGCTGCGCCGTCAAGGGTCGCCGTCAGATTATGAGTACCCGGACTCAGCGTCATACCTGCCGGCAAGGCGACGCCCAATGTTGAAGAACCGTCGGAAGTCAGGGTTTGCGCACTGCCTAGCGCCGTACCGTTATCATATAACTGCAGTGTGTGACTGACGCCGCTGTCCGTGGTTTGTACGGCCAGAGTGGTATGGGCTTGCCAGTTGCCGGTATTGGCGCCGAAAACCCTCACGAATTGCGAGCTGCCGCCAATTTGAATCGCAGCGGGCCACTGACTCATGATATAGCCGTTACCGGCAGGTGCTATGCCGCCGCTGATATAGGCGCCCACTACCTGCTGGGCATTGACCAGGCTGTTTAACGCAGCCGATGCGGCATGGATATTGTTAATACTGTCTTCAATAAAATACCAGGTCGTTCCTGCTGGATGGGCCGCCGCATAGGCAAGTACTTGGGCGACTGTTCCGACTTCCAGATTAATGCCGCCACTCGCCGTGGATGGCGCTGTTATCCATTGCGCCGGCGATCCGCCAGTCGGAGAGGAAACCGCCAACTGCAAGCCGCTGATGGCGTTTCCGGGCACGCCATTACCGCTGGCGTCGGTAAAAAACAGTTTATAGGCCGTACCTGTGGCGCCGCTGCCGGCCGACAGCACGACACCATTAGTATTCAAATCCGCGCCACTGAAACCTGCGTACGGCTGGCTTGAACTCAGGGTCTGCGAACCAAGCTGGTAGGTATTTACGCCGTCCGACAACCACATCTGGACAGTGGTTGATGAGGAAGGATTAGATATGTTCGCCATGATCGCATATTGCCCGGCATCCAGTTGCTTGCCCAAATCCGGAATCAGTGTGTGGCCATTGACTTGTACGGAAGGGCTCATGACATTGAGGCCCTCCGGCTGAACCGCGCCGGTCACGCCCGCCACCGTCACCTTGCCGGCCAATATGTATTGGTGCAATACCTTATTGCCTTTATCCGCCGCCGCCAGCTCGGCCATGGATACCGTCGCGCCGGACGTACCCTCCAGCACATAATAATGAGTATCCTTTGCCGAATACGCCTTGGGTAAACCGGTCACGCCGCCAGTTGCCGAAACAGTTAAAAAGGTGATGCTCACGGTAGCGGCATAGCCATTGTTGACGGGCTGGCCTGAAAAATAGCCGGGCGTCATTTCGATCTGTCCGGCCACGGTATTACCCTGGGCGTTGGTGGCTGTAACGCTAAAACTCCAGCTATCGCCGGCTTGCGAATTCAAGCCCTGCGGCTGAAATTGCACTGCGGACGAACCCGTTGCAGTTAAAGCACCCAGACTGACCGGCGCGCCGCCGTTTATCGACACATACGCCGTCAACGTCACCGCCCCGCTTGTCCCTGGCGGCGCCCGCATGGTGAAGGCCGGGATTTGCGTGGCGGCTATGCCGGCCGAGCCGCTGACATTGAGATGATAACGGCTGCTGATTTCAGCCAGCGCATCGCTGTTGGCGTTGTATTGGGCGGCGCTCAGATTCAGCGTGGGGGTAGAGCCTGTCAGGCTGATGCTGGAAATCTGGCTGGAATAGGTTTCCAGCGCCGCAAGATATTTCGTGACATTTTGCGCCGAATCGACAATCTGTATCGTAAACGGACTGGTAATGGCGTTTAATACGCTGGCATCGCCCGAAAGCTGCGCGGCGCTCAGCTTTAGCACCGGTACAGAGCTGTCAGTCAGGGTAATTTTTAATTGATTCAGTTTGCCGAACCCGTGTTCCAGAGCTGTCAGGTTGTTGGCGATATGTGCGCCGGTATCGACAATGGAAACCGAGGTGATGCTGGCATCGTACTTGCCGATGGCGCCAAGATTACCGGCGACATGCTGGGCGGTATCCGTCACCGTCATCGCCACGACATGCCCATTGTGCCCCAGACTTGCCACCTTGCCGGCCGGCACGCCGGCAAGGGACAAATTATATTGGGAAGACGCCGCGATTTTCCCCAGCACTTTCGAATCGGCAGTGTATTGCGCCCAACTGAGCGCCAGTGTCGGCGGCGTTGAATCGGACAGGACGATACTATAATTGCTGGCAACCTTGCCCAGTACCGAAGCGTAACTGACAATCTCGCTGGCCGGCAGGCTTAGAACCGGTTTCTTATCCGTCAGGGAAATTGACCTGATATCGGCGGCATAGCCTTCCAGTTGCCCAAGACTGGACAGCATATTTGCGGCTGAATCCAGAATTGCCGCCGGTTTGGATGGATTACTTAAAAACCCGCTGACACTCAGTTTCATTTTAGCCCTCTTTTTTATACAATGGATTGATTTGTCTGGCCGAATTGCTCAAAAAAGCCGTCGGCACTGAAAGATGATGTTATTTTTTGTTCTCCATTTTCAAACGCCCCCTAATATCCGTATGACGACCTGGGGACATCCTGATAACGGTACAAAACAAATCATATTTATTCGGCACACAGATGGAAGCAAGCAAAACAGGGAGGAAAACGTCTAGTTGTCCGCCAAATGTATAATGATGGATAATAGCTACCCATCTGCTGCCGGGGTATTCCGCCAGAGGACGCAGTGAACACATCCATGTAGGCTTGAGTCGGCATCCATGCGGCCTAAACCTCTGTCAAAATACCCCGGCAGCAGATTAGCCTATTCGTCAAAACAAAATTGGCGAACCATCAGGAGCCTGTCCAGTGAGGTGTATGCGCCCACGAGGTACACAACCTGCCTTCAATCGCATAATGCATCAGTTATGCCACATTAAAAATCAATATAACATCAATAGCTTATGTTATTTTGATGCCTGCTGGACAATACCTTATTTGCAGGTTCTGCAATTAAGGTATGCAAAAATGGTAGGGATACATAGGCAGAAAACCTGCCGGGGATAGGCCGGCCACCCTTAAACCACAGCGGCGCCGGCAACAGTTAAGCGATGGTGCGATGTTGGCCGACTATCAAGCCGGCCCGGAAAGGCGAATGCCGTTATCTTCAATCACGATACTGCGCTGTTTATACAGACCGCCAATTGCCTGCTTGAATACTTTCTTGCTTACCCCAAAAGTATCGTAAATCATCTGCGGCGGACTTTTATCGGTCAGCGCGATATACCCGCCCCGGCTTTTCAGAACGGCCAGGACTTTTTCGGCGGTCGTATCGACTTTCTGGCCATATTTTCCCTGATTCAGGGTCAAATCAATTTTGTTGTCTTCACGGATTTTCTTGATGTAACCGGTGAGTTTCTGACCTTTCCTGATGGGCTGAAAAATTTCGTTTTTATACAGTATGCCCCAGTACTGATGATCAATGATCGCCTTGACGCCCAGCTCGGTCTCATCGGCGATGATCAGATCCACCGCCTGCCCTTCCTTGAAATAAAAAGCCTGATCCTGAACAAAATCATCGAGTAGAGTCGATGCCGCAATACGATTGCTTTCATCCAGAAACAGCCGCACCAGATAAAATTGGCCCTCCACCATCCGGGTTTTCTGCTCACTGAATGGAACCAACAAATCCTTGGGCAAACCCCAGTCCAGAAATGCTCCGGCATGACTCAGCGACACCACGCGCAGCCAGGCCACTTCATCCACCAGCGCCTTTGGGGTTTGCAGAGTAGCCTGCAATTGATTATGGCCATCGATATAAACGAATACATTTAACTGTTCGCCAGGCTGCGCCCCGGCAGGAATATCCTTGTCTATCAGGGCGATTTCCCCGCTGTCGCCACCATCGAGACAGATCTCGTTGTCGCGTATTCTGGAAATGCTCAAGGTATTGAATTTGCCTATGTCGATCATGGTATAAAACCGGGTAGAGGATTGTAAGCGGGTTAAAACTGACGTCAGGAACTGATAATTGCCAACTTGCACCATAAAAGCGCGCTCGCCTGCCTGAAACGCACCATAACGATGCGATTTGCGTTAAACCGGAGCGGCCTTTGCCTTCCGGATCTGCCAGAAATCGCCATTTTCAGAATGGCATCCTTATTGCTTGATATTTAGCAAGTCTCCTTTACGGGCTTACCATGTCACTGTCTATCTGGACAAAGGCATCTTGCGTGCAGGATGCCTTTTTTTTGTCCGCCCGAAAATTATTCGGCCTGTTTGGCGCGTCTGGAAGGCGAACCAACCCGTTTTTTACTCTTGGCCTTTTTAATCAAATCCGGATCATGCTTGGATATGTTCAAAGGCTTGCCGGCCACCCGCACTTTTTTCAGCGCCTGGAATAAGTCCTTGGGCATGCCAGCCGGCAATTCGACGGTGCTGTAATGCTCTTCGATCTTGATGCGCGCTATATGATCGCCATCAATACCGGTTTCGTTGGCGATGGCACCGACGATATTGCCGGGTTTCACGCCGTCGCTATGCCCCACTTCAATACGAAACACCTCCATTTCAACCTGTCCGACCCGGCCTCTTTCGCGACTAGGGCCACGATCCCTGTCCCGACCTGAATGGGGTTTTTCTTCAACATGATCTTTCCGGGGTTTTTTGCCCGGATCTTTCAGCAACAGCGGCGTGTCGCCCTGCAGCAGCTTCGCCAGCGCGGCGGCTATATCCATGGCCGGCACATCATGCTCGACCTGATACTGGTTGATCAATTGATTGTAAAAACTGAGTTCTTCGGCAGCCAGAGTATCGGTAATGCGCTGCTTGAAACGGGTAATTCGGGCGTTATTGATGAATTCGGTTGATGGCAACTGCATTTCTTCAACTTTTTGCCGGGTGGCCTGTTCAATATTGGCCAGCAAACGCTTTTCGCGCGGCGACACAAACAGAATCGCATCCCCGGTTCGGCCGGCCCGGCCTGTACGGCCGATACGATGCACATAGGATTCGGTATCGTAAGGAATGTCGTAGTTGACCACATGGGTAATGCGATCCACGTCCAGACCGCGTGCCGCCACATCGGTGGCGATCAGAATGTCGAGCTTGCCGCTTTTCAGGTTTTCGATGGCGCGTTCTCGCAAAGCCTGAGACATGTCGCCATTGATTGCCGATGCGGAAAAACCGCGGGCTTCCAGTTTTTCCGCCACCTCGATGGTAGCGGTTTTGGTTCTGACGAAAATGATCATGCCGTCAAAATTTTCGGCTTCCAGTATTCTGGTCAAGGCGTCCATTTTATGAATGCCGCTGACAAACCAGTAACGCTGGCGAATATTTTCGGCCGTCGCAGTTTTAACCTTGATGGTAACCTGTTCCGGGTTATTCAGATATTTCTGGGCGATTTTGCGGATTTCCGTCGGCATGGTGGCGGAAAACAGGGCGGTCTGGCGGGTAGCCGGCGTTTGTTCCAGAATCCATTCGACATCGTCGATAAAACCCATGCGCAGCATTTCATCCGCTTCGTCGAGAATCAGGGTCTTGAGCTGGTCAAGCTTCAAGGTGCCACGCCGCATATGATCCATCACCCGGCCCGGCGTGCCGACCACGACATGCGCGCCGCGATTGAGTTGACGAAGCTGGGTGGTGTAATCCTGGCCGCCATAGATAGGCAGCACATGAAAACCCTTGATATGGCTGGCATAGCGCTGAAAGGCTTCCGCAACCTGGATAGCCAGTTCGCGGGTTGGGGCCAGCACCAGAACTTGCGGGTCTTTCTGCTTGCCGTCGAGCCGGGACAATACCGGCAATGCAAACGCAGCGGTTTTGCCGGTGCCTGTTTGCGCCTGACCCAGTACATCACGACCGGCCATCATGAAAGGGATAATTTGCGCTTGAATAGGAGAAGGCGTTTCGTAACCCACACTTTCCAAAGCTTTTAATATTGATTCTGAAAGCGCCAGGTCTTTAAAGGAAGGCGTGGTGGAAGGGGTGTCGGACATGGTATTACCTGTAGAAAATAAGAGATGAGCCCGCCTGAAAGCAGGCGATAGAAAACATTATACCGCAACTTGGCGTCACGATGCTAACTTATTGATAAAATGGAAAATCTAGACTGTTTTACCAGATGAGTATCGCAGACAGATATAAATGAAAAACTGGGCGCCGAAAATCAGATTCGCCATCAGCAAATGCACAGGTTGCGCGATTGCCGGAAAACCCAGCCTGTCCAGGCTTACACCCGCCAGAATCGCCGTCACAATGAGCATGATCAGCACACAGGCCATGCGCAGCAGTAAGCTGCATTTTCCCGCCAGACACAATCCGGGCACTCGCCAGACGGGCACGTTAACATGGGGGATGATCGAATCCTTGGCGGCCTGATAAATCTTCCAGCCCAGCCAAAGATTGGTAAACAGAATCAGCGATGAAAAAGAGCGATGTACATAGAAAATAACCGGAAAACTTTCTCGCCAATACTGCCGGTCGATATAACTGTGTTCATGGGCAATAAAATCGACCGCTTCGCGCACCTGGGTGCCCATGGCTATTTGCAAAAGCGTCAGGCCCATGGCCACTTTTAACACCAGCGCAAATCGCGGCGTCAGCCGGCTGCCGTCTATCGCCGCCAGCAAGGTTTTTTGCGAACGGGCGATGGCGTAAATCAGCAGGGCGACAATAAACAGCGCCAGCAGCATGTGCGCAGTAATCATCAACGGCTTGAGATTGCTGGCGACAACCGCCGAACCCAGCCAGCCCTGAAATCCGGCCAGCAAAAATACAGTGACCGACAGGTAAAAAATGGCCTTGTCGGTTTTCAGATAGATCCGCGACGCCCATGCCGTCAAAAAAATCAGCATGCCTATGGTAACACCCACCAATCGATTGGCGTATTCTGTCCAGGTTTTTACCGGATTGAAAACCGTGTTTTCATATCCGCGCGCAGCGTATATTTCATGATAATTGGCGGGCAACTGCGCTTCGCTGGTGGGTGGAACCCATCGCCCGAAACAGGTCGGCCAATCAGGACAGCCCATGCCGGCCCCCGATGCGCGAACAATACCACCCACCAGTATCACGAAATAGACGGCGAATATGGTCAAGGCGCCCAATCGGCGAAAACGGGCGGCAGCCTGAGTATCAATCATGAGTTATCATCTCGGCAGAGGCAGGAACAAACCGGTCTATTGAGCGATTCCGCAGTAGGTTTTCTATTCTCGGACAGGCTCCTAGTCATGGGTTATTTTAATCGCAGTCTGCTTGCCGTCGTCAAGTATCGGATGACGCGAGCCGATATCCGCACCCTGCAAAACCAGCAGCAAATGCGTGTGCCCTAAAAAACGCTGCGCCAGCAAGACACTGCCAAGATTCTGCTGCGTCAAGGCATCCAGCACCGCCATGCCGCTATCGGGCATCTGCGCCGCCCCCTGGCATTGGCCGACAAACAGATGGCGTTTCGCCGCGCCCAGATAATGGGTACGGGCGACAATCTCCTGTCCGGTGTAACAGCCCTTGCTGAAACTGACACCGCCCAGCCCGTCGATATTCAACATTTGCGGGGTATACTGCTCCGATTGCAAGACATCAAACCAGGGAAAACCGGCAGTGATATCCTGATATATCCATTCCTCATCCGTCCCGGGCCGACACTGCCCGCCTGCCGGGGACTGATTATGTCCTGAAATGCACAGTTCCCGCCCGAAGAACCACGACAATTTCAGCAGCCCACCGTCTTCCCGCACAAGACCTAACGGTTCGGCGGCATCGGCCGCAGGATGCTGTAGGCCGAATAGCCGCCAGCCTTGAGACGGCGCATTTAATTCCACCAGAGAACGCAAAACATACATCTGCAGTTTTTTGACGACCTTATCCATCAAACTGGCCGGCAAAATCAATAAAAAACCATCCGCCGTTCTGACAACCAGCAAGGTGCTGATCACCCTACCCTTGGGATTACAGAAAGCGGCCACGCTTGCCCGGGCCTTTGTCAGACTGTTAATATCGCAGGTCAACTGACCCTGCAAAAACTTTGCGCTATCCTGACCGGTCACGCTGACGACCGCAAGATGGTTGAGGCTAAAAAATGTACAACTGGAAGAAGTCGGGTTAGGCAAAGTTTTATCCGGGAACTGATGGAAAAAAGCAATTATAGCCTTATCATCAAGCGGAAACATGAATTTGGGATCCGATTGTGACAAAAGACGCACAACCCGCTTTGTTGTTTACCATTACCCAATCGCGCCGGCGATTTAAAACCGTCCACAGCCTGCACATGCTGGCAATACTGGCCTGCTGGCTGAACAGCCTGCCGTTGCCGCTTAAAGTGGCGGCAACCGGCCTGTGCCTGATCAGTTGGGTTGTTCAGTACCGGGCATGCCGAACCGACACGGTCTATTTGCGTTATTCGCCGACCGATGCCTGGACTATTTCTGTTGACGGCAATCGTTTTGACGCCATTAAACTGAAACCGAACACGGTCATCAGCACGCCGCTCACCGTTCTGCAATTCAAGGTTCTGACCACGCACAAATCCTTATTGATTTTTAGCGACGCGATGCCGGCAGACCAGTATCGCAAACTGATTGTCCAGTTGAAAATTTCCGGCCTGACTTTCGACTGACGGACAACCCCAAACAGCCGGCAAATACAGTATAATTCAATGATCCTGCTCCGCCTGTTTGGCGGAACTCTCTTTACCTCTTAAGCTTATAACGTAATTATGGCCCTTTACTGCGGAATCGTTGGCTTGCCCAATGTCGGCAAATCAACCCTGTTCAATGCCCTGACCAAAGCAGCCATCGCTGCCGAAAACTATCCCTTTTGCACGATAGACCCCAATGTCGGCGTTGTACCGGTTCCCGATCCGAGAATGGACAAACTGGCCGAGATCGTCAAACCCGAGCGGATGCTGCCCACCACCATCGAGTTTGTGGACATTGCCGGCCTGGTTGCCGGCGCATCCAAAGGCGAAGGCCTGGGCAACCAGTTTCTGGGCAATATCCGCGAAACAGACGCCATAGTTCATGTGGTGCGCTGCTTTGAAGACGACAACGTCATTCACGTTGCCGGCCGGGTTGACCCGATTAACGACATCGAGGTCATCAATACCGAACTGGCGCTGGCCGACATGGCTTCCGTTGAGAAAGCCCTGCAAAAAACCGCCAAAGCCTCCAAATCCGGCAACAAGGATGATCTTGCCCGGAAACAGGTGCTGGAACAGGTTCTGGAACATCTCAATGCCGGCTTGCCGGTGCGCACGCTGGGTTTGTCCGAAGATGACGCCAGGCTCATCAAGGAACTGTGCCTGATCACCATCAAACCGACCCTGTATGTGGCCAATGTTCAGGATGACGGCTTTGAAAACAACCCGCTGCTGGCTAAAATTCAAGCCTTTGCCGGACAGGAAGGCTCCAGGGTGGTGCCGGTTTGCGCGGCAATCGAAGCCGAAATCGTGCAACTGGAAGAAGCCGAGAAACAGGAGTTTCTGACCGACCTGGGACTCGAAGAACCCGGCCTGAATCGGGTGGTGCGGGCCGCCTACCAACTGCTGAATCTGTCCACTTATTTCACCGCCGGCGTCAAGGAAGTCCGGGCCTGGACCATCCCTGTCAACGCCACGGCGCCGCAAGCGGCCGGAGTTATCCACTCCGATTTTGAAAAAGGCTTCATCCGCGCCGAGGTCATTTCCTATCAGGATTTCGTTGGTTATAAAGGTGAACAAGGCGCCAAGGATGCCGGCAAATGGCGACTGGAAGGCAAGGAATACAAGGTTCAGGACGGCGACGTCATGCACTTCAGGTTTAACGTTTGACTTGAAATTTACGGGCTATTATAATACTCGTCTTTGCAAAGTTAGCTTCAGTGGCGATATAGCTCAATCCGGTTAGAGCGCGGGATTCATAACCCCGAGGTTCCAGGTTCGATCCCCGGTATCGCCACCATTTAATTCAAGGACTTAGGTTTCGGCCTAAGTCCTTTTTTTATGCCCGTTGGACATAAGTTAAGATACTGGCACACTAAAATAAGGCATAAAGAGCGCCCGCCTAACAGGCGAACAAAATGGCAACCCCCATCAAAGAAACCTCGGTTTTAACTGGCCTCACCGACTTTTCACCATCCCCAAATACCGCATCTGGATACGGCGGCTTTCCTTTGCGAAGGAATCGATGAGGTGTTAGCCTTTAAATTGGCAGCCAAGGCAGGCATCGAAACCCTCCGCTATCGTACTATGGTCAGCTCCCGCCTGATTGGCACCCGGTTTTGCCGCCGTTAGTGCTGCGTAAAGCGAATCCGAACGGCTAGATGAACTAAAAACACACAAATCAATAGCCTGCTGTTCACGATGAACCCGACGAAACCCTAAAACCCGGTTTTTCGGGGCTGCCATCCATAACCGGAAATACGGCAATTTCCGGTACTGTCCGTTATCCAGCCATTCCAGGCTTGAGACATCCATGTCAATACAGTATAGTTAGCAGCATGAACGCTCAAGCCACCCATTCAGTCTCTATCATTGCACGCCAGCCACTGCTCGGCGGGCTATTGCGCGTGCTGATGTCAAGACTGCTGCCCTGACGGGCAATCATTCCAAACTCCCAGCTTAAAAAACAACTTTTCCGCATACGTCGGCCTAAGGCCGAAAGTTTCATGAACGGAGTTATCATGAAAGACAAATTAATTATTTTCGACACCACCTTGCGTGATGGCGAACAAAGTCCCGGCGCATCGATGACGCGCGATGAAAAAGTCAGAATTGCCAGAGCACTGGAGCGCCTGAAAGTCGATGTCATAGAAGCCGGCTTCCCCGCCGCCAGCCAGGGCGATTTCGAAGCCGTGCAGGCGGTGGCCGGCGCTATCACCGACAGTACGGTCTGCGGCCTTGCCCGGGCGCTGGATAAAGACATCGAGCGGGCCGGCGAGGCCCTGAAAGGCGCGCAAAGCGCCCGTATTCACACCTTTATCGCCACGTCGCCCATCCATATGCAGAACAAGCTGAACATGCGGCCGGAACAGGTGATCGAATATGCGGTGCGGGCGGTGAAAAAAGCTCGCCAATACACTGATAATGTTGAATTTTCTCCGGAAGACGCCGGACGATCCGAAGAGGACTTTCTGTGCCGGATACTGGAAGCTGTGATAGACGCCGGGGCGACGACACTGAACATTCCGGACACGGTCGGTTATAGCATGCCGCAACAATTCGGCGCGACCATCGCCAGTCTGATGCAGCGCATCCCCAATGCCGACAAAGCCGTTTTTTCGGTGCATTGCCATAACGATCTCGGCCTGGCGGTCGCCAACTCCCTGTCGGCGGTGATGCATGGCGCACGTCAGGTGGAATGCACCATCAACGGCCTCGGCGAACGGGCGGGCAATGCCTCGCTGGAAGAGGTGGTGATGGCGGTACGCACCCGCCAGGATTTCTTCCCCTGTTACACCAGCCTGGATACCCGGGAAATTGTCGCCTGCTCCAAGCTGGTGTCCTCCATTACCGGTTTTCCCGTCCAGCCCAATAAAGCCATTGTCGGCGCCAACGCTTTTGCGCACGAATCCGGCATTCATCAGGACGGGGTGCTGAAAAGCCGCGAAACATACGAAATAATGCGCGCGGAAGATGTGGGCTGGTCTACCAACCGCATGGTGCTGGGCAAACATTCCGGCCGTAACGCCTTTAAAACCCGGATGAATGAACTAGGCGTGCAGTTCGGTAGCGAGACCGATCTGAACGACGCCTTTTTCCGCTTCAAACAACTGGCGGATAAAAAACATGACATATTCGACGAAGATTTGCAGGCCCTGATTTCCGAACAGGGCTTCGAGGCGGAAGACGAACACATCAAATTATTATCCCTGAAAGTCTGTTCCGAAACCGGCGAAGTGCCGACCGCCAGCGTCACCATCCGGGTGGATGGCCGGGAAATGACCGGCCATGCCCAAGGTGGCGGCGCAGTGGACGCCAGCCTGAAGGCCATTGAAACCCTGACCAACACCCAGGCCACGCTGGCGCTTTATTCGGTCAGCAATATCACGACCGGCACCGACGCCCAGGGCGAAGTCACGGTCAGGCTGGAAAAAGCCGGACGCATTGTCAACGGTTCAGGCGCGGATACCGACATCGTAATCGCTTCCGCCAAGGCCTATATTAATGCTGTCAATAAACTGCAAAGTTCCGACCAGCGGCAGCATCCGCAAAAAGCCGAGGTCTGATCCGCATCAGGCAATGAATCAGACTATCCGATTGCAATATCTCCAGGCGATGGGCATCGATGTCTGGGTAACCAGACATCGGCCAGTTGCCGCCGCCTTCAACCCGGCCGAAAACAGTCTGTCGGCAACGGATAATCCGGGCGAACCGTCTGGCGATAATTGCGTCTGGCAGGATTTGCGGCATGAAGTTGCAGCCTGCCGCGCTTGTTCATTGTGCGAGACCCGAACCCAAACGGTCTTCGGCGTCGGCAATCAGCACGCAGACTGGATGCTGATAGGCGAAGCGCCCGGCCAGGACGAGGATTTGCAGGGCGAACCGTTTGTCGGCAAGGCCGGTCAATTGCTGAATGAGATGCTGCGAGCCATCGGCATGAAACGCGAGGAAGTCTACATCGCCAATATGCTCAAATGCCGGCCGCCGCATAACCGCGACCCGCAAGCAGGGGAAGTTGCCGCCTGCCATGCCTTCCTGCAAAAACAGATCGGGCTGCTGCAACCCAAGCTGATTCTGGCGGTAGGCAGAATCGCCGCCCAGAATCTACTTAATACCCAATTATCGCTGACAAAGTTGCGCGGCGCCCGTCATCAGTTCGACAATATCCCGCTTGTCGTCGTTCATCACCCCGCTTATCTGTTACGATCCCCGCTAGAAAAGGCTAAAGCCTGGGAAGATCTGCAGTTTGCGGTTTCTGTTTATAAAACGCTCTGAAAAACTATGTGGAAACTGCTAAGAAAATTAAAAGACCTGGTGTTTTACAATGCCGACCGCGAGTTTTACGCCAAAGTATTTCCAGGGTCGGTCAAAACCAAAGACCTGCTGAGAATACGGCAGATGGATACCGGCGATTTGCCGGCAGTGCTGGAAATCGAAGTCCAGAATTACGAATTCCCCTGGCCTGAGGAAATTTTTAAAGACTGCCTGCGCACCATGACCTATACCAACTGGGTTCTGGAAGCGCCGGATGACGTCATAGTCGGCTATTGCATTATCTCGGTGGCGGCCTGCGAGGCACACATCATGAACCTCAGCGTCAACCCCCTGCATCAGCATCAGGGCGCCGGCCGTAAAATGCTGGAACACATGATCGAATACGCCAGATCACGGGCCGAATGCATTTTCCTGGAAGTCCGACCCAGCAACCCGCGGGCATTGAAGATCTATAAAAAATTCGGTTTTCATGAAATAGGGGTGCGCAAGGCTTATTATCCGGCCACAAATGGCCGAGAGGACGCCATTATGCTGGAACTGGAACTGGTTCCGATGCTGTAACCCGGCATCTTCTCAGTTGATTACAGTTTTTTCACAGCCAAGAGACGGGAATGATTTCTGAAACAGTGCTTGCATTATCATACTGGCAATTCGCGCTGGCCGGCGTCTCGCATTTTTTATTCATGCCCTTGACGCTGGGCTTGGCCATTATGCTGGCAATCATGGAAACCGCCTATGTCTTGAGCGGCCAGGAGGCTTATGCAACCGGTTGCCGGTTCTGGGGCCGTCTGTTTGCCGTGAATTTCGTGCTGGCCATCGCCACCCGTCTGGCCCTGTTTTTTCAATTCGGCATGTATGGTTCCTATTTTGCCGATTATGCCGGCGATGTGTTTGCCCTGCCGCTGGCGATCGAAGCCGTCAGCACCTTCTTTCCAGCCGCCATTCTGTTTGGGCCTTTCCTGTGCGGATGGGATCAGCTTGGCAAAAAGCAGCATCTGCTCGTCACCTGGCTGCTGGCCGTCTCGGTGACGCTTTCCGCCTTATGGATGACCGTCGCCTATGGCTGGTTGCAAAATCCGGTAGCGGCGGAGTTTAATCCGCAATCCTACCGTATCGAACTTGTCGGCGTTACGCAACTGCTCAACAATCCGCTGCTGGTCAGCAAATTTCTGCACACCCTCTGCGCCGCCTGTACAACCGGCGCCGCGACCGTACTAGCGATCTGCGCCTGGCGACTGCTGAGCAACCCTGCCGACAGTCCGGCCCGTATTGGTTACAGGCTGGCCGCCGCGATCGGCCTGGTTTCAACCCTGCTACTGGGGATGGGCGACACTACCCCGCACATGGACAATCCGGTACAAAACCTGAAACTCGCCATTCTGGACGGCAAACAGCTGGCGGGTCGGCTGGCCGATATCGAAACCCATATCCGCAACGGCATGAAAGCCTACGGCCTGCTACAGACGCTACGCGACGAAAATAAGGATACACAAATACTGGCCGACTTCACCCGCTTAAAAACCGATCTCGGCTATGCCTTGCTGTTGCAGCGCCGAACCGAACACGTAGCCGACGCCACGGACACGCAGATTGCCCAGGCCGCCCAGGCCGCCCTGCCCGCGCACCCGGCATTGATTGTTTGGAGCTTCCGGCTGATGATCGTTAGCGGCCTGATTATGATGCTGATATTTGCAATTTCGGTTCGGAGCGTCAGACGGGGAAGCCCGCCTCCGGCATGGCTGCTAAAACTGGGCATCTATCTATTCCCGCTGTCCTGGCTGGCCAGCCTCGCCGGCTGGCTAGTGAGCGAGGCGGGCAAACAGCCCTGGGCTGTGGCCGGGGTGCTGCCGGCATTCATGAGCGTCTCCTCGCTATCCGCCAAAGAGCTGGCGATCAGCATGTCGTTCACCCTCATCACAGCCCTGGCCCTGCCGGCTCTCGCCGTATTCCTGATAAAAAACATGTTTAAGACCACATCTTACCCATTATTCTCGCAAGGAAACCGGCAATGAGTCTGGATTACCCATCTTTACGCCTGTTGTGGTGGGCAATCCTGGTATTGGCTGTGATCGGCTTCGCCCTGTCGGAAGGTCTGTTACTGGGCGTCGCCATGCTGTTACCGCAGGCCGGCAAAACCGACGGGGCGCGCAAAACCATCATTGCCGGCCTTGCGGGCGCCGCACTGGGTCTACAGGCATGGCTGTTTGCCGTGGCGGCGCTGCTGTTTGCAGCTTGGCCTGTGGCTTATGCTGTGCTGTTCGCCAGTCTGCAACCCTTGCTGTTGCTGATGATACCAGCCTGGATAAGCCGCATTGCCGGACTGTTTTTCAGAAACAGTTACGACCATCCGCTCTGGCGACAGCGCTGGGACAAAATTCTGACTTATGGCGGCTTTCTATTGACGGTGTTGCTGGGCATTATTTGCGGCAATCTGCTGAAAGGCATCCCGTTTCATTTTGACAGCGACATGCGGATTTTCTTCCTGGGCGATTTTTGGGGCCTGCTCAACCCGTTTTCGCTGCTGATTGCGGCGTTCAGCATAGCCTTGTTCATGCTGTACGGCGCCGCGTTTTTGCAACTCAGATACCCGGGCGAAATTTCGCAATCCAGCCGTATCTGGATTTATAAGGCCGGCGCCGCCTTTCTAGTTTTGTTTACCCTGGCCGGGCTATGGGTAAGCCGTCTGGAAGGCTACCATATCACCTCGGCGATTTTTCCCGACGCCGCAACCAATCCGCTGAACAAATTCGTTAAACGCAACGAAGGCCTATGGCTGGATAATTACGAGCACTTGCCAAGTTTGGCCATCATCCCGGCGCTGGCTTTTATCGGTTGCGGGGCAACGCTAATGCTGACCCGGCTCGAACGTCATTATTACGCTTTTCTGGCCGCCACCATCACACTGGTGTTCTCGGTGCTAACCATGGCCATATCCATGTTCCCGTTTTTATTGCCGTCCAACCGTTCGCTGAATAGCTCCCTGACCCTGTGGGACGCCAGCGGCAGTCAAAACACCTTGTCCGCGCTGTTGTGGGCGGCGGCGATCTATTTGCCGCTAATGGCCGTCATGACCCGCTGGGCGTTCAGACTGAGGGTGGAAACCGAAATCCGCTGACTTTAGCCGGAACTAAACAAACGCCTTGCAACTCCCATTGATTGATCTTCAATTGTTCCCAACCTTCAATCAATATCATGACTCAGACCAACCTCAGCCAAAACGAACTGGAAAACATTAACGCTTACTGGAGAGCTTGCAACTATCTGGCGGCAGGCATGATTTATCTCCGCGAAAATCCACTGCTGCACAAGCCGCTGGCGGCCGAACATATCAAACCCCGTCTGCTCGGCCATTGGGGCTCCAGCCCCGGCCTGAGTTTCATGTATGTCCATCTCAACCGCCTGATCAACAAATATGATCTGAACGCCATTTTTCTGGCCGGCCCCGGCCACGGCGCGCCCGGGGTGCTGGCGTCGGTCTATCTGGAAGGCGCGTATAGCGAGATTTATCCTGACAAGGGCGAAGATATTGAGGGCCTGCAACATTTTTTCCAGGAATTTTCATTTCCCGGCGGCATCGGCAGCCATTGCACCCCCGAAACGCCCGGCTCCATCCATGAGGGCGGCGAACTGGGCTACAGTATTTCCCATGCCTTCGGCGCCGCTTACGACAATCCAGACCTGCTGGTGGCGGTGGCGGTGGGCGATGGCGAAGCGGAAACCGCGGCGCTCGCCACCTCCTGGCACTCGAACAAATTTTTGAATCCGATCCGCGATGGCGCGGTACTGCCTATCCTGCATCTGAACGGCTATAAAATTAACAATCCCACCCTGCTTTCGCGGATCAGCCACGAAGAACTGGAGCATCTGTTTCAGGGCTACGGCTGGACGCCTTACTTCGTCGAGGGCAACGAGCCTATGACCATGCACGGCAAAATGGCGGCCGTCATGGAAGAATGCGTACTGGAAATTCGCCGGATTCAGGAACAGGCCCGCAGCAGTCAGACCGCCATACGCCCGCGCTGGCCGATGATCATTCTTCGCTCGCCTAAAGGCTGGACAGGGCCGAAACAGGTAGACGGCCACAAGGTCGAAGCCTTCTGGCGCGCTCATCAGGTACCATTGACCGAAGTACGCGAAAACCCGGCCCATCTGGCGCAACTGGAAGCCTGGCTGCGAAGCTACAAACCGGAGGAACTGTTCGACCGGGAAGGCCGGCTGCAACCGGAGCTGAAAGCCCTGGCGCCCAAAGGTTTGCGCAGAATGAGCGCCAATCCACACGCCAACGGCGGCCGTCTGCGCAAGGCTTTGCGCCTGCCGAACTTTCAAGACTATCGGATAGACCTGGAAAAACCCGGTCAGCTCAGAGCTGAGAACACTCGGCCGCTGGGCAGGTTTCTGCGGGACATCATGCACGCCAACATGCAGAATTTCCGGGTATTCGGCCCGGATGAAAACAGTTCGAACAAGCTGGACGATATTTATCAGGCCAGCAAAAAAACCTGGCTGGCCGAGTACCTGCCGGAAGATGCCCAAGGCGGCGAACTGTCAACGAATGGACGGGTCATGGAGATGCTTTCCGAACACACGCTGGAAGGCTGGTTGGAAGGCTATCTGCTAACCGGACGCCACGGCTTTTTCTCCACCTACGAAGCATTCGTGCATGTGATCGACTCCATGTTCAACCAGCATGCCAAATGGCTGGCAATGTCCAAATCCGTGCCCTGGCGAGCGTCAATTTCCTCCCTGAATCTGTTGATCACATCCACTGTCTGGCGGCAGGATCATAACGGTTTTACCCATCAGGATCCGGGTTTTCTGGATTTAGTGGTCAATAAAAGCCCGGAGGTGACCCGCATCTATCTGCCGCCGGATATCAACACCCTGCTGGTGGTCAGCGACCACTGCCTGCGCAGTACCGACTATATCAATGTCATCGTTTGCGATAAACAGAAGCATTTGCAGTATCTGGACATGGACGCCGCAATCAGGCATTGCGCAAAAGGCATAGGCATCTGGGAATGGGCCAGCAACGACAACGGCGTGGAACCCGATATCGTCATCGCCAGCGCCGGCGACGTTCCGACCAAGGAGGCGCTGGCGGCGGTGGTTCTGCTCCGCAAGTTTTTTCCCGATTTAAAGATCAGGTTTGTGAATGTGGTTGATCTTTACAAGCTGACGCCGGCGTCCGAACATCCGCATGGCTTGTCCGATAAGGACTTCGACAGCCTGTTCACTATCAATAAGCCGGTGCTGTTCAATTTTCACGGCTATCCCTGGCTGATCCACCGTCTTGCCTATCGCCGCAACAATCATAAAAACCTGCATGTTCGCGGCTATAAGGAGAAAGGCAGCATCAATACGCCCATGGAACTGGCGATCCGCAACGAAATCGACCGTTTCAGTCTGGTGATAGACGCCATTGACCGTATTTCGCGACTACAGATGACGGGTGCGCATGTCAAGGAGAAAATGCGCGACATGCAGACCGAATGCCGCAATTATGCTTACCGGCACGGTACAGATTTGGCGGAAATGGATGAATGGATCTGGCCTGCCTACTGATGTTTCCGCCACTGCTCAAGCTGTTTGCCTAAAAACGGCGTTAACGCCCTCTTCCGTGCGCGAAAGGGGGCAAATGAGCAACAGTCCGCTGTGCGAGGCGCATAATAGCGCATTTATTCACGTTTCAGACTTGGCCTCATGAAGGTTCTGATTTACAACGAACTTGATCCCAAAACCATACACGGTCTGGCGAAGCTGCAAAAATACCTGGAAGCTGACGACAATATAAGAACGACTGGACGAAGAATTACAACGCCTATTACGAGAAAGCGATGGCGGCTAACAAGCAGAAATTGAAGCGCTTGATTGAAAAAAATCGTTAGCGCAGGCGCTATCTTTCATAATTTCGGAATCGAGCGGCTGAAATAAACCATTCAACCGGTTTATTTCAGCCATCCTGATTAGCCTACTATCGATACTTGCCCTGAACTAGTTCCTATCCTGTTGAAATAAAATAAATATTATTTTTTGCATAATTCTTGCTTGTTTTCTTTAGGATACTTATCCCTGGAGAAACAGGAAATGAAAAATTCAATCAATCTTTATAAAGACATCCTGATCAGCGTTCTTTATTTTTCCGGCGTAGCCGGTTTTATGTCGGGCGAAATTCTGTTGTCAGCGGCATTGATCTGCACGGCGTCGCTGATGGGCGTAGTTCATTTCCGTTAACACGGCATGACATCTTCCGGCCTATCCGAAGTGAGTCAGGTTGCCGGAAAAACAGACTACTGAATACTTTCCAATGCTTTTAGCGAGCGGAAAACGATGGCTTCCGGCAGCGGCAAATAACCGAGTTCGCGGCTGTAACGCTGCCCTTCGGTCAGGCCGAAACTCACAAACTGCCTGAGTTCAGCGGCTTTCGCCGGATCAGGGTAATGCCGGTACAGCAATAGCCAGCTTAAAGTCAGAATCGGATAAGCATTTTCGCCATCGGGATCGGAAATCATCAGCCTCAGGTTTTCGGGCATTTGCTGCGCACTGTCGGACAACATTTCCATGCCCGACTGTTCGTCAGGCTGCACGAAGCGACCGGCCCTGTTCTCCAGCCAAGCCAGCGGCAAACGCAGACGTTTGGCGAAACCATACTCCAGATAGCCTATCGATCCTTCGCTGACCTTGATACGCGACGCCACGCCTTCGTTGCCCCGCGCCAGCATGGTAACGCCCGGCCAGCCCACCATCGTACCGGCGCCCGGCCCATGGTCGCGCCATTCCCGACTGACTGCACTCAAATGGCTGGTAAAGGCAAAGGTCGTACCGCTGCTGTCCTGGCGGGCAATAATGGTTATATTTTCGTTCGGGAGCTTTAGACCAGGGTTGATTGCCTGAATCCGGGCATCGTTCCAGCGGCTGATTTTTCCCGCAAAAATATCCGTATAAACCGCTCTGGAAAGTTTTAACGGCCCATTCAGGCCTTTCACATGATAGGCAAGCACAATGATGCCGGCCGTTGCCGGAGCCAGTATTGCACCCCGCGAGACCTCAGCCATCTGCTCATCGCTGAGTGCGGCATCGCTTCCGGCAAAATCCAGCTCTTCGGCAAGAAAGCCGCGTATGCCTTCTCCGCTGCCCACCGCCGCATAGCTGATCCGGGCGTCGGGGTATTGCGCAGTGTAAGCCTTAATCCAGTGCTGATAAAGCGGCGCAGGAAATGTCGCGCCTGCTCCGTGCAATTCCGGCTCCACGGCTTGCGCAAATGCGCTCTCCACCCTCCCGGCGGAACAAATAACAGCCAGAAAAAACATATTCCGCAAGCCGCCGAGAAATAATATTCTGTTGCTGATCATGATGACTCCGCCGGTCTAACTGAATTCGCCACGAATGTATTGCTTGGTCAGGCATTCCCTGGGATCTTCGAAAATTTGCCGGGTCTCTCCCTGTTCCACCAGGTAACCGGTGCGCCCGCCCTGCGAAATATCGACCGAAAAGAATGCAGTCCTGTCGGCAACACGTAAAGCCTGTTGCATATTATGGGTAACCAGGGTAATCGTGTACTTTTCCTTCAGTTCGACCATCAGTTCTTCGATACGCCGGGTGGCAATGGGATCAAGTGCGGAGCATGGCTCATCCATCAACACCACGGCAGGTTCGGTGGCGATGGCTCTGGCGATGCACAGCCGCTGTTGCTGACCGCCGGAAAGCGAAAGACCGCTGGCTTTAAGCTTGTCCTTGACCTCGTCCCAGAGCGCCGCTTTTTTCAGGGCGCTCTCCACCCGCTCTTCAATATCGCCCTTGAAACGATTCAAACGCAACCCAAAGGCAACATTATCAAAAATGCTCATGGCAAAGGGATTGGGCTGCTGGAAAACCATGCCGATGTAGCGGCGCACTACGACTGGATCCACATTCCTTTCATAGACATCCTGGCCCAGGAAATGCACATTGCCTTCGAATCGGAAACCCTTTACCAGATCGTTCATACGGTTGAGACAGCGTAAAACCGTACTTTTGCCGCAGCCAGATGGCCCAATAAACCCGGTGATCTGCCCTTTATGAATTGAAATATGACTATCTCTGACAGCATGAAAATTACCATAAAACACCTTGTCCAGCTTGCAGTCTATGACTACTTTGGAATGTGCGCTGCCATGCGTATCCGGATTGAATGCCCCGGTAGAATTTAAAATCATTTTCGGTTTCATCAAAATCGTCAGACTTTTTTGCGCCCCAGCACCCGGGCAAGAATATTAAATATCAGCACCATCGACACCAGCACCAGCGAAGCAGTCCACGCCAGTTCGACCTGGTTTTCATAGGGCATGCTGGCGAAGTTGTAAATCAGTACCGACAGCGAAGCGATAGGCGCCATGATCTCTGCGCTACCGTTTTCGATGAACCAGTAGTTACTGAACAAGGCGGTAAAAAGCAACGGAGCCGTTTCCCCGGCGGCGCGGGCAATGGCCAGCATCACACCGGTCAAAATGCCGGGCAGCGCCGCTGGCAATACGATCTTCCAGACCACCTGACTGCGGGTGCAACCTATTCCATAGGCTGCATTTTTCATGTTGCCCGGCACCATTCGCATGGCCTCTTCAGCCGTTAACACCACAGTGGGCAGCATCAGCAACGCCAGTGCCACGCCGGCCGCAGGTGCGGAATAAGTGCCGGTCGTCAGCACCACGACCGCATAGGCGAACACGCCGGCCAGTATGGAGGGTAACCCGGTTAAAGTCTTGGCGCAAAATCGCGCCGCATGGGCCACCCTGCCGTCCGGTTCCAGTTCGGCCAGAAAAATGGCCGCCAGAATACCGACAGGGATGCTTATCAAGGCGCCAAACCCCACTGTGACCAGCGTGCCCACAATGGCGTTGCCGAAACCGCCTCCATCTTCGAATCCCGCGGGCGGCAACTGGGTGAATACATCCAGACTCAGGCGGCGTCCGCCCTTCACAATCAGTCCGTAAAGCACGGAGAACAGCGGGACGCTGGCAATAATGGCCATCAGCCATGCCACAGCGGTCAAAAATAAATTTCGCAATGCCCGCGCTTCAAAAGGCGAGCCGCGTAGACAGGGCGTTTCTTCCCGGATTTCTTTTGCAGGATGACGGCTATCCGGTGTATTCATTTACCGGCCTGCAACTGTCTCGAAGTCAGCGTCAATATGGCCGTTCCGGCCATATTGACGGCAAAAGTGATCAAAAGCAGCACCATGGCGGCATACATCAATACCGGAACCTCGGATTTACCCGCTTCAGGAAAATTCAGCGCCAGCAATGCGGCCAAGGTATTTCCGGGCGAAAACAGGGACAGGCTAAGCTGATTAGAATTGCCGATCAGCATGGCCAAAGCCATTGTTTCGCCGAGCGCCCGGCCAAAACCAAGCACCAGGGAGCCGAAAATCCCTGCCGAGGCCGTGGGCAGCATGACCCGCAGTATGACTTCCCAGCGGTTCGCGCCCAGACCGTATGCCGCCTCTTTAGTGCTGTAGGGAACCATTCTCAGGGCATCCTGCGATACTGCCGCAATGGTCGGCAAAATCATGATAGACAACACTAAAACCGCAGGCAGCATGCCCGGGCCACTCAAGGTTGTGCTAAAAAACGGAATCCAGCCAAATTCGGTATTCAGCCAGTCGGCTATCGGTCTAACAAAGGGTATCACCACATAAATGCCCCAAAAACCATAGACCACGCTGGGTATGGCCGCCA
>JAQTUW010000028.1 GCA_028707085.1 Methylococcales bacterium | reverse complement strand
AGTTCGTGTTCCTTGAGGATCATGCCTTGGCTACGCACTTAGGTGATGGTTTGCATAATTAATCATCAATATGTGCGCTATGTCAATGTGTTTTCAGCTTATTTCTTTGCTAGGGGTCTGAACGGTTACTATCCTTCGGCTGAACAATTTCCGGACTAGCCGAGTCTGCCGCCTGGCTTGATCTGTATAGAAAAACCAACAAAATCTGAATCAGCACTATGTATTTCATCTCTTGACCCCTTTGGGCTTACAATCCCATTTAGATATAAAAAACTAGACCACAGTAATTAACTATAGCTGCTAATTCTAATACATCAATATTCAAATGGTAATACCGGGAAAATCTGAAAGCTGTTTTGCACTTTGTTGGACACTGCTGGCAAAGTGAGCAAGTAGCTGAGGGAGTCGCGACATATCGTTAAATAGTATTCCGCCTTGGCATGACCCTGTTTCACCATTAGGCACATACTGGAAGGCTTTCATTCTTGCTGCTACAGCTGCCTGAATTCCCACTTCACTATCTTCTACAACCACGCATTGGCTGGGTATAAAGCCCATTGCATCTGCTGCGTATTGGAATAGACCAGGCTCCGGCTTCCAAGAGCCAACTTCATACGAACTGAAAATGTTATCGCCAAAATAAGGTGCGAGACCACTCACTCGCAGCGCCTGACGGATTTTCAAAGGCGGCCCGCTTGAGGCAATGCACTTAGGGTAGTTCGTGACTTCGAGCATTTCAAGAACGCCGGGCATAGGTTTCAACTCACAAGAGAAGAGTTCCGCAACACGTTGGCGATAAAGGTGTTCAAACGCTTCTGGCAGACGCTGGCAAAGACGGTTCTCAAGGTCAACAAGAATTGAGGCCAACTTTTTGCCTCGATACCGCTGGATCAATGAATCGACTGTCTCACTCATCTGTGGAAGCAGATCAAGAATCGCTTGGTTGCAAAGTATCTCGCTATCTACGAGGGTGCCGTCCAAATCAAAGATGACACAGATACGGTCATTTATCGAGATGCTCATCGTAACGCTAACCGGGCGCAGCACAGAAAGCACGAAAAATAATAAAGACGCCAATCCTGAGGGCGTTTCAATTTCGTTTGTCGATCACGGGAGCTATTCAATTTGGCTTTTTTCAGCCATGTTTTTAGGATTGGTAAACAGATGTTCACATCGTTCGCGATGTCTTGAATCGATTGATCATTTCTGCGGTCGCAAATGAGTTCAAGAGCGGTGTCAATCACTGTCTTTGTATCGTATGCAGATTGCAATGCCCGAGTCGATCTTGCGACTAATTCCATGATGTTACCGAAGTCCTGCAATGTAGCATGGCGAATTTCGATTTTCATTTATACCCTATGCAGTTAGCAGCATATCACGAGGAAACTGCTCAAAGCTCTCAATCACGGTGGATACTCCTTCGCAGGCAAGAAGCTTGCTGTGTGTTGCGTGTGGACCAAGACCCACGATGTATCCGATGCTTGCGGCATATGCAGACTTGAAACCGGAAAGTGCATCTTCGACAACAATACATTCGTGTGGTGGCAGATGGATGTTTGTTGCTGCTTTTGCGTACATGTCGGGAGCGGGCTTACCGGGAAGAAAGCCATCATCGTAGACAATCTGCTGTAGATCGAACCATTTCTCCAGCCCAAGATGATGTACAAAAAAGTCGAGGTTTGTTCTTTCCGAGGCCGTTGCGATTGTTCGTGGTATACCCTGTGCAGATACGAAGTCGAGTAGCGACTCAGCACCTGGAGACAAGACAAACATATCAGGATTTTTTAAACACAAGTCTCGGTACATTGATTCCTTGACTTGAATGAGGTCAAAGAGCTCTTTTCCGTGAAGTGTACGCCCTGTGAGATAGCTCAAGATGTGGGCGTTAGTGCGGCCATGAACATGGATTGAAAATTCATCGTCACTTAATTCTGCGCCTCTGAGCCGAAGGGCTGTTACTTGCCATGCCTGCACATGAAGCGGTGCGTCCCATAGTAACACGCCGTTGAAGTCAAAGATAAGCCCTTTGTATTTCATCATGATCGTAGTAGTGATGGCATGTTAGTGGGAACAGAACGCCGAATGTTGGAAGTCATCGACAGCCAATGGCTGTTTGTTAGGCCATTTTGCAATTAGATCAACATACGCCCCCTCTACGAGTTGCCGGGGAAAGACGAACACTTTTTCCAACAGTTCATCTGCGACCGAGATGCCGGTTTCGTTAGGTTCGTCTTCAGCCAGAATGACTTCCAATTCTGACAGGAACAGAGTAGGTTGCCAAAATCCAGGGCATCCACTGCCGGGTCGGATTGTGGCCGAAAACGTTCAATATGGGCCTCCTGTTCGCTCAGTTCACGTTTGCAGTAGCAGCACAGGTAACCCTGCTCAAACATCAACGCATCTTTGACCTCTTTTTTGACAGCGCCACTCAAATCACCATAAGCAGGTTGCCAGCTATCATTGGCCAGGGCTTTCCAAGCCGAAAAGGCTTCGGGTTCAGCCATCCGCTCATGCAAAAGCAAATGCAAGCTTTGGATTCCCCGAAAGTGTTGCAGAGTTAACGCTTCAATATGCATATTGCCTATGCCATTATACGGCGGAACAGGATTAAGATTCGATTCAACTCTTTCAATCATATTATTCCGCCTTGCAATTCAGACCGGTTGTCTTTTTAAAATCAAATCGGATTGTAACGATTCAACCTATATTAAGCCAGCGTAGCCTGGATGCAATGCAATGGAATCCGGGAATCGAAGCCGACGCGCTAACGGCCGCCGACAACTTTCATGACCGACTGGCCACCCGTTTTCGACGCCGGACAGGTTTGCGATTCTGTCCGCCGCCCAGATTAAGGCTTGTTGACTGCTTTTCAAGTCGTCCACATATTCCGCGTTGCTGCATACGAGCTACTTTACCGTGCGCCGATACCAGCCGTAATACAGCAAATAAGCCACCAGAAACACCAGGTAGCCCGACCAGAGGATGTCCGACAGGAAGTGGCCGCCGGAAGTCATGCGGGTAAAGCCCATGGTCCAGGCTAGCAGCAGGGTCAGGCCGAAATACCAAAACCGGTAGTTTTTGGCCAGAAAATACAGCGCGAAGAAACTGTAGCCCACCGAGCAATGCCCGCAGACGAAGGACTTGTCCGGGGTGTGACCTATCTGTAGCGGCGGAATGTACTGGTGTTCGCCGCCGAACTCCCTGACATGCATGGGTCTTGGTCGCCCCCAGTGATCCTTGACGATCAGGTTCACCACCAGGCCGGGGCCGATCAGAATAACCAGCAGCACATATAAAGCCTGACGGCGAAAGCGCCGGGCCGGCGCGAACAGATAACTGAGCAGATAGGTCAACAGCGCCGCCGCGCCGCCGGCCACGGTAAACGGAAAGGCGTAGTCGAACAATAGCTTCCACAACCACCAGTGGCGTTCCGGCCAGGCGTCGCCGGCGTTGTCCGGATGGTAGAACAGCGCTGCGGCGCGGATATCCAGATCGGTCAGCCAGAACAGCAGAGTGGTGGACAACATCAGCGCCAGCAGGACTATCAGTTCCAGCCGGCAGCGATCCAGGAACATTAATCTCATTTTGTCTCCTTGTTCGCCGCAGTGGGCCAGGCAATCAGATCCTGTCCGGAAAATAGATAAAACGGCTGATTGCTATGCATGGGATTGGCGATTGCCTTGATAAAAGTAAAGGTTCGAAACGCGCGGCTGATTTGATCGGGCACATCCTGGCTGTCGCTGACCACCAGCGCGTTTTTACCGGTAAATGCCTCTGGCCCCGGCCAGAGTTCATATTGCGATTTCACGGCTCCGCTGGCTTCATAACGAAACACCGCCGGATGATCCGGCAAGTAAAAGGCTAGCTGGCTGGCAAGATTGCGGTGTCCCAGGGCCACCACGAAGCTGTCGGGTTCGGGTACGCCCAGCCGGCGTTCGGCCTCGATGCGTATGGCCAGCCCCGGCCAGTGATTGAAGCGTTTAAGCAGATCGTAACGGCTGTCTTGCAGATGCAGCGCATTCAGCGCATTAGGCAACAGATAGGTCAGGGCCACCATCAGATAGCCTAAGCTGACGCCGTATTGCAGCCACTTCCGCCAGCGGCCGGCCTGCCAGGCTCCGGCCAGCAGGATCAGGCCGGTAAAGTAAAACGGCATCGGCCAGTTGCCCTGGACTTTCTGCTCGAGGCTCAATAACAACACGCCCAGCAACAGCAGCGGCCCCATCAGCACCAGAAACTGCTGTGGCGCCACCAGATTCCGCAACCGCCGCACGCTCTGCACGCTGAGTATCGTCACCGGCACGAAGATCAAAGGTGTAATCAGCAACTGCTGGTATAACAAAAGTTCGCCAACATTATCCAGGCTGTTGACCAGCGAAGCGGATATCTGGGCGGTAAAATGATCCTTGCTGTGCTGAAACATCACCCAGTGGTGGCCGGCGTTCCAGATCAGAATGGGCAGGCCCGCCAGCAGCACCGGCGCCAGATACAGCGCGAATCCGCACCTTAGCCGTCGCCACCGCTGGTGGTCGAGCAGAATAAAGGCCAGCAGCATCAGCGGCAGGGCGATGGCCACCTGCTTGCTGAGCAGCGCGGCGGCGGTGGCGCATCCCGCCCATAGCCAGGCCCATGGCTCAAAATCGAACAAGGCTCTTTGCAGGAAAAAAATCGTCATCATCCAGAAACAGTAGAGCGGCGCGTCGATGGTCATGAGCAGATTGGCCAGCACATTGGCCGGGGTGGCCAGAATCATCAGCAGCGCGAACGCCGCCGCCCGTCGTCCGTAAAACGCCTTGGCCGTAGCGTGAAAAAACCATAAGAAAACCGTGCCGGCAATGACTGCCGGCAAACGCAGGCTGGCGGTGTAATCGCCCAGCAGCCAGGTAAAAACCCCTATCAGCCAGGCCACCATCGGCGGCTTGCTGTAATAACACCAGGCCGGATGCCGCGACCAGTCCCAATAATAGCTTTCGTCGCCCATCAGTCCGATATTCTCGACCAGCAAAAAACCGCTGCGCAATACAAACAGCGCCAGCAACAGGGCGATGAGATGCGCGTCTATCCAGCGCAACAATTTTTCCATCATAAATCGCTTATTCCCATTTTTCCAGATATTGCAATTGCAACTGCACAGCCCGCTGTCCACGGTATTCGTTTACATCCAGCTTATAGGCGGCGTTGATTTTCCGGCAGCCCAGCCAGTTTTCCGGATGGTCGGCGAAGAAGGCGATGCCGTCCAGCAACAGTTTGCTGAACGGCAGGCGCAGCACGAACTTCAGATGCTGATGGCCGACAATGCGGCATTGAATCACCTCGAACACCCCATTGAATACCGGCTCCGGAAACGCCTGCCCCCAAACGGCCGCCTGTTGCAGTATTTGCGCGAACTCGAGCGTCATTTGCTGTTCGTTCAGCTCACCGTCCGACCAGATTTTCTGCTCCAGCTCCAGTCGCAGCAGTTTGTCCGCCACGTTTTCAGCGAACAGCAAGGCAAAATGCGGATAATCATGCATTTTGATGCTCAGACCGGCCGCCAGGGCATGGCCGCCGAACTTGCTGAGCAGTTGCGGATGGGCGGCGGCTATTTCGCTTAATACGTCGCGGATATGCAAACCGTTGATGGAACGGGCTGAACCTTTGATTTCACCGTTTTCGGCAGGCGCGAAGGCGATGACCGGCCGATGCAGCCTGTCCTTGATCCGCCCGGCCAGAATGCCGATCACCCCCTGGTGCCAGCCCGGATCGTACAGACAAACCCCGGCCGGCGCGTGTTTTTGATCCGGCTCCTTCATCTCCGCCAGCAGCGCCATGGCCTGGTTTTTCATCTGGCCTTCCACTTCCTTGCGATCCTGGTTGAGGCTATCGAGCTGTTCGGCGGTGCGCCGCGCCATAGCGGCATCTTCGCTGAGCAGGCACTGAATGCCCAGCGTCATGTCATCCATGCGCCCGGCGGCGTTCAGCCTGGGGGCGATGGCGAAACCCAGGTCGGCGGCATGCAGGGCGGACAGCCGGCGGCCGGCGATTTCGGCCAGCATGCAGATGCCGACATGGCACTGCCCGGCGCGGATGCGCAGCAGCCCCTGATGCACCAGTATCCGGTTGACCTGATCCAGGGCCACCACGTCCGCCACGGTGCCCAGCGCCACATAGTCCAGCAGTTGCGCCAGATTGGGTTCGGCAAGCCGGTTTTTTTCGAACCAGCCCAGCTCCCGCAAACGCATCCGCAAGGCCATCAGCACATAAAACATCACCCCGACCCCGGCAATGTTGCGGCTGGGAAATTTATCGTCCGCCAAGTTAGGGTTGACGATGGCGTCGGCCTCCGGCAGCGTCTGTCCGGGCAGGTGATGGTCGGTAATCAGCACCTGAATGCCAGCGGCCTTGGCGGCTTTTACCCCCTCCAGACTGGAAATGCCGTTATCGACGGTGAGAATGATGTCCGGATTGCCGCGTTTGACCAGCTCGACAATTTCCGGAGTCAGGCCATAACCATATTCGAACCGGTTGGGCACCACGAAAGCGGGCGGCCTGGCCCCCAGCAAACTTAAACCTTTGATCGCCAGCGCGCAACTGGTGGCCCCGTCGGCGTCGAAATCGGCGACGATAGTGATAAGTTTTTGGGTCTTGATGGCCGCCGCCAGATGCCCGACCATGGTCTGCATGCCGCCCAGCAACCAGGGCGAAGGCAGTTTGCCCAGGCTGCAATCCAGCTCTTCCGGGCTGTGGACGCCACGGTTGCGGAAGATGCGCTGTAGCATGGCGTCCATGTCGCCCAGCGAGCCGCCGCCGGCCTGCGGGCGTTGAATAATGGTTTTTTTGACGCCTTGCAGATACATGGAGGGCAAATTCGATCCTGGACTGGCGTATTGAGTGAGCGGAGATTGATGACGTAAACGCCGGCAGGCGCGAATTTCGGCTGCCGGGCCCGGCATGTCGCCAGGCCTGCCGCGCGGATCGAACCGCCGGAATCCGGCGATTCGAAAAAAAAACCGGCGTCCGCCCTGTCTGGCCTACATGCTGTCCAGAATGGCTTTTTTTACCGCGTCCAGCGAGGCTTCGATGCTGACCGGATGAGTGTCCCGGCACTGGCCGATGGCGGTATCGGGGTCTTTTAAACCGTTGCCGGTCAGGGTGCAGACGATGCGGCTGCCTGCCGGAATTTTGCCGCTTTCCAGATCCACCAGCAAACCCGCCAGGGACGCCGCCGAGGCCGGCTCGCAAAAAATGCCTTCGTGCTGCGCCAGCATTTTCTGGGCGAGCAGAATTTGTTCGTCGCCCAAGGCGTCGAACCAGCCGCCGGATTCCTTCTGGACATTCCAGGCCAGATCCCAGGATTGCGGGTGGCCGATGCGGATGGCGGTGGCGACGGTTTCCGGATTGTCCACCATTTTGCCCTGCACGAACGGCGACGCGCCCAGCGCCTGGTAACCGCACATTACCGGGCGTTTGTCTGTGACGGCCGGGTGGCCGGCGCTGTCGGCGGCATATTCGCTATAGCCTTTCCAGTAGGCGGTAATGTTGCCGGCATTGCCCACCGGCAGGCAATGGTAATCCGGGGCCGCACCCAGTTCATCGACGATTTCGAAGGCGGCGGTTTTCTGGCCTTCCAGCCGGAACGGATTGATGGAGTTGACGATGGTCACTGGCGCGTGTTCGGCGACCTGCTTGACCAGCGCCATGCCGTCGTCGAAATTGCCTCTGATCTGGATAATTTTAGCGCCGTACATCAAGGTTTGCGCCAGTTTGCCCAAAGCGATCTTGCCTTCCGGAATCAGCACGAAAGCCTTGATGCCGGCTCGCACCGCATAGGCCGCGGCGGAAGCGGAAGTGTTGCCGGTGGAGGCGCAAATGATGGCCCGGCTGCCGTCCTCGACGGCCTTGGTCACCGCCATGGTCATGCCGCGATCCTTGAAGGAGCCGGTCGGATTCAGGCCCTCGTATTTGACGTAGATTTCCACCTCTTTGCCGATCAGCGCCGGGATGTTCAGCAACTGGATCAGCGGGGTATTGCCCTCGCCCAGGCTGATGATGCGGGTGGCGGCCGAAACCGGCAACCGGCTCCGGTAATTTTCGATTAATCCGGTGTAGCGTTTTGTGATTGCCATTGTTTATCCTAAGGTTTCCAGGCGAATACGGTTGACCGCGCCGCTGACCGTAGCCAGGTCTTCGATTTCGGCGATGGCCGCATTCATTTCTTTTTCCAGGGTCAACTGGGTGAGCATGATGATGGGAACCGAAGACTGGCCGGCCAGCGGTTCCTTCTGGATCAGGGCTTCGATGCTGATATGGTGCGCGGCCAGAATCCGCGAGATGTCGGCCAGCACCCCGGGCCGATCTTCGGCGGTCAGCCGCAAATAATAGGCGGTGCGGATGGCCTCGGCAGGCAGCACCGGAATATCGACGATAGCGTCCGGCTGAAAGGCCAGATGCGGCACCCGGTTTTCCGGGTCGCTGGTCATGGCCCGCACCACATCCACCAGATCGGCCACCACGGCGGAAGCGGTCGGCTCCGCGCCGGCGCCCGCGCCATAGTACAGGGTGGGCCCCACGGCGTCGCCGCAGACCAGCACCGCATTCATCACCCCATCGACATTGGCTATCAGCCGCCGCTTGGGAATCAGCGTCGGATGCACGCGCAGTTCAATGCCTTGCGTGGTCTTGCGGGCCATGCCCAGATGCTTGATGCGGTAACCCAGCGCCTCGGCGTATTCCACATCGGCGCGAGTAATGCGGGTAATGCCTTCGGTATACACCTTGTCGAACTGTAGCGGAATGCCGAAGGCGATTGACGCCAGAATGGTCAGCTTGTGCCCGGCGTCTATGCCTTCTATGTCGAAGGTCGGGTCGGCTTCCGCGTAACCCAGGGCCTGGGCTTCGGCCAGCACGTCGGCAAAATCCCGGCCCTTGTCGCGCATCTCGCTGAGAATGAAATTGCCGGTGCCGTTGATGATGCCGGCCAGCCATTCGATGCGGTTGCCGGCCAGACCTTCGCGGATGGCCTTGATGATGGGAATGCCGCCGGCCACCGCCGCCTCGAACAGCACCATCACGCCTTTTTTGCCGGCTTCGGCGAAAATCTCGTTGCCGTGCAGGGCGATCAGCGCCTTGTTGGCGGTCACCACATGCTTGCCGTTGGCGATTGCGGTCAGCACCAGTTGCTTGGCCGGTTCATAGCCGCCCATCAGCTCCACCACCACGTCGATGTCCGGATCGTTGACGATTTCGAACGGGTCGGCGCTCAGGGCGATGTGCGCGGTGTCGCATATCCGCGTCCGGGTCAGATCCCGGGCGGAAGCACGGCTGACGATGATTTCCCGACCCGCCCGGCGGGCGATTTCCCCGGCATTTCTTTTCAGTACGTTAACCGCGCCGCCACCGACGGTTCCCAATCCCAGAATACCTATTTTTACCGGCTTCAAACCCGACTCCCAGCGTTAAACCAAAATTATTGTCATTATTCCAAAAAATTATACTACGTTGTCTTTCTTCAGCATATTACGGATGCTGCGCAACGCCTGCCGGGTGCGGTGTTCGTTTTCGATCAGGCTGAAGCGGATATGGTCGTCGCCGTGCTGTCCGAAACCGATGCCCGGCGACACCGCAACCTTGGCGTCTATGATCAGTTTTTTGGCGAATTCGATGGATCCCATGGCCTTGTAGGCTTCCGGGATAGGCGCCCAGACGAACATGGTGGCACGGGGTTTTTCCACGCGCCAGCCCATGGCGTTCAGGCCGTCGCATAACACGTCCCGCCGGGAGCGATACATTTCGCAAATTTCCCTGACGCAATCCTGCGGGCCTTCCAGCGCGGCGATGGCCGCCACCTGGATCGGCGTGAAGGTGCCGTAATCCATATAGGCCTTGATCTTGGTCAGTGCGGAAACCAGGGTGGCGTTGCCGCACATGAAGCCTACCCGCCAGCCCGGCATGTTGTAGCTTTTGGACAGCGTGAAAAACTCCACGGCAATATCCCGGGCTCCGGGCACCTGCAGGATGGACGGCGCGACATAGCCGTCGAAAACGATGTCGGCATAGGCTATATCGTGCACGATCCAGATATTGTGTTCCTTGCAGATCGCCACCACTTTTTCGAAGAAATCCAGTTCCACGCACTGGCTGGTAGGGTTGCCGGGAAAGTTCAGAATCAGCATTTTCGGCCTGGGCCAGCATTCGGCGATGGCCTTGTCCAGCTCCATAAAGAAATCGCTGCCCGGGGTCAGCGGCACATGCCGCAAATCCGCGCCGGCGATCACCACCCCGTAAGGGTGGATCGGATAGGCCGGATTCGGCACCAGCACCACGTCGCCCGGGCCCAGCGTGGCCAGCGCCAGATGCGACAAACCTTCCTTGGAGCCTATGGTGACGATCGCCTCGCTATCGGGGTCGAGATCGACATCGAAACGGTTTTTGTACCAGGTGCAAATCGCCTTGCGCAAGCGGGGTATGCCTTTGGAAACCGAATAGCGGTGGGTGTCGGGACGCTCCGCCACTTCGATCATTTTCCGCACGATGTGCGGCGGCGTCGGCTGATCGGGATTGCCCATGCCGAAATCGATAATATCCTCGCCCTCCGCTCGGGCTTTGGCTTTCAGCTCGTTGACTATATTAAAGACATAAGGCGGGAGTCGGCTGATGCGGTGAAATTCTTCCATTAACGGCTCGTGTGTAAAGGTAGATGGTAACTCTAGGAAAACCCGCTAAGGTACTGGTGTTGAAGCGGAATGTCAATTCCGCGCAACAGGCGCCGGTTTTGCCGATTCAGGGTCTGGCGGCGGCGGGTTCTGCGCTGGCGGCGGATTCGCTGCGATGCTGATTGATATAGGAGCCGCCCACCAGAAAAATCAGCACCAGCATGTAGACGACAGCCGCGATGTTTTTGACATTCCGCGCGGCGTCAGTGGTTTTGGATCGAGTCATATCGGGAAAATTGCTTAAACATTCGGGTTTATCCTGTCTGCCGGCAAACCCCCCTCCCCCGCCGGCAGAAGCCCTGGCCGGAGAGAGGGATCGAAATCGGCAGTCCGTATCCTGTCCTGAAAAATAATTTTTCAGCGGCGGTTATTGCTTGAGGTTTTTGTAACCTTCTTCGCTTTCCTGCATGATTTTCTGGCCTTCGGTGATCAGGCTCTGACCCTGATCGATCTCAGCCTGACCCTGACGCTGCAGAGCCTGGCCCTTGTCCACCATCTGCTTGCCTTCCTGCCAGCGGCTGCCAAGCTGGGCGATGCCCTGGCTATCGCGGAACATCTGGTCGCCGGAGACAATTTTAGGCGCGGCCGGGACGGGCGGCGCTTCTACAGGCTTGGAGGCGCAGCCGGCCAGCAGCAACGGCAGGCTGAAAGTGGTGACGGCCAATATCAGACGGTTTGATTTCCGCATCGTTTCTATCCTCGATTTTCGGACTAACATTAAATGAATCGCAGCGCCGGCGGCGGGCCTGCAAGGGTATTAAATAAACAGTGAAATTATACCAGTTGCAGCGGTTTTGAACATCCTGTCTGTGCGGCCATTAGCCGCGCCGTCCGGAAACTCCCTTGCAGAACAGCGGCTTTGCCGTTTCCAGGCAATTTACAATTTTTCATGACCCCTGACAATGTATTACCACCCTCTTCATTTATTTGCTGTTATCATTTATAGTCATGACAAATTTCCGGCATTCCCCTGCTCTGTAGCAAGACCATGGAAAACCCCGAAAAAACCGGTTTTCGACCCGTCTTCGCCCGACGCAGCCGAAAAAGGCCGCAAACCGATCAGATTATTCCAGGAGCCAAAATCGATATGAATATTCGTACCCTTGTTCGGGCTGCCGTTGCAGCCTGCCTGCTGTCCCTGAGCGGTTGTTATGGCGGCTACGCGACATCGTCTTATCCAGGTTATGGTGGAGGCTATGGGGGTTATGGCGGAGGTTATGGAAGTTACGCCTCGCCGGTGGTTTCCGCGCCCTATGTCGTTCCCGGCCCGGTGATCATGCCCTATGCCGGCAGAGGCGCAGGCCCGGCCTTCCGCGGCGGGTATGGCGGTTATCGGGGCGGCGAAGGTAACCGCGGCGGCGAAAGAGGCGGCGAAAGAAATGGCTACCGCCGCCACGAAGAACATGAACGTTAACATTACCCTCACAGCTCAAACTTCCGACAGGTAAACTACTATGCGCTTAAAACGGTCAATCAAGGTACTGATACTCTGGTTATGCATGTCGTCGGCCGCTTTAGCCGACACCGAAACGATGGACGATCTGACGCAGCGCGCCGAACAGGGCGACCCCGCCGCCCAGACCGATCTCGGCAGCCGGTACGCCGAAGGCGACGGCGTGGCGCTGGACTTCAGCGCCGCCCGCAAATGGTTCCTGTCCGCCGCAAAACAGGACAATACCCTGGCGGAATACAATCTGGGCCTGATGTCGCTGCGCGGCGAAGGCGTCGCGTTCAACCCCAGGGAAGCCATAAGCTGGTTCGCAAAAGCCGCTGAACACGGCGACGCCGAATCGGAATTCCTGCTGGGCGTGATCTATGTCGAAGGCGACGGCGCGCCGCGGAATTACGAACAGGCTGGCAAATGGTTCCGGCTGGCCGCCGACCACGGCCACCCCGGGGCGCAACTCAATCTGGGGCTGATGGCCCTGCACGGCGAAGGCCAGAGCAAAAGCCCGGAAGCGGCCTTCAACTGGTTTCATCTGGCGGCTGATCAGGGCAACCCGGTTGCGGAATACCAGCTTGGCATGTGCTATGACCAGGGTACGGGCATCGGCAAAGACAAACAGCAGGCTTACGTCTGGCTGTCGCTGGCCGCCGCGCAGGGCGAAATCAATTCGCTGGAAGCATTGAATAAGCTGGAAACCGAGTTAAGTCCGGACAGCGTCAGCGAAGCGCAAAAACGCGCCGCCCAATTGCAGGCGACCATCGATAAAAACAACACACCACAATAATAACCAACGGACATACAATGCGTCATCAGATTATTCTCATCCTGGGTTCAGCCCTGCTCGCCGGCCTGGCCTTTAACTGCCAAGCCCAATCCTACGGCCAGACGGTTATTCCCGACAAAGTAAAAGCCAGCATCCTCAAACGCCATCCCAAGGCGCAGGATTTGCAGGCCAGCCCGGAAATCCATTTTCAGCGCCATCTGCTGGAAGTGAGCTTCAAGGAAGAAGGCAGCGATGAACCGATCATGGAGCTGTTCAGGGAAGACGGTCATCTGTTCGGCAACGAACTGCAACTGGTCGATCTGACCGAAGCTCCTGACGCGGTCAGGGAAAGCCTGAAAACCAACTTCCCGAACTATACGCTGAAAAAAGCCGAAATGGTGGCCAACCCTAACGGCAACGGCGAAGAATACGAAGTCTATCTGGTCTCCGGCGGCGCCAACTGGAAGGTCTCGGTCAGCGAAAAAGGCCAGATTGAAAATAAAGCGCCTTACTAACTGCACAGCCATTCATCCGGCGATGCGGAAGCCATTTGCGAAGCCGTATCACGGCCTGACATGCGTTTTGTGGCCATTAAAACGGTTACCAGCAAGATATGCAAGCCAGCCATCGGATTCGAAGTGAATTGGTTTGTCAACGTACCGCCGTAGCCTTGGCGAACAAAAACGCCCGGATTGTCTGATCTTTACTGACAAAAGACATCCATTACCTGCCGATGAGCCATGAGCCTTCGGCTGGTCAACCGATCGAACCGGCTCTTACAGACCCTGAGTATTGCGTTGTGCCTCAGCCATACGGCGCAATACGCTGTCGCTATTGCGCCGTATGGCTTGGGGCTCTTGACGTTATATGGCCGCCGGCAGACTGTAAAGCCCCCAGGCCACAAAGGCAAGGCCGCTGCCGTAACTGAGCGTTTTCGCTTCGGCCGGCGACCATTTTTCGGCTATCACCAGCAGGGTGATCATCAGCATGCCGTACAGATTCATCACTCCCACCGCGAACATGACCAACATTTGCGCCCAGCAGCAGCCCAGGCATTCCAGGCCGTGGCGCACGCCCAGCCGCGCCGCGCCCCGGCTGCCGGGCGACCAATGGCGCAACAGAAAGCTCAGCGGCGTGCGGCAGTGGCGCAGACAGGTGTGTTTGAAGGCGGTGAACTGATAGCCGCCGGCGGTTAGCAAAATCGCCGCCGCAAGCAGCGGCTGGCGGTTTTCCATCATCGGCGACAGCCAAGCCAGGCCGTGAAACAGCCATTGCATCAGGGTCAGCACCGCGCTGAACGCGATCCACACCGCCAGATAAGCGCCGGCGAACCAGAGCGTTCGCCAATCGCGGCCAATGGCGTCGCGCCGGCAATAGCGTGAATAGGCCGACAGCATGGGCAGGGCCGACGGCAGCATCATCGCCGCCATCATCACCGCCCACATGGCCCATACCCAGCCAAAATCGCCCAAACCCCAGTCCGTTAACCGACCGGGCGGCATCCACATCTGCGACATCGGCAGATGGTTCATTTGCCAGCTTTGATACAGCAAATACAGCCAGGCTCCGCTAATCGCCAGCGCCAGCACGGCGAATGGTCTTGACGCCACGGCGTTCAGGGCTGATAGACAAATGCCGAATGGAAGCCGTTGCGCTCGGAAAACGTCCAGTCCTGATCGTGATCCTGGTAGCGGTAACGGATCGAGCGGGCGACCGTCGCCGGGTGGCTGGTCACTACGCACAACGGCGGGTTTTCAATCAGTGCCTCGCCGCCCTTCAAACCGACGATGCTTTGAATTTCCGCCTCGGCGATTCCTGGAATGCTCAGTCTGCGAATGTCGCCCTGTTCGTAATAGGTCATGGCCGCTTGTTGAATGCCCCAGACTTCGCCGACGAAGCCCATCAATACGCTCGGGTGGCCGCCGGCCTGGCCGCTAAAAATCCGGCTGATCGCCTCGGTCTGTTCGCTGTCGGCGCGGTCGTCGATGTAGAGCGCCGCGCTCCAGCCGCCGGCTATCATGTTACCGACCGCAAAGCAGGCCAGCGCCACGTTCAAATTGTCCAGGCGGACGTTTTCCAGATAACCGTCGTCGATATGCCAGGCAACCAGCAGTTTGCATTCGCCCTCGCTGGGCGGCTGGAGCCAGATGCACGGACAGGCGACTTCGCAGTTACAGGTTTCGAAATAGCGGCCTTGCAGCCGCCAGTCGGGATGGTTGTTATGCATTAAAAGGGTTCCTTGTAGGGGCGCAGATCGATTTCGTGGCTCCAGGCGCTGGGGTGCTGGCGATGTAACTGCCAGTAGGTTTCGGCTATCGCCGCCGGTTGCAGCAAGCCGTCGCGGCCCTTGGTTTCGACAAATTGCGGGAACCGGCTGTGCGCCCGCTCGCCGTCTATCACGCCGTCGATGACGACGTGCGCCACATGGATGCCTTGCGGCCCGAATTCCCGCGCCATGCCTTGCGCCAATGCCCGCACCCCGGCCTTGGCAGCGGCAAACGCCGTGAATGGCGGCCTGGCGCGTAGCGATCCGGTTGCGCCGGTGAAAAAAAGCGTGCCGCGCTGTTGCGGCAGCATGTGTCGGACGGCTTCGCGGCCGAACAGAAAAGCGCCTAGACTGTTTTGCCGCCACAGAGTGGTAAAGGTTTCGGCGTCGGTGTCCAGCAGCGGCGCGGCGATGTTGCTGTCAACATTGTAGGCGGCGATTTCCAGCGTCCGGCCGCCGGCCGTCACCGTCCGGAACAGCCGCTGCACGTCGTTTTCGACAGTCGCATCGGCAACCACAGGCTCCGCCACGCCGCCCTCGGCGTTGATGACGGCGGCAACGGCCGCCAGTCTGGACTGGCTGCGGCCGGCGATAAAAACCGGCAGGCCTTCGGCGGCGAAACGCCTGGCCAGCGCCGCCCCCAGCCCCTGCACAGGCCCCACGCCCAGTACCAGCGCCATTCTGTTCGCCGGCATATCAGTCGCGGCCGAAAATCAGCGAAAAGTTATTGGCGGGCATGTCGATGATTTCCTTTAAGCTCAGGCCATGTTCTGCGGCGGCGGCCTTTAAATCCGCCACGTCCTTGAGTCCCCATTCCGGCACGTCGTAGGCAGACAAGGTGTTGTGAAATTCCTGGTTGGACTCGGTGGTGAAGCCGCCTTCGACTTTAAACGGGCCGTAGATCAGCAATATGCCGTTTTCGTTGAGCAGATTCGCCGCGCAGGCCATCATGCCGTCGGCGATCGAAATCGGTGCCACCTGAAAAATGTTGATGCAGAAAATCACATCGAAGCTGTTTTTTTCGCCAGGGTTGAGCCAGGTTTCGGCTTCGGTCAGATCCAGATGCACCGGGTCGGCGATATTGCGGTTGCCGTGGTCGGCGATCAACTGTTTGATGTTGTCGAACACCTCCTGATCCTTGTCTGTCGGATGAAACTGCAGGTGTTCGAAATGCGGTGCGAAATAATTGATATGCATGCCGCTGCCGGTAGCCATTTCCATGACCCTGCCGGACTCTCTGGGCAGTTTTTGTTTCAATACATGCAGTATCGGCTCGCGGTTGCGGTTTCCGGCCCAGGCTACATAGTCGCTGAGCGGGTGCGGGTTGATTGGTGGTCTATCTTTATACATGGCGTGCTCCTCTATAATTTATTATTTTTTATGTTTTTGGAAAAAACCTGCCGCCGCAGTTTCCACAATGACTGTTGCAATCCCCGGGCCAAATTTTTAACTGGCGAATTTCATGCATTAACAGTTGCTTATTAAAATTGCATGGCCGAATCCATGAAACCGTGCTTCAATTTATGAATATTAATTTCACTGCGGACAACCATGAACGAACATAATTTTTCCCGGCTTTCCCCGGTGTTCTTTCTGCAAACCTTCATACTGGAGCTGATGCATGCCTGCGAACAGGAAGGCGGAAACTATTACGCCTCGCTGATCGAGCGCATCGCCGACAGCACCGGCGTTTATTTCGAACAAAGCTACCGTAGCGAGTACCGCAAACAGGGTGAACTGAACCGGGAAGACTATATCGACCTGATACTGGGGCTAAAAAACCGCATCGGCGGCAATTTTTCGCTGGCTTCGGTGAACGCCGACTCCATCAGCGTGGTCAACAGCCGCTGCCCATTCGGCGAAGGCGTCATCGAGTTTCCGGAACTGTGCAGGATGACGTCCAGCGTGTTCGGCGGCATCGCGGCGCGTAATTTCGGCTACGCCAAGGTCGAAATCCGCCAAAGCATCGCCAGGCGGGACGGCGGCTGCGAAGTCTGCATTCATACCAGCAGCGAAGCCGCGGCCGGCAAGCCCGGACTGGAATACCGCCGCGAGGATCAGCGCGAAGCCAGACCGGAAATGGACGAACTGCATTCCCGCATCGAAGAACGGATGGGCAATGTCTGGCGCAGCAAGCCCGCACAGCATGCCGTGCGGCCGGCCCCGGCCATCATCGCCCGTTCGCCGGCCATGCAAAGGATTTTGCAGCAGGTCGAAATCATTGCGCCGACCCGGGCGACGGTGCTGATCAACGGCGCTACCGGCGTCGGCAAGGAACTCATCGCCCGGGCGGTTCACGCCATGAGCGAACGCGGCCACCGGCCCTTCGTGGCCATCAATTGCGGCGCGATACCGGAAAGCCTGATCGAAAGCGCCCTGTTCGGCCACGAAAAAGGCGCTTTCACCGGGGCGGTAGAAGTCCATCAGGGCTTTTTCGAGCGCGCCGAACAGGGCACCCTGTTTCTGGACGAAGTGGACGCGCTGTCGCCGGCCGCCCAGACTCGTCTGCTGCGGGTCTTGCAGGAAGGCGAAATGGAACGGGTGGGCGGCAAGCATACTTTAAGCGTCGATGTGCGCATCGTCTCGGCAAGCAACCGGCAACTGGAACAGCACGTCGAACAGGGGCTGTTCCGCCAGGATCTGTATTACCGCCTGAACGTGGTGCGGCTGTGGATCCCGCCGCTGGCGCAACGCCCGGAGGATTTGCCGCATCTGGTGCAACTGATTCTCAAACGCCTCAATGAAAAATACGGCCGTAACGTGCAGACCGTCAGCCGGGAAGTCATGGGCCAGATCCGCGCCTATCCCTGGCCCGGCAATGTGCGCGAACTGGAAAATACGCTGGAGCGAAGCGTGCTGTTTTGCAAAGGCGGCGAACTGGTTCAGCTTGAACTCGACCAGGAACAACTGGCCAGGGCCGAAACCGACTGGCGAAAACATAAACAAAGGATACTGGACGACGCCGAGCAGCACTTTCTGAAGCAGAGCCTGCAGGCCTGTCGCGGCGACGTCGGACAGGTGGCGGCCGCCATGAGCCTGACGCCGCGAGCGGTGTATGGAAAACTTAAAAAATACGCCATCAGCGCCGGTCATTATAAGAAACCTTAGCCGCCGCGAAAACCGGCGGCGCGGATGCTTACCAAAAATTCGGCCTTCTGCTATGCTAGGCCGGAACACCCTCAGCAACTAGGTTTAGTCATGAACGAATCTTTGCATCTGGTCTGCCCTCACTGCGCGGCCATCAATCGTCTGCCTGCGGATCGTCTCCGCCAGAGTCCCAAATGCGGGCAGTGCCATCGAGCAATGTTTACCGGGCATCCGCTAGAACTGAACAGCGGCAACTTTGAAAAAAACCTGATCCGCAACGACATTCCGCTATTGGTGGATTTCTGGGCCGACTGGTGCGGGCCCTGCAAAATGATGGCTCCGGCTTTCGTCCAGGCGGCGCAACTGCTGGAGCCGCTAGTCCGACTGGGCAAGCTGGACACCGAAAAGGAGCCGGACATCAGCGGCCGCTACGGGATACGCAGCATCCCGACACTGGTATTGTTCCGCAACGGCCGTGAACTGGCTCGGCAATCCGGCGCGATGCCGGCCCAGGATATCGTGCGCTGGGCGAAAAATTACGCCTGAACCGCCGCCTCGGCCGACCGAAAAAATTTAACAGGCCGGATTCCGGGCATTGCTTGCTATAATTGGCGTCTTTTGTACCATCCTGAGAGAGATTTGCATGATTCAAGGTAGTATCGTTGCACTGGTAACGCCCATGACCGAAGACGGCGCGATCGACGAAAGCAGCCTGAAAAAACTGGTGGAGTTTCATATCGAACAAGGCAGCGATGCGCTGGTTGCGGTGGGCACTACGGGCGAATCCGCCACCCTGGATGAAAACGAGCATTGCCATGTGATCAGCATCGTGGTCGAGGCCGTAGCCGGACGCATACCGGTCATCGCCGGAACCGGCGCGAATTGCACCCGCGAGGCCATCCATCTCACCGCCCGGGCCAGACTGCTCGGCGTGGACGCCTGCCTGCTGGTGACGCCCTATTACAACAAACCGACTCAGGAAGGCCTGTATCGGCATTACCGGGCCATCGCCGAGGCCGTGGACATTCCGCTGATACTCTATAACGTGCCGGGCCGCACCGCCTGCGACATGTTACCGGAAACCGTGGGCCGGCTGTCGGCCATCGCCAATATCGTCGGCATAAAGGAAGCGACCGGCAAGCTGGAACGCCTGCGGCAGATCCGCGATCTGACCGGCGACGATTTCGCCATCTATACCGGCGACGACGCCACCAGCCGCGAATTCTGCCTGCTGGGCGGCAACGGCAGCATCACCGTTAGCGGCAATGTCGCGCCGAAACTGCTGCACGACATGCTGGCCGCCGCCTTGCGGGGCGACAGCGCCGCCGCCGAAGAACTGGACGCCAAACTCAGCGGCCTGCACAGCAGCCTGTTCATCCAGTCCAATCCCATTCCGGTCAAATGGGCGATGGTGGAGATGGGCATGATGCATAAAGGCATACGCCTGCCGCTGACCTGGCTAAGCGCAGACTGTTTCGAAAGCGTGCGCGCCGCCATGCGTCAGGCTGGTGTGCTGTAAAATGCGGCCCGGAAAAATCGGCTACTGGCTGTGCCTGCTGTTTGTGTTGCGTTTCGCCACCGGTTGTTCATATCTTAAGAGTCTTTTTCCGGACAAGGAGCGCGACTACCAGTTTCGCACCGAAATTCCGGAATTGATCGTGCCGAACGATCTGCAAGGGCAAAACATGCCGCAATATGCGCCGACACAGGCCGCCGCCGCTTCGTCCGGCCCGGCCATTCAACCGGCTACAGAGTCCCTTGCCCCTCAGCCCGCCAATCCCGCCACGTCGGCCCGGGCCGACGTGGCGCCTGAACAGGAAAAAGCCGCCGTTGACGCCCAGGCTCCGCAATCCGCCGCCAATAAGGCCGATGTCAGCAGTTTGCAGATCGACCAGCCTAAAAGCCAGGCCTGGCGACTGGTGGCCAGAGCATTGAGTCGGCAGAAGGTGGAAATCGTCGAGCGCAATCAGGATAAAGGCTATTTTTATGTCCGATATGATCCCAATGCCACCCCCACTGAAGACAAAACCTTCTGGAATGAACTGGACTTCATTTTTGGCCGCGACCCCAGTCACGAACAAGAATACCGGGTCAGCCTGCTGGAGATAGCCCCGCAGACCACGGAGGTGACCATCCAGAACGATGAAGGGCAGACGCTGTCCAATAACCTTGCAACCCATTTGTTAAAACTGATTACAGACGGCATAACCCTGGATTTACCGGCCGCTACGCCGGAAAACCCTGCGCCGGAAAACCCCGCGCCCTGAAACGGCCGCGCAAGTTCTCAATCGTATCAAGGCCATTCAAATTCAAACGAGCTTATGTTGACCATACCCGGAACCGCCGCCCTCTCCCGCTTTCGTCTTGAAAAACTGCTGCATGAACTGCAGGCCGTACAGCCCGGCATCACCGCCGTCAGCGCCCGCTTCCAGCATTTCGTGCAATTGCGCGGCGCATTGAACAATGAACAACGGGCCATGCTGGAACGGCTGCTCGATTACGGCGACGCCGGCCCGGTGGACGAAGCCGACGGCGCATGCTGTTCGCTCTGGGTAACGCCGCGCGCCGGCTCCATCAGCCCCTGGTGCAGCAAAGCCAGCGAAATCGCCGCGCGTTGCGGACTGACGGCGGTGCTGCGCATCGAACGCGGCGTCGAATACCGTCTCGCCGCAGACGCCCCGCCCAGCGCCGAGCAAAAACAGCGGCTGACGGCCTGCCTGCACGACCGCATGACCCAGCAAGTGCTGGATGCGCCGGATCTGACGGCGCTATTCGCCGAACACCAGCCCCGGCCGCTACAGAGCGTGGCGGTCATCGAACAGGGCCGGGACGCGCTGCTGGCCGCCAATGCGACGCTGGGACTGGCGCTGTCCGCCGATGAAATCGATTATCTGCACCAAAGTTTCAGCCAGTTGGGCCGTAATCCGACCGACGTCGAGCTAATGATGTTCGCTCAGGCCAATTCCGAGCACTGCCGGCATAAAATCTTCAACGCCGACTGGAGCATAGACGGCGTAGCGCAGGCCGCTTCGCTGTTCGCCATGATCCGTCACACCTACGACCGTCATCCGCACAATATTCTTTCCGCCTACAGTGATAACGCCTCGGTGATGGCCGGGCCGGCGGCCGAAGTGTTTATCCGCGACGCCGAGACCCGTCGCTACGGCTATGTGCGAGAGCCGGCACATATTCTGATGAAAGTGGAAACCCATAACCACCCGACGGCGATTTCTCCGCATCCCGGCGCGGCCACCGGTTCCGGCGGCGAAATCCGCGACGAAGGCGCAACCGGCAGAGGTTCGGCCACCAAGGCCGGCCTGACCGGCTTCAGCGTCTCGCATCTTAAAATCCCCGGTTTTCCCCAACCCTGGGAAACCGAAAACGGCAAGCCGGAACGCATCGCCTCGGCGCTGGACATCATGTTGCAGGGGCCGATAGGCGGCGCAGCCTTTAACAACGAATTCGGCCGGCCCAATATCGCCGGCTATTTCCGCAGTTTCGAGCAACCGGCGGAAACCGGCGCGGCCAACCAGTTTCGCGGCTATCACAAGCCTATCATGCTGGCCGGCGGCATGGGCAATATCCGGCCGATGCTGGTGCAAAAACAACCGATACCGACCGGGGCGCTGATTGTGATTCTGGGCGGCCCTGCCATGCTGATCGGCCTGGGCGGCGGCGCGGCCTCTTCGCAGACCTCCGGCGAAAGCGCGGCGGAACTGGATTTTGCCTCGGTGCAGCGTGAAAATCCGGAAATGGAGCGCCGCTGCCAGGAAGTGATCAATCATTGCAACTCGCTGGGCGAAGACACCCCCATCATCTCGATTCACGATATCGGCGCCGGCGGCCTGTCCAATGCTGTGCCGGAAATCATCCACGACTGTCGGCGCGGCGGCAGTTTCGAACTGCGTCAGGTGCAGAATGCCGACCCAGGCATGTCGCCCATGCAAATCTGGTGCAACGAAGCCCAGGAACGCTATGTGCTGGCTATCAAATCGGAAAGCCTGCAACAATTTCAGACCTATTGCGAACGCGAACACTGCCTGTATGCAGTCATCGGCGTCGCCACCGACGCCGAGCATCTGACCCTCAGCGACGCCTGGCTGGGCGGCAAGCCGGTGGACTTGCCGATGTCGGTGCTGTTCGGCAAGCCGCCGAAAATGCATAGAAACGCGCAGCGTCTGGCCATACAGCTTCCCGCCCTGCAATTCGGCGGGATTGAGCTTGCCGAGGCCATCGGCCGGGTGCTGTCCTTTCCGGCGGTGGCCGACAAAAGCTTTTTGATTCATATCGGCGACAGATCGGTGACCGGCCTGGTGGCCCGCGACCAAATGGTCGGCCCCTGGCAGGTTCCGGTAGCCGATGTCGGCGTCACCGCATCCGGATTTTACGCCCATACCGGCGAGGCCATGGCTTTGGGCGAACGTACGCCGCTGGCGTTGATCGACGGGCCGGCCTCCGGCAGAATGGCGATCGGCGAGGCGCTGACCAATCTGGCGGCGGCGCGCATCGCGGCCATCGGCGACGTCAAGCTGTCCGCCAACTGGATGGCTTCGGCGGGCAGCCCCGGCGAAGATGCTGTGCTGTACGACACCGTCCGGGCGGTGGGCATGGAACTGTGTCCGCAACTGGGCGTCGCCATCCCGGTCGGCAAGGATTCGCTGTCGATGAAAAGCGTCTGGCAGGACGGCGAGGCGGAAAAAACCATGACCGCGCCGCTGTCGCTGATCATCACCGCCTTTGCGCCGGTCGCGGATATCCGCAAAACCCTGACCCCGCAATTACAGGCTGCGGACAGCGTCCTGCTGCTGATCGATCTGGGCCTGGGCCAAAACCGGCTCGGCGCTTCGGTGCTGGCTCAGGTTTACAACCAGCTTGGCGATCAGGCTCCCGATCTGGACGACCCCGCCCTGTTCAGGGCTTTTTTCAACGCCATCCAGCATTTGAACGAACAGGGCCTGCTGCTGGCCTATCACGACCGATCCGACGGCGGCCTGCTGGCGACGGTGGCGGAAATGCTGTTCGCCGGCCGACTGGGCGTCGATCTAAATTTGGACGGCCTGGGTGACGATCCGTTCGCCAGCCTGTTCAACGAGGAACTGGGCGCTGTCGTCCAGGTCAAAACCGCTGATCTGGCTGCGGTGCAAGTCCTGCTCGAGCAGGCTGGTCTGGCGGCGTGCAGCCACGTCATAGGCCGACTGGCAAGCGGCCAGCAACTGCGCATCCTCCATGGCCGACGGCAGCTTTATTGCGCCGGCCGCGCCGAACTTCAGCAAATCTGGTCGCAGCTCAGTTACCGAATGCAGGCGCTACGCGACAATCCCGATTGCGCCCGCCAGCAGTTCGAGCGCATCGCCGACGACCAGGATCCCGGCCTGTCGGCACGGCTTGGTTTCGATCCCGGCGAAGACATCGTGGCGCATCTGCTCGACAAACCGCGGCCTAAAGTCGCCATTTTGCGCGAACAGGGCGTCAACGGCCATGTGGAAATGGCGGCGGCTTTCGACCGGGCCGGCTTTGCCGCCATCGACGTGCACATGACCGACATCATCGGCGGCCGGGTCAGCCTGGCCGATTTTACCGGTCTGGCGGCCTGCGGCGGCTTTTCCTACGGCGACGTGCTGGGCGCCGGCGGCGGCTGGGCCAAATCCATACTCTTCAACCCGCTGGCCCGGGCCGAATTCCAGGCGTTCTTCGCCCGGCCGGACACCTTTGCGCTGGGGGTCTGCAATGGTTGCCAGATGATGTCCGGCCTGAAAGACATCATTCCCGGCGCGGCGCACTGGCCGCAATTCAAGCGCAATCTTTCCGAACAGTTCGAAGCGCGGGTGGCGATGGTCAAAATTCACGACTCGCCGTCCATTTTCCTCAAGGACATGGCAGATTCGCTGCTGCCGGTGGTGGTGGCGCACGGCGAAGGCCGCGCCGAGTTTGCAGGCGACCCGGCGCTGGCTCTTGCGGCGCTGAGTTATGTCGATCATTACGGACAGCCGGCCACGACGTTTCCGGCCAATCCCAACGGCTCGCCGCTGGGCGTAACCGGACTGACCACGGCCGATGGCCGGATCACCATCATGATGCCGCATCCGGAGCGCTGTTTCCGCAGCATCCAGAATTCCTGGCGTCCGGCCGAGTGGCCGGAAGACGGCGCGTGGCTGAGAATGTTCAGAAACGCCCGGGCCTGGGTGGGCGGTTAGCCCGATGCGGCGCGGCGAACGGCTGCTTAATATAATATCGGCGCATCAGGCAATCCTGATGACCGAAACTAATCAAAGGAAGCTTTAGCCATGTGGCTCGGAACCGGATGTGAACTCGATTTTGAAGTCGGCGTGCCCACGCCGTTTATCCTGATGTTGCGGCCGCGAAGCGGGTCGCGACAATGGGTGGCGAGGGAGTCGTACATGCTGACCCCCAGCGTGCCGGTGATCGAATACACCGATAGTTACGGCAACCTGTGCCAAAGGCTGATCGCCCCGCCCGGGGCGTTTTCCATCCGCACCTCGGCCGATATTCTGACCGTAGACGCCGTCGATGTCTGCCCGGGCGCGCCTTTCGTGGAAGTGCAGGATTTGCCGAACGAGGTTTTGACTTATCTGCTGCCGACCCGTTATTGCGAATCGGATCGCTTTCTGGAGATGGGGCGCGGCATCGTCGAGGACGCCCGGCCCGGTTACGATCAGGTCAGCCGGATCGAAAGCTGGATACGGGAGAATGTGCGTTTCAACCCGGATTCCTTGCATTTTCAATTGTCCGCAGTCGAAGTCAACCAGCAACGGGAAGGCGTGTGCCGGGAACTGGCGCATCTGGGCATCGCCCTGTGTCGCGGCCTGTGCATTCCGGCGAGGATGGTGGTGGGCTATCTGCATGGCCTGGAACCCATGGATTTCCACGCCTGGTTCGAGGCGTACGTCGGCGGTCGCTGGCACAGCTTCGATCCCACCCAGACACAGCCCAAAGGCGGCAGAGTAACGGTGGCTTATGGCCGGGACGCCGCCGATGTGGCGATTTTCACCCAGTTCGGCCCTGCCGTGTACCCGCAACACATGTCGGTGCGGATAAACAGGCTGGAGCATGGGCCGACATAACGAATGATGAACACGATATGAAACAAACCCCTTATCGCATAAAAAGCAGCCATCTGCATGGGGCATGCCGGCAAATGGGCGGTTTATAGCGTTGCGGGGCGATGGATTTGCCTATTTTACGGGTCGGCGTCGCGGTTGCGAAATTTTTGCAGAAAAAACCTAACGTCAGTAGCGTTATGATGTTTTTCAATATTTATCATATGCTTATATTTATAGCCCGCGCTTTTTCAGACACCCCGGCGGCGAAAATCACCCGAATTTATTTAAAACCTTTAGGTATCTGCGCCCGCAGGTTGTTATCATGCAGTCATATTAATAAGAATTCGGGCCAGCCGGAATCCTGCGCAAGCCGCTGAGAAATTTGTTTTCAGCCCCATGCAGGCACGACTGATCTAGGTAGAAAGCATCCATGACTTATTGTATTGTTGTTTCCGTGAAGGAGGGTCTGGTTCTGACTTCGGACTCCAGAACCAATGCCGGCATTGATAATGTGAGCGTTCACAGAAAAATGCATTCCCTCTGTACGGCGACGGATAGAACCATCGTATTGCTCAGCGCCGGTAATCTGGCCACCACCCAGGCGGTGCTGGATCATCTGGATCGGGATATTCAGGAGAATGCCGAGATTAATCTGAATAACGTGCAGTTTCTGTCGGAAGCGGCCGAGTATCTGGGTCAGGTGAGCGTGAAAAAGCAGTTTCGGCATGTCAATGCCGGACAGAACGGCTTTAATCCGGCCGCGACCTTCATTCTGGCCGGGCAGATCGGCGACACCGCGCACGGCGCTTATCTGATTTATCCGGAAGGCAATTACATCACCACCTCCAGCCATACCCCCTATCTACAGATAGGCGAGATCAAATACGGCAAGCCGGTGCTGGATCGTTTTCTGAAACAGGATACCTCGCTGCATGAGGCCGGGCGCTGCTGCCTGATTTCCATGGATTCCACCATGCGCAGCAATGTCAGCGTCGGCCCGCCGGTCGATCTGCTGTTTTACACCAAAGACAGTTTTGCGCTGGACGAATATTACAGTTTTCAGGAAGACGACGAATATCTGATTCTGCTACGCCGTATCTGGCACGAGAAACTGAAAGAGGGTTTCGCCACCCTGCCGCAAATCGGCCGCGGCGACGCCACGCCTTTGCCCTATCATAAAGACTGAAACCGTTCCTGGCCCCCAGCCGAGTCTGAAAATTCCCGCAAGCCGGCGGCCTGCCGGTAGCAGAATAGCCCATTGCCTTGGCTTCGCCCTGTCAGCATTAACCGCGGCGGCGTACGCCCTGCCCGGCCGGTTTTTCCCCATTGTTTAATTTAACCCGTCCGGCCGTAACTTTACGGTATGATCATAACGGGCAGACTGCTCAGCGCACCATTATGGTGCTTGCGCACCGGGCTTTACGCCGGCTTGGTGCAAGCCGTGCGTATCCGACCGTTAATGTTGCCCTCATCTGTTATTTTTTCGCTGGTATGCTTTTTGCTGGAATGTAATCATGAATACAAAGCCTACTACATCCTACTTTAACGAAATGCTCACCGCTACCGGTGCTGTCCGTGAAATCTACCAGCGCTACGCCCACTGGCGACAGGATTTGCCGGACGGCCTGCTGGAACGCAAAAGCGCCGAAGCGGAGCTGCTGTTCAGGCGAATGGGAATCACTTTCGCCGTTTACGGCGAGGCCGACGGCGCGGAGCGACTGATTCCGTTCGACATCGTGCCGCGCATTTTCGGCGCGGCGGAATGGCGACGACTGGAACAGGGGATCAAACAGCGGGTCAAAGCGCTGAACGCTTTTCTGCACGATATTTATCATGACCAGGAGATTATCAAGGCCGGGGTGATCAGCGCCCATCAGGTACTGGACAATGTCTTGTACCGGCCGGAGATGCGCGGGCTGGATCTGCCCAATCAGGTGTATGCGCATATCGCCGGCATCGATCTGGTGCGGGTCGCGGAAAACGAATTCTTCGTGCTGGAAGACAATCTGCGCACCCCGTCCGGGGTTTCCTACATGCTGGAAAACCGCAAGACCATGATGCGGCTGTTTCCGGAGCTGTTCGCCAGCCATGCCGTGGAACCGGTGGAGCATTACCCGCAAATGCTGCTGGACACCCTGCGCGAAGCCGCGCCGCAATTCGTGGCCGATCCGGTAATCGTGGTGATGACGCCCGGCTCCTACAACAGCGCCTATTTCGAACACGCCTTTCTGGCCAGCCAGATGGGCGTGGAGCTGGTGGAGGGCCAGGATCTGTTTGTCCACCAGCAGCGGGTGTACATGCATACCACGGAAGGGCCGCAACAGGTGCATGTAATTTACCGGCGGGTAGACGACGATTTTCTGGATCCGCTGGCCTTCCGCCCGGATTCCACGCTGGGCGTACCCGGCCTGCTGGACGCCTATTGCAGCGGCAATGTGATTCTGGCCAACGGCATCGGCACCGGGGTGGCGGACGACAAATCGACTTATCTGCATGTGCCGGACATGATCAGTTTTTACCTGGGCGAGAAGCCGCTGTTGTCCAACGTGCCGACTTGGCGGCTGAGCGAAAGCGAAGATTTAAAATATGTGCTGGCGCATCTGCCGGAACTGGTGGTAAAAGAGGTACAGGGTTCGGGCGGATACGGGATGCTGATCGGCCCGACCAGCTCCAAAGCCCAGATCGAGGCCTACAAGCTGAGAATACTCTCGGAACCGGCCAATTTCATCGCCCAGCCGACGCTGGCCCTATCGACCTGCCCGACCCTGGTCGAATCCGGCGTCGCCCCCCGGCATGTGGATTTGCGGCCATTCGTATTGTCCGGCAAGGATGTCAGGCTGGCGCCCGGCGGCCTGACCCGGGTAGCGCTGGGCGAAGGCTCGCTGGTGGTCAATTCGTCGCAGGGCGGCGGCACCAAAGACACTTGGGTTCTGGAGGACTAAGCCATGCTATCACGTACTGCGGATAATCTGTTCTGGATGGCGCGCCATATCGAACGCGCCGAAAATACGGCCAGGGTGCTGGACGTGGCTCACCGCACCTCGCTGCTGCCGCTGGACATCGAGGGCACGGAAGCCTATCTGTGGTATGCGCCGCTGAACATCACCGGCTGCGCCGGCGGTTACGGGCTTAAATACGGCCTGGCCCGCGCCGACGCCGTGACCCGCTATATGTCCCTGGATCCGGACAACCCGGCCAGCATATACACCTGCCTGCGGCTGGCCCGCGAGAACGCCCGCGCGGTGCGCGGAGCCATCACCTCGGAAATGTGGGAGATCATCAACGCCACCTGGTTGGAGTTCAACCGCCAGTCCCGGCAGCTCGACCATGAAAAATTCCCGGACTTTTTCGACTGGGTCAAGGACAGGTCGCATCTGTTTCGCGGGGTGACGCTGGGCACCATCATGAAGGACATCGCCCTGAGTTTCATCAAGCTGGGCACCTTTCTGGAACGCGCCGACAACACCGCGCGGATTCTGGACGTGAAATACCATATCCTGCTGCCCAATGTCCACGATGTGGGCGGGGCCGCCGATTATTACCAATGGGGTTCGCTACTGAAGTCGGTCAGCGCCTTTGAAGCCTACCGGAAAATATACCGCGACGTCATCTCGCCGTTGCGGGTTGCAGAACTGCTGATATTGCGCGACGATATGCCCCGCTCGCTGCACGCCTGCATGAACGAGGTGGAGGCGGAGCTGATCGTGATTAACGGCACATCCGGCCGCGAGGCGCGGCGACTGGCGGGCGAACGGCACGCCGCCCTGCATTTCGGCCGCATCGAGGACGTGTTTGGCCAGGGGCTGCACGAATATCTGACCGATTTTCTGCGGCATACCAGTCTGCTGGGCCAGGAAATCCGCGACGCCTATCTGGCGCGTCGCGACCAGTTCACCCCTGTTCCGGTACGCAAACAGGCGCAAATGCAACAGGTTTTAGCCACTACTTGAATCCATCATGACTTATTGTGTCGCCCTGAAGCTGAACGCCGGCATGGTGTTCGCCTCCGACTCCAGAACCAATGCCGGCATCGATCAAATTTCCAGTTTCAGGAAAATGCGCAGCTTCGTCCGCGAGGGCGAGCGCGCCATCGTGATTTTAAGCTCGGGAAACCTGTCCATCACCCAGAACGCTGTCAATCAACTGGAACAGCATGGTCGCCATCACGACCGGCGCAATCTGTGGAACGCCGACTCCATGTTCGAAGTCGCGCAATTGCTGGGCGAAGCGCTGCGCGAAGTGCGCGAGCAGGATGGCGTGTACCTGAAACAGAGCAATGTCGATTCCGGAGCCAACTTCATTGTCGGCGGCCAGGTGCAGGGCGAGCAGATGCGGCTGTTTCTGGTGTATGCGGAAGGCAATTTTATCGAAGCCAGCGATGAAGCGCCTTTTTTTCAGATCGGCGAAACCAAATACGGCAAACCCATCATCGACCGCGTCATCAAACCCGATACGCCGCTGAACGATGCTGTGAAATGCGTGCTAGTGTCCTTCGATTCCACCATGCGCAGCAATCTGTCCGTGGGTTTGCCCATCGACCTGGCCTGTTACAACCAGTCCGGTTTCCGTCTGGATTTGCAGCAACACATTACCGAAGACGATCCGTATTTTTCCCAGATCAGCCGCCGCTGGAGCGAGGGCCTGCGCGGGGTGTTCGCCTCGCTGCCCGACCCGGACTGGCTGACGGATATCGACACCGGCCGGCAGCCGCCCTGTGGCTAAAACCTGCGCCGACGGGCGAGAAAGCCGTTTAACGCTTGACCTGATGGCATTGGTCATTGATTTATCCCTAATCGCACCATTATTTCAGAGCTTGCAGCCATGACTATTCGCGTTGCCCTGCATCATAAATCACATTATGTTTTCGACCGCGCGGTGGTGGCTTCGCCACATGAAATCCGCCTGCGGCCCGCCGCCCATAGCCGCACTCCGGTGTCCGGCTATTCGCTGAAAATCAGGCCGGAAAAACATTTCATCCACTGGCAGCAGGACGCCTACGGCAATTTTGTGGCGCGGATCACTTTTCCGGAGCCGACCGTCGAAATCGATGTCACCGTAGACTTGCTGGCCGACATGACGGTCATCAATCCGTTCGATTTTTTCGTCGAGGACTGGGCCGAACATTATCCGTTCGCTTATCCCGCCAGTCTACAGACCGAACTGGCGGCCTTTCTGGAGGCCGAGCCGGCCGGGCCTTTATTGCGGGCCTGGCTGCAAAGCTTCCGCGCCGAAATTCCGCAGCAAATCAATATCACCAACTTTCTGGTGCTGCTCAACCGCAAAGTGCATGGCATGGTGTCCTATCTGATCCGCATGGAAGCCGGGGTGCAGACGCCGGAAGAAACGCTGGAAAAAGGCTCCGGCTCCTGCCGCGACAGCGCTTGGCTGCTGGTGCAGATTCTGCGGCATCTGGGCATTGCTTCGCGGTTTGTGTCCGGCTATCTGATTCAACTGGCCGCCGACGAAATTCCGCTGGACGGCCCGGCCGGGCCATCCAGCGATTTTACCGACCTGCATGCCTGGTGCGAAGCCTATATCCCCGGCGCCGGCTGGGTGGGGCTGGACGCCACCTCCGGCCTGCTGGCCGGCGAGGGCCATATTCCGCTGGCGGTGACGGCGATTCCGGCCTCGGCCGCGCCGGTCAGCGGCATGACCGGTATTTGCCAGTCCAGCCTGAACGTGGAAATGACGGTGACCCGTATCCACGAAGACCCGCGAGTCACCAAACCCTATACCGAAGCGCAGTGGCAGGCCATTCGTGAACTGGGGCTGCAAATCGACGCGGAACTCGAGGCCGGGGACGTGCGGCTGACCCAGGGCGGCGAACCGACCTTCGTGTCGGTGGACAATATGGACGGCGCGGAATGGAATATCGCCGCGCTCGGCCCGGAAAAGTGGCAACTGGCCAACGAACTGCTGAAACGGCTGCATGCGCTGTTTTCACCGGGCGGAGTGGTGCATTTCGGCCAGGGCAAATGGTATCCGGGCGAACCTCTGCCGCGCTGGGCGCTGAATATTTTCTGGCGCAAGGACGGGGTTGCCGTCTGGCGCGATCAAAACCTGCTGGCTACCGGCGCCGGCGGCGACGTGGATTTGCAGGGTTTTGCGGAACAGTTGTGCAAACGCCTGGGCCTGAACGCCGGCTATCCGATTCCGGCTTACGAAGATCCGTGGCTGGCGATGGATGAGGAAAGCCGCCTGCCCGACAATATCGATCCGCATCAGGCGGATTTGCAACAGCCCGGCGTACGCCGGGCCCTGTCCCGGCAGTTGCGGGCCGGCCTGGGGGCCGTGGCCGGTTATGTGCTGCCTTTGAAAGCCGGCGCAGCCGCTGACGGCCTGCGCTGGCAATCCAGCCGCTGGCCGCTGCGCCACGAGCGGCTGTATCTGCTGCCGGGCGACTCGCCGCTGGGTTTGCGGCTGCCGTTAAGCAGCCTGCCCTGGGTGGCCCCCGAGGATTTTGAGGTGGAACTGCCCGCCGACCCGTTCGCGGCGCACGGCGGTCTGGGCGAATATCCACTCACAACCGCCGTGCTTGCGCCTCAGGAAGTCGAGGAAGCGCCGGCGGCAAGAGACGTGATTCATACCGCACTGGCCCTGGAAGTACGCGACGGCGTGCTTTATGTCTTCATGCCGCCGGTCACCAGCCTGGAAGCCTGGCTGGAACTGCTGACGGCCATTGAGGACAGCGCCGGGCAATGCCGGCAGCCGCTGCGGCTGGAGGGTTACCCGCCGCCTTACGATCCCAGGCTGTCGTCAATGTCCATCACCCCCGATCCCGGGGTAATCGAAGTCAACATTCATCCGTCGGCAAGCTGGAATGAACTGGAACACAGGACACAGACGCTTTACGAACAGGCGCGGCTAACCCGGCTGGCGACGGAAAAATTCATGCTGGACGGTCGGCATACCGGCACCGGCGGCGGCAATCACATCACCCTGGGCGGAGCCACACCCGCCGACAGCCCGTTTCTGCGCCGCCCCGACCTGCTGAAAAGCCTGATCGGCTATTGGCAGCAACACCCTGCCCTATCCTATCTGTTTTCCGGCCAGTTCATCGGCCCGACCAGCCAGGCCCCACGGGTTGACGAGGCTCGCGACGACAATCTGTACGAACTTGAAATCGCCTTTCAGCAAATGGCGCAAAAACAGACTCCCGGCGAGGAAAGCCTGCAACCCTGGCTGGTTGACCGGCTGTTGCGCAACCTGCTGGTGGATTTGACCGGCAACACCCACCGCGCCGAATTTTGCATCGACAAGCTGTATTCGCCGGATTCCGCTACCGGCCGGCTGGGGCTGCTGGAGTTGCGGGCCTTCGAGATGCCGCCGCATTACCGGATGAGCCTGCTGCAATCGCTGCTGCTGCGAACCCTGCTGGCCCGATTCTGGAACCAGCCCTACCACGGCAAGCTGGTGTACTGGGATACCGCGCTGCACGACCGCTTCATGCTGCCGCATTTCATCGAACAGGACATGCGCGACATCTGCCGGGATCTGCAAGACGCCGGCTATCCGTTCGATCTGGCCTGGTTCGCACCGTTTCTGGAATTCCGATTTCCGCGATACGGCAGCGTGGTCTACGAAGGCGTGCAACTGGAGCTTAGGCAGGCCATCGAACCCTGGCATGTTCTGGGCGAAGAAGTCAGCGGCTCCGGTACCGCCCGCTATGTGGATTCATCAGTCGAACGCCTGCAAATCAAGGTCGGCGGCATGACCGACAGCCGCCATCAACTGATCTGTAACGGTCGGCAACTACCGCTGCACCCGACCGGGGTGCCGGGCGAATTCGTGGCCGGGGTGCGTTTCAAGGCCTGGGCGCCGCCGTCTGCGCTGCATCCCAGCATAGGTGTGCACGCGCCACTGGTTTTCGACGTGCTGGACACCTGGAACGGCCGTTCCATCGGCGGCTGCACCTATCATGTCAGCCATCCCGGCGGACGCAATTACGATACTTTTCCGGTCAACGCCAACGAGGCCGAAGCCCGCCGCCGCGCCCGCTTCTGGGATCACGGCCATAGCCAGGGGCCGATGCAGGTGCAGGCCGAATCAATTAATCCGCGCTTCCCGATGACGCTGGACTTGCGCTGGCAAGCCTGATTTATAAAGGAGTTTTATGCTTATTTCAACCACGCAACCCCGGTTCGGCGACAAGCAGAATTCGGATTTTTTTGAAGACTATCTGCTCAGGCTGCTGGAGGAACGCGACCGTAGCGGCCTGACCGAGATGATAGGCGGCATCGAGGCGCTGATGATCAGCGTGGAGCCGGGCAATTCGGTGGAATACATCGCCGAACTGGCGCTGATGACGCCTTATCACTATCTGGTGACGCTGGATAGCGAAAAACATCAGACCCATGTGCTGCGCATCGACATGAACTCCCCGGATATACTGCTGCGCGAAGTCAAACAGCCTGAGCATAGCGATATTTTCCGCAGCCTGAACGATCTGTATCCGGTGGGCGCACGACGACCGCACAGCCGTTATCTGGGCGAAATCCTGCTCAGCGCTGACCGGCATCAGGTGGTGGCGCTGCAACAGCAGCGTGAATTCCGTTTCTTTCCGGTCGGCCAACTGGCCGATCTGGATTTGCCGCTGAACGTTAGCATCTCCAAGCCATCGCCCTATACCCAGAACCTGATCGGCTATACGGAGCGACCGGTGGACGGCATTCGCGTCTATCACCACGGCCAGTGCGTGATTCTGTCCAGCGCCCAGGCCGCCAACGACCGCGGCAAGGAAATGCAGGACAGGCTGGGCATCAAGGATCTAATCCTACCCATCGACCATCTGGCGACCCGGGTCTACAGCCAGAACCGCGAAGCGGCGATACTGGAGTATCTGGCCCTGTCCAGCTATTACTACTGGGGCAGTTACGACATCAAGGATCAGAACTCGTCCACCAATGTCACCAAAAACATCCGCCTGGCCCCGGAATCCTGTAGCCCGGCCAAGGTGTTCACCGCCAATAATCACCCCTATTGCGTCAATCATCTGGACAATCTGCCCAGCCCCACCGAAACCTTCGTCCGCAACTTCGGCCCTCGCCTGCATCATATGGCCGTGGAAGTAAAGGACGGGCAAAGCGGCGGCCGGGAGAACATCGACATCGTGGTGGACGCCATCACCGCCCAGGGCAAGGGTTTTCTGCTGGAAACCGTAGGCTCCCGCGAAGAGGGCCTGAAGCAGATTTTTTCATCGGCTTCGGATTTTTCCTCGCTGATTATCGAATACGTGCAACGCTTCGGCGATTTTCAAGGCTTTTTCGCCAGAGATAACGTTGCGCAACTGACCTTTGCCGCCGGGCAGGACGAGGATGTAAAAGCGCGGGTGGAGTAGGTAAAGTACCATTGGAATCAAGGTGATTCATATAAGCGGTACATAATCATGAATTCAGCATATCAGTATTGGTAAGGCTCAGCCTGCGCGGGCTTATCTGACCGTCATTGCCCGCGATCCAGAAGGGCAGAACAAGCCGACGCTGGCGCAAAACAAGGTCAGCGAATCCCTGGACTTCCAGAAAATGGTCGTTGCATCGGGCGGCCTGACACTGGACACGCCACCGGGTTACACGATGTTCCGCGAGCAGGCTTACCGGGACTAGGTAGTGGATGCCGTGCACCGGCCGGACGACAAACAAATAACGCCGCCTAGTAAAATCACCGGGAACAGTTGAAACTCATCATGGCTTTACCTCTCTTGTTTTGTTGATTATCCTCGCAGCAACCAGCCCGCCCATTAGCTCAATGCATTCGGTACTATAGCCCTCTATATTGAACATTTCCTGATCTACAGCATGACCGTTTCGCATAAAAGCCCATAGCAATAGGAGCCAGCACCGTTTGCTATACCCAGCATTCAGTAGCCAGCGCCACGCGGCGCTCATACGCATATTAGGTGTGGTTTCTACGACTAGCAGCGTACCGCTTTCTTTCAAGCAAGAGAGCAACTCTTTTAAAACAGCGACTCTATCGTTGAATACGAATACTAATGATGTGGCTGAAACGACATCCATTTGATCTGCGTATGGAGCTGACGGTGTTTGTCAATGTAGTTGTCGCCTCAATGGTTAAAACTTACGCGGCCATTTTGCTCTGGATAGTACCCTCCTTGTTATCTTCTTTGCCTGTTTCGGCCTTATCAGGGTTAAGGTTTACTGCTTG
>JAQTUW010000027.1 GCA_028707085.1 Methylococcales bacterium | reverse complement strand
ACTCGGAAGTGAAACCGCTTAGCGCCGATGATAGTGTGGCAGGTTGCCATGTGAAAGTAGGTCATCGCCAAGCTCTTAAATCAAAGCCCGGTATGGATAAGCCTGCCGGGCTTTTTTTTGCCCGTGCCTATTACGTCTTAAGTTAAGGCATTTAGCCGTTATTTTTTCGGCGCTACGCTCAAATGTTATACGGCTGGGCAATCCAGTCCCGTAATATCGCTTCATCGCGTTCCGGCAGATAGGCAAAATCATTGGAAAGGTCGCGGTAAACCGATTCCGCGCTGTGGGTGGAAACCAGCTTGCCTTTTACCATATAAAAAAACCATGCAAATGGGTAGCCCGCCTGACGGTCGAAGCGGGTCAGGATATTGCTCAGCGCACTGCCTTTTTTGCCAGCAAAATCTTCCAGATGCGGCAGATTGGTTTTATGGGTATTGATAATTTCGACGTTTACGATCTGTTCCCCAAAGCGGCCAGTATGCCGGTAAGGGCGGATGATCCAGTCTTCGGACATGCGGAATTTTTGTCCGGCGCTGCTGCGGTTCCAGTCATCCATGAAGCGTTGTACCGGGTGTTCGACCGGATAATGTTCATTGATAACTTCCATGAACAGCCTGACGTCGGTTTTCCGCCGGTATGTGTAGCGCGAATGCCCCAAGCCCGTGCTTTCGATGCAATAGGGTTTTAACGGATCAATCAGCTCTTCAAGATCCTCGGGCGGGTTGTTTTCATCCACCAGCATTCGGTCGGTCACTTCATGGGTCTTGTCGATTTCGATTAAGGTGAAATCCTCTGCGCGCTGGCCAGTCTGGACAACAAAACACAAGGTTTTGCCGGTCTGTTTGGTCGCAATCAATTTTTGCTCGATGGCATGGTCGATCAGGGTGTGTAAATTCTGCCCGCATTCCAGAAACGTACGCTCTACCCACTCAATCAGATCGCGGCCGATATGCACGCCGTTCATATCGACAATGCCGCCCAGGCGATACCATTCATCGCCGGTATAAGCCAGATAAACCGGATAGTCGGGCACTAGAGTCTGTAATTTGTCCAGTAACAGATCATCGTTTTGACCAGGAATGATTTTTTTACAGCAGGCGGTAATTTGTTGCCCGGCCAGATTGAGTTGCGGCTCAGTCATTTTTGTCATCCTTTATTGTTATTGAGTTCAGGCGCTGCAATACCAGATCGCGCACATCGGGTTCCGGATCGTTATGCAGGGGTGGCAAGTGCGCGGGATTGACCTTGGCAGCCGCAGTGTAGCGGACTACCCAGTCACTGTCGTCAAGTAACTGCACGGCATCTTCAGCCGCCATACGTTCGGCGATGATGCGCCGAACATCGGCCGAGGCATCCGTGGCCATCAGGCCCAGACTGATTTCCGGCAGGCGTTCGGCGACACGTTTACGCACCTGTAGTTCCTCATCCTGGATGAAGCGGAACAAACGTCCGGCCGGCAGGCGTTTGGCTACAGTCAGGCGGACGATATAATCTGCGTCGTCCGCCAGGCGTTCCAGAAATTGTAAATCGATGCGCTCGGCAACGGTCATGCGCACCTCACGATCAGGATCGTCGAGCAGGCAATGCAGTTGCAATGCCGGCAGGCGGAAAGCCACGGCGCGTCTGACAACTTCGTCCTCATCCGCGATCAGGGCCGGTAAAAAAGCAAGCGGCGCATAACGGACGGCGATAGCACGCCTTTCCCAGAATTTATCTTGTAGAAAATGGACTGCATAGGCGGGATTCATACGGAAAAAGCGGTCGATCTGCCGGCCGCTTTCAATGAAGATGCAAATGTCTCCGGGCATGCAGCGGCCCATTAGCAGCGTTTTACTGCGAAACGGGCAAAGACTGCAATCGGCGACAGGCAGCGTAACAGGACTTTGCAGGCCAGACATACCCGGATGCCTTCAATCGTGAATGACTTCAGCGACGACGATACCGGTAGCGTGTTCGAAATTGTTGGTCAGACAAAGGCAATGTTCACGACCATCCACCAGATAGAGATTAAAATCTTCATGCTCCAGCAACGGTTCATTATTGGGTATGTCATCTTCCATGCAGTAGGTGAAATGAACCTCCGGATATTCAGCTCTCAGATTGGAGATGACGACTTCGTTTAGCGGCTGTCCGGCTATACGGGCAGCTACGGCCTGCAGTTTTTCGGGGGTAATCATTATGTTAATTCCTGTTCCTAACCAACTTGACGCCATCAGCGGATAGGGAATATTCCGGCTGGCGGAATATTCCGCTAATTTTACCCGCGTGAAACTGACTGTATGGATGGGGAGAGCACGCTTCCCATTCCTGTATTAAGCTACCAAGGGTAAAATACAATTATCGATTGGGCAGACTTTGACGCATTGCGGTACATCAAAATCGCCGTTACATTCAGTACAGGTTTTTTTGTTGATTTCGAAAACTACTGGCCCTTCCTTGATGGAATCGGTAGGGCAGACAGGTAAACAATCGCCGCAAGAAATGCATTCTGCAGCAACAATATATAGAGCCATAGTGGCCTCCTTTTTATAAACGTTTTGCTTGTAGGGTAAGCGGAATTTTAGGTGGAGCATCCAGGATGTCGAAATAATAACGCGAACCGTCTCCCAATACTACTTCACCCCCCCATTTGTCGGGGCTATCGAATTCAAGGGATTCGATAGTTTCTTCCAGATCTTTTTTGGCGACGTAAAACAGCAGTTTGCCGTCTTCACGTTTTCTTAGCATGACGCTAGGCATAATAGCATTTCTCCAAACAATAAAATATAGGGCGGGTACTGGGTATCCGCCCTATCCGATTACAACTATTAGCGAATCAGGTCGTAGTTGTAGTCTGTGGTGCCCATGCCTCTGGTATCTTTATCCAGTTGTTCCAGCACTGCATTGACCAGGGTGGTCAGCATGTACATGCCGCCTTCGTAACCCAGGGTCGTCATGCGGTGTAAATGGTGACGGTCAAAGATCGGGAAGCCGATGCGGATCAGTGGCACTTCGTAGGCGTCGCCTTTGTACAGGGTGTCGCGCTGGATGAATTTGCCATATGAGTTGCCGATCATGAAGTCCGGTTTATTGGTGAACATCAAAGAGCGGAAATGCCATAAGTCTTTACCAATATGTACAGTAGATTCCTGTCCATAAGGTGAAGCTTTTAGCACTTCTTCAACCGCTTTTTTGTAACGTTTGTTGGCATGGTTAACCAGCACATCGGTGACTTCTACACCCAGTTCCAGCAGGAATTTTGTCATGCCCAGCGCAAAATCGGCATCGCCATACAGCGCGAATTTTTTGCCGTGCAACCAAGCGTGAGAGTCTGTGATCATGTCGACGAAACGGCCGCGCTCCACTTCCAGTGAGCGAGGAATGGGCTTGCCGGTGATTTCCGAAACCGACATCAGCAGTTTGTCGGTCCATTCCAGACCCATGGGGATTTCAAGTTTTGGCGGAGTATGTTTCCAGGTACCTTCCAAATATTTTTTGGTTTTTTCCAGTTGCCAGGGTTGCAGCATGATGGTGTTGATAGCGTTAGGCGCATCTTTTATTTCGTCTATGGTGGTGCCGCCGGAATACATCCGAAATTCACCATCAGCCGGAGTATCAAGTACTTCGGTTGGATCACTGAGCATGGTGGCGTCTACGCCCATTTCTTTCATCATCCGGTTAATAACCCGGAAGTTGCCCAGATAGGTTTCAAAGCCGGGTACAAAATTGATTTTGCCGTTAGAGCCGACTTCTTTGCCCTCCATGTGATTCAGGGTAAAGTAACGGATAATGCCTTCAAACATGTTATCCCAGCCGGTAGTATGGCTACCCACAAAGCTAGGGGTGTGGGCATAAGGCACAGGGTATTCCTGATCAATATAGCCTTCTTTTTTGGCATTATTGATAAAAGCGTTCAAGTCGTCGCCAATCACTTCGGCCATGCAGGTAGTCGATACCGCAATCATGGTGGGTTTGTATAGCGCTTTGGCGTTTTCCAAACCGGAGAACATGTTTTTCTGTCCACCGAAAACCGCCGCATCTTCGGTCATGGAATCTGACACGCAGGAGATAGGCTCTTTGAAATGACGGTTGAAATAGGTGCGGAAATAGGCGACGCAACCTTGTGAACCATGAACATAAGGCATGGTTTTTTCAAAGCCCAATGCGCACAGTACCGCGCCCAGAGGCTGGCAGGCTTTAGCAGGGTTGACGGTTAACGCTTCGCGATTAAAGTTCAACTCCTGATATTCAGTGGTAGTTGTCCATTGAAAAACTTCGTCTATCGTGTCCTGCGGGTGGCGTTCTTCATAGTTTTCGCGTTTGTTTGTCAGACTGTCCTTGTATTCGTCATTACGAAATAGAGGATAGCTGGGTTGTATATTGTCGACTTGTTGGCTCATGATAATCTCCTGACGCGCCACTAATCTGTGGACTGCGTAATAAGGAAAGGCATAATCCCGGGCTGCGCTAAACAACCCGGGCTATATTACGGTTAGCACACCGGGTCATACAGTGGTGACTCCGGTGTCAGGCGTTCGCTTAGGCGACCGCCTTTTCTGGTTCAGCGCTTGTGGTTTCGGTTTTCCACGGCGCCTTGATATTTTTCCAGCAAGGGTTGTTGATGGTCATATCCATGTCGCGGGCGAAAATGGCGAAACCGTCATAACCATGATAAGGGCCGGAATAATCCCAGGAGTGCATCTGTCTGAAAGGCACGCCCATTTTTTGGAAAATATATTTTTCTTTAACGCCGGAGCCGACCAAATCAGGCTGAACTTTTTTCACGAACTCTTCAAACTCATAGCCGGTGACATCATCATAAAGCAGGGTGGCGTTACCCATTTCCTTGATGGTGCGGTCATAGTCGTCGTTATGGCCGAATTCGTAGCCGGTGCCGACCACTTCCATGCCCAGGTCTTCATAAGCGCCGATGACGTGGCGTGGACGCAGGCCGCCGATATACAGCATGACGCGTTTGCCTTCCAGACGTGGTTTGTATTTGGCAATCACTGCGTTGTATTCGGATTCGTAACGGGCAATCACGCGTTCCGCGCCTTCTTTGATGGTTTCATCAAAATAGGAGGCGATGCGGCGCAATGATTCGGCAATCTTGGTCGGGCCGAAGAAGTTGTACTCGATCCAGGGGATGCTGTATTTTTCTTCCATGTGTCGGGCAATATAGTTCATTGAACGATAGCAGTGAATCAGGTTCAATTTAACTTTCGGGGTGTTTTCGATTTCAGCGATGGTGCCGTCGCCGGACCATTGTGCAACCACGCGCAAGCCCATTTCTTCCAGCAGCGTACGGGAAGCCCAGGCGTCGCCGCCGATGTTGTAGTCGCCGATTACCGCCACGTCATAAGGTGTGGTCGGGAAGCTGTCGTCGCCGTCACGTTTGTCCAGCACCCAGTCGCGAATCGCGTCATTGGCGATATGGTGACCCAGAGACTGCGATACGCCACGGAAACCTTCGCAACGAACAGGCACAATGGTTTTGCCGTGTTCTTTGGTTTTTTGTTTGGAAACGGCTTCGATGTCGTCACCGATCAAACCGATTGGGCATTCCGATTGGACGGAAATACCTTTGTTCAGCGGGAACAATACTTCGATTTCGTCTATCAGCTTGGCAAGTTTTTTATCGCCGCCGAAAACGATATCTTTTTCTGTAAAATCAGAAGTAAAGTTCATGGTGCCGAAGGTATTGACACCTGTGGTGCCAACATAATAGTTACGACGGCCGGCGCGAGAATATTGTCCGCAACCAACAGGGCCGTGCGAAATATGGATCATGTCCTTGATAGGGCCCCATACCACCCCTTTGGAGCCAGCGTATGCGCAACCACGGATGGTCATCACGCCTGGCAGGGATTTACGGTTGGAAGTAATGCATTTATTGGATTTCTCCAAACTTTGATCGTTAATCGCCAAATGTTTGGCGCGATCTTTTCTTGATTTTTCGGGATAGATCTCCAGCACTTCCTGAATCAGCGCTTCGGTCTCTTCTCTTGTCATGGCAGCCATGATGTTATCCTCCTGTGGTCGCGGGTAATCTCCCGACTAAACCAGATTTAGGAAAAAGTAAGGTGAATGGTGGACATGAAACATGCCCACCATGTACTTCCGATATTAAGCTTCGATTGCTTTTTTGCCGATGACGCTTTCGTCTTCGGCTTCCATGATGCCGAAATTCATCAACAGGTCTTCCAGTTGATCCATGGTGATCGGGGTAGGAATAACCAGGTTTTTGTTGTGAAAAATTTTCTGAGCCAAGGCGCGATATTCGTCAGCCTGTTTTGCAGTTGGTTCGTACTCGATAACGGTCATGCGGCGAATTTCAGCGCGTTGCACAACATTGTCGCGTGGTACGAAATGGATCATGGTGGTGCCCATCTGTTTTGCCAACTCCATGATCAGTTCGTCTTCACGAGCTGTTTGACGTGAGTTGCAAATCAGACCAGCCAGACGAACGCTGCCGGAGTTAGCGTATTTAACGATGCCTTTGGCAATGTTGTTTGCTGCGTACATCGCCATCATTTCGCCGGAGCAAACGATGTAGATTTCTTGAGCTTTGTTTTCGCGGATAGGCATCGCGAAACCGCCGCACACAACGTCACCCAGTACGTCGTAGAACACGAAGTCCAGATCATCGGTGTAAGCGCCTTCTTCTTCCAGGAAGTTGATGGCGGTGATAACACCACGGCCTGCGCAGCCTACTCCGGGCTCTGGGCCGCCGGATTCGACGCATTTAACATCGCCGTAACCGACTTTCAATACATCTTCCAGTTCCAAATCTTCAACGCTGCCCGCATCAGCAGCCATTTGCATGATTGAATTTTGGGCTTTTGCATGTAGAATTAAACGTGTAGAGTCGGCTTTAGGATCGCAACCGACAATCATTACTTTTTTACCCATTTCTGCCAGAGCAGCAACAAGATTTTGGGTAGTGGTCGATTTACCGATACCACCTTTACCGTATATAGCGCATTGACGTAATGCCATGATTTTTCTCCTCTTGAACGTGCGTTTGAGTTTAGTGCATCAAGAGTGTTGCAATGGCCGTGCCAAAGTTTGTTTTGTCTGTAACATGTTGTTTTAGGATTAAAATATTTTGTTTTCGCCGTCTTTGAGCTGGTCGGATTAACAACATTTTTTGTAAGGACTGTTATTTTACTCACACAAACAGGGTGGTTTTGGTTCAATCCGGCGGTTAAGTGAATATACCTTTCCGGTTGGTTGGAAAAAGCATGCAAGCCGCGTATCTCCAACTCGCCTTGCCACAACCAAAACTTGCATTTTATATAGCCTGAGCAAAGTCGAAGTGATCGGCTTGTGGCTGGTTTCAGTCATTGGTTGCGCCGCGCTTAATTGTAGCGCCCCAGTCCCGCCTTAAAAGTCATTTGTAGCATTTGCTACATTCAAACGCGCATAGAAATATTTAAAAATCAGTATCTTAATAAATGGCACACCGGTTGCATTGTTTTAAGCAAACAGAGAGGTGTTCCTATGAAATCCACCAAAGATATTGCAGAACTGTTAGACGAACCGGCTTGCGAGCACAACAAGAAGGAAAAATCCGGCTGCGCTAAACCCAAACCCGGTTCGGCGGCGGGCGGCTGCGCATTCGACGGTGCGCAGATAGCCCTGCTGCCGATAGCGGATGTGGCGCATATCGTCCATGGGCCTATCGCCTGCGCCGGTAGCTCCTGGGATAACCGCGGCACCCGTTCCTCGGGTTCAGAGCTGTACCGCACCGGCATGACCACCGATCTGACCGAACAGGATGTGGTCATGGGCCGTAGCGAAAAGCGGCTGTTCCACTCTATTAAGCAGGCCATAGACAGTTTTAACCCGCCCGCGGTCTTTATTTACAACACCTGCGTGCCGGCCCTGGTCGGGGATGACATCAACGCTACTTGCAAATCGGCCAGCGAACGCTGGAATGTGCCGGTGGTGCCTATCGATTGCGCCGGCTTTTACGGCACAAAAAACTTGGGCAATCGTATAGCCGGCGATGCGATGGTCAATCATGTCATCGGCACCCGCGACCCCGACCCCTTGCCGCCTGGCACAGAACGGCCCGGCATCAGGGTGCACGATGTGAATCTGGTCGGCGAATACAATATCGCCGGTGAATTCTGGCATGTCCTGCCTCTGCTGGACGAAATGGGGTTAAGAGTGTTGTGCACCCTGTCTGGCGACGCCCGTTTCCGCGAAGTGCAGACCATGCACAAGGCGGAAGTCAATATGATGGTCTGCTCCAAAGCCATGGTCAACGTGGCCAGGAAGCTTCAGCAAAAATACGGCACGCCGTGGTTCGAAGGCAGTTTCTACGGCATTACCGATACCAGTCAGGCGCTACGTGATTTTGCCAGAGTGATAGACGACCCAGACCTGATCAGCCGTACCGAAGCCATTGTCGCCCGGGAAGAAGCCCGCATCCGCGATGCGCTAGCCCCCTGGAAGGAACGGCTGCACGGCAAGCGGGTGTTGCTGTTTACCGGCGGCGTGAAAAGCTGGTCGGTGATTTCAGCTCTGCAGGATCTGGGCATGGTGGTGGTGGCGACAGGCACCAAGAAATCGACCGAGGAAGACAAGGCTAGAATTCGCGAACTGATGGGCGAAGACACGCTGATGATAGAAGACGGCAGCCCCAAAGCCTTGCTGAAAGTGGTTCGTGACTACAAGGCCGATATTCTGATTGCTGGCGGTCGTAATATGTATACCGCTCTGAAGGCGCGCATTCCGTTTTTGGACATCAATCAGGAGCGGGAATTCGGCTACGAAGGCTACCAAGGCATGCTGGAACTGGTCAGGCAACTGGCCCTGACGCTCGAAAGCCCGGTCTGGTCCTCCGTTCGCGCCACTGCGCCCTGGAAGGCGGGTCTGGTAAAGGTAACGGAAACGGCCGAGCTTACCGAATCCAGACAATCACAGGCGGCCTGATCATGGCGGAGATACTGAAACGCAACAAGGCGATGTCGGTCAATCCGCTGAAAGCCAGCCAGCCCATGGGCGGTTCGTTGGCCTGTCTGGGTTTTGATCGGGCCATGCCCATGCTGCACGGTTCGCAAGGCTGTACCGCGTTCGCCAAAGTTTTCTTTGTCCGACATTTCCGGGAGCCGATTCCCTTGCAAACCACAGCCATGGATCAGGCCAGTTCGGTGCTGGGGGCGGATGAAAACGTCATCGAAGGCATCAAGGCCATTGCCGAAAAATCCGGCCCGGCCCTGATTATGGTGATGACCACCGGTCTGGCTGAGACTCAGGGTGCCGACGTGCATCGCAATGTCCGTGAGTTTAGGGAAAGATATCCGGAATACGCGCACATTGCCGTGGTGGCCGTCAATACCCCGGATTTTACCGGTTGTGTCGAAACCGGTTATGCCGCGGCCATTTACGAACTCATCAAGGCGCTGGTGCCGGCCGCCGAAACGGCAGGCACCCGGCCCGGCAACCGGCAGCGGCAGGTTAATGTGCTGGTCAGCCCAATGCTGACCCCGGGCGATCTGGAGGCGTTGCGCGGACTGATTGAATTATTCAATCTGCGTCCGCTACTGGTGCCGGATATTTCCGAATCGCTGGACGGCAGTCTGACGGAAGATGAATTCTCGCCGGTCACCATCGGCGGTACGCCGATTTCCGAGATCTATACACTGGGCGAAGCCAAAGCCACGCTAGTGATCGGCGCATCCTTGCGGCAGGCGGGTGAACTGTTGCAGGAAAGAACCGGCGTGCCCAGCCTTTATTTCGACCATCTGTACGGTTTGCAGGCCAATGATGCGCTGGTGATGGCTTTGGCGGAAATCAGCGAACAGCCAGTGCCGCCCATCATAGAGCGGCAACGCGCGCAGTTGCAGGACGCCATGCTGGATACGCATTTCATGCTCGGCCAGCTCAGAGTCGCCATCGCCGCCGACCCCGATCAACTGAATGCCTTCATTCATCTGGTCAAGGGCATGGGGGCCGAAGTCGTGGCGGCGATTAGCGCCGGCAATACCCCTGTGCTGAGCACCGCGCCGGTGAAAAGCATCAAAATCGGCGATCTGGAAGATCTGGAGCTGATGGCCAAAGAGTACAAGGCGCAATTGCTGATAGGCAATTCCCACGCCGTGGCCAGTGCGGAACGGCTGGGCGTGCCCATCCTGCGCGCCGGTTTTCCTTTATACGACATCATTGGCGGTTACCAGAAAACCTGGATAGGTTACCGGGGGACGCGGCAGACGCTGTTCGATCTGGCCAATCTGGTGATCAACCACGCTCACGAAGAAATAGAGGTTTACCACTCGCCTTATGCCCAAAAACCCGAAACCGAACGAAAAGCCTGCTCGCCGTCATGTCACTAACTCGCCGTATGTACGTTGTACACCCAAACGAACAGAGAATGCTTATGGAAACTGCAATTAAAGTCGCATTTGCAACCACCGACATGCAGCATGTCAACCAGCATTTCGGTTCTGCCCGCTCTTTCGCCGTCTATGCGGTAGACCCGGAAAAATTCGAGATGCTGGAAGCCGCCCAATTCGGCGAACTGGCCCAGGACGGCAATGAAGACAAATTGTCGGTAAAAATCCAGTTGCTGGAAGGCTGCGCGGCCGTTTACTGTCAGGCAATCGGCGCTTCCGCGGTGAAACAGATCGTCGCTCAGGGCATACAGCCTATCAAGGTGCACGAAGGCTGCACCATACAGCACCTGATTACCGATTTGCAAAACGAAATGAGATCGGGGCCGTCCAGTTGGCTGGCCAAAGCCATCAATCAGAACAAAGGCCCGGATTCCAGTCGTTTTGACGAAATGGAAAACGACGGCTGGCAGGAATAAGGCCCCTGGCGTGAATGGTTACAAATATAAACAGATTATTACCTGCTAAACCCGATCAGCCGCTGAACCGGCTGTATCCCAATAAAAATCTACAATGGAGATAACCCATGAATCAAGCAGCACTCGTCATCGAAGCTGGCGACCCTTATATGACCTCGGAAATTGTCGTCGAAATGCTCAAGCAACTTCGGGCAATAGATACTTACGATACCTACGACGGCTGGTCGGCGGAAAAAATCATCGACCCGGTGATTCTGACCAAGGAACGTAAACGCGAAATCCCGATAGTCGGCGATCCAGATGAAATTACGCTAGCCCGCGTCAAAGCCTATTACAACAGTCTGGCTACCCTGATCGAAAAACGCACCCAGTTGCTGGCCGTACCGGTTATCAACATCAGCCATGAAGGCTTTGGCCGGGCATTCGTATTGGTCGGCAAGCTGATTGTCGTGGACAAGATTTTGCGCGATGTGCACCGTTGGGGTTTCCCGAGCCTGGAAGACATGGTGGAAAAATCCGAGCAGGCCATCAACAAGGGCGTCGCGCTGATCGAACAATATAGAGAAGTAGCGGAAGCCTGAGGAGTCCGAGCATGACTGATGAAGAACTTAAAAAACTGGAAAAAGAAGTCAAAAAGAACAAACGTCTGGCTAGCGAAAAGGCCATGGAACTGCATGACCTGATTGAAGACCGTCTGCCGGATGCGTATGCCGAACTACCGGGTATCGCCCAGGCAACCTATGACGCCTGCGCCGCCTGGGACGAAGCCAACAAAAAATTCCTGGCCGCCAGCGGCGAAGTAGCGTAAGGAGTCGACATGAGTGAATTTGTAACCGGTACCACATTTGGCGGCACAGTCTGGACGCCCGCTTATGTCACCAATCTCAACCCCCGCACCTGCATAGGCTGTGGTCGCTGTTTTAAAGTCTGTCCGCGTGACGTCTTCGATCTGGTCGATAAGGACGATGTGCTGGCAGCCGAAGACTTTGGCGACGGTTATGGCGATTTTGAGGACGATGACGATAACAGTCAGGTCATGACCTTAAAAAATGCCGCGGACTGCATAGGTTGCGAAGCCTGTTCCAAAGTTTGTCCAAAAGACTGCTTTACCCACGAACACAAATTGGCGGCCTGATTACCGGATGCGCGGCATCTTCTATCGCCTGTAGCAGCGCTCTTTGGGGAGTCGTGCAGCGGGGCGGATGGTTTTGCGCGCCTGGTATAGCCAATGACTGCGCTATTGTGCGCATATTTTAGGACAGGCGAGCGATGGCCGCCTGTACGCAATCAGACCAATACAAATAGTTTTTGAACCAAGGAGAAAACCATGCCTAGACCTGAGAAACACGTATTCGTCTGTACCCAGAACCGTCCGGAAGGCCATCCGCGCGGTTCCTGCGCCGCCAGTGGCTGCGCGGAAGTGATGAATGAATTCATGAACGAAATTCAGAACCGCAATCTGTTCGACAGGATCGCCCTGACCAACACCGGTTGCATGGGGCCTTGCATGATGGGGCCCAGTGTGCTGGTCTATCCGGAAGGCGTCATGTACGGACGGGTGGGCAAGGCCGATGTCAAGACCATCATCGATCAGCATTTGCTGGGCGGTGCGCCTGTCGAAGCCCTTAAAGTACCGGCGGAGGTCTGGTAGGCATGGCGCAGCCGGCCTTGCTCGAAGAGCGGGTGCTGTTCAGCCTCGATATTCCGGAGGCTGTCAACAACCTGTTGCAAGCGGCAGTGGTGGCGAATCATGTCGACAGGCCAAGGGCGGAACAGTTGTTCAAGCAGGCGCAGGCGCTGGACGGCGCCTGTTTGCAAACTCATTTTGCCCTGTACAAGTTTTATTTTTATCAGGGCCGTTTGCAGGAAGCGGAAAGAGAGGTCATGACCGGGCTGGCCGCGGCTTCGAGTCAGGGCCTCTTTCCAGACGATTATCGTCAACTGGCGGCCGAACCGGAAAAATGGGATATGTACGCCAGCGATATTACTCTGTTCTATTTGTACACATTAAAAGCGCTGGCATTTATCAAATTGCGCCGGCAGCAGGTCGAAGAATCGCAAACGATACTGGACTTGCTGCGGGTGCTGGATCCGGAAGACCGCATCGGCAGTTCGGTGATCATGCAACTGGCGCAGGCATTAAAAGAGGATTAAAGTATGACAGTCAATAGCGACATCGCGCAGCATATCGAAGCCAGGCGGGCATTTGGTCAGGCAATATGCGAAGGCATAGCCAAAAGCATCGCCAGACTGGGTTTTCCGGAAAGCCTGGGCTTGAAAGCGCCGCAATTCGAGAATGCAGTGTTTAGTCTGGTCACCGATCCGTACACCCAAAGCCAGGATTTGACCGGCTTCTGGTACGACGCCAACCAGCAGCGGATCGGCCAGATCAAATTCAATTGCGAAGGCGGTTTTTACGCCGAATACGATATAGTGCAACCCCATCCCGGCAAAAAACAATGGTTTGTAGAAGCCATCAATGCCTGGGGTAAACCGGACGACATCAGAACAGAAGCCAAATTACTGGAAATCCCGCAGTCAACGGTAACATGAACAACCCCAAACGACTCTACGAATTGCTGCTGGATTATTGCAGCAGCAATGCCCGGGTAGACAGCCTGACGATAGGCATGGTCTGGACGCTATGCCGGAACAGTAACCACGGCATTGGTCTGGCCATGAGTCCCGGCATCGCCACCCGCACGCTGCCCTGGTCGGGCGAACTCGGCGGCAAAGCCATTACCGATGTCGCCGCCTGGATTCTGGAATGGGAGCCTTATAAAGCCACCGTGGCCATGGCCGCCATCAATAGCTGCATCAACAGTCGGCCATTACCGGCCTCGCTGGCGCTGGAAAACGGTCATGAATTCCCCAATCTGGCGGTATTCGACTATTTTTTGCCGCAATTACAGGATAAAAATGTGGTCGTCATTGGCCGCTATCCCGGCATAGAGCGTTACCAGCAACAGATGCGGCTCACCATTCTGGAGCGACAGATGCAGGATGGCGATTTACCGGACGCGGCCAGTGAATTTTTGCTGCCGCAGGCCGACTGGGTGTTCATCACAGCCAGCGCCATCACCAATAAAACCTTTCCCAGGCTGGCCGAATTGTCCGCCCATGCCAAAACGGTGCTGATGGGGCCGACGACGCCCTGGCTGCCGCAGTTGCACGAGTTTGGCGTCGATTATCTGGCCGGCGTGGAAGTCATCGACGACGCCGACCTGCAGCAGACAGTGGCGCAAGGCGGCGGAGTACGTATATTCGGCAGGGCGCTACGCTACCGCATTGCGGAATTAACGCCGCTAAATAGCATGGCTTGGCTAAAACAGCAGATTGCCGATTGCGCTGCGGAGCGCGTCAGGTTGAAGACGGAAATGGACGCCTGGTACGCCGCAGGCAACAGCAAACGGTTTCCGGATTATGCGTTGCTGGAACAGGTCGGCAACCGCCTGTCGTGTCTGGATGGCAGTTATAAACCGCTGTGGGACAGTCACGGTTCGGCCTACACTCTAAATTAAGGCATATGCTGCCCTTTAGCGAATTTGCCCGCCATCGTTTGCTGCTTTACTACAAGGGCGACATTAGCGCGTTGACCCTGTTCGGCCAGCAAGCCAACGGCAGCGTCTGCTTTCCGCATCCCCTGCCTCCCTTATCCAGTCCCCTGGAAGAGGACGAAACGGAAGCCATTAAAATCAGCATTCATCCGGCTACGCTGCTGAATGCCGTTAACCGAATTTTGCAGTTCGATAACGATTTGCTGGCCGTAGAACCCGGATTTACCCAGCAAATCGATGCACCGGGCGGCATTATTACCGTCCATATGGCCCGGTTCAAGCTGCTGGATCCGCCGCACAGGCTGATGTCCAGCCGGAATTGCACGCTGAGAACCCTGCCGGAATTACGTGGCCGGCCGCCGGCGGAAATGGAGCTGTTGCGCCGCGCTTATGTCAAGGTTATGGAGGGTTGATATGTTTGACTTCATGGATATGGATTTTAACGGCCAGACGGAAGACGTCGCGGCCGGTGGCGGCCCGTATATTCCGGAAGCCCGGGATTGTCTGAACTGCGGTATGTGCGTCGGCGGCTGTCCGACCTTTAGGCTGTTTCAGATCGAGGCGGAAACCCCGCGCCGGCGTATCCGTATCCTCAGCAAGCTGCTGGTGGAAAATCAGCCGATCACGGCAGAGGAACAGAGGCATCTGCAAAACTGCCTGCAATGCCGGGCATGCGAAGTAATTTGCCCCAGCCACATGACCTATGGCCAGTTATATGATCAGGCGCAAAGCAAACTGCAAAACCAGCCTCGCCGGTTGGCGCGACTGGCATTTTGGTTAATTGCCAACAAACGCTGGCTGGCCGGTATCATGCCCTTGCTGTTGGCCTATCTTAAATCCGGCTTGCAAAAACGATTGCGCAAATCAGGGCTGCTGCATAAAACCGGGTTGGCCCAGGCGGAAGCCTTGTTGAGCGAACCGTCAATTCGGCCTTTGGCAAACAGTTATCCGCCAAAAGCAGGCTGTTGTGGGCGGGTAGCTTTGTTTACCGGCTGTCTGGCCGAACATTTCGACAGGGCGACTCTTTCAGATAGCATCCGCCTGTTGAATGCAATTGGTTTTGAAGTGCTAGTCCCGCCGGAACAAGGCTGTTGCGGGGCTATTCATCAACATAATGGGCAGTCTGCAACCACCTTGATAAATAACAATATTCAGGTTTTTAATGCCTTGGAAGTCGATGCGGTTTTACATACCGCCAGCGGCTGCGGAGCCATGTTGAGCGAATATCAAAGCGATGATGTGGAAGCCGCACTAAGGTTTAGGCTAAACCAAAAAGATATAAGCCAATTTTTACTGGAACATTGGCCCGCTGATCTGCAATTGCTGCCAGCCAGTATCCATATAGCCGTGCACGAGCCTTGCAGTCAGCGCAATGTCTTAAAAAGTCAGCAAAATGTCTACAGTCTGTTGCAGAAAATTCCGCAAGTCAGTGTTGCCGCGCTGGCGGATAATCAGCTTTGCTGTGGCGCGGGCGGCAGTTATATGTTGAGCCATCCGGAGAATGCCGCCCAGCTAAAAGCGCTAAAGCAGCAGGTCATCAGCGCCGCTCAAGCCGATTACATAGTCAGTAGCAATTATGGCTGTGCGGCTTACCTTAGCAGTGAACAGCACAAACTCATTCATCCGCTCACTTTATTGGCAAAACAGTTGCCGAGTGGTTGAGAAAGACTTCGAACATGCGGCGCAATAGTATCCGTATTGCGCCGCATGACCCTATTAAGGGAACGCATGAAGCATGGGAACCTAGAAAACCACACTAAATCCTGGTTTTTGCTCCCTGTTCAATCAGAATTTTCGCCGCTATATAAGCGGTGCGCATTGTATCAGGCTGTTTTTCTATCTGCTTACTTACGACGGCGCCGGTAATCAGCATGGATAGTTGTCTGGCAAGCTGTTGCGCATCAGCAATCCCCGCCTGTAAAGCCAGATCTGCCAGCAGTTTGTGCAAGGCTTCGGAAAAATTGGCGACAGCCTGCCGAACAGGCGCCGGGGCGTCTGCAAATTCGGCAGAGGCATTGATAAAAGGGCAGCCGCGAAATTCAGGATTGGCCAGGATTTCTGCAAACACATCAAAAACGGCTAGCAGTTTTTGCTCCGCCGTCTTGTCTTCGCCTGCAATGCCGCAGTTGATGAAGGATAACATAACTTCCTTGCTACGCTGCAAATGCGCCACGACCAGATCGTCCTTGGAGGGAAAATACTTGTATAAACTCATTTTGGCGACGCCGCTGGCTTTAACGATGGTATCGATGCCGGTGGCCTTAATGCCCTGGCTGTAAAACAGCCCGGAAGCGGTTTGCAGAATGTGTTCTCGGAGATTACGGGTCATGAACGGTCTAAAAATAAATTGCAACTATACAGAACAGTCTGTACTATGTAAATAGACAGGTCTGTCTGTCTTTTTGGCTTTTTCATTTTTTGGAGATAAGGTAATGATCACGCTATACGGTTTTGCAATCAGTAACTATTACAACAAAGTCAGGCTGGTTTTGCTGGAAAAAGGCATCGAATTTAACGAAGTACCGACCGTGCCCAGTCAGGAAGCCGCCATACTGGAACGCTCGCCACTTGGAAAAATCCCGTTTATCAAGACAGCCGACGGTTATTTGTCGGAGTCGCAGGCAATTATAGAATATCTGGAAGATGTCTATCCGGCCAATCCGCTTTATCCGGCCAATGCCTTCGAGCGGGCGAAAGTCCGGGAATTTATCCAGCACATCGAACTTAATGTGGAGCAGGTTGCCCGCAGAATTTATTCGGAAGCCATTTTCGGCGGAAAAGTCTGCGATGAAGTCAAGGATGAGGTCAAAACCAAACTGGAAACCGGTCTTAAAGGTTTGTCCAGGCTGTTAAAACTGACGCCTTACGCCCTGGGCGGGCAATTTGGCATGGCCGATATCGTTGCCTGGCCGCACCTGCAACTGGTGGCACTTGCCACCGGGAATCTGTATGGAGAAAATCTGGTCGCCGCCCATATTCCCGGCATAGACGCTTATATCAAGCTGGTCGAAAGTCGGCCGCATGCCCAAAAAGTGGCGGCGGACAGAGCCGAGGCGCTGGAAAAGTTTTTCCAGAACAGATAACCAAAGGCGTTTAATCGATCCTGTCACCGGGTTGAGCCGATCCAGCCAGAGTCCGTTAAGGGAAGAACGGACTCGCTCAGGCGCCGCCGTCCTTTAGCGTAAAAAAGTTGAATGGTTATTTTTCAGATTAATTTGACAAATCCAAAAAGGCAGGCAGACTGACACACTCCGACATGACAATGGCAGGAGAATAATAATGAATACAACCGTTGTTACCCAAAGAACAGGCAGCCGCCTGCACCTTAGCGATACAGCCCTGATAGCCAGTCTGGTGGATAGGCTTTATGACAAGATGCTGGATGACTACCGAATCAACCGCTTCTTCTTTACCCGCCCGGTGGCCGATCAGACCGCGGCGCTGAAATGCTATATCAATGCCCTGCTGGCCGACCCACGGCCGTCGGAGGCCGAAATATCGGATCTGCTGGATGAATACTTCACAGTCGCCTTCGCCAGAACCAACGCTAAACCCAGTCTGGTTACCGGCCGGGATTTTTCCTTTCTGCTGGATATAGTCGGCGGCCGGGATATCCGCACCATCAACCTGATGTGCCTGGGGCATTCCCATCTGATGAAGCTGTTACCGGAAGACGAACATTACGATATCGTCATGACGCATCTGGCGGAATCCCTGCAGGAATTGGGCGTCAATGCGCAAACGGCGGCCAGTATCCTCGAATTTGCCGAAACCGGCAGGGACGGGCTGATGGGCAGAGGGCCGGAACTGATGCTGGCGGCCTGAAAACACAAGCCGGCAGGTTCGTGTAAGCCAGTCAGCCGGCGGCCAACGGCCAGAATGCCGCCGCAGGGCAGGCGGGGCTGTGTCTATGCGTTTGCTAAGCGCCTAACACATCCAGCCTGATCGCCAGCCGGGTCAGTTCGATATCGCTAGTCACCCCCAGTTTGCGCTTGATCAGATAATGGCAATTGCACACGGTTTTGGGGCTGATGCTCAGAATTTGGGCAATTTCCTCAGTGCCGTGCGCTTCGATCAGCAGCCGCAGAATTTCGAATTCCCTGGCGGTCAGGGTTTCCAGGGCCAGCCTTTCGGAGCCGATTTTTTCCAGCGCCAGCAATCGGGCAATGTCATCGCTTAAATAGAGTCTATGGCCGTACACTTCGCGGATGGCCCGCAGCAATACTTCCGGCGGACTGCTTTTGGTCACGTAGCCTAGCGCCCCGGCGCGGGTGGCCTGCAAGGCGAAAAGCGGATTTTGATGCATGCTGAACACCAGAATTCGCGCCTGTTCGCAACGCTGTTTGATGCGGGAAATCAGCTCCAGGCCGCCCATGCCCGGCATGGAAATATCCATCACCACCACATCCGGCGCGCATTGCTTGAACAGCCGATAAGCTTCCATGCCTTCCTCGGCCTCAGCCAGCAATTGCAGATCCGGCTGTTTGGCCAGCAGCGCCCGGTAACCCTCGCGGACGATCGCGTGGTCATCGACCAGCAAAATCCCGATTCTTGCAGATTCGCTCATAAATCTGGCTGCGTATCGGCAAGCGGTAGCCGGATTTTGACCGCCAGGCCGTGCGGCTGAACGATCGTCAGCTCCAGGACGCCATGCAGAGCCGCCAGACGTTCGCGTATACCGATCAGCCCCACCCCATTCCGGTCGGCGAACGGCAGGCTGTCGGCAAGCCCGTCATCCGCTACCGTCAGGCAGGCCGCATCGCAGTGAATATCCAGACTGACGGACGCATTGGCCGCCCGGGCATGTCTACTGATATTGGTCAGACATTCTTGGGTGATCCGGTAGAGCGCCATGGCCGCTGCTTCCGGCAATCTGCCGCAATCGCCGTTTATGGTCAGTCGATAGATCGTGCCGGCAGGCTTCAGGCTTTGCCAGCCGCGTATCAGGCATTCGAGACTGGAGGCCAGACCCAGCTCATCCAGCTCGGCCGGGCGCAGGCGGCCGAGCATACCGTGTACCGCTTGCAGCATATGCAGGGTAATACGACGGATGGTTGAGACTTCCTGAATCAGATCAGGGCACTGCTGCTGCGCCGTTTGGGCGATGGAGGCTGCGACAGCATTGATGGCCGCCAGACACTGACCGAATTCATCATGCAATTCCCGGCATAAGAAACGCCGTTCATCTTCCTGCAAATGCATTAGTCGGACGGCCAGTCTTTGCCGCTCATCCAGCAGCAATTGCTGGGATGCCGCCAGTTGATTGATTGCAGCGGCGGTTTGCCGCCACTCTTTTACCTCGAAAGCCGGCAGTCGCCAGTCCAGATTGCCGGTCTGCATACGGGCCAGACCATCGACGATGATGCCGGCAGGCCGCAAGGCGCGGCTGATATTCAGATAAACCAGCAGACAGACAAATGCGATTGTCAGTACCGACAGCCCGGATAGGGCCTGAATTTGCTCCCAGGCGCTGGCTATTTCCATTGTTGCACTGGGCGTGACAGACACGACGCCTTTAATGCGGCCATTGAAGCTGACCGGACGGGTTATCGCCGCGCCGGGTGTGAACAGCAATTTATACAGATATTCAAAGCCGGCAGGTACAATCGTGTCAGCCATTTGTTCGCCATTGCACAGGCTGCGGCCATGGCCGCCCTCCGCCGGCTGGAACGAAATGCATATGCCGCTGATATTGTTGTTCTGTTTCCATAATTCAAAGTCGGGGAACGGGTTGGTTTGTCCGATGCCGGTATTGATGCGCAACAACTGGAATTCAAGCTGTTTGTGCAGTGATTCGGCGAGCGCCACGCTGTGCAGTCTGGCCTGCTGGTCGGTTTGATAAAGCAGATAAGCGACACAGGTCAGCAGACAAAACATCCCGGTAAAAGTAATGCGGTACAGCAAATGCCATTTTAAATTCATGATCAGTCTCTGATTATCTGCTGGAACTTCAAAAACCGCACTTCAACGAGCTTGGTGCGAACGTAGGCTTTTGTAAAGCAATGATCTACCGTTCGCTGAGACCTTGGGCTGCGCTGGAGAGAAGCCATTCGGCCGCGCTAAGGCCGAGGTTCCTCGGAGTCTGTGTCAAATCGGTCAGCCTTATTTTAAGCGCCTTATCTGCCGCCTGAGAAGCCGGTTGCCGGCAAGCGGGCAAATTGCCCGGATTTCGCAGGCAAACATCGGTTTACCGGAAATGGCCGATCCGCTATTCTTCATCCGGCAATCAGACAATGGCGATGGAGATAAATCACATGATAGAAGAAAAAAAGTGGCGCACAGGCTGGCGACCCGCTGAAAATTGCTCGGCAAATCCGCCGGTATTGATCCGTGACATATCGACCGAAGGCATGCAAGGTTTGGAACAGGCGTTGCAACATGCATAAGCCAAAACTTGCCGTCGTATGCCTGGCGCTGATGTTGTGCAGTCGAATCGGTCTGACGGCGCCGGGCATTGCCGTGCTGGATTTCGAGCTGAACGACATCACCAGTCTGCCCAATACCATTCAGGAGCGGCAGCGCACAGCATCCTTTCGCCCCTTGCTGGAGGCGGCGCTCAGTCAGGCAGGCGATTACCGAATCGTTACCGTTGACACGGCGGAGCAGGCAGATGCCAATCCGGGATTCGGCTATCTGTTTCGCTTTGGGGATCTGGCCGCCGACTTGGGCGCACAGGCTGGCGCGGACTGGGTGGTGGTCGGACAGCACAGCAAACCCAGCTTTTTGTATTCCTATTTAATGGTGCATCTGGTTAATGTAAAAAACCGCGCTCAGGTCGCCAATTTTGATATTGAACTCAAGGGCAATCATCACAAAGTCAGTCAGCACGCCGCCAGAGCCATGGCCGATAAAATTCATCGGTTTTTGCAGGCCAATCCGCTACCCTGAAGGTGGTGGCAGAGCGGATTTAATTGTTGTTGGCGGCAATCATCACGGCGTTGCTTTTAAAGATGGCGTTAACGGCCACGCCCGGTCTCAAATCCAGGGCGGCTGCGCTGATCCGGGTAAGCGAGGCGACTATGCTGTCGTCACCCGGCAGGCGGATGGCCACTTCGCAATCCACTGCGTCCTGATGTACGCGGATGACCGTGCCTTGTAGATGGTTGCGGGCGGACAGCCGAAAGCCGCTGGTATCGGTCATCAGGCTGATTTCCGGGCTATTGATCAGCATTAGTACCGGCTGACCTGGGTCAAGCCCTAGCGCTGACAGTTCGGTCAAGGCCAAAGACGCCACAATTTGTTCGCCGCCTTTTAATTGCACGGCGACTTCGGCATTAACCGCGCCGCAATGAATGGCGGAGACGGTTCCGAACAACTGGTTGGTGGCGCTGGTTTTAATGGTTAAAGGTTTTAACAGCAGCAGCATTTCAGTGTCTGCTTCCAGCATCTGATTGACATTCTGCAAAAAGGCATTGTGCTGCTGTTCGATTCGGGTAAACAGTTCCAGCAAGGCCCGCCCGGCGCTGGTCAGGCTGGTGCCGCCGCCGTTGACGCCGCCGGTTGCGGTGCTGACAAGCACTTTGGGCGAAAAATTGTTGGCGCGTTCTATCATCTGCCAGGCGCCTTTATAGCTCAGGCCGGCCTGTTTGGCCGCCTGATTGATGGAGCCGGTGGCGTCGATAGCCCGTAACAGACCTATCATGCGGCTGTCCAGCGCGCCGGCCAGCCTGATGTCGCCCTGCACCCATGCTGAAGAACGATAGACATTGGATTTCTTTGACATATTTTCACTTCTCAATTTTTAACGGGATAAAGCCGCCCGCCCGTCAGGATTGTTTCGTATTTGGAAACGGATTATTTCATTATTTCGTTGTTTACATTTATATACAACGAAATATACTACAGGCAACTGAATCGTGCGGTAAACGAATAGGGACGGTCAGCTCCATCCTTATTCTAAGGTATGTTGCCAATTCCCAAATAGCAAAACTTTAGGGCAGCCTGAAAAAACAGCCTTCGGTAATCTCGGGACTAACGAAGGTTTTTGTTAATCGATTTAATTAAAAAATGAAAGGCATTAGATAAATGATATGTTCTGATTGGATGTATGATATAGCATCATTCAACCGAGCAAAGAGGTATTTATTATGAAAACAAGTGCGCGTAATCAGTTTAGCGGCAGTGTGGTGGAAGTCCGAATCGGTGCTGTCAATGCGGAAGTGCATGTCGGTTTAAGCGGCGGCGAAGTTGTGGTGGCTTCCGTCACCAGGGAATCCGTGGAAACACTGGCGATCAAGGAAGGGCTGAGGGTCATTGCCCTAGTCAAGGCACCGCAAATCATTATCGTTTCCGATTTTGGCGGCTATAAAATTTCGGCGCGTAATCAATTGCTGGGTACAGTAGCCGATGTCAAACATGGGCCGGTCAATGCGGAAGTCGATATCGAATTAAAAGGTGGCGAAAAACTCGCCGCCACAGTTACCAATGATAGCGTAGAGGCGCTGGGTTTGCGCAAGGGCCAGTCAGCCACTGCCGTGTTTAAAGCCAGCGCGGTGCTTTTGGCCGTGCCGGCTTAATAATGTTACCGGCAGGCCGCCAGTGGCTGGCGGCCTGCCGGTTTTGAATGAGGATTGTCATGCTGCTGGATATGAATGTAAAACTGCGCAGGGGACATTTTGATCTCACTACGCAACTGTCGGTCAACGAAACCAGCGTTGGCTTATACGGCAAATCCGGCGCAGGCAAAAGCACCATTCTCAATCTGATAGCCGGGGTCATTCAGCCGCAAAGCGGACATATCGTGCTGGACGGCAAGATCCTGTTCGATAGCCGCAAGGGCATACTCATGCCGCGCGAACAGCGACCCATCGGCGCGGTGTTGCAGAGAGACTGCGCCGATTCCACGGAAACCGTGCGCGACAACCTGACCGCCGCCTATAACCGTACGCTCAGGCAGCGCCGACTGTTCAAGCTGGATTATCTAATCGGTCTGCTGGAGCTTGGGCCGGTTCTCGATCAGTCCGTGGCATTGCTGGCGGATGGCGAACGGCAGCGGGTTGCGCTGGCGCGCGCACTGCTGAAATCGCCTAAAATTCTGTTGCTGGACGAGACTTTCGCCGCCATAGGCAATGCCTACCGAGGGCAGCTATTGCCCATCCTGAAGCGTTTGCAGGAAGAGTTCGGCCTGCCAGTCATGTATGCCAGCCAGTCGTTGGGGGAAATACTGGATTTAACCGATCAACTGATCCTGCTTGAGCAAGGCAAGATCGTGCGTAGCGGATCGTTGCGCGAAGTCGCCAAACAGCAGGATCTGTTAAGTTATCTGGGCATACGCCAGATAGACAATATCCTGCCGGTCAACATTCGCCGCCATGATAAAATCCTGGGCTGCAGCATGGCGGACAGCTTCGGCCTGCCGCTGGCGCTACCCTTGCGTCCGCAGTTAGCGCTAGGCGCGCAAACTCAGGTTTCCATTCGCGCCAACGACATTGCCCTGTCGCGCCATTACATAGACGGTATCTCCATCCAGAATCAGATCAAGGGCCGTATTTGTGCGCTGATACCCAGCATCGGCGGCGAAAGCATGATCGTCCAGATCGATTGCGGCGCGGCCCTGCTGGTGGAAATCACTCCCGGTGCGTATCAGAACATGGCCCTGCGGGAAGGCGATACTGTCTACTGCCTGATTAAAACCCATGCCATCGTCTATCTTTCCGAACTGGACAGCCTGCCTTATCAGCGGGTGGTCAATCATGGCGATGGTTATTATTACCTCAGCGCAGCCGCCATGGCGGGCCGGGCCATGATATGAAAACCTGCAAATCGGCATTGGCCGACTTTTTTGCCGGCTAGGGCTTCCATACCTGAATAGTCTGGCGAACTACCAACCCTGCCTCTGATCCACCAACCGTACTGCCCCCTTCAATCTCTAGCGGAGAAATACATGCTGAAACACACCCTGAACCGTTTGCTGCTGATAACAACTCTGCTGGCAATCAGCGCCATTGCTCAGGCAGGCAGCACGGTTGTGGCCGTGGCCGCCAACTTCACCAAGCCCATGAATGAAATTGCCGCCGAATTTGAAAAAGCCAGCGGACATAGCGCAAAGCTTTCATTCGGCTCTTCCGGCAAATTTGTCGCGCAACTGGAAAATGGCGCGCCGTTTGACGTATTCCTGTCCGCGGACGATAAAAATCCCGCCAAGCTGGAACAATCCGATCTCGCCGTCGCCGGCAGTCGTTTCACCTATGCGCTCGGCAAACTGGTGTTGTGGTCTGCCATGGAGGGTTATGTCGATAGCGAAGGCCAGATCCTCAACAAAGGCGGCTTCAAACATCTGGCTCTGGCCGATCCCAAGCTGGCCCCTTATGGTGCGGCGGCCATGGATCTGCTGGCAAACCTCAAGTTGCTCGACAAGCTGCGACCTTTATTCGTGCAGGGCGAAAACATTGCCCAAACCTACGAATTCGTTAGTACCGGCAATGCGGAACTGGGCTTTGTAGCCTTGTCGCAAGTGCTGGAGGACGGCAAAATCAGCCGGGGTTCCGCCTGGATCGTGCCGGAAAGTCTGTATAACCCTATCCGCCAGGATGCGATATTATTGAAATCCGGCGCGGAAAATCCGGCGGCCGTCGCGTTGCTGGAATTTTTAAAATCGCCGCCGGCGCTGGCCATCATCAAAAAATACGGCTACGGTCTGGCCGAATAGAGCGTATCCAGATTAGTGCAAAATTCGTGATGCCGACAACAGCAGGCTGCGTGGTTTGGGCATGATCACGCAGGCCGACCTCGAAACACTGCTACTCACTTTTAAGGTGGCCAGCCTTGCCACGGTATTCATGCTGCTGCTAGGTACGCCGCTGGCATGGTGGCTGACGATCACCCGTTCTTCCTGGAAGGGCGGGGTCAATGCGCTGGTGGCCTTACCGCTGGTGCTGCCGCCCTCGGTACTGGGTTTTTACCTGCTGGTGCTGATGGGGCCGGCCGGGCCAGTCGGTAAATTCACCATCTGGCTGGGCGTGGGCACTCTGCCATTCACCTTTGCCGGGCTGGTGGTCGCTTCGGTACTGTATTCCTTGCCGTTTGTCGTGCAACCTCTGCAAACCGCGTTCGCCGCTATTGGCCAAAAACCGCTGGAAGCAGCCGCCACCTTGCGCGCCAGTCCGCTGGATACTTTTTTCAGCGTGGTGCTGCCGCTGGCGAAACCCGGTTTTCTGACCGCCACCATACTGGGTTTTGCCCACACCGTCGGCGAATTTGGCGTAGTGCTGATGGTGGGCGGCAACATCCCCGATAAAACCAGAGTGGTTTCGGTACAAATTTACAATCATGTCGAAGCCCTGGAATACCGGGAGGCCCACTGGCTGGCCGGCGGTCTGCTGTTATTTTCCTTCGCCGTGCTGCTGATCCTTTATACTGTCGTCAAACCCCAGGCAGTGACTCGTTAAGGAACAGGCTCGACATGGCTTTAGCGTTAAATCCTCACAACCAAACCTCGTTACGGTTTTTATTCTCGGATAACCTCTCAGGTGAAAGCGGGGGCAAAAACCCGGATCTGCCCGATTGAAATGATAAACCCGATTAGTGCTCGTTTTCAGCTTGATTACGGCGAATTTCAACTGGATGTCGATCTGAACCTGCCGGGTTCGGGCATTACCGTGCTGTTTGGTCATTCCGGATCGGGCAAAACCACGCTGCTACGCTGTATTGCCGGGCTGCAACGCGCCCCGCACGCCTATCTGGAAGTCAACGGCAATATTTGGGAGGACAGCCGCCGCAAGCTGTTCCTGCCAGCCTACCAACGCTCGTTGGGCTATGTGTTTCAGGAAGCCAATCTATTTCCGCATCTTAGCGTTGCCGGAAACCTGCAATATGGCCTGAAACGCATTGCAAAATCCGCCGCCAGCGCCGATCTGCAACATATACTGGAACTGTTGGGCATCGAACACCTGTTGGAAAGGATGCCGGACAAACTGTCCGGCGGCGAGCGACAACGGGTCGCCATCGCCAGGGCGCTGGCTCTGAATCCAGAAATCCTGCTGATGGACGAACCGCTGGCTTCGCTGGACTTCAAAAGAAAGCAGGAAATCCTGCCCTTCATCAGCCAGTTGCAGCGCGAGTTGAACATACCTGTGCTGTATGTCACCCATTCCCGGCAGGAAGCCGGGCAACTGGCGGATCAACTGGTCATACTCTCCGCAGGCAGGGTGCAGGCCTGCGGCCCGCTGCCGGAAACCCTGGGCCGTTCGGATACGCAACTGGCTCAGGACATGGATGCCGCATCGGTCTGGCAGGTCAGGGTCAGCGGCCACGAAGCTGAATACTACCTGACCCGGGTGGCCTTTAACGGCGGCGTGCTGGTTCTGCCGCTACTGGACGCAGCCATCGGCACGCCGCTGAGAGTGCAAATCCTTGCCCGCGATGTCAGTATCGTCCTTAAATCTCCCGCTGCCACCAGCATTCTGAACGTTCTGCCCGCCACCGTCACCGGCATCAGCGAGCAAACGCCCGGGCAAAGCGTCATCGGCCTGCAGGTGGGCGATCAGCCGCTGCTGGCGCACATCACCCGCAAATCTGCCGCGCTACTGGGTCTGTGGCCGGGCATGGCGGTTTATGTTCAGATCAAGGGTACATCCATCCTGAATTAAACCGGCCTGCCTTGTTGGACGTGCATTCGCAGAAAAGCTCGGAAAACCAGGTTTTGATGCTCCGGCATGCTTGGCATGAAAGTAGGCCATTGTTTTCTCTCTATTTGTGTGTTTGCTTTGTTTGCCAGTGCATGTCACATTAACGGCGAAGAAGTATCAATTGATAAAAAACAATATGACCGGAGAATGATGAAGATAATAAAGTTTCGTCAGAAGCGTGCTTTTTTATTATTGCCGATATTCATTGCCGTCATGGCGTCGATCGCGCCGGTAGTAAAGGCAATGCCCAGTTTCGCCCGGCAAACCGGAGAGCCTTGCCGGGTATGTCATACTCAAGCCTTTGGGCCTAACCTGACGCCTTTTGGTCGTGATTTCAAATTGGGCGGTTATACATTGCAAGGCGGCAGTGGCATGGCGGCGGAATTGCCGCCGGTTAGCGCAATGATCCAGGGGTCTTTCACCAATACCAGTAAAGACCAGCCCCCGTCTGTTACCCCTAGCGGCCATGCCCCCGGCGGATTCAATAACAATAATAATTTTACCTTTGATCAGGCTGCGGTGTTTTACGCCGGCCGTATTGCCGGCAGGGTAGGCGCTTTCAGTCAGCTTACCTATAATGGCTATACAGACCGGCTGGCGCTGGACAACACCGATATCCGGTTCGCGGATCAATTCACGCCGGGTGGCAATCAGGTTATTTACGGCATTTCGCTCAATAATAGTCCCACCGTGCAGGATTTATGGAATACCACGCCGGTTTGGGGGTTCCCTTATCTCAAAAGCGCAGTGCAACCCGCCATAGGAGCCGTTGCCTTAATTGACGGGGCGCTTTCAGGTCAGGTAGGCGGGGCTACGGCCTACACCATGATCAATAATATGTTATATCTGGAAGCAGGCGGTTATGCCTCGTTGGCAAATACTATCCAGAAAGGCGTCGGCGTAGCGAATGCCGGACAGCAGGAAATCGATGGCGCGGCGCCTTATTGGCGTGTAGCCGTACAGCGTGACTGGAAGGGACATTTTTTCGAGATGGGGCACTACGGGATGATTGCCGATGTCTTTCCGGGGAGAAACAGCAGCAATGGCGTCGATCACTATACGGATGTCGCCGTTGATGTCGCCTATCAATTCATGGGTTATACCCGGCACATCTTCGAAACCAAAACGACTTATATTTATGAAGCCAGGAAGCTAACGGCTAGCCAGCTTGCCGGTAACGCAGGCTTTGTCGGCGACGCCTATCTAACGACCTTTAAGTTCAATACGGCCTATACCTTTGATCAGACTTACGGTATTACCTTCGCTTATAATAAAACGGCCGGTTCGGCCGACCCGGTGCTCTATTCGGCTTATGGTTCGACGCGCCCGAATAGCGAATTTTATACGGTGGAACTGGTTTATGTGCCGTTCGGCAAGTCCGTTTTACATTTGCAGATGCTGAATTTACGCGCCAGCCTGCAATATATCGCCTATTCGGCATTCAATGGCTTAAGCAGTCAGGCCGGCGACAATAATACGTTCATGGTAAACGGCATGCTGGCTTTTTAAGTTTCAGAGTCAAGTTTGGAAACGGCAGGAAGCAAACGTTAAAATTTATGTTATTAAATAGGGATCATAAGCAATGAAGAACCAAGCCTGCATCGTACTGCTTGCCGCTGGCAGTTTTCTGCTGTCTGGCTGTGTGAGTCAGTACGCCGAATTAAATGCGTATGTTCCGGGCATAGGTGAAATTATGGGGCAGCAGATCGCGATGCGGCATATCAAATTATGGTATGCCGGCATGGCCCAAAACTGGGCGCTGGCGGAATACGAAATAAAAGAACTTGAAGAAGGCTTTGATGAGGTGGGCGAACGGCATCCGACTCTTGAACGAATTACGGAAAGGGTTCCGGTTCTGATTGCCGGAAACATCCAGAAACCGCTGGAAGATCTGGAACGGGCGGTAAATGCGCATGACCTGACGCAGTTTGCCCAAGATTATCAGGCGCTGACCAAAGGCTGCAATACTTGCCACCGGGCTGCGGGATTTAAGATGAACAGGATCAAACAGCCGGACTTTAATCCTTACAGCAATCAGGACTTTCAGATCGAAAATTAAAAGCATGCGCCACAATGCCGCCGGTTTTTTGACGACTCGGCGGCATTTTAAGATATTAAACTTGCGGATAGAGGAATGTGATCGTATCATAAGCAGTTCTCTACCAAGTATGTGGCCCGAAAAGGGTATGTGAGCACTATGAAACCAGAAATTCATCCCCAATATAAACAAATTACTGTGACTTGCGGCTGTGGAAATAGCTTTGAAACCGGCTCGGTGCTGGCGAAAGATTTGCACATAGAGGTCTGCTCTTCCTGCCATCCGTTCTATACCGGCAAGCAAAGAGTCGTTGACACCTCTGGTCGCGTAGATAAATTCCGTAAAAAATTCGGAAAATAAAGACGGCGGCCGTTTCCCTATAGCCGCCGGATGGTTGGCGGCTGAGTCTGGCGGGTTTCTGACGCCCCCTGTTTTTTGTTAGAAAAGCCCTTCTTCATCTTCGATTACCCCCTCGGGCGGCAAGTTGTCCGGATGAGGCATGGAGTGGGCCGACGGCACGGTTTCCGCGCTAAAATATTCCCACACCCCATAGCCGTTTTTAGGATTCAGCAGTAGGCCGTCTTTCGGGTTGATATAGGCCTGCACGATGCCTGCCGGTGGCAGAAGCGGGTTTTCCGGCAATTCCTGTAATGCTGTTTTCATAAACGAGAGCCACATCGGCAGCGCCGCTTTGCCGCCGGTTTCCCCCTTGCCCAGCGAAAGAGAATTATCGAAGCCCATCCATGCCGAGGCGACAATGTCCGGAGTAAAGCCATTGAACCAGGCATCCCGCATTTCGTTCGTCGTGCCGGTCTTTCCCGCCAGATCGTTTCGGCCCAGTTGTTTGGCCTGGGTTGCCGTTCCACGCTGTACCACATCACGCAGCAGACTGTTCATTATAAAATTGACTTGTTCTGAAATTACCCGGGGGGCCAGTCTGGTCTGCGACGGGTTTTGTTCATTGCAATCCGGGCAGACCGATTCGGGATCGGCCCGAAATATAACCGTGCCATTGCGGTCTTCAACCTGTTCCACCAGATACGGTTTAATGGCGTAACCGCCGTTGGCGAATACCGAATAGGCTTCCGCCATTTTCAGGGGCGACGCGGAGCCGCTGCCCAAGGCAAGAGAAAGTGTCGGCGGCAGTTGCTCTTTCTCGAAACCGAAGCGCATGGCGGTTGCAATGGCATGCGAGATACCCACTTCCTGTAGCAGACGGATCGACACCAAATTAATCGATTCGCGCAAGGCGACGCGTAGCGGCGTGGGGCCGTGATAATGCTGGGTGTAGTTTTCCGGCCGCCAGCCGTTTTCCAGGGAAGGGTCTTCGATTACCAGTGGCGCATCGTTGATAATGCTGGCCGCTGTGTAGCCATTTTCAAGCGCGGCCGTATAAACGATGGGTTTAAAGCCGGAGCCTGGCTGGCGTTTGGATTGGGTGGCGCGATTGTATTTGCTATGCGAAAAGTCAAACCCGCCTGATAAAGCCAGAATGGCGCCATTTTTGGGATTAAGCGCCACAAAAGCGGCTTCCGCTGCCGGAATCTGGGTTAGGGCCCAGCTTTGATCATCCAGTTGTCTGACCCAGACGATATCGTTGATTTGTAAAAATGGATGCCGGCCGCTATCGACTTGAAAGATTTTCGCCCAGGGTATGTTTTGTGAAGGGATGGATAACAGCGCGCCATCATGCAATCTGGCGGTAAAACCGCTATCGGAGACGGCTGTAATCACAGCCTGTCTGCTGTCGCCAACGACGCCGCCTGTGAACGATGCCGCGTTTTTGGATAGCGTTTTATGGGGTAAGCCTCGGTATTCATGGCGGTCATCGTATTGATGCAACCCTTGCTGCAACGCATGGTCGGCGGCGATTTGTAAATGGCCGGGCACAGTGGTGCGGACTTTAAGTCCAAGGTTGTAAGTATCCTCGCCGTATTTATTCATCATTTCCTGTCTGACCATTTCGGCGACATAAGGCGCGTTTAATTCAATTTTTTTGTTTTGCAGCCGGGCGTTATCGGGTTTTGACAGGGCGAGATTGTAGTCGGCGAGACTGATATGCTGTAGTTCGAGCATGCGCCGCAAAATATAATTCCGCCTTTGCAGGGCGCGTTCGGGGTCGGCTATGGGGTTATACTGGGACGGGGCCTTGGGCAGCCCGGCGACCATGGCCTGTTGCTGAAGCTCAAGTTCGGCCAGATCCTTGCCGTAATAGACTTGCGCGGCTGCGGCAATGCCATACGCCCGCTGGCCCATGTATATCTTGTTCAGATAAAGCTCCAGAATTTGCTGCTTCGAGTAATTTTTTTCAATTTTCAAAGCCAGCATTATTTCCTTTAATTTCCGTAAATAGGTTTTTTCGTTGCTCAGTAAAAAATTTCGGGCAACCTGCATGGTGATGGTGCTGCCCCCCTGTTTGCGTTTGCCTGTTTTCGCCAGCAGGGTGCTGGCGCGCAGCAAGCCTTTGACGTCAACGCCGCTGTGCTTGTAAAACCGGTCGTCCTCGGCGGCTAGAAAGGCGTTGATCTGTTGTTGCGGAATTTGATCGATCGATACCGGGATCCGGTGGTTTTCTCCAAATTCGGCGATTAGCAAGCCGTCCTGGCTGTAAATATCAAGCGGCGTCTGGTACTGGACATACTGTAATTGCCTGATGTCGGGCAGTTCCTTGTCAAGTTCCAGCACAAAGAAATAGCAGCCGATCAGAAAAGTGGCTATAAAAGCCAGAAAAAGGGCGGCAAGCCACTTCAAAAGGGAGGCCAGCAATGATTTTCTTTTGGGTTCTTTGCTGATGGGCACGATGAAATTGGTTTGTTGGCGGAGATTGTGTGACTGCCAAAATACTCGGTTTTGAAGATCGGAACAACTGTAAAGTTATGTATTGACCGATCACTTTCGTTCTTTTACAGTCCGGGCTGTGCTATATTTCCGCCCATCAGACGATTGAACCATGGCGGCGGAATCCGGGTATCGTAACGGTCTGTCATGGTTCGCGCACAGATTCCCCGCCTTGTCGCCATGCCTGAGACATGCCGTAAAAGTATGGTTTTCCGCCAAATTCCGTCTGTTCGCGTATGACTATTTTTAATGTATGAAAACGAATACTGCCCGCTTGACAATTTTAGTGCTGTTGTTGCTGCAAGCGTGTGGGCAAATTGGCCCCCTGTACTTGCCGGATAACAGCAAGCCCCCTGTCTATGTACCACCGACCCAACCATGAATCATTTTGAATACCGGCATAACCGTCTGTTTGCGGAGCGGGTTGCCGTTGAAGACCTTGCCGCCAAGTATGGCACGCCTTGTTACATTTATTCGCGCGCCGCAATCGAACAGCAATGGCGGGCGTTTGACAATGCCTTTACAGGCCGCCCGCATCTGATTTGCTATGCGGTCAAAGCCAATTCCAATATCGCTATCCTTAATGTATTGGCCAGACTGGGTTCGGGTTTCGATATTGTCTCCCTGGGCGAACTCAACAGAGTGCTGGCGGCAGGCGGCAAGCCCGACAAAATCGTATTTTCCGGGGTCGGAAAGCGTGAAGAAGAAATTTTAGCCGCTTTAAAAATCGGAATCCGCTGTTTTAACGTAGAAGTAAGCGGCGAACTGGACAGAATAAACAAGTTGGCGGGACAGTTGGGGTTGGTGGCGCCGGTCTCGTTTCGGGTAAATCCCGACGTGGACGCCAGAACCCATCCATACATTTCCACCGGACTGAAAGAAAACAAATTCGGCATCGATATAGCCCAGGCGGTTGACGAATACCGCCGCGCCGCGCAAATGCCGCATATTAGGATAGTCGGTATCGATTGCCATATCGGTTCCCAGCTTACCGAAATCGCTCCTTTCCTGGATGCGCTGGATCGGGTGCTGCTGCTGGTCGACGATTTGCATGCGCAAGGCATCAAACTGCATCATCTGGATTTGGGCGGCGGCTTGGGCATCCGCTATCGCGATGAACGGCCGCCGTTGCCGGCAGAGTATGTCGCCGAAATTTTTCAACGACTTGCCGGACGGGATTTTGAGATTCTGCTGGAGCCGGGCAGGGCTATTGTCGGCAATGCAGGTATTTTAGCGACGCGCATCGAGTATCTGAAGCCAACCGAAAATAAAAATTTTGCCGTCGTCGATGCCGCCATGAACGATTTGGTCAGGCCCTGTCTATATGACGCCTGGCAGAACATCATACCGGTCAATACGGTCGGTTCGGCGGCCGAGCAGGTTTGGGATATCGTCGGCCCGGTTTGCGAAACCGGTGATTTTCTAGGCAAGGACAGGGCGCTGAAAATTGCCGAACAGGATTTGCTGGCGATCTGCTCCGCTGGCGCGTATGGCTTTTCCATGAGCTCCAATTACAATTCCAGGCCGCGCGCGGCGGAAATCATGGTCGATGGCAAACGGGATCATCTGATCAGGGCTCGGGAAACGATCGAACAGCTTTGGGCCGGCGAAAAGCTGTTACCCTAAAGACTATGGAAATACGTTTCAGCAAAATGCACGGCCTGGGCAATGATTTTGTGGTGATTGACGCCATTAATCAGGCTGTCGATTTAAGCGCCAGCCAGATTCGCTTTCTGGCGGATCGCCATTTTGGCGTCGGTTGTGATCAGTTGCTATTGGTTGAAAACCCGGTAAGTAACGACGCCGATTTCAAATATCGCATATTTAACGCGGATGGCGGCGAAGTGGCGCAGTGCGGCAATGGCGCACGTTGCTTTGCGCGGTTTGTACGTGATAAAAATCTCACCCGCAAAGATCGCATCGTGGTCGATACCGATGCCGGCCAGTTGGTGTTGTCGGTTAATCAGGATGGCGCGGTTACAGTCAACATGGGGGTTCCCAGGCATGATCCGCTGCAAATTCCGCTGCTTTTTCCAGAAGAGTCCATGTGCTACAGTCTGGCGGTGGATGATTGGCGGGTTGAATTTGCCGCCTTATCCATGGGCAATCCGCATGCGGTTATCCGGGTCGAGGATATTACGCTTGCGCCTGTGGCTACCCTGGGCGCCAGACTGGAGCGGCATCAGATATTCCCGGAACGTGCTAACATCGGTTTTATGCAGATTGTAGACCGGCAGTCCATCAAGCTCAGAGTCTATGAACGCGGTGCGGCGGAGACGCTGGCTTGCGGCAGCGGCGCCTGTGCTGCGGTCGTGGCCGGAATAGAGCAGAATCTGCTGGATAGCGAGGTCTGCGTCAGTTTGCCTGGCGGTGAATTAAAAATTAACTGGTCAGGCCGCGGGCAACCGGTTTTTATGTCCGGGCCTGCGGTCAGGGTGTATGAGGGACAAATCACAGTATGAGCGAAGAGCAGCAATTGAAGGTAAGCGAAGCAGAGGTTGACGCCTATTTGCGGCAACATCCGGAATTCTTTCAGCATCATCTGGATTTACTGGAAAAAATGCATATCCCGCATCCGAGCGGCAACGCTGTTTCCCTAATTTCCAAGCAGCTGGAGATTTTCAGGCTAAAACATCAGGAACAGGAAAGCCAGTTGACGGCTTTGATAGAAATAGCCAGAGATAACGATGTGTCTTTTAACCGGATGCATGAGCTGACTTTGGCCATGCTGGAAGCAAATTCCCTGGAAGACGCCGTATCCAATTTGGACGAGGTGCTGGCGGAATGTTTTGCCACGGATTTTGTCGCCATCAAGATTGTCAGTGAAGATTTGGATCCGCCCATCAAGGAGCTGTTTGTGACGCCCGGCGATCCGGGATTGAAATATTTTGAAAAGGAACTCAGCGGCAAACAGGCCAGATGCGGGCGGCCCACGTTGGCGCAATCCCGGTTTTTGTTTGGCGACAAAGCCGTAGAAGTCAGGTCATGTGCGATCATTCCCATGATTTTTACCCGGCTTGAAGGGCTGATCGCCATCGGCAGCCGTGACGAATCGCGTTTTCATCACACCATGGGCAGCCTGTTTTTAACTCAGATGAGTGAAATTATCGGTACGCGTTTAATTTCCCTGCTGGATGGGTTTGAATAAGCAATAAAAGCCCGGCCTGAAACAAAATGCCGGTTGCGGTAGAGCCGTCCCGTCTGTCATTTCATCCCCGGAGTCCTTTGGAGCAGATGCCTAAAAAAATTGAGTCGGAACCGCATTTTCAGGCTATGGACTCCGTTCCCGGGGCGGCAAGCGATGCTAGTCGGCTTCTGCAAGGCTTTTTCGATTACCTGTGCGCGGAAAAACGGGCCGCAGCGCAAACCCAGGCCGCCTATAAACGCGATTTGCTACGCTTGCAGACATACTGCGCAGAGCAGAAAATTTCGGGCTGGTCTGCGCTGCAAAGCCATGATGTCCGGCAATATATTGCCGGCCGTCACAAAAACGGCATAGGCGGAAAAACCATACAGCGGGAACTGGCGGCGATGCGAAGCTTTTATCGCTATCTGCAAAAAAAAGGACTGATAGAACAGGATCCTTTACAAAATATCCGCGCGCCGAAATCAGCCAAAAAACTACCCAGGACGCTTGATGTCGATCAGGTTGCCGGCATACTGGATGCGACTGCGGATGAAATGCTGGAAATCCGTGATTTGGCGATGTTTGAATTGTTCTATTCCTCCGGCCTCAGGCTAAGTGAACTGGTTATGCTGGATATTGGCGACATCAGTTTCGGTGAAGGTTTTTTGCGGGTGCGGGCCGGCAAGGGCGGCAAGCAAAGACAGACGCCGGTAGGCGGCAAGGCCTTGCTGGCAATCGGCGCCTGGCTGAACGTGCGGGCGGATTCGGCGACGACCGCTCTGTTCGTTTCTGCGCGCGGCGGCCGGCTCGGGCCTCGTAGCGTACAGTTGCGGCTTGAAAGATGGTGCCGGAAGCACGATGTGCCGGAACACGTTCATCCCCACATGCTCAGGCATTCGTTTGCCAGCCATCTGCTTGAATCGGCGCAGGATATCAGGGCCGTGCAGGAGTTGCTGGGACACAGCAATATCGGCACCACCCAAATCTATACGCATCTGGATTTCCAGTATTTGTCCGGCATTTACGATAAAACCCATCCCCGGGCCAAAAAGAAGCCCGAATAAAAAGTTGTCATAATTCTGAAAAAAACTTGATTTGAATGCAATCGGCTGTATAATGCACGGCTCTTCAGGACGTAAAGGTTGTTCGGAAGGGGGGTTGGGAAGCAGGCGGTTCTGTTTGCAGGGCGTGTTTTCCGGTCTGGCTGAGGGTGTGAGTTGCGTAGTTTACGGCGGCGGC
>JAQTUW010000059.1 GCA_028707085.1 Methylococcales bacterium | reverse complement strand
CCAACCAGGCCGGCTTGAGCGACGAGGAACTGGAAGCCCAGGAAAAACGCTTCGACTTCATCCGCCTGCAACGCGGCTCCATCGCCAAGGCCCTGCACGACGGCATGGCGCAAGGCCGGGAAGAGGGTCTGGAAAAAGGCCTGGAATTAGGTCGCGAACAAGGTCTGGAAGAAGGTCGGCGGCGCATGGCGTTGGAAATTGCCGCGCAGTTGCTGGACATCCTAGACGATGCCGCCATAGCCGCCAAAACCGGTTTGAGCGCAATCGAAGTGGCGAAGTTACGTTGTTCCTGATGTTTCCTTGCCGCAAAAGCCGCATGGAAACAGCCGGTTACTCTATAAAATCGAAATCGAGTTCATAATCGTTATCCGGATAGGCTTCGCCGGTGATGCAGGTAAAACAGGATAGCCCAACCTCCGCCGAGCCTATCACCCAGATTTCAGCGCCGCAGGCGCAGCGTTGCTGCTGCTGTTTGGCGGCAATGGCGTATTCCAGCCGGGCTTTCAAGTCCTCCGCGTCAACCTTTGGATTGATATGCAAATGCAGGGTCAGGTAGTTTTCCAGACTGATGGGCGTAAAGTGATGCTTAAGCAAGACATGCGAAAGCATATGATTGTGATTCGGCATGGCGATGACCTCTGCTTATTGGTTTAACAGCCGCCCGCACAAGGCGGGCAGGGGTGGCGGCGGTAAGGGTTTGCCCTTGTCCCTGGCCGGCGCCTTGGCTTCCGCGGAAAACCACCAGGCCAGACTGGCGTCGCAGCCGTCGCCCGGCGGCAGCGGTTCCTGGGTGTCGCAGTACGGGTTGCCGGCCGGACATTTCAGCCGCACATGAAAATGATCGTCATGCTTCCACCACGGCCTGATCTTGCGCAGCCAGCCGCTGGCGGCCGGGGTTTTCTGCCGGCATAAGGCTTGTTTGATGGCGGGATTGACGAAGATCCTCTCCACTTCGGTCTGTTGCGCCGCCAGTTCCAGCAGTCGGGCATGGGCCGGCGTCCATTGCCGGTCGTCCAGGGTATCGGTTTGCAGGTTGACCACGGACGGCGCGCCCCAGCTTTCCCGCTCTTCCGTGCTCAGTCGCCGCTCACTGGCCTGCGGCGCCAACAAAAACCATATATCCACGTCCAGGCCGGTCTGATGACTGCGATGGCCGCTCAGGGTCGGCCCGCCGCGCGGCTGGCCCAGATCGCCGACCAGCAGCGTGCCCAGATGCTGGTCGGCGGCGGTTTGGCCGAATTTGCGAATAAAGCGGATTAAATCCGGATGGCCGTAATAACGCTGCCTGGACAGGCGCATCACCTGGTAGCCGGCATCCTGCAAGGGCAGGGCAACCGCGCCGCTGACGCAGCCGTTGGTGTAGCCGCCTATGCTTTGCGCGCCCGGCAGATTCAGACTGGCCGGCGCGGCGACGCTTGCCCAGGACTGGGCGGCGGAACCCGCCAGACAGCCCGGCGCGGACAAAACGGCGGCGCTGACGATAAGAATTACAGATAGGGCAAATCGGGTTCGCATCTGGAGCCATCCGGCAAGGAAACAATGGGGGTAGCCTCTCCGGCTCGAGAGGGATTTTAGTCAAAATCCGTGGCCATTGCATGGGTTTTTGCAGAGAGCTGGACGGCCCGGCAGCCGAAGTGGCGTAAAACCGGCGCAAAGGCCATTTTAGATTCGGGAAAACCGGCGGATTGAGTTAAAATCGCATCCCTGTAACGATTCGGCAGGCCTGAATCAAGACGTAAACTTTAAGGAAGCCATCGGTGTTAGAGCTCATTAAAAACGGCGGCTGGATGATGATCCCCATCATTCTGTGTTCGATAGCCGCCATGGCGATTATTGGCGAACGCTTCTGGTATCTGCAAGGCAAACGCATCATACCGGACGATCTGGTGCCGCGAATCTGGCTGCTGCATCGAGACCGGAAACTGGACGAACAAGCCATCCGCGCGATCAGGCAGGGCTCGCCGCTGGGCAGAATACTGGCCGCCGGTCTGCTGAACCGCAAACATGGCCGGGAAATGATGAAGACTAGCGTAGAGGAAGTGGGGCGGCATGTGGCGCACGATCTGGAACGCTATCTCAACGCTTTGGGCAGCATCGCCTCCATTACCCCGCTACTGGGGTTGCTAGGCACCGTGGACGGCATCATCCGGGTGTTTTCCGACATCGCCGTCGGCGGCATGGCCGATCCGTCTGTGCTCAGCGCCGGCATTTCCGAGGCGTTGATCTGCACCGCCGCCGGTTTGACCGTGGCCATTCCCAGCCTGTTTTTCCACCGCTATTTCGAGCGGCTGGTCGATGATCTGGTGATCCGCATGGAGCAGGAAGCGCTACGGCTGATCGACATCATGCAGGGCGACCGGGAGGACATCTGATGGAGTTCCGCCGCAAATCCAGGCTGCCGGCCGATGTCGGCCTGATCCCGATGATAGACGTGCTGCTGGTGCTATTGTTTTTTTTCATGGTGGCCACCACCTTTCGCCACAACAGCAACCTTAAAATCAACCTGCCCCAGGCCGGCGGCGGCGAAATGCAGGCTCAGGCCAAAGCCGTCAATCTGTATATCGACGCGGGCGGCGTGTACGCCCTGAGCGGCGAAAACGGCAAAAACCTGGAATTACCCGCCCAGACGATGGAAGGGCTGAAAACCGCGCTGGGGCAATTGTCGGCCGCCGACCGGCAATTGCCGCTGATTATCAACGCCGACGGCATGACGCCGCACCGGTTCGTGGTCGGCGCGCTGGATGCCGCCGGCCAGCAAGGCTTTAAACAGATCACCTTCGCCATCAACCCGCCGGAGAAAAAATGAAAAACAGACTGCTCAGATGGCTGACCGACGCCTGGTACAAGGAGATGTATGTCTCCACCTGGATCATGCCCCTGTCCATGCTGTATGTGGACGCCATCCGCCTGCGTCGATTTCTGTACCGGATCGGCTGGTACAAATCCAGCCGCCTGCCGGTCACAGTGGTGGTGGTCGGCAATATTACCGTGGGCGGCACAGGCAAGACGCCGCTGGTGGTTCGCCTGACGGCGCTGCTGAAACAGCAGGGCTACAAGCCCGGGGTGATCAGCCGGGGTTACGGCGGCGCAGCCTCAGACAGTCCGCTGCCGGTGACGGCGGACAGCGATCCTGCCCAAGTGGGCGACGAAGCCGTGCTGCTGGCCGCCCGCTGCGACTGTCCGGTGGTGGTTGGCCGGGATAGGCCGGCCGCCGGCCGGCTGCTGCTGGCGAACCATCCTTGCGATGTGATCATCTCTGACGACGGCCTGCAACACTACGCCTTGCAGCGCGATATAGAAATCGTGGTCATCGACGGCCAGCGCCGCTTCGGCAACGGCTATTGTCTGCCGGCCGGGCCGCTACGCGAACCGCAGGCGCGCATCAAACAGGTGGATATGGTGGTGGTCAACGGCCTTGACGCCGAATTGCAGGCCGGCGAATACGCCATGCACTACCGTGGAGACCAACTGATGAATCTGCGTAGCGGCGAACGCAAACCCTTGGCGGACTTCAAAGGCCGCGACTGCCACGCGCTGGCCGCCATCGGTAATCCGGCCCGGTTTTTCGCGCAGCTTGCCGAAGCCGGCGTAAACTGCAAAAATCACGCCTTTCCGGATCATTACGCCTTTCAGGCGGCCGATCTGCAATTCAGGGACGACAAACCGTTGCTGATGACCGAAAAGGATGCCGTAAAATGCAAAACCTTCGCCGGGGACAGTACCTGGTATTTACCGGTTAGCGCCGAATTACCGGACGCCTTTACCCAACAATTTTTTAAATTACTCGAAACTCGACACCATGGATAAAAAACTGCTCGACATCCTCGCCTGCCCATTATGTAAAAGTTCGCTAATTTACGACAAGGACAAACAGGAACTGATCTGCAAAGCCGACAATCTGGCCTTCCCTGTGCGGGACGGCATTCCGGTGATGCTGGAAGACGAAGCCCGCCAGCTTGGTTTTGAAGAAAGCCAGGTTCTGCATAAATGAACTCCGCGCCGTTCAAGGTCGTCATCCCGGCCCGTTACGCATCGACCCGGCTGCCCGGCAAACCGCTGCTGGACATCGCCGGCGAGCCGATGATCGCCCACGTCTGCCGGCGGGCGCTGGCCGCCGGCGCTCAGCAGGTGGTGGTGGCGACCGACGACCGGCGGATATACGATGCCGCCGCCGGACTGAACATCCAGGCGGTCATGACCGACAGCAACCACCAGTCCGGCACCGAACGCATTGCCGAAGTGGCCGAAAAGCTGGACTGGCATGCGGATGACATCGTGGTCAACCTGCAAGGCGACGAGCCGCTGATACCGGCCGCCTACATCGGCGACGCCGCCCGGGCGTTGGCAGGTCAGACCCTGGCCGGCATCGCCACGCTGGCGGCCAGCATCACCGACGGTCATGAAATCTTCAACCCCAATGCGGTAAAAGTGGTGCTGGACAAAGACGGTTACGCGCTGTATTTCAGCCGTGCGCCCATACCCTGGAACCGGGCCGGTTTTCCGGATTACGCCGATCCCGCCGCCTCGCCGCTGCCGTATCTGCGGCATATCGGTCTGTACGCTTATCGGGTAGGCTTTTTGCAGCGCTACTGCCGCTGGGAAGCCTCGCAACTGGAAGCGGTGGAAGCCCTGGAACAACTGCGCATCCTCTGGCAGGGCGAAAAAATCCGCGTCGAAGTGGTGGCCGCCGCGCCGGAAGCCGGAGTGGATACCGAAGACGATCTGCATCGCGTCACACAACGCCTGCTGCAAGCCCGGGAGTCGGCGAAACCCTGAGCCGCAGGAAAAAAACGCCGTCACTACATTCTAAGCAAATGACCGGAAAACTACAGATGAAACCACGCGCATTGAGCATCCTGCCGATATTGCTGTTAAGCCTGGCGACGGCGCAGGCCCAGCCGATCCAGAACCTGGAAATAGGCCAGGGCGAACGCCTATTGGTGCTGGCCCCGCATCCCGACGACGAAACCCTGAGCGCCGCCGGCGTTATCCAGCAGGTTTATCAGCGCGGCGGCACGGTGCGCGAAGTCGTGGTCACCGCCGGCGACGCTTATGTCGGCGCCATCGTCGAAGCCACCGGCAAAGCCAATCCCGCCCCATCCGACTATCTGGACTACGGCGAACAGCGTCTGGAAGAATCGCGCAAGGCCGCCCAGTTGCTGGGCAAGGGCTTTAGCCATCTCGATCTGCTGGGTTTTTCCGACGGCTCCATTTACGCCATGCTGGTGCGTCACTGGCGGCGCGCCTATCCGGATAAATCCGAATACACCCGAATTAGCCGCGTACCGTATCGGGAAGCCGAAGACAAAGGCGTGGCCCAGGACGGGCAGGATCTAAGAAACGAACTGGTCGCCATCATGCGCGACACCAAACCCACCCTGATCATTTTCCCGGACGTAATGGAAAACGACTCCGATCATGCCGCGCTGGGCATGTTCGCTCTGCTGGCGGTCAGCGTCTGGCTGGAAACCGGCAAAAGCCCGCAACCGGCCCCGCGCCTGCTGGCTTATCTGATCCACTGGCAACACGGCTGGCCGCCCGGTTCGGGCGCGGACAAACCGCAGGATCATTCCGGCCAGCCGCTGTATCTGCCGGACGACCTGCCGCTACGCGGTCACCAGCGCACTTGCCTGAACCTGACCGAGCAGGAAATCGACGCCAAACGCCAAGCCCTGGCGTTGTATAAAACCCAGCAGCGGGCTATGGCTCCGTTCCTGGCCGCCTTTATCCACAGCAACGAATGTTTTACCGAACTAAAGCCCGCAGACGCCGTCGGCATAGACAATGTCGTCAAGCAATGGCGACACATCCGCAAAGCCTTCGACTCGCACCCGCTGACGCGTAAGAAAATCATCCTGTCGAAGGATTAAAAGCCTGGCGGTATTGCGTAATGCCGGGTCATGGACGCAGGCCCGGCCAGCAGGGAGGATTTTATGCAGCATTGGAGCCTATTTGCAATGCAATACCGCAAACCAAATTTTAGCGTTTATGTTAGAATTCCAAAATTAAGTCCCGGTAGCTCAGCAGGATAGAGCAGCCCCCTCCTAAGGGGCAGGTCGGACGTTCAAATCGTCTCCGGGACGCCATTTAAATCAATGGGTTAGGTTGTTGGCTTGTCCCCGTATGAGGGGCACCGTGACCAAAACGTGACAAAGTGTCCAAAACCCGTACTGCATCCCTTAAATTCTCTGGATTCAGATGCGCATATTTTTCGGTCATTTTTACAGTGCTATGTCTTAGCACTTTACTAACCGTATATAAAGGCACATTTTCCATCACCAGCCAACTCGCAAAAGTATGGCGCTGATCATGAATTCTGAAGTTTTCAATTCCAGCCAGTTTGCAGGCAGTTGCCCACGATTTTTTTAATGACTGCAACTGATTACCGTCTTTACTGCAAAATACCCAAGGACTGTCTGGACAATGCGTTTTTCTAAATTCAGCTCTAGCCATTAAGGCTACTATAGCCTCAGCGTTTAGCGGTACGCTGTTTCGTCGCCGATTTTTCTGATGCTCTGCTTCTAAAATAAAAAACTCTTTCTCCAAATCAACTCTGGCCCATTCGAGACCAAGCAGTTCTCCAGCTCTACATCCCGTATTCAAAGCTAAACGAATAAAATCCACCAGCCAGGGGGCTTTAGTTATTCCGCTGGCAGCATTTATTAATTTATTGGCTTCTTCAGGAGTAATCCATCGAACCACACCTTCAGGTTCCTGTAGTTTTTTTCCGGTAACTGGGTTTTTTAGTTCCCATCCATAATCTGTATTCGCAAAGTTAATTGCAGCAGACAATAAACCTATTTCTTTATTTATTGTGCCAGCTACAACGCCTTCTTTGAGTCTTGACCGTATATAGGCTTTAACTTCAAGATCACCAATTTGAGACATTAATTTGCCGGTAAAATAACCATAAAGATTTTTAGCGGTGGATTTTGTTCGACGGCCAACACTCTTCTCTTTGATATATAGCAATAAAGTCTCATCAAAACTGTAATCAATTTGCGTTTTTTGAGCAGGTTTCCCCCAAACGCGTTCTAGATGAGATTCAAGCTTATATTTTGCTAAGAGCACTTCTGCTTCTTTCCGGTCGGCAGTTTGAGTACTTTTTCGAGTTCGCTTGCCGCATCCATCGATGTAGTCAATCCACCAAAACTGCGAATCACCTCTTTTGAACAAACCTTCTGATTTACGCTTAGACATGTGCTTTGACCTCCAATTTTTTCTGGCACATCCCGCCTTGCGTGGATAGTATTATCTACCTTCGGTAGTTTTTTTGCCACCCAATCCGTGATTTCATCTACTGGTATTCGCACTAACCGACCAATTTTAATAAAAGGTATTTCCTTGTTAGAAACCATTCTTTCTATCGTCCTGCTTGATAATGACAGTTGTTCCGACGCTTCCTTGATTGACCATAGCCACTTGTTCAATGACTGCCGCAGAACAATCCTTTTTTGGCATGACGATAATATCGCCATTTTCATTTCCTTGGTAGAAAGCAAAATTGGTGATTTCAACCATATCGTTGCCGATTTTGATTCGGTAGGCATCGCAGAAAACGACGTTAACCCAAACCCAGGCGCCTTGAAATTGCGAAGTATGCGATTCATTAAGCAACTCTATCGTCATTTCTTCGTCGTTAAGACAGCGCAGCAGCGCATGAATCCAATGTCCGGCATCCAGATTGCCTTTGTAGATCAGCGAATCCCGCATCCAGGCAAACATAAACCGCTCTGCTCCCTCCGATTGGATGTCGTCATCAATATCTACGACTTCGAGTTGTCTACTTTCAATTTCTGCACGCGTCATCAGTTTCTCAGGCGAACTCTTGAAACTGCCAAAAAGCTCTGTATCACAAACCGGATAGGAATCAATTTGGCGGATGGCTTGACGAGGAACAATGTCCACATCATTGAGCAAGCTTAATAATCCCCAGTGACGCATCATTTCAAAATACTGCACAAAATCCTTAGCGGACAAGGTGCTTTTCAGGTTGATCAGGCGTTTTTCTATAGCCTGTTTTAATGCTGCATTGATGGCCTTAACCACTGCCGATTCATCAATCAGCTTGTCACGCCCCCTGTGTCAGACTAGTTGTCGTCTCAAATTTTTAAAGAAACTAAAATTTGAGATGAAAGATGAAAAAATATACAAGGTATTCTGAAGGCTTCAAGGAGCAAGCGCTGACCAAGGTTTACAGC
>JAQTUW010000026.1 GCA_028707085.1 Methylococcales bacterium | reverse complement strand
CTACGCTGCCACGCCTCAATATGATTAAGCCACTCAACTGATAACGCCATGCTGAATCCTCCACTAAAAATGCAAAGGATCGTTGATTCGATGGTGGTTGGGTAGGTGGCTGCGCTAGACGGTTACGTAATACGGCCATTGCAGCCAGGTAATATCATGTACAAAATTAGTTGATTTTTAGGCCATTTCAAAAAATCGAGGCAGAAAAAATATAATTTTTTCTACCGCGATGATATATCTCCTAAAGCTGCTCTATTTTTGGACAGCCTCCAGATCAATCTCCAATCGAAAGCGATATTTAATCATTCGTCAAAAGACCCCATCTAAGTAGGCGTTATCCAAATCCCATTCTGGTAAAGCCGGGTAGCCGAGTCAATATCCGTCAGATCAATCTCTATCGAAAACGATCTTGAATAACCGGTCACAAGGCCGCTTTTAGGGTGTTGTCCAAATCCCATTCTGGTAAAGCCGGGTAGCCGAATCAACACTCGTCAAGTCGATTTCAACATAGTTTGATCTTGAATCACTGAACATAGTGCTGGTTACGATGTTCTGTTCGAACCAGACAAGGACTTTTTCAACCGGCGTCAGATTAGTCGTGCCCGTCACAATTTGATTTTCAGCCACATAAATAGGCGTGGTGACGGTTTTACCATCAATGCCTGTTGAAATTTGATTGACGCCGGGATGAATCGGGCCATATTGATTGAGCATGGTAATAGCAGTAGATGGGCCGCCTGTGCTAGCAGGGCCCAACAAACCGCTGGCGTCCAGTATAGATGTTTCGCCTAGACCAATATTCACCAGGTTGGTCGATACATCGACCTGCACATTAGCCTGGAAACTGTTACTGCCGAAGAGCTGGTATTGCGGGGTCCATGAGAAGTTGTTGTTTGATAAATAATTTGTATACGATTGCCAAACAACATTATAAGCATCATCGCCCACTTTCTTTGCAAAACACAAACGGTATTTAGAGTTCTTAAGCTGTGTCAAATCGGCGCTGCTGATTTGGATTGTTACTTTTTTTTGTGTCGCCGCCAATAAGCTGTTTAACAGCATGGCAGATTTGCTGAAATCGGAAAGTTCATGATTTTCCGCAATGCTGAGCGCTGTTGTGAGCGCATCTGCCCAGATAAAATTCCAGCTTGTCTTTTTGCCGGGTACAATTTCTTCCAACTTGTTTTGAAAGGTGTTATGGTTAACTGTTCCAGAGTAGTTTACCTTCCTCGAAGCGTTAGTGCCTTCAACTGTGACATTTGTGCCGCCAACAGCCGTCATCGCTGTCTCAAGCTGTGATGCTGTTGGTGCGCTCTGTGTGTTTTTTTCGACTTTTACAAAGTTCATTTCGATTTCCTGATGCTTAGTTGATTTATTACGAAATCAATAAAGGACAAATACCAAATGTCGATTTTTGATTTCAATCCGTGTTGCGTGAAATCGATATGCTCAAAAACAGGTTGCAGCCTCACTGGTCTGAAGGGTCATTCATGTTGATGAAGATCAAGCGCTGTATTTGATAATGGATTCGACGCGACTCAACAGTAATGAAGAAACGCCTGCCGCACTAGTATCGTTACGGTAACTATCTCTGCATGTTACCGTAACAGCACGGAATTTTAGGCACGCTGTGGCGGAACGCTTACATTCTCAACAAAAAGAAACCACTCAGGACACCGCCACGCCCCAACGCAGTAACACGATTTGTCGCCATGCCGGGCAGATTTCTGGCCCGCAAAGGTGACGGTGAACCGTGAGGAAAAACCATCTGGCCAGAATTATGGATTTTACAGCAGGTCTGAGTTATGCACGGAAGATTCAGGCTGTGTAACGCCTTACGGTATTACAAATAGAAGAAGCAAGCTCTTGCTGATGTGACATCACAAAAAAAATTTTTCGATCGAATTGTTCCGAGCAAATAATGCAACCATCTGAAACATCAACCAGGCGTATTGACGCTCTAATTCGCTCTGCGTCGGTTTGGACGCTTCCTTCAAGAAGATGCGTTATTTCCGAGCTGAAAATAGCTTGTAAGGTTCGGTTCTCGTTATCAAGGTCGCCGGCGATATAACAAGGGATGTAGCTTAATTGTTTGCCAAACAAATTAAATAGCTGATGCTTAAGCTCCTCATTCAAGCCTTGTGTGAAAGAAATTGCATGTTTGTGAGGCGAGATACATTTAAACGGCTGGAAGCCCAGCAGACGGCACCGCTTAATGCAGGTTTCTGTAACGTTCATGTGCTGAATGACCGGTATGTAACTACCCTTTGGAATTGATATTACAATATCGGAACTGGTATTAAAGGTGGTATAATGCTTCCTTAGCTTTTCACGCAAGCGACCTGCCTGAACCCGAACAATAGGGTCTTCATTGGTACTATAATTTGAAGGGTTGCGGTCAAAGACTTCAAGGCCGATGGCATATTCGGTGATACCCGAACCAGACCCGGAGATAGCCTTCTCGACAAGAAAACGCAACAAACGGCACATGCGTGGAGCATTAATAAACTCATTACTTGCCAAAATCAAATCAAGGGTTGCTAAAACATCAGTCTTTGGAATATTAAATAAATCCGACCCTATAGACTTCCCCATTTTTAATCCTTTGGCGGGTGTTTTAAACTCAGACTAACCTACTGATTATTGTGGCTATTCCCTATTCGTGGGGTACTGGATTCGGTGAGTGTCGGCTGCTGGCGGGAAAGATTGCCAGCCATCCCAGGCTAGCAATCGCGCCCTACACCGCCACAGTGATTGCCTTCGGCGGCCCCGGCCCATAAAGCCGGAACTTCTCGCTTTTGTATGACTCGACGCGCTATCGGGAGACCTTGTAGTTTTTCCGTGAAAAACAGCCCCGCGCCTGTGCGCTTCCATGGACTATTCGGCCAACGCTTGCTGTCGCTTAGCTTCCAGACCTCACAACGTTAGTTTAGAACGTTATCAATAGTAAGCCTATTGTGAATTTTGACAGCTAGCTTTTTCTGCGGCAATGCCGTTTATGTAACATTCTTTCAATTTACTAGCGTCCATCCATCCAGGCCGGACGGTTTAAAAACCTGGCCCGCTTCATTAACAAATAACGCGCCTCGAAATACTGTAGAGCCAACATTAACATCGCTGGTAGCAATCGTACCGGGAAATTTGACAGGCGGCGTTTGTCCTGTTATCGAGACACCTTTTTTTCCTGCATCAGTCGTTGCAACGGGGACGTTTGAAAAAACCTTTCTTGCAGCATTGCTCCGAGGCGTAAAGGGTTGTTTGGGATTATGGGTATAATGCATATGCGTTCTGTCTGAAGCGATAAGATTACAACTGCTGTGCGGGCCTAATCCGCCGGCATTGCTGGGAAGATTGTTTGTCGCTTTAATTAAGGATTCCTTGACGGCAGGGTTGGCGGGATCCTGTTTGAATTTATGCAATTCTTCTTCTACCTGTACCCGTCCTTCCTTGAATAAATCGGCCAGTTTATGATATTTTGCCTTTTCAGGGTTTAAAGATACCTTTTTTAGTCCTTTTTCATAATGTATGCTGGCTTTCAATAGCGCCTGAATGTCTTCTTCCACTTTATCAGGACTTCCTTCAAGTATTAAATCTCTTAATTGACTATAAGCGCCTCTATGCGGGGCCGCCAAATCCGCTTCTTGCAGATTGACCCTGGACAGATCGCTTCCTGTCGCCAAACTGGCCTCCAATATAGAGGCCTGCTTTTTATTCGTGTTAAAGCCTGGGCGTTTAAGTTTAACCTTTTTTACGGTTTCTTCGGTTTTAGGCGCCTTCAGCTTTAGGGTGTGATTGGTTTTTTGGGCTATCGGTTTTAGCTTTTTGACATTCATTATTTTTTACCCACTGCTATCAAGATATTTCAGCGCGGCATAAATCCCGATCTTAGCCGGTCAGCCATGAACAGAATCGACAAAATAACCAGGGTATGCAGGCATATCCTGGTTAATTATCTTCTCCATGCATAAAGCATTGAATCAACCTTGTTCAATCGAAATGGCGCGTACCTGATAGGCGCAGTCTGCATAATTATTGTCAAAAGGTTGCATGGTTATTTGAATGGCGTTGAGGCCAAGCTGCAAATAGTCATGATAGTCAATCGAAGCAAAATCCTGATTACGCAGGGCAATTTGTAACAGATTATTTTCGCCGCCTTCGGCTTCCGTCGCGTCTACATATTTTACTATGGGGTTATCTAGATCGTTATTGATCACCAATGTCAACATCACGCCGGTTGCCTTGGCTTTCCAATGCTTTATGTACAGTATGTAATTAGTGACTGAATCGATCACTTTGAAATACATGGTCATTTGCAATGCGATACAATTTGCAGAAAAATCTGCGGTAAGCGAGGTTTGCGAAGCTGTAAAACCAGCCCCTGCATTGCAGTCTGCTGGATACTTTGTGGTATCCAGTATCATTAAGTCGTTGGTAGTGGAAATGATCTTGAAAGCAACCGGCGCGCTGGCGGCTGAAGCAGGCGCGGGCCGTTTGATGAACTTGTTCGGTATAAAGCCAATAATGGCGGCGTCGCTTCTCAACCCCAAAGGGGCCAGCGCCATAAAATTCAAATCAACACTGGTCGATAATGATTCGTCGCCAGGAGCGGACAGAATATGTTCGTTTTGGTCGATATACACCGATACCGTGGAACCAGCAAGAATATGTGACGCGGAAAAATAGTTTACAACATGATCGATGGTTATTTCTGTCGAAGCGTCATGACTGACCTCAACAATCCAGGAGGCATTCATCACGAAGTTAATCCCGAATCTTGATAGTTCGCTGGGTGGATACAGCGTGACCTGATCGTACAGGCGAACCAGCATTGAAGTGGGAATGACCAGCCTGACCTGTTCAGGATTGTTCGGATTGGCGACGCCGTCAGTATTTTTACACTGTATGGCGTCCCAGGGATATTCCTGGCCGAAGGTCCAGGATGGCTTTTTGGTGGTTGGATTGACCAGTGCGTAGGCGCCCCAGTCTTTTATGCTCATAGACGCTGAATTGGCGGCATTAGTGCTATTATTCACAGCCAGGCTTGAGCTGTTGGTGTTTGAGTTTTCTCTTGAAACCGTGGAAGAATGTTCGTAAGTAGCGGATGCCCCCATGGAGGTATCGCTAATATTCACGCTTGTTCCATAGGTGTTGGTTTGCGAGGTTGTAGAGCCGCTGGTCGTGCTGCTTGCGCTTTCTTTTGTCAGTCCCGTATCGGTTCCTGTGGTGCCTGACGACTCAACCTGGGTGTTAATCGTTTCAGGCGAATATTTCAACAATTGGGATGCCATGCCCTCATACTGATTTAAATACATCGATGTATTTATCATGGCCGGATAATTGTTATAGGCTGTTAAATTATGGGTGGGCTGCAAATTCTGGCTATTTGGATTATAGATATTGATCCTTTGCGTGCAATTAACTATAAATAGCTGATCCCTCGCCTTATAGACGGAAGCCGCGTCCTTTGATCGCACTTCTTCATAAAGAGTGATCTGATATTCTATGGCAATGCTGCCTATAACGGTTTCTTTATTCAATAAATAGCAAAATTTTGTATAGGTGTTTGGATCCGTTTTTTTAAACATAATGTTTTGGCCGGCTGGTGAGATAGCTGTTTGCAAAACGAGCAGGGAATGATGAAAACGCCCTGCTCCATAAATGGTTTAATTAATTGGTTCCTGCGTATATTATGTAATTTATCACATAATAAGGCTGCATGTTGTTGTGTGGCTGGCCGCCACCCGTTGACGAGGTATTATCGTGATCGGCTGTCATGTTTTTTGTATCCCAATTCACCGATTGCGGGTTTGTATGACCGCTAGTATTACCAAATAATAGATAATGATCATGGCTAGGCATTTGTTCTATGGAGAGCCTGTTATTAAATTCTCCGCTTGTCTGTTTAAGCGTGAATGTTTGCTGAGCGCCGCTGGAATCCGTCCCTGTTCCCGCGCCTATTAACGTTCTTCCGCCTAAATTTGGGGTATAGTCCCCCACTATGCCGATTAATGTATTATATTGACCCGGTATTTTATTGCCGTCGCATAATAACCACGTCTCCGGTATGTTTGTACCAACATAGGCAACAATAGTACCGATTTGAACGGTTCCTCCGCTTGGCGGCGTACCAAGAGCTGTTTGCAGGCCGGTTTCAGGTGCATTTTCCATTGTTTTCTCCTTTTTTGAACTTATTAAAAAGCTGATTTTATTGGCGGGATAAGAGGGTAATGCAGAAAAACTTTGAAGAGCGCTAGCAGTCCGCCGATGTTGCAATGACAGATAAGAGCTACCCATCTGCTGCCGGGGTATTCCGCCAGAGGACGCGGTGAATACATCCATGTAGGCTTGAGTCGGCATCCATGCGGCCTAAAACTCTGGCAAAATACCCAGGCAGCAAATTAGCCTATTCGTCAAAACATAATTGACGGACTATTAGAGAAACCGCCCTGTGCGTGATACTAGCTTAGTATCGCGGTATTTGGAAAGCTTTTTAGTAAACAACACCTGTTTGTTGTCAAGCATTTACCGCCGGCTCCCATTTTGTACTGGATTACTTGCGGGAACCGGCGACATTATTAATGCCGAGCATTCCGAAGTTCATCACATCCGGCTATCATGTCAAAACCTGCTGGCGGGTGCTGAATCCAGCTTCGGTGTTTTGTAATGAGCGAGGCCGCTTCACGCCATGAAGAATACGAAACTTAGCCGCCGCCTGGAACATCTGTTCCAGGCGAGATTCGAAGCGGTTGGTTGCCCATTGTCGATTGTCCGCTTGAGCGCCAGGCAAGGCCGGTTGGCGGCGGACAAATACTTATATCATCGGGGGGTCATCAAGCCTGGGCGCGAATGGCGGTGGCCGCCGTAAAAATCGGAGCGGCGACATTTCGGCGTATTCAGACACAAGGGGGATTACCGCACGAAATAGGGAATAGCCTGGAAACGGGGTTTTTATGGCTTAAATTTCAAACTGAACCCCTACCCTGGTTTACTATTGTTAGAATAGTCCCTGATTTTCGTGCTAAAATGCCACGTTTAAAAACCTAGGGCTTAAAAAATGGCTAAAGAAGATCAGATTGAAATGGATGGCAAGGTTATCGACACCCTGCCTAATACCATGTTTCGCGTCGAACTGGAAAACGGACATATTGTCACCGCGCATATCTCCGGCAAAATGCGCAAGCATTACATCCGCATTCTGACCGGCGACAAAGTTAGAGTAGAAATGACGCCTTACGATCTGACCAAAGGCCGCATCACCTTCCGCAACCGCTAATCCCGTATTGCACGGGACAGCGCTGCTACCCGGCTAGACCACCTGATTCAATTCCGAAACGGCAAGCGGCTTGCTTTCAATCGCAAAAGCCAGCGCATCGTTTTCGACATAAATCCGCACATGTCCGCCATTGGCCAGACGACCGAACAGTAAATCCTCCGCCAGAGGTTTTTTGATTTTTTCCTGAATCAGCCTCGCCATTGGCCTTGCACCCATTTTAACATCGTAGCCGTGTTTGGCCAGCCAGATTCGGGCGTCCGCTTCCAGCGTCAAAGTCACATCCTTGTCGGTGAGTATCGCTTCCAGTTCGAAGATGAATTTATCCACCACGCTGCCCACCACCAACGGATCCAGCGGCTTGAACTGCACGATGGCGTCCAGACGGTTTCTGAATTCCGGCGAGAAACCGCGCTCTATGACCTTCATGCTGTCCAGGGCGTGATTCTGTTCGGTAAAACCTATGGAGGCGCGGCTGCCTTCTTCAGCCCCGGCGTTGGTGGTCATGATCAGGATGACGTTGCGAAAATCGGCTTTGCGGCCGTTATTGTCGGTCAACGAGCCGTGATCCATGACCTGCAGCAGCAGGTTGAACACATCGGGATGGGCTTTTTCCAGCTCGTCCAGCAGCAGCACCGCATGCGGATGCTTGGTTACCGCTTCGGTCAGCAGACCGCCCTGGTCGAAACCTACATAGCCCGGAGGCGCGCCTATCAGCCTGGAAACCGTGTGCCGCTCCATGTATTCCGACATGTCGAAGCGGATCAGCTCGATGCCCAGCACCTTGGCCAGTTGCCGGCTGACTTCGGTTTTACCCACCCCGGTCGGCCCGGCGAACAGAAACGAGCCGATGGTTTTTGAAGCGTCGCGCAGGCCGGCCCTGGACAGTTTGATGGCCGAGGCCAGCTCCATGATGGCTTCGTCCTGACCGAACACCAGCATTTTCAGGTTTTTCTCCAGATTGACCAGTTTGTCCTTATCGGTGGCCGACACCGTCTGCGAAGGCACTCTGGCGATTTTGGCGACAATCTCTTCGATTTCCGGAATGTCGATGGTCGCCTTGCGCTCGCTTTCGCTGAACAGCCGCTGGTGGGCGCCGGCTTCGTCTATGACATCGATTGCCTTGTCCGGCAAATGCCGGTCGGTAATGAAGCGCGCAGAAAGCTCGGCCGCCGTCCGCAGGGCTTCCTGGGTATATTTCAGGCCGTGATGTTCTTCGAAGCGCGATTTGAGGCCTTTCAGAATCAGCACGGTATCCTCGACGGAAGGCTCGACCACGTCGATCTTCTGAAAACGCCGCGCCAAGGCGTGATCCTTCTCAAAGATGCCACGGTATTCCTGATAGGTAGTGGAGCCGATGCAGCGCAAATGTCCGGAGGCCAGCATGGGCTTGATCAGGTTGGAGGCGTCCATCACCCCGCCGGATGCGGAACCCGCGCCGATGATGGTATGGATTTCGTCTATGAACAAAATCGCATGCGGCTGTTTTTTGAGCTGGTTGATCAAACCTTTCAGGCGTTTTTCAAAATCGCCGCGGTATTTGGTGCCCGCCACCAGCGCCCCCAGATCCAGCGAGTAGATGACGTTGTCCAGCAGCACGTCGGGCACTTGCTCCTCGACAATGCGTTTGGCCAGACCTTCGGCAATGGCGGTCTTGCCAACCCCGGCCTCGCCGACCAGCAGCGGATTGTTTTTGCGCCGGCGGCACAGCACCTGTATGGTTCTTTCCACTTCGTCTTCGCGGCCTATCAGTGGATCGATATTGCCTTTCAGCGCTTCTTCATTCAGATTGGTGGCGTATTTCTCCAGCGGACTGCCCATGCCTTCGCCTGGGCTGCGTTCGCCGTCCAGATCGTCGGTCGCATCCTTTTTTTGCTGCTGTTCGATTTTCGATACCCCATGCGCCAGATAATTGACCACATCCAGCCGGGTAATATCCTGTTTGCCGAGCAGATACACGGCATGGGAGTCCTGTTCGCTAAACAGGGCCACGAACAGGTTAGCGCCGGTCACTTCCTTTTTGTCCGAAGCCTGGACATGGAACACCGCGCGTTGCAGCACACGCTGGAAACCCAGGGTCGGCTGGGTTTCGCGCTGTACGCCTTCCGGTATCAGCGAGATGGTGTCGTCGATGAAGCGGGTCAGCTCCCCGCGTAGCGCATTGACGTTGCAGCCGCAGGCGATCAGGATGGGAATGGTGGTGTCGTTATCCAGCAGCGCCAGAAGCAGATGCTCCACGGTGATGAATTCATGCCGTTTGGTGTGCGCAACGGTAAATGCGGCATTCAGTGTCAGTTCGAGTTCTTTGCTTAACATGGTTTACCTCTCACGCTTCTTCCATGGCGCACATCAGCGGATGATGGTGCTCACGGGAATAATCATTAACAATATGCACCTTGGTTTCGGCTACATCCTTGGTATAGGTGCCACACACGCCCACGCCCTGAGTATGCACCTGTAGCATAACCTGCGTGGCTTTTTCTTCGCCCATGTTAAAAAACTGGGTGAGTATTTCAACAACGAAGTCCATAGGGGTAAAATCATCGTTCAGCAGAATAACCTTATATAATGGCGGCTTTTTAAGTTGCGGCCGGGCTTCCTGTAATACAGTATTACCATCGGAATCTTTGAAAGGTTCAAAATCGGACATGGTCATCGCCGTTGAATTGATATGTGATTAACATAGCGGCTTAATCGGTAAATTTCAATCTTTGCGCAGATAAAAAACTTTTCGAGTAAAATGCGCGCCTTTTTATCGCTCTATGGAAGCCATGGTCTGGAAACCTCATGTTACTGTCGCCGCCGTCATCGAAAGGGATGGCCGGTTCTTGCTGGTGGAGGAACATACCCCTGACGGCATCGCCTTCAACCAGCCGGCCGGGCATCTGGAGCCTGGCGAAACCCTGACGGACGCCGTCAGGCGCGAAGTGCTGGAAGAGACCGCCTGGCAATTCGAGCCGCAGGCCGTGATCGCCGTCCAGCTCTGGCGCAGAAACCCGGAAAGCCCCAGTTTCGTGCGCTTCTGCTTTTGCGGCGAGATCCACTCCCACAACCCCGAACAAGCCCTGGATGACGGCATTATCGGCGTTCACTGGCTCACGCATGCCGATGTGATACAGCATGGCGACCAGTTGCGCAGCCCCCTGGTGCGGCGCAGCCTGGAAGCCTATTTAAACGGTTCCCGTTACCCGCTTTCCATTTTACAGTCATTTATCGATAGCGCATGAGCAAACACATTATCGTCGGCATGTCCGGCGGCGTCGATTCTTCAGTTACTGCCTTGACCCTGCTGGAACAAGGCCACAAGGTCACCGGCCTGTTCATGAAAAACTGGGAAGAGGACGACGGCACGGAATATTGCACCGCGATGCAGGATCTGGCCGATGCCCGGCAGGTGTGCGACACGCTGGGCGTCGAGCTGAAAACCGTGAACTTTGCGGCCGAATACTGGGACGAAGTGTTCGAGGTGTTTCTGGCGGAATTTAAGGCCGGACGCACCCCCAATCCGGATATACTCTGCAATAAGCACGTCAAGTTCAAGGCGTTTCTGAATTACGCCACCGAGGATCTGGGTGCAGAATACATCGCCACCGGTCACTACGCCCGCGTTGCCGAGAAAAATGGCGAATTCGAATTGCTGAAAGGGCTGGATCCCAACAAGGAGCAGAGCTATTTCCTCTACACACTGGCTCAGCCGGCCCTGTCGCGCACCCTGTTTCCGATCGGCCATCTGCACAAGCCGCAAATCCGCGCCCTGGCCGACAAGGCCGGCTTCGCCAACAGTCGCAAAAAAGACAGCACCGGCATCTGCTTCATAGGCGAACGCAAATTCCGGGAATTTCTGCAACGCTATCTGCCCGCCCAGCCCGGCGAGATGCGCACCCCGGAAGGCCAGTACATCGGCCAGCATCATGGCTTGATGTATTATACCTTCGGCCAGCGTCAGGGCCTGGGGATAGGCGGGGTGAAAAACGCCCCGGACGAACCCTGGTTTGTGCTGGACAAGGATCTGGACAACAATGTGCTGATCGTCGGCCAGGGTCACGACCATCCTTTAATGCTGCATAATACCCTGGAAGCCGGGCAACTGGACTGGTGCAGCGGCCGGCCGCTGCCGGAAACCCTGCGTTGCGCGGCCAAAACCCGCTACCGCCAGCCGGATCAGGCCTGCACAGTATTCCCGCTGCCAAATGGCCGGGTCAAGGTCAGCTTCGATCAACTGCAACGGGCGATTACGCCGGGGCAGTCGGTGGTGTTTTATCTGGGCGAGGTTTGTCTGGGCGGGGGGATTATTGAGCGTAAGTACAATGAAGCCGTTTAAGGACAAGTGATGCTAACCAATTTGCACATTAAAAATTTCCGGATGCTGGCGGATCTGGAAATAACCAAACTCGGCCGGGTGAATCTGATTGTGGGTAAAAACAATTCCGGCAAAAGTACGGTGCTGGAGGCGTTGCAGATTTATGCCGGGAATGCCAAGCATGAGGTACTGGAAGAAATTGCTATCACCCGGGGTGAGAAATATGCCACAAAACCCAATGAAATAGGCGATCCCAAGGCAACTTTACCGTTTCAGCATTATTTCACAGGCCGCCAGTTCCCCGAAACTGATCACACCACGATAGAAATTGGCAGCCTGTCTGAAAAATTAACTATCGAACATACATTCCAGAGAGAAACAGAAAAGCAATTTACCAACAGAGACCAAAACGTCCAATGGACTAATAACGATGGACAAAATGTTTATTTTGTATCGCGTGAAACAGTATCAAAATCAAAACTAGGCTCCTTGCAACCGGGCGATGTTATCAGGCAAGTTCTTGAAATCCGGAAGAATGACAAACCATGCCCGCCGATTTATTTGGATCTGCCCGGACCTTCTCAAAGTCCCTATTCTTTGCGTCAGGAAAATTATGATAAACCCTGTGGCGTAATTTCAACTCAATTGTTATCACAAGAAGAATTGGATATCGAATGGGGCAGGATTGACGATGTTGAGGATGAAGAAATTGTAAAGCGGGCTTTACAGATTATTACGCCGGACTACGAAAGCTTAAAAATTAATCGTAATGCGGATGGTCAGTCCGACATCAACGTTAAACTATCCAGTTTTCCCAAATACGTTCCCCTGAAAAGCCTGGGCGACGGCGTGTTACGCATCCTGCAACTAGCGCTAAAACTGGTTTCCGCCAATGGCGGTTTTTTACTCATGGACGAATTTGAAAACGGCTTGCACTACAGCGTACAGGAACAGGTCTGGCGAATGATATTCAAACTTTCCAACGACCTGAATATCCAGGTGTTCGCCGCCACCCATAGCTGGGATTGCATCGAAAGCTTTGCCAAGGCTGCCATTGAAAGCCCTGAGGACGGCGTATTGCTTAAACTCTCTAAAAGCAGACTGACCAGCGATCATGGCAAAATCATTGCCACTGTTTATGACGAAGAAGCATTGAAGGTCGTCACAGCGTCCCAGCTTGAGGTGCGCTGATGGCCATAAATGTCTTACTGGTTGAAGGCAAAAATGACCAGGCGTTCCTTTCCGCCTATTGCGACCAGTTATTCGGTCAGGATTATGTTGGTGTCAAGTTTTTAACACCCGCTGAAGTGCCATTAGAGAGCGACAACCCATCAGGCGATGGTTGGGGAAACCTGATTAACAATCTGCCCATACGGCTAAATCAATTAACAAGTGGCGACATAGACAAACTGGGGATCGTGCTGGATGCAGATTATAATGGCGCCAATCAGGGTGGATTTTCCGCCAGATACGCCCTGCTTACTGGGAAGTTGCAATCAGCAGGCTACATCATTCCATCAGTAGCGGCGCACGGTAGCGGCGACATTTTTACCCATTCAAACGGGCTGGCGGGTCTTGGCTTGTGGATCATGCCAGACCATCAGCAAGATGGCATGCTGGAAGACTTTATCGCAACCTTGATTACAGATCGTCAGCAGCAATCATTATTGTCCCACGCGAACCAGACCATTGAAAAACTGCCGTTCAGTTTATTTGATACAGCATTACACACAGCCAAGGCAAAAGTTTTCACCTGGCGCGCCTGGCAAAAAACACCTGGACTGTCGCTTAATGCAGCCTTAAAAGCAGGCATTCTGGATAAATCCGCCACCCCGAACTTTTCAGAATGGCTGGAAACCCTTTTCAACTCACTCCGTTTTACCAGGACAAACCCCCTATGACCACACTCACCGCGATTTCCCCCATAGACGGCCGTTACGCCGACAAAGTTGACGCCTTGCGGCCGATTTTCAGCGAATACGGCCTGATCCGTTATCGGGTGGAGGTGGAAGTGCGCTGGTTGCAGGCACTGGCCGCGCAACCGGAAATCCTTGAAGTACCGCCGCTGTCCGCCGAGGCGACAACGCTGCTGGACGACATCGTCAGCAGCTTTTCCGAAGCCGACGCCCAGGCCATCAAAGACATCGAAAAAACCACCAATCACGATGTCAAGGCCGTCGAGTATTTCCTGAAGGCCAAAATCGGCAATAATCCGGAATTGCACAACATCAACGAATTCATCCATTTCGCCTGCACCTCCGAAGATATTAACAACCTGTCTTACGCGCTGATGCTGAAACAGGGCCGGGGGGAAATCCTCAGGGAAATCGATGCTGTGATTGCCGCCATCACCCGTCTGGCGGTGGAAAACGCCGAACAGCCCATGCTGTCGCGCACCCACGGCCAGTCCGCCACCCCGACCACCACCGGCAAGGAGTTCGCCAATGTCGCCGCCAGACTGCAACGCCAGCGCCAGCAACTGGCGACCGTGCCGCTACAGGGCAAAATCAACGGCGCGGTCGGCAATTACAATGCCCATTGCGTCGCTTATCCCGATCTGGACTGGCCGCTGTTTGCCCAAAACTTTGTAGAGTCGCTGGGGCTGGCGTTCAACCCCTACACCATCCAGATCGAGCCGCACGACTACATGGCCGAGTTTTTCCACACCCTGTCGCGCTTTAATACCATCCTGCTGGATTTCGACCGCGATGTCTGGGGCTATATTTCCCTGGGTTACTTCCGGCAAAAAACCGTGGCCGGCGAAGTCGGCTCGTCCACCATGCCGCACAAGGTCAATCCCATCGATTTTGAAAACTCGGAAGGCAATCTGGGCCTGGCAAACGCGATTTTCGGCTTTTTGAGCGAGAAACTGCCGGTATCGCGCTGGCAGCGCGATCTGACCGACTCCACCGTGCTGCGCAACATCGGCGTCGGCATCGCCCATACCAGCATCGCCATCCAGGCTACCCTTAAAGGCATTTCCAAACTGGAAATCAACCCGCAACTGATCAATCAGGATCTGGATAATAACTGGGAAGTGCTGGCGGAGCCGATACAGACCGTGATGCGCCGCTACGGCATTGAAAAGCCCTATGAAAAACTCAAGGAACTGACTCGCGGCCAACGGGTCACCGCCGAAGACATGCGGGCCTTTGTGGAAAAACTGGACATCCCGGCGGCGGCCAAAACCGAATTGCTGGCGCTGACCCCGCACAGCTATATCGGCTATGCGGCCAGACTGGCCAAAAACATAGGCTAAACCGCCGTAGTGCTGAACTTCATCTGGATATTCTTCTTCCTCGGCGCCTTCCTGACCGCCGCCTGCAAGCTGCTGCTATTCGGCGACCAGGCGGTGTTTTCACAGTTGATGGCCGCGATGTTCAGCCTGTCGAAAACCGCCTTCGAAATCTCGCTGGGGCTGGGTGGGGTGCTGAGTTTATGGATGGGGGTCATGAAGATCGGCGAGCATAGCGGTTTTATCGCTCTGCTGACTCGCGGCCTGAACCCGCTATTCAGCCGGCTGATGCCGGAAATCCCCGCCGGTCACCCGGCCCTGGGCGCCATGACCATGAATATCGCCGCCAACATGCTGGGGCTGGATAACGCCGCCACGCCGATGGGCATCAAGGCCATGCAGGACATGCAGACCCTGAACCCGCATCCCGACAAGGCCAGCAATCCGCAAATCCTGTTTCTGGTGTTGAACACCTCGTCCATCACCCTGTTTCCGGTGACGATTTTCGCTTACCGGGCGCAACTGGGGGCGGCCAATCCGACCGATGTGTTCATCCCGATTCTGATCGCCACCTATATGTCCACTCTGACCGGCTTGCTGGCGGTGGCCGCGGTGCAGAAAATCAATTTGCTGGACAAGGTGGTGCTGGCCTATCTGGGCGGGCTGACTGCGGCGGTGGCCGGCCTGCTGGCTTATTTCTCCGCGCTGGATCAGCCGGCGATGCTGGCGCAATCGGCCCTGGTCAGCCATGTCATTCTATTCAGCCTGGTTATCGCCTTCATCGCGGCAGCGGCCTATCAGCGGCTTGACGCCTATCAATTGTTTATCGAGGGCGCCCGGCAGGGGTTTCAGACCGCAGTAGGCATTATTCCTTATCTGGTCGCCATGCTGGTGGCGTTCGGGGTGTTTCGCGCCAGCGGCGCGCTGGAATTGCTGACCGGGGGCATCGGTTTTTGCGTCGATCTGCTGCATCTTGACAAGCGTTTTATCGACGGGCTGCCGACCGCCCTGCTGAAGCCGTTCAGCGGCAGCGGCGCGCGGGCCATGATGATAGACACCATGCAGACTCACGGCGCGGATTCCTTCGCCGGCCGGCTGGCTTCGGTGGTGCAGGGCAGCACCGAAACCACTTTTTATGTACTGGCCGTGTATTTTGGCGCGGTGAAAATTCAGCAAATCCGTCACGCCGCCACTTGCGGCATGCTCGCCGATCTGGGCGGCATCGTTTCCGCCATTTTTGTCACTTACTGGTTTTTTGGATAATACGACACACATGCAGATACACCTTAAAACGTTGGGCTGCCGCCTGAACGAAGCCGAACTGGAAACCTGGGCGCAAGCCTTTCAGGCGGCCGGGCACAGCATCAGCCGCGATCCGCGCCAGGCGCAACTGGTGGTGATCAACTCCTGCGCGGTCACCGAAGACGCGGTGCGCAAATCCCGGCAACTGATTCGTCGCATCCACCGCGACAATCCGCAGGCCAAGCTGGTGGTCAGCGGCTGTTACGCCACGCTGAACGAAACCGAAGCCGCGCAATTGCTGGGCGTGGATCTGATCGTCGGCAACAGCGACAAGAACCGACTGGTGGAAAAGGCTCTGGCCGAGCTGAATACCGACAGCATGCCAGCCATGTCCACCGAACCCGGCGAAGTCTCGCTGTTCAGCCGCGGCCGGCAGCGAGCCTTCGTCAAGGTGCAGGACGGCTGCCGCTACCGCTGCACCTTCTGCATCGTCACAGTGGCCCGTGGCGAGGAACAAAGCCGGCCGCTACAGGCGGTGATAGACGAAATCAACGCCCTGCATGAACAAGGCGTCCAGGAAGCGATTATCACCGGCGTGCATCTGGGCGGCTACGGCGGCGACATCGACAGCAACTTGTCCGAACTGGTTCGCGCCATCCTGGCCAACACCGCCATACCGCGCCTTAGGCTGGGCTCGCTGGAACCCTGGGAACTGCCGAAGGATTTTTTCAGCCTGTTCGAAAATCCGCGCCTGCTGCCGCATCTGCATCTGCCGCTGCAAAGCGGCAGCGATACAGTGTTAAAACGCATGGCCAGACGCTGCAAAACCCAGGAGTTCGCCGAAATCGCCACCCAGGCCAGAGCGCTGATTCCGCATTTCAACATCACCACCGATATTATTGTCGGCTTTCCGGGCGAAACCGAACAGGAATGGCGGGAGAGTTACGACTACATCAAAAACCTGGGTTTCGGCCACATCCATATTTTCAGCTACTCGCCCCGACAAGGCACCAAAGCGGCGGAAATGCCGAATCAGATTGGTCAGGATGTCAAAAAACAGCGCAGCCGGCAATTGCACGAACTGGCGGAAACCCTGAAACAGCAGTTCATAGCCGACAATATGGGCGTCACCGCCGAGGTATTATGGGAAGGCCAGACCGAAACCCCGGACGACCAGACCACCCGCTATTTCGGCTATACGCCGAACTACCTGAGGGTGGCCTGCGATGTGGCAAACGGCGTGGAGCTGGAAAACCGGATATTGCCCTGCCGGCTCATAAAAGCGGAAGATGGCTTTGTGGCGGGAGAATGCAGCCACATCATCATTGCCGCCTGAATTTCTGATTTTTTCGGTCGTTTACTCATTCCGCTTTCCAGCCTCCGCCTAAACTTTTGTAAACGGCGATTAAATTCTGGGCGGTTTGCGCTTTGGCCAATACCAGCAGATTCCGGGAAACATAAAATTTGCGTTGCGCATCCAGCACGTCCAGGTAGGATGCCAGGCCTGCGGTGTACCGGCCAAGCGCCATTTCGTAGACATCCTGATCGGTGGCGACCGCCGCCGCCAGCGACCCGGTGTATGCTTCCTGTTTGGCATAGGCGCTAAAGGCGCGTTCGACATCCGATAGCGCGCTGATGATGGATTTCTGATAATTCGACAAGGCTTGCTGCTGTTTGGCGTCAGCGGCATGCAGATTGGCGGATAAAGAGCCGAAACTCAGAATAGGCCATAAAACATTACCGCCCATGTTCCATGATTTGCTGCCGACACTCAATAAATTACCGGCGTTGGTGTTAAACAGCCCGATAAAACCGGTCAAGGAAATATCGGGGAAGAATTTGGCGACGGCGACGCCTTGCTGCTCTGTCGCCGAGGCGAGTTTGCGCTCGGCGTAACGAATATCGGGACGCTGGGCGATCACCACCGCCGGCGCCTCAAGAATCAGCGTGCTATCGCTGACCGGCACGGCGGCAACGGAACTGACCAACCCGTGCGCCACGCCGGGCTGTTCGCCCAGCAGGACATCCATGCCGTATTCTGCTTGGGCCAGCAAACTGTTGTAATAGCTTATTTGCGTCTGATCATGCTGTTGTTGCGCCAGCGCTCTTGAGGCGTCAATACCGGCTGTTTTGCCGATCGCAAACGTCAAATTCAGTATATTTGCCGTGTTGATGTCCGCATCGAGGGTTTCCTGGGCTATTTTCAACTGTTGCTGATACAGCCGGACATCGACGTAAATACGCGCCACTTCGGCCAGGGTGCTGATTAACACATCTTCGCCGGATATTGCTGCCGCCTCAAGCTCGGCCTTGGCCGACGCGGCATCGCGGCGGCGGCCTCCAAATAGATCCAGCTCCCAACTGGCGTCGAACCCGGTTTTAAAATAATTGAACGGATTTTTCAAGGCGCTGGTAATGGTCGATGGCACCCCATTCGGAAAAGCGATTTGATTGCTTTGCCTATTGCCGTAGAACATCATATCGCCTGTCGGAAACAGGCTGGCATGGGAGGAAGCCAGTGCGGCACGCGCCTCGGCAATCCGTGCGCCGGCAAGCTGGACATCGAAATTGCCGGCGGCGGCTTTGGTGATTAATTGATCTAAAACCGGATCATGAAAGTTTTGCCACCAGACTTTTTCCGTAGCGGCTTCGTCAGCCGGTTTTTGATTGCCGGACGCGGACGTCCATTCTTGCGGCAGGTCGGCCTCGGGTTTACGATAATCCGGCCCGACCATGCAAGCCGGCAGCAACAGACACCCCCCCATGGCGGCGATGCGTACCGCAAAAAACAGAATGGCGGTCAGGTTTCTGGATGGCTGAATAGATTGCGGCATATTGATCAGTCCGTTTAACTTAGCCCAGTTGCCGGCGAAACATCCAGTTGGCGGCGCCCAGGGTGACGGTGGCAATGACAAGCAGCGGCCAAAGGTTTTGCCAAACCGTCAGCACGCCGATGTCCCTCAGAAAAACACCTTTTACAATAACGATGAAATGTCTTAACGGGTTCAGCCAATCCAGATATTGCAACCAGACCGGCATATTCTCGACAGGCGAAACAAATCCGGACAACATGGTGGCCGGCATCATAAAACTGAACACTCCCAAAAAAGCCTGCTGCTGGGTGGCGCAGACCGAAGAAATCAAAAGCCCGAATCCGGCCAGCGCCAGTATGTAAAACACCATGCTGGCGTAGAACAGCGCAAATGATCCGGCAAAAGGTATCCGGTAAATAAAAACACCCGCCAGGAGTATGATGCTCGCCTGCACCAGTGCGACCAGCATGGCGGGAACGGTTTTGCCCACCATGATCATGCCGGGCGTCAACGGCGAGACCAGAAGCTGATCGAAAGTGCCTTGCTCGCGCTCGCGGGCGACGGAAAGCGCTGTGACGATCAGCGCGCTGATTGTAGTGATAATGGCCACCAGACTGGGTATGACATGCCGCACATAATCGAGATTCGGATTGAAACTATTGCGGGTAATCAGTTTGCTCGGAACAGTCCGCCTATTCCGGCGCAGCAGCTCGTCACTGTAATCCTGAACGATTTGCTGCACATAGCCCTGAGCGATCTGGCCGCTGTTCGAACGGCGGCCATCGAGCAAAATCTGTATGTTCACCGCATGGCCGGCGGTGATCTTGCGCGAAAAATCGGCCGGAAAACGAATCACCATCATGGCTTGTTGCATATCGATGACTTGCCGCATCTCCGCCTCGTCATGCACGAAAATCATCGCGCTAAAGGCTTGCGCCCTGGCGAAACGCTGCACCAGCTCAAACGACGCCTGACCGTTGTCCTCATTAAAAACCGCCATAGTATTATTAGTCACTTCCAGCGTCGCCGCGAAAGGGAATAAACCCAGTTGCAACAACAAAGGCATAATCAGAATCGCGCGACTTTGCGGATCCCGCAACAGGGCTTGCAGTTCCTTGACGATTAAAGTGGCGATGCGCGACAACATGTTTATTCCAGATGGCGGCGGGTTTTCAGCGCCACCAGACCGATGAAAAAAACCGCCGACAATAACAGAAACAGGCCGCTGCTGAGTATCAGCGGCCAGATATCGCCGGCCAGAAACAGCGTTTGCATGGCCGTTACAAAATAGCGGGCCGGTATCAGATAGGTGACAGCCCGTATAAACCCGGGCATGCTCTGGATTTCATAAAATGAGCCGGAAAGCATTAGCGAAGGCAAAAACGCGGCGTTTAGCGCCGCCTGAGCAGCGTTAAACTGATTGCGCAGCAGGGTTGAAAACAGCAAACCCATGCCAAGACTGCCGCCCATGAATAAACTGCCTACCCCCAACAGCACCAGCAGCGAACCGCGAAACGGCACGTCCAGAATAAACCTGGAAACCCCCACGCACAAAAACAGGGAAATAATGCCCAGCACATAATAAGGCAGCAATTTGCTGAGCAAGAGTTCGGTGCGGGTCATTGGCGACGCTAAAAGCGCCTCCATGGTGCCGCGCTCCCATTCGCGGGCGATCACCAACGAGGTCAGCAAGGTGCCGATGACGGTCATGATGATGGTGATCGAGCCGGGAATGATATAGTTGCGGCTCTTGGCGGCGGTGTTAAACCAGAAGCGGGATTCAATCGCTATCTCGATCGGCTGCGCTTCGCCGCGCTCGGCGGCGCGCTGCACAAGCCAGCCGTGCCAGGCCCCGCGCACATAATTTTCCACAAAATTCGCGGTATTGGGTTCTGCGCCGTCCGTAACCACCAGCAGCGGGACGGTCTCCGCCGGCCGTTCGAGTTTCTCCGCGAAATCGGAGGGCACCACCACATAGCCGCGTATCCGGCCCGAGGTCATGGCTTGCTGCATCGCCTGCCGGTTGAAACCGGTCGTCACGCGCAGATAGGGCGAACCGTAAAGATTATCGGCAAAATGCCGCGCTTCCGGGCTGGCGTCTTCCATCACCAACCCAATCTGTAGCGCGGTCGAATCTAGGTTGATACCATAACCGAATATGAACAGCATCACCACCGGCAACAGGAAAGCGATGATGTGGCTGCTGGGATCGCGAAGAATTTGCAGCGTCTCTTTACGACACAAAGCCCTGAGACGACGCAATGAAACATTAGTTGTCATGCGCCTGCCCCTGCACCAGGGTAATGAAGGCGTCCTCCATGGACGGATCAGGGTTTTGCGGCGTTGAAACTTGCGCTTTAAGTTGATCCGGCGTACCGGCGGCGATGACGCCGCCACGGTAAACCAGCGCAATCCGGTCGCAGTATTCGGCTTCATCCATAAAATGCGTGGTGACCATGACGGTGACGCCGTTTCCCACTACGCCGTTGATATGCGTCCAGAACTCGCGGCGCGTTACCGGATCAACGCCGGAGGTCGGCTCGTCAAGAAACAAAATCGGCGGTTGATGCATCACTGCACAGGCCAGCGCCAGACGCTGCTTGAAACCCAGCGGCAAGCTGTCGGGGGCGGCGTCGAGATAAGGCTGCAGCCTGAACGCGTCTATCATCTCATCCACGACTGTTCTCTGCCGTGCGCCTTTCAAGCCGTATACGCCGGAAAAGAATATCAGATTCTGGCGTACGCTAAGACTGCCGTAAAGTGAGAATTTTTGCGCCATGTAGCCGATTTGTTGCCGGGCATCGCTGGCGGAAGTTTTAAGATCGATGCCCATCACCCGCGCCGTACCCGAAGTTGGAACCAGTAATCCGCACATCATTCTAAAGGTTGTGGACTTGCCCGCGCCGTTCGGGCCGAGCAGACCGAAAATTTCACCGCGTTTGACGGCGAAGTTGACATGATCCGTGGCGGTAAAATCCCCAAACTTTTTGGTCAAATCAACCGCTTCCACCACTGTTTGATACGCGCCGACCGCCGGTCGAATTTTTTGAGCCAGCACAGAATCCCCGCCCGGCCCGCCGCCTAGCGCTTCGATAAAAGCGTCTTCAAACCGCGGGGCGACGCTTACCCATTCGGCGCCGGCCCCGGCGTCCAGCTCCAAAAGATTGGGCGGCGCACAGCCGGCGCGTAGCACCAGCCTTAGGTTATGGCCCTGTATGACGCCGTCCATTATTTCCGGACGGCGTAATACCCGGGTAAGCAATTGGCGTCTGTCGCCTTCGACATGGCGAATTTGCAGGCTGCGGTCGCAAATTCGATTGGTCAGATCCTGCGGTTTTCCATAAAACAGCAACCGGCCTTCGTTCATCAGCAACACTTCCTGGCATAATTCGGCTTCGTCAAGATAGGCGGTACTCCAGACTACCGCGATGCCCTGATCGATCAGTTCCTGAACCATGCGCCACAATTCGCGCCGCGAAATCGGATCGACGCCGACGCCCGGCTCGTCAAGCAATAATAAACGGGGTTGCCCAAGCAAGGCGCAGGCCAGGCCCAGTTTTTGCTTCATGCCGCCGGACAGTTTGCCGGCATGTCTGGCGGTGAAAGGCCCTAAATCGGTGAAAGTCAGCAAACGTGCGAACGTGGCGGCGCGCGCGTCACCCACCACGCCACGCAAGTCGGCGTGGAGCTCAAGATTCTCCAGCACCGATAAATCTTCGTATAGACCGAATTTTTGCGGCATGTAACCGATGAACTCGCGCAACTTCACGGCATCCTCGCCTGGCGAAAGCCCGCCGATGCGTATTATGCCGGATGTGGGCGACAATAACCCGGCCATCAGCCTTATCAGCGTTGTCTTTCCGGCTCCGTCCGGCCCAACCAGACCGGTAATCCGGCCCGGCCACAGTTGGGCGGAAATCTCTTCCAGCGCCGGCTGTTTGACGTCAGGAAAGATTTTCCTGACCGATTCGAGCGTGACCAGCGGGCCAGTCATGACGAATCGGCGGAATTCGACGCATCCGCTTTATCTTTAGCCAGTTTGATGGTGACCGGCATCCCTTGGCGTAACGCATCATCCGGATTATCCACGACAATCCGCAGCCTATAAACCAGCGAGGTGCGCAACTGGGTTGTTTCCACCGTCTTGGGGGTAAATTCGGCGCGTGGCGAGATAAAACCGACTTGACCGGTATACGGCTTGTCCTGCCGGGTATCGGTGTAGACGTAAACTTTAGCGCCGGGATGTATGAGGCCAAGATCCGGCTCATGAATATAAGCGCGAACCCAAACCGGATTCTGTAATGAGAGCGTAAAAACAGTCGTTCCGGCCTGTAAAATAGCCCCGGCCTCTTGGGCGCGGGTTAAAATTACCCCATCGGACGGCGCGGTCAAGACGCTGTCTTTGACTTGCAGTTCGGCGCTGGCCAGCGTGGCTTCGGCTTGCGCCAGATCGGCCTTGGCCTGGGCGATGTCCTCAACCCGAAATCCGGCTTCGAGCAAAGCCAGGTTTTCCTGCGCCGAAGCGAGCCGCGCCACAACCTCCCGATAACTGGCGTCGGCATTGTCGCGGTCTTGCGCCGAGATGCCTTTTATATCCAGGGTTTTTTCCGAACGCTCCAGCAGGCGTCTGGCGTTGGCGACGGTGGCTTCCCGCTCGCGCACCAGTGACCGGGCCTGAGCTATCTCCTGTGGGCGGTTGCCGGTTTCTTTCAATTTCAGACGCGCCCGCAACGACTGAACCTGCGCTTTGGCGCCGGCAACCTGATCAACATACGGTTCAGCGTCAAGCCTGGCGATAACCGCGCCCGTCGCGACTTTGTCGCCTTCATCATATTCCAGCCTGGCAAGCTTGCCAGGAACGCGAAAGCCAAGATCAACCTCGCGGATATCCACATTGCCGTAAAGCAGCAACCAGCCATCGTCCGCGGACTGGCGTTCCGACCACCACCATCCCCCCGCCGCGACGGACAGGATACAAAGAACCAGCATGACGCGAGCGGCTAGCGACTGCATATCAATCTCCGGTCAAGAACAAGTCTGTAATGTTTTGGCGGATGCGCGCCTGAATAAAGGCTAACTCGGTATCGCCAATATTTTCCCAGGCCAGATGCCGTAACATACTGGTGCGGGCGAAGCGAAACACCAATACCTGGCCGAGGATGGTCATGACCATCAGACCGGCTTCCGTTTGGGAGTCGCCATTTTGCATGCGTTGCACCAGGCGCGTCAGAAGACTCAACACGCCTGACATGAATTTGTCGTAAAGCAGGCCGAAAGCCGCCGTGGGCGATTGCTGCTCGCGCATGATCAACAGCGACCAGGAAGCCATTTTTTCATCCGCCGTCATACTCACCATCACATCTGTCAAACGCATCATTGCAGCTAAATAGCGTTTTCTGCGGGCCGCCTCAGTCAAGGCGTCATCGTCATTGGCAAGCACGGCTTCAACCTCGCGGGTAATCGGATCGATGCGCTGGCTGATTTGCTCAACAATATGTTCGAACACCGCCAGATAAAGCCCTTCCTTATTGCGGAAGTGGTAGCCGATCAATGCCTGGTTAACGCCCGCGCCCATGGCGATTTCTCGCAAGCTGACCGCATCAAAACCGTCGCGCGCGAAGCAATCCGTGGCGGCGCAAATCAGTGCGTCTCGAGTAGCATTGCCGCGAACGGGTACTTTCGGATGTGTATTCATGAGCATTATTTTAGTCAATTGACTAAATTAGTCAAGCAAGTAATTATAGTAATTGAACTTAAATCGGCAAATCAATACCGACAACAGGAAATCCAATCTGCCTCTCCTATCCAATCACTTCCATGTTAGTTCCTGGGTAATTGCTCGCCGAGCATTGGCGTTGCGTTTGATTAATGAATATTGGACTTATGTGAACAAACTACTGGCCGATTATAAGGCGCGGGAAAAAGAAGACTCCCCGGCCTATAACCGGATTCAAATCGGCAAGGCGAGCAAGCGTCTAGGAGCCCGTCCGAGAATAGAAAACCTACTACGGAAAAGCCCTTATGGCCGGATTTCCTGCGCATTTTCGTTAAATAGCGCAACTATTCCGCCTCAAATACCCAAAATTGTGTATAAGCAAAAGCGATCTATCCCCGGCGCGATCACGGCGCATCAGTCAATGTCACAACTGACAGGTACAAGTCGAACGGCTTTGGATTTATGATGCCGGAACGGATTACCAGACATTCGCCATTCAACTTTTGGCAGTCCCCCGAATCGTCGGGCCAAATTTTTATCCGCCCGGCAATTCATCTCCGCAATGGCCTTCCGAAAGGGAAGCGTAAAACACCGCCAAGCTACGAATCTGGCGCAAACGGAGGCTCTTGCAAATCAATGATCCGCCAGTCCTTCGGCGCCTTGTTCGGGATAGCCTTGTTCAGACGCGCCAGCCCGATTTTTCGCGCTTCCCCCCCTGACGCTTGCCAAACCGATTATTCTCCGGCTACTTACGACCGTATACATAAAACATCATAAAGGAATCGCAAAAGCTGTTATTTTTATGTTTTTATAGCCACATATTTCATCGATGGCTATCCGATCCGCCGCGACGTCATTAATCCTTACAAAAAATAATTCATTAATATCATAATGTTATAATAAAGCATTCAAAAATACTTAAAACTTTAGCCCATCATTCCTTTTTAGTATTTTGCTATAATACGAAAGCAGCACACCAGCAACAGACAAAAATAATGACAAAACACATTGCTATTATCGGCTTTTCTTTCCGCCTGCCGGGCACCGCTGCCGGCGAATGCTGGCAAAACCTGCTGGCAGGCAAGGATCTGGTCAGTCAGGTCGCCGCCGACCGCTGGGCGCTGGACAGTTTTCTGCATCCCGGCAAAAATCATCCGGGCTCCAGCTATACCTTCGCCGCCGGCTCCATCGGCGATATTGCCGGCTTCGACGCCGGATTCTTCGGCATTTCCCCGCGCGAAGCCGCGATGATGGATCCCCAGCAGCGGCTGTTGCTGGAAATGAGCTGGGAAGCCCTGGAAAATGCCGGCGTCCAGGCTTCGGCCCTGGCCGGCAGCCAGTGCGGGGTGTTCATCGGCATCGCCAGCGCCGATTATTCCTTCCGGCTGGCCGACGATCTGTGCGCGATCGATTCCACCGCCGCCACCGGCAACACCACCAGCATCGCCGCCAACCGCATTTCCTATGTGTTCGACCTGCACGGCCCGAGCATGGCCATCGACACCGCCTGCTCGTCTTCGCTGGTCGCCTTCCATCAGGCCTGCCGCGCCATTCAGTCCGGCGAATGCCGGCAGGCGCTGACCGGCGGCGTCAGCCTGCATAGCCATCCCAACGGCTTTATTTCCTTTTCGAAGGCCACCATGCTCTCCCGCCAGGGCCGCTGCCGGGTGTTCGACGCCTCGGCCGACGGCTATGTGCGCTCGGAAGGTGGCGGGATATTCCTGCTCAAAGACTACGATCAGGCCGTCACCGACGGCGATAACATACTGGCGGTGGTCGCCAATACCGCCGTCAACACCGATGGCCGCAAATCCGGCCTGACCGTACCCAATCCCCTGGCCCAGGCCGAGCTGCTGGAGAGCGTTTACCGGCAGGCCGGCATCGATCCGGCCAGCATCGATTATCTGGAAGCCCACGGCACCGGCACCCGGGTCGGCGACCCCATCGAAACCCGGGCCATAGGCCAGGCGCTGGGGATGCACCGCCCCAAATCCAGGCCGCTGCCCATCGGCTCGATAAAAAGCAATGTCGGCCATCTGGAAGCCGCCTCCGGCGTGGCCGGGCTGGTCAAGGCCCTGCTCTGCATCCGCCATCGCAGCATACCGGCCACCCTAGGCGTGGACAACCCCAATCCGGACATTTGTTTCGACGACTGGAATATCCGGGTGGTCACCGCCAACACCACCCTGAAAAAAACCGGCAAACTGATCATCGGCGTCAACTCCTTCGGCTTCGGCGGCGCAAACGCTCATGTGATTCTGGAAAGCCATCAGCCGAAAAAAATCGCCGCCGTTTCCCGGCCGGCCGGGCCGCTGCCGCTACTGGTCAGCGCCCGCGATCGCCAGGCTTTGAAAGCCGCCGCCGCCGAATTCGCGGACTTTATCCGCAACCAGCCGGCCAAAGCCTTTTACGACATCGCCTACAGCAGCCTGTTTCACCGCGACTGGCACGAACACCGCGCCATGTTCCATGCCGCCACCCCCAAAGCGGCGGCCCTGGCGCTGAGCCAGTTCGGCGACGACGGCAACGAACTGTCCGTAGTCCGCTCCGGCGCGGCGCTAAAAAACCCGCGCGGCCCGGCCTTCATCTACTCCGGCAACGGCTCACAGTGGGCGGGCATGGGCAAACAGCTCATGGCCGAACCCGTGTTCAGAAGCACCGTCGAGGAGATTGACGCCATTTTCAGCCGCCATGCCGATTTCTCGCTGGTTGACGAACTATGCGGACTCAACGGCGACGACCGCTATGCACGCACCGAAATCGCCCAACCCGCCCTGTTCGCGCTACAGGCCGGCATGACCCGGTTATTGCAGGCTCAGGGCCTGCAAGCCGTGGCGGTGGCCGGGCATAGCGTCGGCGAAGTCGCCGCAGCCTGGGCCGCCGGCGCGCTGAGCCTGGAAGACGCGGTGGCCGTCATCTACCACCGCAGCCATTTCCAGGGCCGCACCAAGGGAATTGGCGGCATGAGCGCCGTGGGCATGGGCCGCGAGGCCGTGCAAAAACTGCTGGACGACCTGCAACTGAGCGGCCCGCTGTGCATCGCCGGCGTCAACAGCAGCAACGGCGTGACGATAGCCGGCGACCAGCAGGCGCTCGACGTACTGGAGGCCGCTCTGCTGGCGGCCGGGGTATTTCATAAACGCCTGCCGCTGGATTACGCCTTTCACAGTTCGGCCATGGACGGTATCGAAACCGGCGTCAAACAATCCCTGAGCGACTTGCAGGCCGGCCCGACCGATTTGGCCGGCTATTATTCGACAGTCAGCGGCGGCCTGCTGGCCGGCGAAAAACTCGACGCTGAATACTGGTGGCTCAACATCCGCCAGCCGGTGCTGTTTCAGCAGGCCATCGCCGCCATGCTGCACGACGGCGTCAATATTTTCATCGAAATCGGCCCGCATACGGTGCTGCGCAGCTATATCGGCGACAGCCTTAAAACCGCGGGCGCGGAAGGCGTCATCATTCCCACCGGCACCCGCAACCAGGGGACGGCGCAGCAACTCCGCCAGGCCTGCTGCCAGGCCGTCATCGCCGGCGCGGATTACGACGCCCGGCAAGCGTTTCCGGTAGCCGGCAAATTCCAGCCATTACCCAATTATCCCTGGCAACGCGAACGCCACTGGCATCCCTATACGGCGGAAGCCGGCGGCAGTTATGAAAACCGCAAGATTCATCCCCTGCTGGGCTATCCGTTGCCCCGCCAGGCGCTGTGCTGGGAAAATCAGCTCGACACCCGCCTGAACCCGGCGCTGGCCGACCATGTGGTCGGCGACGCAGCGTTGTTCCCCAGCACCGGTTTTTCCGAACTGGCCATCGCCGCCTGCCTGGCGTGGCGTCCAGGCGAATACGCCCGAATCGAGGAACTGGAAATTCATGCGCCACTAGTGCTCGGCAGGGATCACAGCAAGCTGCTGCAAGTCGGCATCGATAGCCGCGACGGCAGTCTGACCGTCCGCGCCCGGCCGCATTGCAGCGACGAACCCTGGACGCAGCATGCCGTGGGCCGCATCGTCACCGACAGCGGCAACCATCAGCTACAGACGGTTGCGCCGGCGCCGCCGGAACGGCTGCCGGATTTCGACGCCGCCAGCCACGCCCTGCTGACCGTGGCGCTGGGCTTTCACTACGGCCCGGCGTTCCAGTGCCTGGATTACGGCTGGATAGAGGCCGATTCGGCGCTGGCGGTGCTGAAAACGCCGCCCGCCATCGCCGACGAACTGTCGGAAACCCATTTGCATCCGGCCATTCTGGACTGCACCTTCCAGTTGATCATTCAGTTACTGCGGGACGAGGCCAAACAGCATGCCGGCTTTAGCTTCATCCCCACCCGGATGGGCCATATCGCCTATCGCGGCGGCCTAGGCCCGGCCACCCGCGCCAAAGCCACGCTACTGCGCCGCTCCACGCATTCCATCCAGGCCGAATTCGCGGTTTTCAATGCCCAGGGCCAGGCAATCGCCGTCATCAATGACGTCAGAATGCGCAGCATCCGCCTCAGCAAACCGCAAACCGGCTCGCTACAGTTTCTCGACTATCACGGCATACCCATGCCGCACCCGCCGCTCAACGGCCAAAGGTCGATCAACGGCCAGCGGCCGATCATCGGCTTCGACAAAGTTCGCGCCGCATTTGCCGATGTCGCCAAATTCGCCGCGCTAAAAGGCACCCATCGCCAGTATTCGGAAGAAGTCGATCCGCTGCTGGACAGTCTGTGCAACCGTTTCATCCTTCAGGCCCTGCTACAGCTCTCGATAAACGGCGCACAGCTTTCCGCACAGGAATTGCTGGCCTGCCAGGCCGCGACCCCGGAAATCGAACCTTATCTGCAACATCTGCTGACCAAGGCCCAGGAAGACCAGACCGTCATTCTGAATCATGACGGCTGCAGCATCCTGCCCGACCACCCTCAGCACGCCACCGCCCAGGACATCTGGAACACGCTGCTGGCGGACTATCCGGACTATTTTCAGATCATTCATTCGGTGGGCATCGTCGGCGTGCATCTCGCCTCGCTGCTGAAAGGCCAAACCACCCTACAGGCGATATGCCCGCACGCCACTTCCCGCGCCAGCCTGCTGCGGCAAACCCTGGGCAGCGAAGGCCGGCAAAAAATCGGCCAGGCCCTGGGCGGGCTGATCGGCCACAGTCTTAAAAAACTGCCCGAAGGCCAGCGCCTGGGCCTGCTGGAAATCAGCGCCGGCCCACCGCTGTTCGCCACCGATATTTGCATCGCCCTGGACTTCGAGCGATGCGATTACAGTTTCGCCAGCAGTTCGCAAGCCACACTGGACAACCTGGAGCGCATCACGGAACGCTTCCCCGACATCGACGCCCGGCTGCTGGACGCCGCGACGCCGCAGGCGGTCTGCGCCCGCCCCTGTCAGATCGCCATCGTCACCCTGGACTTCAACGCCCTGGAAGACTCGGTGCTGGCTATCGAATGCGCTCGCCGCAGCCTGATCAGCGGCGGCTCGCTGGTCATTCTCTGCCAGCACCCCTCGCGCTGGACGGATTTCGTGTTCGGCGCAGAGTTTCAAAACTGGTCGCAAACCAAAAACGCGGCCTGGATTTCCAAACAGCGTCCGGCCCAGTTCTGGCTGGAACACCTGAAACAGCAACAGCACGCGGTCATGGAGTTGCTGGAGTTTTCCCCCAACACCCTGTCCGGGCCTTATCTGCTGATCAGCAAAATGCCGGAAAACGCCCTGCCGGCGACCGACAACCCCGCCAGCGTCATGCCGCGCAGTTGGGTCATCGTCGCCGATCCGCATGACTATTCGGGGCAATTATCGGATCGGCTGGCCGCCGGCCTGCAAACACTGGGCGACATCGTCATCCAGACCGCGCCGGCCGACAGCAGCCGGCTGGCCGGCCTGCTGACCGACACCACCGGCAACTTCGGCCAACTGGACGGCCTCGTCTATCTGGCCGGCTTGCGCGCCGACAATGCGCCGATGCCGGCCGAACAGTTGCTGGACGCCCAGACCGAACGTTGCGCCCAGGCGGCGAACATCGTCCGGGCTTTGGAAGCCAGCGCCACTACGACCACCTGCTGGCTGATCACCAGCGGCGCGGCCCGCGAACTGCTGCCGAAGCGTAATCCGGACAGCCAGCATCTGTCGGCCGTGCCGGCGGATACAGCCTTATGGGCTTTCGGCCGCACCCTGCTCAACGAAGCCACCACATTCTCGCTACGTCTGGTCGATCTGGAAGAGACCCAGACCCTGGAAAGCGTCAGCGCCGCCCTGCTCAACGAATTGACCCGGCCCGACCAGGAGCAGGAGATCGTCATCAGCCGGCACGGCGCGCGATACGCGCCCAGGCTACGCATGCTACCGACGCTTCAGCCCGCCGCCACCGGCCGACAATACCCGCATTTACGGCTGGCCTTCCCGTTTCCCGGTCAACTGCGTAATCTGCGCTGGGAAGCGCAGCCGCAGCTCCCGGTCGGCGACCATGAAATCGCCGTGGACATCATGGCCACCGGCCTGAATTTCCGCGATGTCATGTACGCGCTGGGCCTACTGGCCGACGAAGCAATCGAAAACGGCTTCGCCGGCCCGACGTTGGGACTGGAGTTCGCCGGCGTCATCCGCAAGCTGGGCGGCAAGGTAAGCGATTTCATGCCCGGCGACCGGGTGGTCGGCTTCGGGCCGTCCAGCTTCGGCAACACCGTCGTCACCCAGGCCGCCGCGGTCACCCATATCCCGCCCGGCATCTCCTTCGAAGCGGCGGCCACCATACCCAGCGTATTTTTCACCGGCTACTACGCCCTGCACCATCTGGCCCAACTGCAAGCCGATGAAAAAATCCTGATTCACGGCGCGGCCGGCGGCGTCGGCATCGCCGCCATCCAGATCGCCAAATGGAAGGGCGCAAAAATCTACGCCACCGCCGGCTCCACGGAAAAACGCGACTTCCTGCAATTGCTGGGCGTCGATCATATCTTCGATTCCCGTTCGCTGACCTTCGCCGACGACATCCTGGCCATGGACGGTCAGACAGGCGTGGACGTGGTGCTCAACTGCCTGTCCGGCGAAGCCATCAACCGCAATTTCCGGATACTGAAACCTTTCGGCCGGTTTCTGGAACTGGGCAAACGGGATTTTTACGAAAACACCCGGATCGGCCTGCGGCCGTTCCGCAACAACATCAGCTATTTCGGCATAGACGCCGACCAGTTGATGTTCGCCCGGCCCGAGCTGACCCGCCGCCTGTTCGAAGAGGTCATGAACCTGTTCACGACCGGCGTACTGCATCCCCTGCCCTATCATAGCTTCGGGGCCGACGATATCGTGGACGCCTTCCGCTACATGCAGCAATCCAGGCAGATCGGCAAAATCGTCATCACCTACCGGGACGGCGTCAATAGCGTTCATTATCCGCCGGCCGCGGCCAAACCGGCATTGCGCCTGGACGCCGCCGCCAGTTATCTGGTCACCGGCGGACTGGGCGGCTTCGGACTTAAAACCGCGCAGTGGCTGGCCGGCAAGGGCGCGCGCCATCTGGTGCTGGTCGGCCGTTCCGGCCCGGCCGCGACAGAAGCCACCGAACTGGCCGAACTGAGCGCGCAGGGCGTCGAAGTCCGGGCGATAGCCTGCGATATGACCGACAGGCAGGCCGTACAGAGCCTGCTGGCGGACATCGGCAGCAATCACCCGCCGCTGAAAGGCGTGGTTCACGCCGCTGCGGTATTCGGCGACAGCCTGATCCGCAACATGGACGCCGCGCAAATCCGCAAGGTGCTGGCCCCGAAAGTGCTGGGCGGACAATATCTGCACGAACTGACCCTGGACTGCAAACTGGATTTTTTCATCCTGTTTTCCTCCGCCGTCACCCTGTTCGGCAATCCCGGCCAGGCAAACTATGTAGCCGCCAACGCTTGTCTGGAGGCGCTGGCCCATCATCGCCGGGCGCTCGGCCTGCCCGCCACCTGCATAGGCTGGGGCGCAATCGACGACGCCGGCTATCTGGCCCGCAACCCCAAAATAAAGGACGCCCTGCAAAACCGCCTTGGCGGTTCGGCCATCCACTCCGCCACGGCGCTGGACGTACTGGAGCAAATCCTGCTGGCTGACCGCTCGAATCTGGCAGTGATGGAACTGGACTGGAAAACCCTGTCGCGCTTTCTGCCCGGCGCGGCCTCGGCCCGTTTTAGCGAACTGGCCAGACGCTACGGCAAAATCGACGATAGCGGCGACGAGCACCCGGATTTCCAGCAACTGCTGGACGAACTGAGCGACGCCGAACTGCACAGCCTGATGGTCGGCATGATCAAGACCGAAGTCGCGGAAATTCTACGCATTGCCGAACACAAAATCGATCCCGGCCGCTCGATTTACGCCATGGGCCTGGATTCGCTGATGGGTGTGGAACTGGTGATCGCCCTGGAAGCGCGTTTCGGCGTCAAACTGCCCATCATGGCGCTTAGCCAGACACCGACCCTGGACAAGCTGGCGGAGCGACTGATTCAGGAATTGAGGAAGCATAATGAAAACGGCGAACTATCCGCGGAAACGACGATCACAGATCAGACCAGGAAACTGGCCGATCTGCATGGCGTCGAAGCGGCAGCCGATGCGATAGACCATTTTGTCGCCGATCTGCAAACGGCGGACAATTCATCAACTTCCAGAATAATTCAGTAACATGACCATGAAAGGCATACCCGGCCTGACCGCCCAGATCAAGAACAAGCTGATCCAGCAGGCTCTGGAACGACGGATCAAAGCCAGCGAACAGGAAGGCGAAAGCCTGGCGCCGGAACTGAAAACCAACATCAACGTCGCCGAACAGCACAGCCAGTTCCACCTGCATCCCGGGTATCAGCAAATCCGCATCATTAACGAAGGCGCGACCAAACTCGGCATCAGTAACCCGTTTTTCAAGCTGCACGAAGGCGTCGCCGGCGCCGACACCCGGATTGACGGCAAAACCTACCTCAACTACGCCAGTTATAATTATCTGGGGTTGTCGGGACGGGCGGAAATCAACGACGCCGCAAAAGCCGCCATAGACCGCTACGGCACCTCCGCTTCCGCCAGCCGCATCGTGGCCGGGGAACGGCCCATACACCGGCAACTGGAACAGGCCCTCGCCCAGCTTTACGAGGTTGACGACGCCATCGTCTTCGTCAGCGGCCACGCCACCAATGTCTCTACCATCGGCCATCTGTTCGGCCCCCGGGATTTGATCCTGCACGACGAACTGATCCATAACAGCATCCTGCAGGGCATCCAGTTATCCGGGGCCAAACGCCTGTCTTTCCCGCATAACGACAGTCAGGCCCTGGACGCGCTACTCGCCGCCCATCGCCAGCATTACGAACGGGTGCTGATCTGCCTGGAAGGCGTTTACAGCATGGACGGCGATTATCCCGACCTGCCGCGCTTCGTCGAAATCAAAAAGCGCCACAAGGTGTTTCTGATGGTGGACGAAGCGCATTCGCTGGGGGTGATGGGCGAAACCGGGCTGGGCATACGCCAACATTTCGGACTGGCCGGCGGCGACGTGGACATCTGGATGGGCACGCTCAGCAAAACCCTGGCCGGCTGCGGCGGCTACATCGCCGGCGAAACCGCGCTGGTCGAACACCTCAAATTCATGGCCCCGGGCTTTTTGTACAGCGTCGGCATGTCGCCGCCCCTGGCCGCCGCCGCGCTGGCCGCGCTGCAATGCCTCAAGCGCCATCCGGAACTGGTGGCCAGATTACAGGCCCGCGGCCGGTATTTTCTGGAACAGGCCAAGGCCGCCGGCATCAACACCGGCGCCAGCGCCGGGCTGGCCATCATCCCCGCCATCATCGGCGGCTCCATCCGCACCGCCCATCTGTCCGCCGCGCTGTTCGACCGGCAAATCAACGCCCAACCCATTCTGTACCCGGCCGTGCCCGAAAAATCCGCCCGCCTGCGTTTTTTATAAGCAGCGAACATACCGAATCCCAGCTCGCGCGCACGGCGCAGATACTGGCCGAAGAAATTCAGCGCGCCTAGGAGCCTGTCCGCCTGCCTCGCATATTTGTCAAGCCGTGCGGATAGGCATATCATTTGTCCCAAACAGCATGAAAGGCCCGCGATGATTTTGACCCGCTTTAACAACCCTGTCAGGACACGGCATCGGCCATGAACCAATTACTGGCAATCGCTTTGGGCGGTTCGGCCGGAGCCGTCGCCCGTTTTCTGGTCGCCAACGGCATTTATGCCTGGCTAGGCCGCAGCTTTCCGTTCGGCACGCTGTTTGTCAATGTCTCCGGCTCGTTCTTAATGGGTTTTTTAACCGCCTTGCTGATGCAGCGCTTCACGCTGGTGGTCGAATACCGGGCGGCGGCGCTGGTCGGCTTTCTGGGCGCGTACACCACTTTTTCCACCTTTGCCCTGGAATCGCTTTACCTGTTCGAGGAAGGCAATTTTCTCAAGGCCGCTCTCAACATATTCCTGAGCATGGTATTGTGCATGGCGGCCGTGTGGATAGGGCTGGTGCTGGGGCGCAAGCTGTTTGCCGACGACGCCTATCTGTGGCTGGAAGAATTGCCCTATCTGCAATTAATACTGGCCGGCATGGCCGGCTTTCTGCTGGCCAGCCTGGCTCAGTTCATGTTTCAACGCCTGAATCTGGCTGCTGAATGGCGGGTGACCGGTCTGGTTGTGCTGCTGGGCGTGCAAACCATCGCCCTGACGCTATGGATTTCCTTCAGACTGTTCAACTGCAATCTGGCGTTTCAGGAAATTCTAGGGGTTTTTCTAACGACCAGCCTGTCGGGAATGCTGGTAATCTGGCTGGGTACATTATTCGGAAACTGGTTATGGCAACTCAATCTATTACGGTAGCCCGCATTTTCCTGCGTGAAGGCCAGCATCTGCTGGGCAGGATCATCGAATTTCTGCACGACGAGGAGAAAGTCTCCGGGGTCACCGTGCTACAGGGCGTCACTGGTTTCGGCCCGGACGGCGCGATACGCTCCAGTCATCTGCTGGACTTGAGTCTGGATTTGCCGCTGGTCATCGAATTTTACGACCAGCCGGAACGGGTCGAGAAAGTGATCGAGCATCTGCAAACCCGTATGGGGCTGGCGCATATCATAAGCTGGCCGGGCAGCGGCCATATCGGCGGCCCTTAATCCGCCACCGCTTTCGCAGCGTTGCGGCCGATGTTTTGCGGCGGACTGCCGACGGCCCAGGCTATGAAGAACATCACTGCGCCCAGCGTCATCAGCGTCGGCGCAAAATACACATGCGCGTATTCAAACCAGTCCCGCCGGCCCTGCATCAAAAAATAAAGGCCGATCACCCTGACCAGATTCAACACATAAATCCAGGCCGCGCCGCAAACCAGGCCGACCAGTTTTTTGGGCAGCCGGGCAGGAAAGGCCAGAACGGCTGATGCGAACAGAAACAAAACCCCGGCGCTATCGCAGCCTCTGACGATTTCCAGATCGGCCCGAGCGGAAAGCAGATGATTGCGCACTGCGGCAACCCGCTCATGAGGAAGAATCGCATTGATCAAATCGGCGCACTCCCGCACCACGCCGTAATGGTAGACGACATCGATAAAGGTCTGGTTCGGTATCAAAAAGTAAAGATAATTCAATAGCCAATAGCAGCCGGCAAACAAAAACAGCCGCCCCCAGTCTGCGGGGCCAATCGTGGGCAAAGACGTGAACGGATCGGACATATTCGGTTTTCTTCAAGTTTCGGCGCGGCGTCAGAGCCGCGCAACGGCGATGCATTGTATGCCGCGTTACCGCATACCGGCCACCTATTTTAAATAAAGTTTTCAGCAACCCCGTAGCCCGGATGCAATGCAATGGAATCCGTGACTCGAAGCCAGGGCGCGTCCAGGCGGTCACGACTTGAATGACGGCCGGGTGTGTGTCCTGCCCGAGGGCCTTTCAAGCCGTCCCCGTATTCCGCTTTGCTGCATACGGGCTACCTTAATCCGGGT
>JAQTUW010000003.1 GCA_028707085.1 Methylococcales bacterium | reverse complement strand
ATAGCAACGCATACGCCGCCTTTGGTGGCGGACTGACAGTTGGCGGAGCGGCCGGATACGGGCTGGGATACGGATTAGCCACGTTAACTACCGCCTGTTTCCCCTGTGGAACAGTCGCAAGCGCCGGCTTATTCAGCGTCGCCGCATATCAACTTGCCAGTAACAACTTTGCGGGCGCTAGCAACATTTATAATTCGTTCCAAGCAGTCGGGAACGGCACGGCAACTCCAGGCCAGGCTTTTACGGCTGGGTCTACGCTGGGTGGGGTTATTGGGGGATATGCTGGAGGGTATGCTGCTGCTACTGGGTCACAAACAGGAATTACCCAAGGAGCATATTCTTTATATGATACTTCAATAACATCTGCGGGTAGCAAAAATCTAAATGTTAGTTCAAATGTTACTGCTGCTAATTTTCAATATAATTTAATATCTAATGGTTATATTATAGTTAGCGATGGAGTTAATAGAAATGGCCAATTTTCAGTTCTTAGTAACGATGCGTCAACTTATACAATATATACCCGCACCAGCACTGGCTCTTCTGGAGCGCAATACATAGGGTTCAATGGTAATATAATCAAATATTCGCTTGGTAGTCAGTAGCTAATGGATATTCTTAATGAAAATATGAATTACACCGATAAAAATGTATCGCGAATAAATGCCTTTAACAATATTAAAGGCGCGATTGAGTTTGATGTTTTTTTGCCTGATTGTCCTTTTAAGGATGCTTGGAATAGTTTTCGATTTTTTCCATCTGATCATATTTTTGATTCTGAGTTTGTAGGGGTCATTAATAAATTATTAAAAATAGAAAATGCAAATTTATGTTGTCTGCTTAATATTAATCAAACGCAAATATCCGAGTATGAATTTATTAAGGCAATTTATTTAGAAGAAAGTGTAAGTGAACAGCATTATCAAATGCTTTTGAGAGGCGATAGCCCCTCAAATGGATGGATCTATATGATGGATACCTATGCTTGCTCATCGGATGTGGGGGATTGGTGTATCTATTGTGACAAGGAAAATGATTTAGCCGTAATTGGTTTTCGTAAAAGTTGTGATAGCTTAAAGTTTAATTTACCTCTAGAAGAATTATATGCTAGGCCGATAGAAATTTTACTTGCCGATAAGGACACGGCTTTATTTCCATTTAATCGACTAACAACTGATTGGCAAAAAAAATTATTAAAAAACTTTGATAAAATTTAGGTAGTCCTCGCAACCGGGCGAACCACGTTAAATTTGAGCCAGTTTTGAGAATTTGAGATGGATCATTTGTCTCGGTAGTTTCTTTAATAATTTATCATTGAACGATCTACTAGCACAACTCCATTTGTTAATAACTACACTAACTCATGAGTACAATAAAGGAATCTAGGTACTTTACATTTTACTAACTATTGAAAGCTTTGACACTTGAGAAATATGGAAAAAATCAGAATATATTTATAAGCCGAGAAAATCAGCGATTACGGATATCAATTGCTTATGTGATCATCGCAGTCTGTATGGTTGTCGTTGTAACCGTTCAGACACCTAAAAAATTAAGCCGCTATCATCGCATGCGTCGCACGGTACAAGGCTATGTTTACAAAACACGTTCCGGCCTACAAAATCGTTCTTTCCAGCAACCAGTAAGTTCCCATTAGGCTCACCAGTAACGCACAGGGTCGGGTCTTGCAATAACACATTGCCTTCGACAATGTGTTATTGCAAGACTAAGTACTTTCTTCTACCAGCGCCAGCAAGTCCGTCACCGCCACCCAACGCTTCAACGCCTTCGGCAACGTCATAGCCGGCAGCGGCGGCATTGCCCAATACGGCTACACCGGCAGAGAACCGGACGCCAGCGGTCTGATATACTATCGGGCACGGTATTACGATCCGAACCAGATCAGGTTTACGCAAAGAGACCCGCTGGGTTATGCCGCCGGGATCAACCGTTATGCCTATGTCGGCAACAACCCGGTTAATTTTAATGATCCGAATGGGTTGATTGCCAATAGCATATCGAATGCTTATACTCAAACGGCCAGTTACTTTAATAGCAACGCATACGCCGCCTTTGGTGGCGGACTGACAGTTGGCGGAGCGGCCGGATACGGCACGGCAACTCCAGGCCAGGCTTTTACGGCTGGCTCTACTCTGGGTGGGGTGATTGGGGGTATAGCTGGCGGATATTCTGCATCAGGTAGTACAGGTGCTTCAAATGGAAGCATTGCTGCTGATACAGGGGCAAGTAATATTGCGAATGGCTCTAATTTAGCTCAGAAATTGACGCTTGAATCTGCGAATTCACCATTTAATGCGAATGGGACTTTGACTCAGGATGCTATGCATCCAATCCTATTCCAAATCTTGGGCCTGGACAGCTTGGTAACCCTAATATTCCAGCAGATTTTGGTAAATATACTACTCCGACTTTCCAAAGTCCGTCTGGTGATTTTCAGGTGCACTTCTATCAAAATCCGACAACGAACGAAGTCTTTTATGGTTTAGACTATAAAGCAGTTTTTAATAGCATGTCAGGCGTACCAAAATGAAAGTGAAATGTGTTCGGCTACTAGATTAAAATGGTAAGGAAGTTGACTTTTCGGATTGGTTAACGCTTGGTCATATCTATCATGTTCTATCGATATCCATTGGTTTGGATGGCAAGCGTTGCTATGGGGTAGTGAGCCATGAGCGCGAAGGGCAATGGCCAAGTATGGTCTGTCACCAAGCGGAATGTTTCGAAATTGTGAGTACAATTATTCCGTCTAATTGGTGTGTTTGGGTACACGAGTCATCGGCTATTGGAATTTCACCGAAGGCATGGCAAGATCCGAACTTTGCAGAGGGTTTTTTCGATCATGATCCCGCTATGTACCCAATCTTTCTGCATGAGAGAGACGTTATCTTAAGAGAAGATCCATAGTGCGTAGGCAGAAAAGGAGGCTTCCAATTTAGGCCGGGACAGTTTTTAAAAACAATGGGTTACGAGTTGCCCGTTTTCTGCCTCTTCTGGGTAGTGGAAGTACACCCATTTCAGCCACCAACCATGAGAACAAATCAGGAAACGTTTGTCCAAACAAGCGCATTGCCGCTGTTGTTCCGTCAGCCCGTTTGAGTCCGTAGTTATGAATCACCGTCAATGCCCTCAGGCGTTTTTCGGTCAGGCCACTGCGATGGTTGTCGTTGTAACCGTTCAGACACCTAAAAAATCAAGCCGCCATCATCGCATGTGTCGCACGGTACAAGGCTATGTTTACAAAACACGTTCCGGCCTACAAAATCGTCCTTTCCAGCAACCAGTAAGTTCCCATTAGGCTCACCAGTATCGAACCGGCTTTCAAAAATTTGCGGCTGACGGCTGGTTTGCTGTTAAGCCACCAGATGCAGGGCAGCACAATGGAGGCTACGGCGATCTGGCCGGTTTCTATGCCCAGGTTAAAGGATAACAGCGGCAATAGAAAACCGCTGTCGCCGCTGGAGATTTCCATTTCCCGCAGCACGCCGGCAAAGCCAAAACCGTGTATCAGGCCAAAACCGAATGTCAGCCAGTTGCGGCCCTTGGGATGATCGCCGCGTATCACATTCTCCACTCCGACATAAATGATGGTGGCGGCGATAAAAGGCTCTACGAAACTGCTGGGCAATTCCACAATATTCAGCCCGGCGCAGGCCAGGGTGATGGAATGGGCGATGGTAAAAAAAGTAATGACCTTGATGGCGGGCCAGAAGCTGTGAGTAACGGCCAGCAAGCCGAACAGGAATAGCAAATGATCGTAACCGGTGAGGATATGCTCGATACCCAGTTTTAAGAAATCCACAAAAACGTTAAGCCGCGGCTGCGCGGCTTTTGTTTGGTCTGCGCCGCCGCTACCGATTTGCAGGCGGATTTGATCGTCCTGTCTGCTCAGCATTTTTTCGCTTAGGATTCGGCCTTTGCTGTCCCTGATGGTCACATATTGTTGATGTCCGTCGGGCAATAAGGCCAGAAATGAGGATTGCAATAATAAACTTTGTTTTGGCGCAGCCGGATAATGCAATTCTACATGGGCGTTATTCTGATCGTCAAAACTGACCTGCCCGGGTTCGGATGGCGATATCGCCTGGCCATCGACAGTAATCCGCATCTGTCCGGCAATCAGTCTGGCTATGCTGGGCTTGGCGGCGTCGCGTTCCGCGTTGCTGACTTCCGCGTCCAGGTCGGTATCCATGGGTGCGAAGGCTTCTATATCCTGCAAGGCAAAAGTGACTTTTACATTCAGGCTATCGGCTTTAATCGAAAGCTCCATTGAGCTAAGACCCGGCGAATGGGCGACAGCCCAGGCCGATTGCAGCAGCAACAGCACGGCGAGCGGCCACTTTAAAAAGCCTGCAAACAGGCGCGGACGGTTGCTCATGAACGGCTTTTTGGTTTGAATTTGAACAAATACAGTAGAAAAACCAGCATTAGTATCAGCAATCCGGCAACCGCGGCGATGACGATGGTTTGTAACGGCAGGGCGTTGGGATCCACGCCGACTTCCAGCGGTATTCTGAATTTGTCGTCTTCTTCCACAGCATCGTTTATCAGCAGGTACAGGATATAATCGCCTTTTTTATCGATGTCGGCCTGAGCCTCGACTGCGCCGCGCGGATACAGTTTGCTCGGAATTTCGGCCACGGTGCGAATTTCGCGAATATCGTCAGGCGCGGGTTGGCCGGTTTTTTCCACTTCCACCAGTCGGATGCCGATGGGCGTGGTGCGGATGTCGCGGTCTATCAGATCGGCGGTAAAAAACATTTTGCCCGGACGCGGGATTTTTTGGCAATAAGGTACAAAAGCAGCCTTGGGGTCGGCGTTCTGTTCGCCTTTAACCGGCTGAAGATAGGAACTGAAATGCACGGCGTAAAAATCATTGGCAATGATGCAGTCCAGATCCGGCCGGTTGCCCAGGGCGTTGGTTTTTTTCTGGTTAAGGCCTAGTTTGTCGCAACCGGACAGCAATAGGCAGCAGGACAGCAGGACAGCAATACGGAAAAAGCCTGATAGTGGAATATTCATGGTGTAAATTAATGCGAAAAGGGAAGCAAAAGTGTGTCTAGGGTTGAACGCTAAATTCGAATTTACCGGTCACGATATGGGTGTCTTCGGAAACCACCCGGTAACGCACGGTATATTTCCCTGGAGCCAGATTGCCGACCGTGGCGTAAATGTGCGAGCCGTCGGTCAGGGATTGCTCGACATCATGGTTATCGACCCGTTTGCCGCTGCTGTCGATCACCGCCAGCGCCTTGTATTCGCCTCTTACGGCATCGTTAAACCATAAATCAACCTGCTTCGGGGCCTGACTGACGGTTTCATCCTTGGTTGGCTGGGATTTTACCAGAATGGCGTGCGCCAGCGCCGGAAGCGGGCTGAGCAGGGTGGCGATTAAAAATGCGGGTTTTATTATTTTTCTTATGGTCGATTCGAACATGACAACCTCTTGAGTGACAAAATCATTTAATAATGGCCGAAAGCCATTGTCTGGACGAGCCGGATTTCTGTTCCGTCCACATGGCTAGCCAGCCCGATCCGACGGCGACGATGCGCGGAAAGCCTGCCGATGCGCCGGGCGAGGAAATGCGCTGGGCGGGCGCCCAACTGCGGCCATTATCGCCGGAATCGGCCAAAAGCACAGCCGAACCTTCCGGCCCCATTGCATCCCAGATCAATGCCAGCCGGTTTTTATCGGCTGCGGCTATATCGCTGTGGAATGCCCCCGTTCCCGGGGCAATGGGTTGTGGCGCGCTCCAGCTTACCCCGTTGTCCGCGGACTGTAAATGATACAGGCCAGCCCGGTTTTCCGCGCCTGTCCAGACCACGCTGTGCAGATCGCCTTGCTCGGCCTGGGTCAGACCGCCGCCATTGTGTGGGCAGCCGTCGAATTTCCAGTCGAATTGTCCGACGGTGCTGATCCGTCGCCAGCTTTGTCCGGCATCGGTGGATTGCGCCAGCGCCATATCGCGCGGCTGCATATCGCGGTACAGGACATTGATCGGGCCTTCCGGCGAAATTGAAATTCTGTTCCAGCAGCAGGAGCAGGTGGAATCGTCCAGAGTCTGTTCGCCCCCCCAGCTTTTGCCAGTATCGCCGCTACGGGCGTAATGCAGGCCTTGATAGCCGTTTTCATCCCTGTCGTCCAGCCACACCGCATGAAATAGGCCCTGCTGATCCGCCGCCAGATCGGGGTGCGACTGATCGGTATCGCTGTTTGCCGGATTGGCGCCTCTTTGCCAGCTCAGGCCGCCGTCGTCGGAAAAAATGGTCACCAGCGGCCCCATGCCGGGCAATTCGCCGGTGGTTTGCCACATGACCAGCAAACGCCGGCCGGATGCGGCAATCTGAATATCGTTACCGCTTTTCGATTCCACCGGCAGTTCGAACTGTTTGCCGATTTCCTGCGGCGGAAACCAGTGCAATCCGCCGTCTTCGGAATGCAGATAGCCGATCAGCGGCCGTTTGCTGTCGCTGCCTGCCGCAGTAAACACCGCATGGACGGTTTGCTGATCCACATAAACATCAAAGCCGGTGACATTCTGCATCCCGGCGGCGTCGGTGGGAACAGGGCTGACGATCCCGGCCAGCGATGCCGGCCGGCCGGCGGCAGGCGGCGGCTGCTGGGCGCAAGCCGGCAGCCAGAGGCCTGCGGCGACTAGCAACAGCCGTTTTAATGTCATGCGCGATGTGATAGCCGGCATTTTTTGATACTCGGTAACAAAATGGGGTTGAGATTACATCATATTGGCGGACAAAGCAGAACCCTCAATTGCATTTTCGCCATTGGCGGCGGGCACATCAAAGCTTAATTGCACCTTGAGGCCGCCGAGCCGCGATTTGCCAAACTCAATGCCGGCGCCGTGCAGACTGACGATACGCTGCACAATCGATAGCCCCAGGCCGCTGCCCTCCACGGCTCCAGCCGTCGCCACGCATCGGTAAAAACGCTGGCCGATGCGCGGGTAATCCTCGTCCGCCACGCCGGGGCCGCCATCTTCCACGCTGAGCGTCAATTGCCGCCCCGCACGCTGCATCCGTACCTCGATCCGGCTGCCGGCGGGCGAATATTTAATGGCGTTATCCAGCACGTTCCGTAACAGAATCGCCAGCAAGTGCGGGTTGGCGTGGATAAAAACTTCGCCCATGCCCTGTAATTCAATTTCAATGCGTTTTTCGTGGGCGATAAAATCCATATCCGCAATCACGGAAATAATGGCTTCGTCGAGCCCTACAGCCTGCTTGAGCACCACCGTATTGGGCTGCTGTACCCGGGAGAGAATCAGCAATTGCTGCACCAGATGCGTCATCCGTAAAACCGCATGCTGCGCCTGCTGCAAAGCCTGCTGGCGCACCTGCGGATTATCGGTTTTTTGCGCGACCTGGATCTGGGTCAATAATCCGGCCAGGGGCGTCCGCAATTCATGGGAAGCATCCGAACTAAAGTGGCGTTCGCTGGCAAACGCCTGCTCGAGCATGGCAAACAGGCTGTTGATCTGCCGCACGACCGGCAATATTTCCTCCGGCATGCGCTCGACTGACAAGGCTTGCAAATGCAGAGCCTCCCGGCTGGCCAGTTGCTCCCTGAGCTGGTTGACGGGGGAAAGCGTCCTGCTGACGATTAGCCAGATCATGATCCCCAGTACCGGCAAAGCCATGACAAAGCTAATGACCTGCTGTCCGGCTATGGTTTCGACCAGTTGTTTGCGTATGTCGTCCCGCTGGCCGACATGGATGACATAATCGCCATTTTCGGTGCTCAGGCTAAAAACATGCCAGAGCTGCTGGTGGATCATGGTTTCGCTATAACCGTTACGGGTCAGGGACAAGGCGAACTCCGGGGCGCTTTCGGAGCGTAACACCAGTCCATCCTTCACGGAACGTAATTGAAAGGCAATTTTCCGCTCATATTTGTGTTCCAGAATCGGCATGTCAAACAGATCGGGGGTTTTTTCATGCTCCCACAGTCGGGTCAGCGCTCTTTGCCGCAGCATATTTTCCACAAAAGCCTGCACCACTCGCGCGGACTGAGCCAGTTCGGCATTAAACAGCTCCTCGATTTCCTCCCGGGTGGCGCGATAGCTGAAATAGGCGGTCACGCCCCATACCAGCAATAAGGACGATAACAGGAACAGCAGCAACTGTTTTTTAAGCGAACGCGGAGTCAGGCGCAGGTGAATCGTCATCAGTCTGCGTCTATGATGTAACCGACGCCGCGTATGGTGCGAATCAGATTGCCATGCAGTTTTTTCCGCAAATGATGAATGTGGACTTCAACCGCATTGCTCTCGACTTCCGAGCCCCAGGCGTACAAGGTTTCTTCCAGTCGGGCCCGGGAACTGACCTGGCCGATGTGTTTCATCAAAAACTGCAGAATTTCAAATTCCTTTTGTGATAGCTCTACCGTCCTGCCCAGATAAAACACCTGATGGGCAGCAGGATCGAGACTGACGCCTTTATGTTCCAGCACCGGCAGATTGCGGCCATCCTGCCGCCGGGCCAGCGCCCTGAGTCGGGCGCAAAGTTCGGCCAGATCGAAAGGTTTGGAGACATAATCGTCAGCCCCTGTATCCAGACCGGAAACCCGCGCCTGCACCCCGTCGCGGGCGGTGAGCAGCAAAACCGGCGTACTATCCTTGCGTTTGCGCAGGGCCTTCAGGATGCTCAAGCCATCCATCCGCGGCAAATTCCAATCCAGCACCACTAGATCGTAATGATTGGTTCTTAGCGCCTCGTCGGCCAGCAAACCGTCCGTCAGCCAGTCCACAGCATAGCCTTCCATCGCCAGACCGGTTTTGAGGCCATCGCCCAGGATGGCGTCGTCTTCAACCAGCAATAAGCGCATAGCCGTCTATTCCCAGGAACTTGAAGCATCAGGCTCGCAGGATTCAACCACCAGCACCGTGCCTTTGGCGGCGATGACCCTGATTTTGTTTCCTGCCGGGCAATCCTTGCCCTCCACCAGCCACAGCGTCCCGTCAACCTTTACTCTCCCCTTGCCGTTTACGATGGGGTCGAGCAGATCAAAAGTTCTGCCTATATACTGGGCGCCGCGCTGGTTAAGCAGCGGATGATCGCTGACAGGCGGCTTGCGCCCGGCGGCATATCTGCGCCAGATCAGCAAGGAAGCCAGCGCCAGCAGGGAAAACAGCAGGAGCTGCACATTCAGGCCGATAGTCGTCACCAGCAGAATAAGGCCGACCAGAAACGCCGATACCGCCAGCCATATGAAAAAAAACCCGGTAACCAAAATCTCGATCGCCAAAAAGCCGATCGCCAGCACCCACCAGAACCAGAACACGATGACTTCGCCGAACATTGTTCAATCCTTTTTGGAGTTTTTGCCCAGAGCCTGTTTGGCCAGTTCGCCAATGCCGCCCAGTGCGCCAATCACGCTTGAGGCTTCCAGCGGCATAAAAACCAGCTTGCTGTTATTGGCTGAAGCTATTTCCTTTATCGATTCTATATATTTTTGGGCGACAAAATAATTGATGGCCTGTACGTTGCCCTGGGCGATGGCTGTCGATAACACTTGCGTGGCCTTGGCTTCCGCTTCCGCCAGTCGCTCTCTGGCTTCGGCGTCGCGGAAGGCGGCTTCCTTGCGGCCCTCGGCTTCCAGAATGGCGCTCTGTTTCATGCCTTCCGCCTTGAGGATTTCGGCTTGCCGCAAACCTTCGGCTTCCAGAATCTGGGCGCGTTTTTCCCGCTCGGCTTTCATTTGCCGAGCCATGGAATCGACCAGATCCTTGGGCGGGGCAATATCCTTTATCTCAATGCGGGTGACTTTAATTCCCCATGGCGAGGTCGCTTCATCCACTACGGTCAGCAGGCGGGCGTTGATTTCATCGCGCCTGGAAAGCAGTTCGTCCAGATCCATGGAGCCCATCACGGTACGGATATTGGTCATTACCAGATTGACGATGGCCAGATCCAGGAAATTAACCTCGTATGCCGCCTTGGCGGCATCCATGATCTGATAAAATATCACCCCGTCCACTCTTACCATGGCGTTATCCTTGGTGATCACCTCCTGGGAAGGCACGTCCAGCACCTGTTCCATCATGTTCAGCCTGCGGCTGACGCTGTCGACAAAAGGAATGATGATGTTCAGACCCGGTTTTAAAGTGGAAATGTATTTCCCGAAGCGTTCAACCGTATATTCCATGCCTTGCGGCACCGGCTTGATACTCATGAACACCATCAGAATCGCGAAAACGAGCAGTACTGCTACAAATAAGCCGAACCCAGCCATGATGCCCCCTGAAAAAATCGGAATGATTGATTATTGCAAATAGTCGCCGACATAATAATAATGTATCTGTCTATAATTTGCTGGTAACCGGAAAGAATTTATGAATACTTTGATCTACTACAGCTTCAGCTTCCTGATTTTATCGATACTGGTGCTGACCGTCGGGTTAATAAAACCCAAATGGATTTTTCTCTGGATGGACAAGCCCGGACGCATGCCGGTCGTCGTCATCGCCAGCGCACTGTTCATGATAGGCGCGGTCATGTTTGGCGAGGGCAATAAAAGATTGCAACAGGAAAAAGCCCAGCACAGCAAGCAGCAGCTTGAGCAGCCTGCCGCCGAAACACCGGCCCCGGCTCCCGCGCCAGCCCCCATTTCCACGGCCCCATAAAACCCGCGCCAGCGATCTGACGGTAGGGTTTGGCCATCAGGCCTTGCTGGCGGAACAAATTTCGGTAATTTTTCGGCTCTATCCAGATCGGGGTCTGGGGTGGTTAAAGCCCGAATTGGCGGTATATAGTATTAAATGGCGCGGGCTATCATAACATCCGTATTGCCCTGCAATGCAAAACTGATTAGAATCGTTCCGACTTGCACAATGCTTGCTGAATTCATTTGTATATGTAGTATTGAGCAGGGTTCAGACAGGGCAACATGTCCAGGGTCCGATGTGTTTCCCGCCGGTATTCGGAAAAATGCTCCATATCGGGGATTCATCGGCGCGGGTAGATTCTCTAACCGTTTATTCTGTCGGCGGAACAACCTATTTTATATGCCGGCAAACAAAATAAAACCACTATTTGGTATAAATTATAAGGAGATATAAACGTGAGCCCCATTATTTTCGTTCGCGCAGTCAACCGTTCGTCCACCCTCGCCGCGCTGTCGCTGGCTCCATTGTTATTGGGCGCGGCAACGGCAAATGCCTTGATCATAACGCCTGTCTTCGATAGCTCCATTACCGGCAATGCCAATGCCGCCGCAATAGAGGGATCGATTGACGCAGCCATCACGACGCTTGAGGGGCTTTATACCAATAACGTAAATCTGGCAGTGGATTTCACCTACGATCCGGCGGCGGCCGGCAATCTGCTGTCAACCTCGCAATACTTTTTAAGTGTATCCTATAGTAGTTACGTATCCGCGCTGACGGCGGATCTGGCCAGTAATCCCAATAACGCCGTATTGTCCACCGCGCTGGCCAACCTGAGTCACGGCAACGACGCCAACGGCAGCAAGGACGTGGCCATCACCACCGGTCTTGCCGAAATGCTGGGATTTATAAGTTCGATTCCGTCGCAATACTCGCCGGTTATCAATATCAACAGCAATCAGCCGTTCGGTTTTTCCCAGCCGGTATCGTCCTCAGCATATGACCTGACCGGCGGACTTGAGCATGAACTGGATGAAGTGCTTGGCGGTGGCGGCGGCGGATCCACCCTCAACTCGGTTTCTTCCGGTTACGCTCCGCTCAATGGCTATGTTGGCCCACTTGATCTATACCGATATTCTGCTGCGCTAACCCCGAGTTTTACAACCTCGGGCAGTGCGTCCTCCTATTTGTCGATAAACGGCGGCGCTACCTCTATTGTGGCGTTCAATCAGAATAGCAGCGGCGATTACGGCGATTTTGCTCCGGTTTGCAACAATCCAGGTTCCGGACAGTTGGTACAGAATGCCTTCAACTGCACCGGCGCCTATGAAGCCTATACTGCTAGCTCGCCCGAAGCCACCATGCTGCAGGCCATCGGCTGGAATACGGCTTCGTCTACTGTACCGGAGCCGGCGACCATTCCTTTATTGGCCGCCGGTCTGTTAGGTTTGCGCGCCGCAAGGCAAAGGCGAGCCTAAAAGCTTCATTCCGCAGCGATTCGGACGCATCTGCTGATTTCCCGGCAGGGCAAAATGCACGGATATTCGGTATTTGCGCTCACGAAGAGCCCCCTTCGCGTTTGGATAAGAGCCGTTGGGGGGTATTCGTACCGGTTCAAGCATCTTTTACACTGTGATTTAGCGCCTCGGTCTACTTTCCAGACGGATATCTAAATCGGATTCCCGGTTTTATTCAAGCCGAAACGATCAATTTTTTTATAAAGAGTGGTGCGGGTTATACCTAATTTCTTGGCGGCGATCGAGATATTGCCCTCGCATTCCAGCAAGGTGGTTTTAATCCCGTATTTTTCCCAGTCCAGCAAGCTCAAAGACTGATTTTGATGTGGCCTTTGCATGTCGGATGGTTGTTTTTTGTCAGCACTGGCTGTCATGGCGGCGGAAATGGTATCGAGTTCGCCAATAAAATCCAGCGGCAGATCGTTACGGGTTATCAGAGAGCTGTCGGCGGTATAAATCGTGGCTCTTAGCACATTAATCAGTTGTCTGATGTTGCCGGGCCAGGGGTGTTGCTCAATTAGCTCAAGCACATCGGGTGCGAAGCTAATGGCTTGCGGCGTCTGTAGCTTGTTCAGTTCACGTTGCAATATTTGATGAATAATCTGCTTTTTATCGCTGCGTTCGCGTAATGGCTGTAAATGAATTTGTGCGCCGTTAAGCCTGTAATACAGATCGCGGCGAAAACGTCCGCTTTCGACGGCATTCAAGAGATTGACATTGGTAGCAGCCACAATCTGCACATCGACGCGGATGGGTTTACTGCCGCCAACCGGGGTAAATTCGGATGTTTCCAGCACTCTGAGCAGAGTGGATTGCAAATCCAGACTCATATCGCCGATTTCGTCCAGAAAAAGAATGCCATTATCGGCCAGCAAAAATTTGCCTGGCTTGCCGTTGCTTTTGGCGCCTGTAAAACTGCCGGCTTCATAACCGAATAATTCGCTTTCAATCAGATCGTGAGGAATTGACGCGCAATTGATGGCAATCAGGACTTGATTCTGTCTGGGGCCGGCCTTTTTTAACAGATGCACAAAATGATCCTTGCCCACCCCGGATTCACCGGTAATGAGGATAGGAATTTTATAGTGTTGCAATCTGACTGCTTTTTCGACCAGCGCTTTTAATTCCCCCTCTATCGCCGCATCATGCTGCGGATACAATTTTCTGGCCGATTTCAAGGGGATTTTTTCCAGCACCCGTGATTGTGCGGCCTGACTGTGCGCCAGCGGCAGATTGGTGTTAACCAGCACACAAATCAGATGCAGAAAGGCAAACAGGGAATTCATGCGTTCGAGATGGTCGCTGATCAAACCTATCACAGCCTGAATTTCCCCTGTATCGTCCAGAATTGGGTAGCCAACCGTGGTGAAGGGATGCAATGCGCTTAAAAAATGTTCCATGCCTTGAAAGGCTATCGGTTTTTTCAGATGTATGGCGCTGCCAATGCCGTTATTCCCCACCACCGTTTCACTCCAACTGGCGTCGATCTGCAACAGACGCTCTATAAACGGACAGGAAAATGGCGGATCGCCCAATGTGTACAACAAGGTACCGTCGCTTCTGGTTAACAGCAGCATCACCCCGGCTTCCTTAAGAAAAAAATCGAAGTTGTTGTTTAGATGTTTGATAAGCCTAGTGATGTTCTGACTGCCTGAATCGTCTCCTGCATTTTGAAACTGCAAGTTATAATGGCTCCAGTTAGAGTATCTGCCTAAGGGCAGATGAAAATCTTCCAGACAGCGTCGCCAGGAATCGGAGACATCCTGACGCACCCAGTCGCATTGATCGGGTATGGTTCGGGTTTGATTCATCCATTGCCAGGCTTGTACCGGGCGGTCAATCGCTATTTCAATCGGGTGTCTGAACAAAAACGCGTCTTGTATAAGTTTTGCTTTTATAGGAATGTCTAGCTCAATGTCCATATTTTTGCCTCTGGTTTTTTCAATGACGCCCGTTAGTTTCGGATCAAAACATTTTTTATTAAAAACAGTCGGTTAGTCCTGTTCTTGACAGAAAGATGACGGGTGACCAAAATAGCAAAATCAAAAAAATAGGCAATGCGGCATAATGTCACATTGCCTTGGCCTATAGCTGAACATAGAGAAATAGCTCAACTTTATTGAGCGGCGAGGCAGGATAAATTCGGCTGATGTTCGCCCTGAAGTGTCTTTTACATTCTAGGGTCTTCTCTGGTGGCTGCCGCCCATTCAGGCGAATAACCCTCCATGATGGTTAAATCGGGCACTTCCATAATCACGGATTCGCTACCGATCAAAGTACCAACCACGCTGACTGCATTGCGTAGCGCAATGCGAACCACCTTGATAGCGTCAATTATTCCGATTTCAAGAAACTGCCCATACTGTTGCGTTTGCATATCGAACGCTAGTTGTTCGTTATTCGGTTTAAGCAAATTGGCGATCACGGCCTCGCCATTTAAGCCGCTATTGCTCAGCAATTGCCTTAGTGGTGCACCAAGCGCTTCCCGCAGAATGGCGATACCTTGTTGCTGTTCGGCATTTTCGGCAATAATGTCATCCAGTTCTGACCGGCAATGAAACAAGCCCACCCCGCCGCCTGGCAATACGCCTTCTTCCATTGCGGCTTTGGCTGTCAGGTAGGCGTTTTCGATGCGTACCAGCCGCTCCTTGATTTGCATATCGGTAAAGCCGCCTACACTAAAAGCGCCGGTTTTGCCGGTGAGCATGGAAATCCGCTGTTCAAGCTCGTCGGCGTCGTGCTGGTTACCGGTTGGTGAGCCGGCGCCGGGTTTTCTGGCGCGTACATCCGCCAATTCCCTCCGCAAGGTTTCAATCCGCTGCGCGATGGCCTTGCGGTTGCCTGCTCCTCCCGCAATAGTGGTGGCGCCGGCGGTAATCACCGCACGGTGCGCCTGGCCTAATTGGTCGAGAGAGACCTGTTCCAGCCTTCTGCCATGCGCCTCCAGGGTGGCTGTACCGCCGGTCAATAAGGCCAGATCATTCAAGCGGTTAATGCGTTTGTCTCCATATCCTGGCGGATTAATCGCGGCAACTTTGAACACGCCACGGACATGATTCAGTAATAAGCCGGTCAATGCCTTGTCGATGACCGATTCGGCAATAATCAGCAATGGCCGCCCCTGATCGGCAACCTCTTCCAGTATCGGCACCAAATCCATCAGATCGGTTATTTCCCGGTCATATAACAGTATGTAGGGCTGTTCCAGCACGGCTTCGCCACGGACTTTGTCGGTAATAAAATAGGGTGATAAAAAACCTTGTTCATAATGTATGCCTTCGACAATTTCCAGCCGATCTTCCCGGTTGCCCAATTGAAAGTTTAATACGCCATTCGGGCCCAGTTCCGCCAAGGCCTGCGCCAGTAAAGGCCCGATCCCGGGTTCGTCCTTGCTGGCGACAGCGGCGATTTTTTCTATCCACTCTGGCGTGACGCCGATCACTGCCGATTTTTGCAAATATTTTTCAACCATGATCAGCGCTACTTCCAGCCCTTTTTTTAATTCAGTGGGGTGAAAGCCGGCTGCTATGCTTTTCAGGGCTTCAGAAGCAATTTTTTGGGCTAGCACGATTGCAGTAGTTGTGCCGTCACCCACTTGTCTGGATACGGAACCGGCGACATCGCGCAGCATGCGGCCGCCTAGATCGGCAATGCGGTCTTCCAGAATGACGGCTTTGGCAACCGTCACCCCGTCGCGGGTAAAGACCGGCGCTATGCCATTGGTACGGTGCTGAATCATCACTGCCGGGCCGTCGTGGCCCATGGTGACGCTGGCGGCGCGGGCTACGGTATTTATGCCCTGCAGCAGCCGTAGTCGCGCTTCTGGGTTATATATGATGTGTTTAGGCATGAAGTTCCTTTCATTATTGGGTGTTATTTTTCATCAAGGCTTGTCCGGCTTTGGCGCGGGATTGATGGATCCGTTTGAGCCTGAGCCAGATCCAGGTCAGCTTTTTGTCTTCATGATCCATTGCCAATTTGAAGCGTTCTTCATCGGCCGACGGCAATTCCTTTTGCCAGAATTCCCACAATTCGGAAACCCTTTCTGCGCCCAGCCTGGCAGACAAACGCTGCTCTTCCGCCACCAGACGGCGGATGCTTTCATCCAGTTCCCTGATCATTTCACTGATAAAGTCCTGGTCATCTTGTGTTATAGCCATTAGGGTATTTACCAGTTAGAGGCTAGGTAAAAATTTTTCCAGATAGATTTTGTCTTTGGCTATGCCAATCTCGGCACAGACGGCATAGGTCGCATCGACCATGCCCGGCGGCCCGCAGAGGTATAAATCAGGCTTGACGCCCATGCCTTGCAAGTCGCGGCGCAAAATATCCACTACGCTGCCTTTCTCGCCATGCCAGTTTTCGCCGGCTTTCCAGACACAGATGTACACCCGCAAAGTAGGCATCTCGGCTTTCAGGCGGTTGAGTTCGTCAGCATAAAACACTTCTTCTTCGGTATTGACGCCAAAGTAAATCACGCACGGCTGCGGCTCCTCCCATTCGTGCATGCGTCTGACCATGGACAGAACTGGGGCCAAACCGGTGCCTCCCGCCACAAAATAACGCGGAGTAAAGCCGTTTTCCTTGAGGCCGAATATGCCGGACGGGCCTTTGACATGAATGCTTTGGCCTATGAAGGCGTCATGTTCCAGATAACCCGAAAATTTGCCGTTCTCGACTATGCGTATCAGAAATTCCAGTTTTCCCTGGTTGTTTGCGGTGTTGGCCGGGGAATAGGAACGGCTGATTGCGGCGCCGGGAATTTCCAGGTCGTAGTATTGACCGGAATCCAGTCTGATCTGCTGATCGTCGCCAGTTCTCTGCAAACACAGTTCGACCACATTGCAGGAAACATGCCGTAATGCTGTAATTTCTGCCGCAAAGCTCAATTCGTCAGCTGAAAACGAAATGCGGTCGTAAGTGTAAGGCACTTCGATTTCCACATTGCTGGTCGGATAGCAGCGGCAGAGCAAAACATAGCCTTCTTCTTCCTCTTCGGGCGGCAGGGCCTGAACGCTGACTTTACCCATTTCGTAATCGCCTTCCGGGCAAAAGCCCTTGCAGGTTGCACAGCCGCCTTCCCGGCAAGAGGTCATTAAATATATATCCTGACGCAATCCGGCACTGATGATGTCTTCGTCCTCTCCACAATCGAAACAGACCGTTTCCCCATCCTGAGTGATGATTTTGACTTGATGCATACTCACTAAATCTCCTTGCCAGCAGGTTTGTCCGATACATTAAAAAAGGCCAGAACATGGCCTACAGCGTGCCGGGATGCATCCAGTGTCAATGAGCATCCCTCCTGAACCAGTTTTTTATCCCGATAAATTGTCCACCGCCACATGAATTCCAGATCCTCGCTAAATGCCGTATACGGCTCGTTGTCATAGAGCTTGGTAACGGCGGTGTTTTGGTCTGGAAATGGCAGGGCGTCGGGCGAATGATTGTTTGAAAATAAATCCATTATGCTGCTTTTGTCTGAATGAGTTTTCGGGTAACGACGCCATGGCGACCGGTTGGCCATGTGCCGCATCGATTAAGCGTTGAAAAGCGGGCGTCAGGCATCCTGCCTGGCGCTCGCTAACATGCCGCACTGGCTCTTTCGCATACTTGAAAGAACCGATATCGGCAATCCCACAAGTGATGACTATCCGGTAATCACTCTTACGCCACGCACTTTACGCAACTCGGCCAAAGGCAGGTCGTAATAGCCGATGTTTCTCAGTTCCATCAGTTTTGTGCCCAAAATACGATCCGTATCCTGGAAAACATTGACGGGCATGATGGGGGGCTTGAATTTCAGGCGAAAACCGATATGAATCCGTTCGGCTTCATATTTGTCTGTTGTTGCCGCCATTTTCGCAATCACAGTATCCGCTTCTTTCTGGGCATCCGCACCATAAGCGGTCTGGTTCAGAAATTGCTGATCGTTGAACTCCTTATGCTTCAACAAGGCTACTTTTTCTTCCAGTTTGAGTTCGATCCAGCCCCAATCGAGTTCAAGATCATAGCTGTTACGAAACGGTGTGGTGTATTGGTGACGGAATGTATCCAGGGCTTCAACACCTTTAGCCAGAGTGTTAAGTGCACCGATTTTTTGGGTCCACTCATCACGTATCGAATTGTCATGAATTTTATTTGCCATGTGAATATTCCTTAAGATTTAAGGTCTTCCAATTGACGATCCAGGCCCATCAATTCCGAAGTAATGGTGAATTTCTCGCCGAGAGTGAAGGCGCGGCCAATAGTGGAAGACACGTCCACCAGAAAATCGTAAACGCTGAATTTTCTGCCCAGAATTTCCGAGGCTTCTTCGCAATCGACTTCGATTTTGCCGGTAGCTTTCAACCACCAGTAACCGGCGCGATCTTCGACCACCAGTGTTGGGTTGTCGGCTTTACGATCACCTAGCAGGATTTCATCGACGATGATGTTGATTTCATCGGATTTTTTCAGTACTAGTACGACTTCGTTACTTTCATGGACAATCTGGTTTTCTTCCGAAAAATACTCATCGGCAAAGGCCTTGCCGGTTTTAGCCATGATACCCGCGCCGTACGCGTTTGAATTGAGTGACATTTCGTGCTCCTTATTTCATGCCTTGCAGAACGGTTTTAATGATGGCCGCTTTGTCGAATTTATAGCTGACCTTGTCGGCAAAATCGATTTTCCAATCGTCAAACACCCGGTTTAATGCCTGTTCCACAGAGACTTTGTCAGTTACGCCGGCGATAACCGGCAATTTGGCATATATACCCAGGAAGTCCTGCAGGGCTCGCGTCGTTCTTGGCAACCATTTGTCTGTCCAGGCTCTCAATATCCGACGGTTGTAATCGCCAAACTCAGCGTCATTAGCCAACCCTTCTTCAAAGAAGATGTCGGAGGTAATGCCCTTGGTTTGTGAGAAATACAACTGGGTCTGGTTAATGAAGAACGGGGTCAGAGTATCGCCAAAATGCGAGGCCACCCGCAGGAAGAATTCGCGGCGCACGAATTGACCGAACAGCGCATCGTAAACAATGTGCGCTGACCAGATGCTTTCGTTCCAGTCATAAGTCGCTTGCCAGATGTCCTGGACTGCTTCTCTGGCGCCTTTGAAAATACTGCCTTTTGTCCATTCTGCTTTTGGCGCGTCAGTGGATTCCGGAAATCCCGGCGCCAGTTTGGACAGGAATACTCTTTCCATCTGGAACATCTGGGCGTTATCAACTTTGTCAAAACCTATCATCGCAATGCTGAAGCGCAGGGTGTCGCCCAAGGTGTCGCGTGATGGCGCGGAGTGCGCATTGAATAGGCCATATTCGTTAAAAATATAGGCGCCCAGATACAGGTTCAGAATTTCATCACGCCAGAATGGGTCGATGGAGCGCACCTGGCCTTCTTCCGAATATGCCAGCAGGAAGCGGTCGGTATAACGCCATTCCTCGGCTTTGTCTTTCACATAAGGCGCGTGCCAGCGTTTGGCCGGATCGCGGTGTTTATGCCAGTCTGTTGAATGCAGTTCGGTGGTTTCATTGCCCCAGGACGGACGGCCGCCGTGAAATTTTTGCGTCCAGTCGCCCCAGTCCAGGCCACCAGGAATCCAGTCGGGTGTGGGTTGCGCATAAACTGTCAATACTTCGTATTCAGACAGACGGCGACCGCGCGGTTTGACGAAGTAGTTCATTTTACGCTGGCTATCCAGTGCTTCCGCCGGAATTGCATCGAGGATGACCCGGGCTGTATCCGGATCGGTCAGGCCTCTTTTCCCTTGTTGTATTTGAATCGACATTTAAGATGTCTCCTTGATTTAGATAATGAGAAGGCCGTTTATAGAGCTTTCAGCGGGTCTTTAAACACGCAGTCGATTCTTTTCAGGTCGTCCAGCGTCCACAATTTGCCGTCTTTGTTGGTATGCGGCTGGGCGATCAGGGTCTTGCCGTCACTGCGCACACCATGCAGTTCGGCGATTACCTCTGATAATTCGCGGCCTTCATATTGTTCCCAGATGTTTTGGCACTCATAACGCTCAGGCTCCGTCAGCCATTGACGTTCACCCCACTCGTCGCTGAACGAGTGCTTTTTGCCGTTCCATTCATGAACGCGCAAAGTGCTGGCGCCTTTGCTCAATGTCGGACAGAAAGGCACTTGAGATACGCGGTCTATGTAAATCTGATGGTTGTTTTCCATGAACCATTGCAGAGGCAGGAAGCCGCTGGCGGGATCTTCACAGCCACGGGCGCGCCATTCATCATAGATTTTGCCGTAGTGGTCGTACCAGCCCGGATAGTTGGCTTCGAACCATTCCGCTTCCTGAGCTGTTGGCAGCGTCAAGCGGAAAAAGCCGGTTGGCCACAAGGCGTAAGCGATCAGGAACAGATCGTGGTGTGCCCAGTAGGCGTCTTTTTTGGCATCGCGCAAGCTGCGTGGCGATTCAACCCCGTATTTGCCCAGACGGCCGATCCAGATGCCGCCCCAATCTTCGTAAACCCAGCGATTCCAGGTTTTTACCCACGGCTCGACCTTGAAATGGCTGCCGTATTCAAACGCCATGCCCAGTACCGGGGTAAAGTATTTTTGCTGGGTCCAGAAGGCGTTGTTCAGGTCGGTGTTCAGGTATTTGGAAGCCGCTTCATCATTGGCAATGGACACCACGGTTTGATAACCGTTGGCCATATGGCGCAATTCGTCGGTTTCAATTGACAGAAACACTGTTGGGGTAATTTCGTCACCATTGGCCGCCGCCCATTCGGTAACCGCCACAATCAATGGATTGGTAAAGCAGGCTTCGCCGACCAGTTGCAGGTTGATGGAGCACTCTACCGCGTCACCGGAGATGAAGCCGTCGGAGAATACCCTTTTCATGCCTTTCCAAAGAGGGCCTATGGTACGGGTACGGCGGGCGTCATTATGGCCGGCTGGATCCTGGCCATGCTTGGTGAAGTAGTAGTTTACATAACCGCATTGATTGGTATGCCGGATTTCATCCAGTACCTGCGCCAGATAGCCATTTTTTTGCTCGGGCGCCGAGGCAGAATCCCATAGCATGCCGGTTGCGGCAATCGCGTTGTATTCGCCCACTTCCAGGAAGTTGGAAACCACTTTCATGGTCTCATTCCATTTCGGATGGACGCGGTTACCTGCATCGACACGGGTCAGTACATCCTGCAAACTGCCGAACTGACGTTCGTCCTTGACAGACTCCATTCTGGCGTATTCCTTGGCGATCAGTTTGAATTGTTCCTTGGTTTCATTCGCCATTTTGTATTTGGTCGGGTATTTTGTCCGGTTCTTTTCAAAATCCCAGGTAAAACTTTGTAACCAGCGATGCACTTCCTGTGCGTTAACGCTGACCGGTGCGCGGTTTGCCGCTAGTGCATCGGTTGCAGCTTTAGTAGCAGCACTAATACTCATATCAATTCCTCTTCGTTCTGTTATAGAAGTTTGATGAGGCGGGATTGTTTCAGGAATTCAGATTCGTTTGTCTTGAACTGTCATCTGTTTCGAGCAGGCACCCGCCTCGGTGGAGTTAAGAGCATCAAGCGTGCCATTCGCAGAATAATTTTAAGAACGTCATATATAACAAATAGATAAAAGCATTTTTCTGTTTTATGGCAACAATGCGAAAAGGCCGGACGACTGTTTAAAAAATGGACAATGTCCAGAAATAAAACGTCCAGAACGATTTCCGTATAGCGGGCTAACAGATCGCAGATTTCTTGATCAGCCTGAGCACGCCGTAACGGTTCATTGTTTAAATTGCTCAAGCATATCCGCCCTGACTAGGATAGAATCTGTATGGACATCACTTTAAAAATTAATACAAATGAAAGACTATCAGGAAGTTCGCGAACAACTCATTAATATGTTGAAAGAGCTGGACGAGCGGCTGGATAGAATTAGTGCTGACATCAGGCGTGTCGATAAGCCCTTGGAACAGGATTTTTCCGAACAGGCCGTAGAAACTGAAAACGACGAGGTGCTGGATGCCCTGGGCGACACCACCCGCGAAGAAGCCGAACAAATAAAGCAGGCCATATCCCGGATAGATGCCGGCAGCTACGGGATTTGCACCAGTTGTGGGGCCGTCATTGGACAGGATAGGCTGCATGCTCTGCCTTTTGCCAAACTCTGCATCGATTGCGCCGAACACCTGGAAAGCGGGACGGACTAGCGCCTCAGCTTATGTTCGTATCCTGCATGAAACGGTCTCTAGCGGTCAGCCTTCCATTGTTGGCGGGACTGATGTTGAGCGCTTGCGCCAGCCAGTCGGAAAAATCTGCCGTCAATCCCGGGCCGGCTATCGCCGCGCCGGCTCAGCCGCCGCAAACCGGGTTACGGCTGACGGGTGTAGGCTCCTATCATGCTACCGCTCTGAGCGGCGATTACGCAGATTATCCCGAGCTGAATCAATTCATCGGGCGGATGGTGCAAAAATACGGATTTGAACGCGAATATCTGCTCGGCCTGTTCTCGCAAGCCAGACGCAAACAATGGACGCTGGACTATCTGGGCAAATCCGATCAGGGTTTAAAATCCAGGCCGGCCAGAGGCGGCTGGACGCGCTATCGCGCCCAGTTTCTCGATGAACGGCATATCAACGGCGGGGTAGCCTTCTGGCAAAAACATCAGGCGGCGCTGCAACGCGCCAGCCGGCAATATGGGGTGCCGGGAGAATACATACTCGGCATTCTGGCGATAGAAACCGGATTTGGCGCCAATGTCGGCAATCATAGAGTCATTGATGCGCTGACCACCCTGGGTTTTGATTATCAGCGGCGCGGCGAGTTTTTCCGTAGCGAACTGGAAAGTTTTCTGGTGATGACGGCTGCGGAAGGCGTTGATCCAGCCAAGCCGCTGGGTTCTTTCGCCGGCGCCATGGGTCTGGGCCAGTTCATGCCCAGCAGTTTTCAGCAATGGGCGGTCGATTTTAATGGCGATGGCCGCCGGGATCTTTGGAACCCGGAAGACGCCATAGGCAGCGTGGCGAATTATTTCGCCAGCCATGGCTGGCGGAGCGGACAGCCAGTGGTAACCGCCACCCGCGGCAAACTGACGGGCGTCGAAAGCCTGGAGCCGGGCATCGAAAGCCGGTACAGCCTGGACACGCTCAGACAGGCCGGACTGGAGCCCGCCGGCGGTTGCCCGTGCAACGACCCTTTGCGCTTGCTATTGCTCAGACACCAGAGCCATGATGAATATCTGCTGGGCCACTCCAATTTCTATGTCATCACCCGTTACAATCACAGTACCCACTATGCGATGGCGGTGCATGAACTGGCTCAGGCCATCCGATCCGCCTATCTGAAAAAATCGGAATGACCTGATATCCGCCAGGCTTGCCTCTGCTGCCCGATCATCTTTCCCGCTTGATCAAAACCGGGCTTTCGATTAGGCTGTCTGACTTTTCAATCAGCTAACAGCCGCCATGAATGACTTTCCAGAAAAAACTTGTGAAATAGATCGCCTGATTCGTCAGCCGGCACTGGTCGCGGCCGCGCTAAAAGGCCAGAAAACCCAGCAGCGCCGCAACGGCCTTTATGCCTATCCGGGCGAAGTCTTTACCCTGGAGGGCGTAGAATTTGAAATTTGCTCGGTGGAGCGCCGGAAAATTGGGGAAATGACTGATCAGGATGCGCAGGCGGAAGGCTTTCCGAGCTTGGCGACATACAAGGACATGATACTAAAAATGCATGCCAGTATGGAATGGAATGCAGAGGGGCTGGTATGGGTGCACAGCTTCAATCGTCGGCAGCCGGAATAACGATACCCTTTTCAGCCATATCCCGCAGAATTTTCAAACCTTCGCCCAGCAGCCTGTCCGGATCGAGATACTGCGCTTCCGCCGCCAGCATCTGCAAACAGGCGTTGCCGCTCATCCCTTCATGCTCTTCCAGAATCTGCAGCAGGCGGAAAGTCAGCACGGTGGTCTGCATAAAATGCACATGATCGTCCTGATCGCGATAGACAATCAGATATACCGGCTGATCTGCCGCAGCCAGTGGTAAATACGCCGGGGAAATAAGCTGTACCGGGTATTGATAGGCCAGCGGCCATGCCAGCGGCGACAGGGCGATGGCCTTGTCGGTCACTGAATGCGCAAATGCGGCGTCGCCCGGCAACGGCTGGGCTCTGGATATCGCCAGCGCCATTTCCACCCATTCATAGTGCGCCAGCTCCAGCATAAACGGATAATCCCCGGCCTGATTTCTGGTTTGCAGATATTCCAGGAACTCCTCGGCAATTTCCGAAAAATGCGGGGTACGGCAGCGATGGCTGGCGTAAAAACTTCGCGTCAGACTTTGCCATTGCGCATCGTCCAGGATTTGCCTCAAAACCGGAAAAGTACTGCTCAGCGAACTATCGATATTATTGAAAAACAGTTCACAATAAGCGGCCATGCGTTGTGGATCGACATCGGCTGGCGCAGGGTTATTGGCCGGATCGCGGATATGCGCTGCAAATTCCGCCTGTTTAAGTCTGAAATTTACTGCCATCAGGCAACCTGCTTCTCATGTTGCAACTGCTGTATGGCGGCTATGGTCGCTACTTCCCTGAATAATTCCGCCAAAGGTGGAATATTGAAGTCGCGTTCCAGCAGGGTGGGAAAAACGCCGTACAGCCGGTAAGCCTTATGCAGCAAGTTCCAGACCGGATCGACAACCGACGCGCCATGGGTGTCGATCAAAAAATCCTCGGCTTCCACATAATGTCCGGCAATATGCGCATAGCTGATCCGCTGGGCGGGTATGGCCTGCAGGAAGCTTTCTGCGTCATAGCCATGATTGATGCTATTGACATAGATATTGTTAATATCCAGCAACACATCGCAATCGGCCTCGGTGACGACGGCATTGAAAAATTCGGTTTCCGACATTTCCTGGCCGGGAGCAGCGTAATAGGAAATGTTTTCGATAGCGATTTTTTGTTCCAGAATATCCTGTACCCGGCGGATACGCTGGGCGGTGTGCTTCACGGCCTCTTCCGTGAACGGCATGGGCATCAGGTCGTAAAGGTGGCCTTGATGGCTGCAATAACTGAGATGCTCGCTATAAAACCTGATGCCGTGTTCGGCCATGAAGCCTTTCAGATCGCGTATAAAATTCTCATCCAGAGGGTCGCTGCTACCTATGGAAAGCGACAGGCCATGACAGATGAAATCATGGCGTTCGGTCATGCTGCGGAACTGTTTCCCCAGGCTGCCGCCTAGTGTCATCCAGTTTTCCGGCGCGACTTCAAAAAAATCGACATCGACATCCGTTCGATCAACCAGTTCTCCCAGAAAGCTGCGGCGTAAACCTAAACCCGCGCCGTGGACAAGATTTTGGGTGCTGCGCATAGGCTGCCTCGCTCATTTTTCCCGTTTACAGGTCGTCCGCCAGAACAAAAAGATACCGCCGACTACCAATGCTCCCAGAATATAGATTTCATATTTCTGGATTTTCCCCATCACCTGTTCCGCGATGTGGCCAAATTGAAAGCCCAGATAGCCGACGATGATGGCCCAGAGCAATGCGCCCACGAAATTGAGCACAAAAAACTTGACGGGACTCATCCGGCTGGCGCCGATCACAAACGGCGTCACGTTACGAATCCCGTACAAAAAGCGGAATCCCAGCACCACCTTGATCTGATGGCGCGCCAACATGTCAAAGACTTTACCGGTTTTGCTCTGCCAGAGCGGGCGCTTTTCCAAAAAAGCGATGCCTTTATAACGGCCCAGATAGAAAAAAGTCTGATCGCCGGCGAAAGTGCCCAGAAATGCCGATAGCACTACCCACGGCAGTTCCAGATAATCGCGGCTGGCCAGAAAGCCGGCAATAACCAGTATGGTTTCACCCTCCAGAAAAGTACCTATGAAAAGCGCCAGATAACCATAATCAATAACAAGTTGCTGTAAATCCATATCAGGGATAGTTCGGTGGTAGTGAAAAAATTATTTGCCGGCTGCTTTGTCTGCATCGACTTTAGCGCCGCAACTACCTTCGCCACCTTTCATCATTGCGCCGCAGCTTTGTTCGGCTGATTTGTCCTTGGCCTCTTTTTTGCCGTCCTTCATCATGGCGCCGCATTTGCTTTCGGCAGGTTTGTCAGCCGCAGACGGTTTCGCCGCATCCTGGCTCATGCCCATGCCGCAACTGCCTTCCTTGCCTTTCATCATCGCGCCGCAACTGCTTTCCATGCCTTTATTCATTTTGCCGTCCTTCATCATGTCGCCGCATTTGCCTTCGGCGGTTTTGCCGACGTCTGCCGCAGGCTTGTCGGCCATGGACGGTTTCGCCGTATCCTGGCTCATGCCCATGCCGCAACTGCCTTCCTTGCCTTTCATCATCGCGCCGCAACTGCTTTCCATGCCTTTATTCATTTTGCCGTCCTTCATCATGGCGCCGCATTTGCCCTCGCCACAGGAACCTTGTGAGGTTTTGCCGGCGCCCGCGGCAGGCTTGCCTTGACCCGCAGCCGGTTTTTTTGCAGCCGCGCCGCTATTTGAGCCGCAACCGCTTTCACTGACTTTATTGTTTAAAGTGTCGGCAGCGGCCTGCATGTAGGGGCTGCTCATTTCGGATAGGGCGAACGGGTTGGCGTCTGCGCTGGCGCTAATAGTAAAGCCGGAAAGAACCAGAGTACCCATTGCCGTAGCAAGCGGAGTTTTATTGAATTTTTTCATCTTATGTCCTCGGATTAATTATAGTTATGCATCACTGGTCTCAAGGAGACATCTTTACGATAGGGCTGTTTGGCTAAAGTTCAAAGATGATTATGGCATATTCAGGTGACATTCTTATAACAATTCCGCCAGCCAAGCCACACCGGCGCAAAGTACAGCGCACAACCGGAGCCTTAAGCATGGCGAACCACTTCCCGTTATTCCAGGGTCTTTTCCTTGAATTCGCACAGTTCGGCAATACAGCAGTTCCGGCAGCGCGGCTTTCTGGCGACGCAGGTATAGCGGCCGTGCAAAATCAGCAAATGATGGGCGGCCTTTTTAAATTGCCTGGGCACAGTTTTATCCAGTTTTTTTTCCACCTCCAGCACATTTTTGCCCGCCGCCAGCCCGGTGCGGTTGGCGACCCGGAAAATATGGGTGTCAACCGCGATGGTGGCTTGATCGAAGGCTGTATTCAAAATCACGTTGGCGGTTTTCCGGCCTACCCCGGCCAGCGCCTCGAGCGCGTCTCGCTCCCTGGGCACCTCTCCCTGATGCCGGCTCAAAAGCGCTTCGCAAAGCTTGATGATATTCGCGGTCTTGCTATTAAACAGGCCTATGGTTTTAATATATTCCTTCAATCCCGCCTCGCCCAGGGCCTGTATGGCCTGCGGGGTATTGGCGACCGGAAACAATTTTGCAGTCGCCTTGTTGACGCCCTTGTCGGTGGCCTGGGCCGACAGCACCACGGCTATCAGCAATTCAAAAGGCGTGCTGTAATTCAACTCCGTGCCGGGGTCGGGTATGGCCTGAGCCAATGACTCGAAAATCTGCAGGCGTTTTTGGCTGTTCATGGCCTTACACCGAAATCTGCGCTTTTATGGCAGGATGGGGGCAATAGTCCTGTATGGCGAAATCCTCGAACCTGAAATCGAAAATTGACGCCGGCCGGCGGATCAACAGCAGTTTCGGCAATTGCAGGGGCTGGCGCTGTATTTGCAATTGCGCCTGCTCCAGGTGATTAAGATAAAGATGCACATCGCCGCCGGTCCAGATAAAATCGCCGGGTCGCAGATCGCATTGCTGCGCGACCATATGGGTTAAAAGCGCATAACTGGCAATATTGAACGGTAAGCCCAGAAAGGTGTCGCAACTACGCTGATATAGCAGACAGGACAATTTCCCATCCGCCACATAAAACTGAAACAGGGCATGGCAGGCCGCCAAAGCCATCTTGCCATGTGCGACATTGGCCTGGGGCGGCAGGGATTCGTCCGGCAAATCCGCTACATTCCAGGCCGAGACTATCATCCGCCGGCTATCCGGCGTCCGCCTGATCTGATCGATGACCTGGGTAATCTGGTCGATTGTCTCGCCATTGCCCGCCGGCCAGTTGCGCCACTGCCTGCCGTAAACAGGGCCCAAATCGCCCTGTTCGTCTGCCCATTCATCCCAGATGGACACCCCGTTTTCTCGCAGATAGCCGATATTGGTATCGCCTTTCAGAAACCACAATAATTCATGAATAATGGATTTGACATGCAGCTTTTTGGTGGTCAACAGCGGAAAGCCCTGCTCCAGATCGAAGCGCATCTGGTATCCGAAAATCGACAGCGTGCCGCTACCGGTACGGTCGCTCTTGCGGTGGCCTTCGCGCAATATGTTATTCAGTAAATCCAGGTATGGCTGCATGATCTAAATGGACTGTATCATTACTATGTCGGATAAGCGCCAGTCCGGCGTTTGTCCCTGTCGTACCTGGACAGAATGCCGCGGCGCAAGGCTTTAAAAAACCATAGTCCGGTATAGGGATTAATTTTAGGATCCTTCCCTGGCTTGATGGCTGGCATTGCGAGACAGGAAAAATAAAACCGGACGGGTGCGCACCAGCGGTTCGCCCCCGTCCGGCAATCGCAGTGCGACGGCTACGGTAAATTATTGCAGCAAATTCAGTGCTTTTTCAGCGGCTTTTTGTTCCGCAGCAGATTTTACGGCATTAATCGCATCGGTTCCTGATTGCGGCGCGGCATTAACCCGGCCTTTCAACTGGTTGACGGCGTCAATACCTTGCTGCAATTCGGCCGGTGTGGCCTGTTTCAGCTTTTGCATGGCGGCATCTTTAATCAAGGTCTCCGCTACGCCGGACGGCGCAGCCTGTTGAGAGCTTTGCCCGGATTCCAGCGTCTGAACGGCCGAATTTAACAGCGAATCCTGCGCCTGTACTGCGCCGCAAGCCAGAAATAAGGCGCAGAGTGGTAGGGTTTTAGTTTTCATGTTTTCTCCTCAAGTAAAAAAAAGACTCATTACGCTTCAAATTCCGCTATCGCGATGCTTCGGCCAGCGCCTGAGCCTCTGCCGAAGTTTGAAGCGTGATCGTTTATAAATCACGATTCTTAACGAAAAATTAACAGCCGGCTGTTAAAGCTTAAAAGCCGGCAATGGCTTGCAAACTTTGCGTCACCAGCGCCCGTGCTCTTTCCATGGTATCCGCTTCCGCATAGCAACGCAATTCCGGGGCATTGCCGGATGGACGCAAGTGGACAATCTCGCCATTCTCAAAAGTCAGGCGTAGGCCGTCGGTCAAATCACGCTGGGCAATAGCGCCCATTTCCCTGCCCCACAAGCTGAGATAGGCGGATTCGTCGCGCTGTAATCGTTCGACCAGCGCCAGGCTATTGGCGGTCGGAAACCCCTGTATCCGGTCACTGGCGGTGAAGCGGGGCGGTAAATCCGCGCGCAGTCCGGAAATTTTGCCGCCCTGTTCGTTGGCCATGGCCAAAATGGCCAAAGCCGGCAAAACCGCATCACGGGTTGGCAATGCCGCCAGTTCATGCTGGCGTACCCGCAAACCCGGCCCGGCCAGAAAACCGCCGTTGGCTTCAAAGCCGGCCACGCTGGCGCAGCCACCGGCAATCGCCTGTTCCATGCCGGCGATGACATAAGGCGAGCCAATCCGGGTACGGATCACATTCCGGAACAGGCCGCACGCCTCGATGGCGGTATTGCAACTGACAGGCGTCACCACCGTCTCTGCGCCCAAAAATCCGGCTGTCAGCAAGCCGACGATATCGCCATTCAGCCAGTTGCCGTTTTCGTCGGCAATCAACGGCCGGTCGCCATCGCCGTCTGTCGAGATAATGGCGTCCAGTTTATATTCGGCAGACCAGTCCAGTCCCCGCTGCCGGTCTTCCGGACTGACCGCCTCGGTATCGATCGGCACAAAAATATCGGTGCGGCCCAGGCTGACGACCTCGGCCCCCAATGCCCCCAACAGGGTGCGCAGACAGTCCCGCGCCACGCTGGAATGTTCATACACTCCGATTCGCCGGCCACTTAGCAGATTGTTTGCAAACAGCCGGGTATAACGTTGTTCATAAGCTTTCAATGCGGAAGATTCACCATTTTCCAGGCGCGACATGGCCGCTGCGACGCCTTCATCCGTTATGGCCTCCACATCCACGTTCATTGCGCCCATGGCCGCTTCGTCAGTCTTGCTGATTTCACCTTCAGCCCGGTAAAACTTGATGCCGTTACGATCAAAAGGGATATGGCTGCCGGTGATCATGATGGCTGGTATTTTTTCCGACAAGGCGTATAGCGCCAGAGCCGGGGTCGGTAAAACGCCGCAGAAATCCAGCTTGCAGCCCGCCTGGCGAATCGCGGCGGCGCAGGCATTGGCGATTCTGGGGCTGGAGGGGCGCAAATCCATGCCCACGGCAATTTTTTGCCCGGGCTTCGCCAGCTCAAGTCCATGCAGAAAAGCCAGAGTATAAGCCGCGCAAACCTGATCCGTCATTTGACTGACCAGACCGCGGGCGCCGCTGGTGCCAAAGCCCACGCCGCTTTCGGCCATCATTTCTTTAATATTGATTATTGTCATGGTCTTCCGATTAATGAGTTGTATCCTGGGAAACTGCCAGCCTAACATTGACATTATAAGCAACAGGTCAGTCAAAAGTTTTAATTTCGGCAAACTGGCGTCGTGCTATTCCCTACAAATTTGCCGTCTCTGTAAATCGAAAATTGTCGTCTTTCCAACATTTCTGCAGCTTCGAACTGTCAAATAGCAACGTCAAAATATCTAACGCCTTATTAACTATGACTTTCGTGTGGTTTTATGCATGCTGGCAAGTGTTTTGCTTATAAGCAGATAAACATGCTCATTCATTACATTTTATAGGGGATTAAAACCGATGTTACTGGAAAAACTCGATAGCCAAGCGCTTTTATGGATCACCACGCTAGTGGGCAAAACCACTACCCCCGGTCTGTCGGCCTTTCGCGGCGATCTGGTGTTGATTGAAGGCGCGATGCGTGAAGGTTCAAACAATATTCGCGACCGGAAAACCCCGGAACTGGTGATCAATCAGGCTGCAATTTTGGCGGATAGCGATAAAATCCTGTTTATCAACGGCCTGTTTTACAAACTGGAGCATATCCGGAATTTTGTCGAAAAATATGGATACGCGATCAGCCCTGCGACAGTCGCCGTGCTGTATGTCGAAAACATCGCCAGCCCAATGCAGATTGAATATGAAGGCGTCACCTTCAAATTGCTGCCCTATCGGGAAGGCATGGTCTGGAACGAAACCCTGGAAGCGCTCTACATCGAAAAAGCTGATTTAAAAGGCCAGTCGGGCGAAGATAAAGTCATCACCCTGTACGAAGCCGCCAAGGATTTTAAAATCAAAACCCCGCCGATCACGCTGGAAGAGGGTTTGACCCAGACCATAGAAGTTAAAAAAGACTTGGCGGTCGGGCCAGTGTAAGGCTGAATATTCGCAGTCTTTTCAGAGGGTGAAAGCGCATGAAAAAATTCAAGTCAATTTCCGTTGCAGACTCCAGACAGTTGATAGTCGAACAGCAGCCGATGATACTCGATTGCCGTGACCTCAAGGACTATCAGGCCGGTCACCTGGAAAACGCCATGCATGTGCATGAGCAATTACGCGACAGCCTGCTCAGAAAGGGCGACAAACAGCGGCCTATGTTAATTTACTGTTATTACGGCCATGCCAGCGAACATCTGGCAGAAATGTTCGGCGACTTTGGTTTTCAGCAGGTCTATAGTTTGGTCGGCGGCTATGCCGACTGGAAACAACATCACTCAGCTTAAAGGCGGTTTTATGCAACAATTATCGAGAGAACTGGCTTTACGTATTGCGCTGGCTTCCCGTGTACTGCCTGGCGTCGATATCCAGAAACTGATTAGCGTCCTGCACAGCAAGGTTGGTTCGCCGCTGGATGACGAAAAACTCAAGTCGGTTACCGTCACCAATCTCAAAACCGGAATCGGCAGCCATGATGGTGAAGAAGACGGCGAAGATATCGGCATCGGTCTGGAAAATATCAAGCTGGCGGTACGCTATCTGTGGGGTGAAGAAGAAGGTGACGACGGTCTGCCGGAAATTCAGCCCTATAAGGAAGGCGACCTGCCGGCATCCATTCGCATTGCCATAGCCTCAAATAGCGAGGCCTTGCTGAACGGGCATTTCGGCTCATGTATCCGCTTTCTGGTCTATCAATTAAGCCAGACCGACATGCGGCTGATCGACATCCGCTCCACTCTGGAAGCCGACAGCAGCGATGACAGAAATCTGTTTCGCGTCAATCTGATCAAGGATTGCCAGATCCTGTTCGTGCAATCCATAGGCGGGCCGGCGGCGGCAAAAGTCATAAGGGCGGACATTTATCCCATCAAGGCGCCGGATGTGATAGGCGCAGTCCAGCAACTGGAGGAATTTCAGAAAGTATTTAATGCGCCGCCGCCCTGGATGGCGAAAATACTGGGCAAAACCGCCGAGGAGCGCAAACGCTTCTCCCATGACAATGATGGCGAGGAAATCCAGGCGGAAGGCTAAATCAGCCAGAGTTGCGGCCAAACAGCCAGGATCCGGCAGAGGGTATCCTGGCAAAGAAATTTGATATTCCGGAAAAACTTCAATCATGCCCGCAGCTCAGCCGGGCGAAGCCCGCACCTGGTGTGAATGGCCGTCACAAAAAAATCAACCGTTTACTGCCTCATGATCAGGCTATTGAAGCATCAATAGCCGGTATTGGCCGTTCGCATGGTATGATCCCGCAGACATTGGAAAACCTCGAAAAACCGGGCTTTAATGCTTCGGCAGACTCAGCATGAGCGGGCGGCAGACCATTGATTTACAAGGTTACGTTCGCTAATAGTCCTTCGGCTCCGCTCAGAAGAGCCTTGTTGAAGGTTGATTTTTCGAGATTCCCATTAGTCACTATCAAACAGCATAATAGAGCTTTTTTAACGGGGCAGAGTAAAAACATCAGCACCGCAAGCGACATGGCCTTGCCTGTCGAACGGCGCAAAAGGGTTTTATAGCGTTCCAGCCATTCCACCTTACCATTGACAACGTTTTTGCAGAGGAGCAAATATGCAGGCATTCAGACAAAAATTTAAAGCATTTCTGGCTTTTTCTCTTTTCATCGGTTTTTTTTCGGGATACGAACCTGTTTTTGCGCAAACGGCCGTAACCGGGGACAAGGATAGCCATCAGCATGCACAAAACAGTCTGGACTGGCCGGGTATTTACCAGGGCTTTACACCTTGCGCCGATTGCGTGGGCGTTAAAACCACGCTGGCGCTGAACAAAAATAATACTTACATCCTGATTACCCAGTATGCCGGCAAATCGGAAAGGGAATTTGTGGAAAAGGGCAAGTTTACCTGGGGCAACGACAGCAATACCATCGTTCTGACACCGCGCAAAGGTTCGACTTCGCAGCAATATCTGATTGGCGAAAATACGCTGGTTCAGCTCGACAGCAACGGCAAACGCTTTACCGGCAAGCTTGCCGATCGTTATATTCTGCGCAGAAACGACGTCACCGAAAAATCGTCGTCACACGCCCATTGATCGGAGATTTTGACACTTTCGCCGGGAGGCGCGAGCGTGCTTTTAGGCGTCAAATTTTGACGTTTCCATACCCAGGATTCTGCCGCATCCCTGCGGCAGAAGACTTGCTCAATCAGGCTTATGCCCGTTTGCCCCGGCGAACGAACATGCCGGTCAGACCCAGACCGCTCAACATCATCAACAGGCTAGGCGGCAGTGGCACAGGGCCGGTAACGGCGCTCTGAACACCGGTCGAGCCAGTTTGCGAGAAAGAAACGCCACGCAAAACCTGGCCATAGGCCGCAGTTTGCAAAGTTGTAAATGCATCGGCGCCGGAGCCGAGCGCGGTCTGACTTTGAGCAACCGTGCCAGCGGCAACATAGTCGGTAATCGCCACCAGTTTATTGGGGTCGGCGCCCTGGTCGCCGGAATTACTAATGGTGGAGGTCGTCGCATACAACGTGACGCTGCCGTCGGCATTAATCTGGCCGGTCAGTTCGCGCAAACCATCGGTAGCCGCAGTGTAGGTGCCCGCTGTACCATTTTGGTCGTTCGAGCCGATTGAGGTGCCGGAAACGCTGTACGATGCGCCCAGATCAAGACCTGTCTGCAATACATAAGCTTCCGACCAGACTCCGGTGCTGGTGTTAAGCACCCATTTTTCCAGGCCGGCCTGATTGTCGGACGCGGCTACGCCGGTACCTGCAACGCCATTATCGCCATTGCTGGTGATCGTGCCGCCGGCGCCTTCATCGGCCACATACAGCGTGGTCGCATTGGCGAACCAGATACCGAATGGATAGTTGGTAGGAGTGGTTGTTTTGGCCGAAGCGGTCGGAAAACCGGGCAGTATGCTGATTGGGGTGGTGGTGCTATTGGCGGCAAGACTGTCCAGGCTGCCGGTGGCGCCGACCTGATAGACCGAATCGACACCATTGCTGCCGCTGCCTTTGGTGACATACAGGGTGCCATCGAATACCGTTTCGCCGCGGAAGTTGTCGTCCTTGCCGGTTTTATCGGCCGCATTGCCGACCGAAGTGGTATTGAAACCATTCTGGTAACCGGTGGATGAAGTCGGCGAGCCGGTGGGTTCGCCGATGACCGTGGTATTGGCGGTGTTGATCTGCGCAGTGGTGGGGCTGCTAATCTGGCCTAGCGTGCCATTATTGCTGCCGGCGGCTATGCTTTGTACCCCGGTGTTGTTGCTCAACGAAGCAAGCGTGGCGGTAGTCGGGCCGGTGCCGGTATTGCCGGCGTTACCGACTATGTAATAAGTGCCGGTGGCGTTGTCCAGTATGGTGGCGCGGCCGTTGTTGCCGCTGTAGGCATTGGTGTCCTCTACCTGCATGCTGCCATCAACATTGAGCTGGGCAATCGAACGAAAGGTGGACGCTGCTATCCCGTCGGTCGGGTTGGTGGGATCAATCAGACCGGGTGTATTGCTGTTGGAGATGTCGAGCTGGCCGGCGGTAGTATCGTAGCCATTTACAGTCAATGCGCTGCCGTCGGTAGACAGATTCACGGCCAGCTCGGATTTGGAACTGAAGCTGGTCACCAGATTGACGCCCTGGCTGGCGGCCATGGCTGTCAGGTTATAGGTTGCCTGCGTTGCGCCACTGGTGCTGACATCGCTGACAATGATCGGTGAAGTGATGCCGAAACTGGCGTCAGGAGTAGTGTTGTTCCAGACGTTGAGATAGCTGCTGTCGGCAACGGCGGTTGATGTCGTGCCTGCCGTTTTACCGGCCAGGACGGTCGATCCGGAAACGATAGCTGCATCCGTACCTTCATAGAAACTGCTGGTCACAACCAGATCGTTGGCGTTGAAGGTGATAGGCCCGGAATCGATGATCCCTGTCGGCAGCGTGGATGTGTCGGTTGCAAAAGCTGGTGACGACAGGCCGACAGCCAGAATCATGCCTATGGCCCGGCTTAAATTGGTTTTTGTGTTGCGCATTAGATTAATTCCCCGTAATTATCGAATAACAAGCATTAAAAACCGACCACAATTCATGCCGTGATCAGTTAATGAAAACAGTATCACAATATTATGACTAATCTATGACCATTCCATAGCGCATACTTTTAAGTATTTGAGTATATTATTAGTTATATGAGTCTGGCGGAATGCATTTTTTCGGATTAAAAGCTGATTTTTAAAGTGTAAGTCGGAACCTAATTAACATTTATTAACTTATATTAATAAATATTAACAATTCGTTGCTAAAAGAGTCGCGCCATGAAACGGCTATGAGCAAAATATCTTTTTTGAATTTAAATTAGAAGGATGTCGGGAATATCGAAAAACCATGCTTCAATTGACTGATTTTGAGCGATAGATCATTGATTTATGAGGAATTAGTTGTGATAAGTCTGTCGGAGCGCTACAATTTACAGCGCCTGACATAATGCGAAACACCCGAGCTGGCGGGAACAGGCGCAGAGAGGTGAAACAATGCCGTAACTCAGGCAAAAAACATCGGTATTCAATGTGCGCGTAATAATATTCGTTTTTAGCCTTCCATGCTTCACGCGATCGGGATGGTGCGGATGGAAAAACTCGGCATTCAATCGGTGTCTTGCTGTTCAAAAATAGAAAAACCGCATCAATATCCTGCGGCAATCCCCAAAAACACCGCCAGCCCAAACCAGTTATTATTCAAAAACGCCTTAAAGCATTTCTGGCTGTCAAACCGGAAAATCAAAAACTGCTGATAGACGAAAAAGCCCGAGGCCGCCATTAAGCCGGCATAATAAGGCCAGGCCAGATGCTGCATGACGCCGACTGCGACTAACAGCCCGATGATGACGAGCTGCAAGCCGGCGGTGATTTCCCTGACTTTGCCGCCGAACAGAATGGCGGTGGATTTGACGCCGATCTTCAGGTCGTCGTCTCTGTCCACCATGGCGTACAGGGTGTCGTATACCAGCGCCCACAGCAATACGGCCAGATACAGCAACCAGCCGACCGGCGGAATATGGCCGGTCTGGGCGGCAAAGCTCATGGGCACCGCAAAGCCGAAAGCCATGCCCAGATAGGCTTGCGGCAGATGGGTAAAGCGCTTCATGAACGGATAGCTGGCCGCCAGAAATGCAGCGACGAAAGACAGGGCTATGGTGTACCAGTTCATCAGCAGCACCAGACCAAAAGCCGTCAGACACAATACCGCAAACACCAGTAGCGCTTCCCTGGGTTTGACCTTGCCGGCGGCGATGGGCCTGAGCCGGGTGCGGGCGACATGGGGATCGAAATCCCGGTCGGCATAATCATTGATCACACAGCCTGCGGCGCGCATCAGCACCACGCCCAGACAGAAAATGGTCAGCACCAGTCGATCCGGATGACCGTTACCGGCAATCCATAGCGCCCACAGCGTAGGCCACAGCAGAATCAGGATGCCTATCGGCTTGTCGAAGCGCGCCAGCAGCCAGTATTGATAAAGCCTGTCCCTGATCATGGCGCCGCCCTGGTTTTGTCTTTAATGGTCTGGATGATCGAAGTGGTGGAATGACCTTCGATAAAGTTCAGGATTTTGACTTCGCCGCCGCTGGCCAGCACGCTTTCATGTCCGGCGATGGTGGTTATGTCGGTGTAGTCGCCGCCTTTCACCAGAATATCGGGCAACAGGCGTTCTATCATGGCTTTGGGAGTATCGTCATCAAATGCCGCCACCCAGTCCACGCAATCCAGCGCAGCCAGCATTTCCATGCGGTGCGCCAGCGAGTTGACCGGGCGTTCCGGGCCTTTCAGGCGCTGCACGGATGCGTCGCTGTTGACCAGAACCACTAGTCTATCCCCCAGGGTTTTAGCCTGCTGCAGATAACGGACATGACCTGGATGCAGAATATCGAAACAGCCATTGGTGGCGACGACTTTTTCGCCGGCCTGACTTGCGGCCCGGCGTTCGTTCAGCAACTCATCCAGGCTACAGACGCCTTTGTGATGAGCGCGTTCTCCCAGCAGGGCATTGCTTAGTTCTTCCGTGCTGACGGTGGCGGTGCCCATTTTGCCGACCACGATACCAGCCCCGATGTTGGCAAGCTGGGTCGCGTCGCCGAGCGGGGTGCGGGCGGCAAGGCTGGCGGCCAGTACAGAAATGACGGTATCGCCGGCGCCGGTGACATCGAAAACTTCGCGGGCGTGGGTCGGCAGATGTAGCGGCTCCTGATCTTTGCTTAACAGCGTCATGCCGTGTTCGCCACGGGTTACCAGCAGTGCTTCCAGTTCCAGTTCTGCCAGCAGATTGCCGCCGCGCTCGACGATCTGCTGCTGGTCGCGGCAATGGCCCACCACGGCTTCAAATTCATTAAGATTGGGGGTAATCAGCGTCGCCTGCCGGTAAATGCCGAAATCATGGCCTTTGGGATCGACCAGTACCGGTTTTTTCAACTGTCTGGCCAGTCTGATGAACGGTTGAACCTGGCTCAAGGTGCCTTTGCCGTAATCCGACAACACCACGACTTGCGACTGCGATAGTTCGGCATGGTACAGGTGTAGCAGGGATGCGCTGTCGACCTGATGAAAACCGTCTTCAAAATCCAGGCGTATCAGTTGTTGATGCCGGCTCATGACCCGCAGTTTGGTGATGGTCGGATAGTTGCCGACCGCCTGAAACAGACACAAAACCCCGGCGGCTTTCAGCAGATTTTCCAGGTCGGTTGCGGCCTGATCCTGGCCGGTATAACCTAATAACGATACGGCCATGCCCAGCGAGGCGATATTCAGGGCTACGTTACCGGCTCCGCCAGCGCGTTGTTCATCAACATTGACGTGTACCACGGGTACGGGGGCTTCCGGCGAAATACGCGAAGTGGAGCCGTGCCAGTAGCGATCCAGCATCAGGTCGCCGACCACCAGTACGCGGCCTTGGGAGTAATTGGGTAATTGCATAGCTTTCACGCAGTCCATTAATATTGAAGTGCTATTATAACGGCTAGTCGTTATCGTAAGGAGAGTAAACCATGAGCGTCAAAATCTACCACAATCCGCGCTGCGGCAAATCCCGCGATACTTTAAAGCTGCTCGAGGGGCAAGGGATAAAGCCGGAAATCATCGAATACCTTAAAAACCCGCCGACCACGGCGGAGTTAGAGGATATTTTGCAGAAACTGGGCGTCACGCCGCGGCAATTGATGCGCAGCAAGGAACCGGAATACAAGGAGAATGGCCTGGATGATCCGTCCCTCAGCGATGCCGAGCTGATAGCGGCCATGATCAGAATACCCAAACTGATCGAAAGGCCCATCGTGCTGGCCAACGGCAAAGCCGCCCTGGGCAGACCGCCGGAAGCGGTACGGGAGATTCTGTAATGGCCAGCATTCTGATAGTTTATTACAGCCGCAACGGCGGCACCGCCAACATGGCCCGGCAGATTGCCCGCGGCGTGGAATCGGTGAGCGGCGTGGAGGCGGTATTGCGGACAGTGCCGGAAATCTCCACGGTTTGCGAGAAAATCGCCGACAGCATTCCGGAGAGCGGAGCGCCTTACGCCAGCATGGCGGATTTGAAAAACTGCGACGGTCTGGCCTTGGGCAGTCCCACCCATTTCGGCAATATGGCCGCAGCCCTGAAGCATTTTATTGACGGCACCACCGCGTTGTGGATTTCCGGAGCCTTGTCCGGTAAGCCTGCCGGCGTGTTTACCTCTTCGAGCAGCATGCATGGCGGCCAAGAAAGTACGCTGTTATCCATGATGCTGCCATTGATGCACCACGGCATGCTGCTGATGAGCATGCCCTGTAACGAAATCGCCCTGCGCGAGACCGCAAGCGGCGGTACGCCTTACGGCCCCAGTCACCATGCCGGGCTGGAGGCCGATTTGACCGAACATGAAAAACGCTTATGCTGGGTGCTGGGAGAGCGGCTGGCCAAAACCGCGTTGGCGCTAGGGGCCGCGCCGTAGCAAGGCCGGTGATGAGCCTGTATCGCCACCGACACATAGCTGCGCCAAGCGGGCGGACTACTAGCAATTCGGCAATTCTGTTCTTAATCGCCCATAAATTCCGCCAAAACCGCCATTGCTCATCAGGACGATATGACAGCTATTGCCGGTTTCGGCCTTAATGGCCTGCACGATTTCATCCAGATTATTGCAGATGGCGATATTGCTGGCGTATTGCAATAACTGGCTGAGATCCCAGCCCAGGTTGTCGGGCTGAAAAATAATGGCCTGATCGGCCTCCGCCAGGGATTCGGCCAGAGAGCGAGTGTGTATGCCCAGGCGCATGGTATTGGAGCGCGGTTCGACGACGGCGATGATTTTTTGCCGCCCTATCTGTTGCCGCAAGCCGTCCAGCGTGGTCTTGATGGCGGTGGGGTGATGAGCGAAATCGTCATAAATATTAAGACCCTTATGGGCGATGATCAGCTCCATGCGCCGCTTCACATTGCGGAAACTGTGCAAAGCCTCGATGGCGTCGCCGGGCGAAATGCCGACATGCCGGGCGGCGGCAATGGCCGACAGGGCATTGAAAACATTGTGGCGGCCGGTGAGCGTCCAGTCTACCTCGCCCTGCTGCCGGCCGTTAAAAAGCACGGCGAACTGGCTGCCGTCGGTTTTTTGCAAATGCGCTTGCCAGTCGGCCGCGTCATCGATTGCCGTTTTTTGTACCGGTGTCCAGCAGCCCGATTCTATTACCTCCGCCAAATGCCGATCGCAAGCCGGAGCCACCACCAGTCCCTCGGCCGGCACAGTGCGCAGCAAGTGCTGGAACTGTTTTTTAATGGCGTCCAGATTTTCAAAAATATCGGCGTGATCGTATTCCAGATTATTGAGAACAGCCGTTCTTGGCCGGTAATGTACGAATTTGGAACGCTTGTCGAAGAAGGCGCAGTCATATTCGTCCGCTTCTATGACAAAAAAATCCGATTCGCCAAGACGGGCGGAAATGCCGAAATTCAAGGGGATGCCGCCAATCAGAAAACCGGGTCTGAAATGGCTGCATTCCAGTATCCAGCTTAACATGCTGGTGGTGGTGGTTTTGCCGTGGGTGCCGGCCACGGCCAGCACCCAGCGATCCTGCAGGACATGTTCGGCCAGCCATTGCGGGCCGGAGGTGTAACGCAAGCCGCGATTGAGAACTGCTTCCACTTCCGGATTGCCGCGTGACAGGGCGTTGCCGATTACCACCAGATCCGGTCGGCAATCCAGGTTTTCCGGCTTGTAGCCGTTCATGAGCCGGATGCCCTGTTGTTCCAGTTGCGTACTCATGGGTGGATAGACATTCTGGTCGGAACCGCTGACGGAATAGCCCAGTTCGCGGGCAATCAGCGCCAATCCGCCCATGAAAGCGCCGCAAATGCCGAGGATATGAATATGGAATGGTTTTGACTGTTGCGCCATTTTAAAAATCGTGGGATTGCCTTCTTGCGTTTAGTGAAAAGTTGCGTTCAAATAGCTTTATTACATTTCACATCATCCACCAATGAGCGAAAAAAACAAAATTTTAGTTGAAGCCACACCCTATTTTATCGAAGGCCAATCCGCCCCCGAGCAAAACCGCTATGTGTTCGCCTATACGGTGACCATTACCAATGTCGGTTCGTCGCCGGCCAGACTGCTGACCCGGCACTGGCTGATTACCGATGCAAACGGCAAGGTTCAGGAGGTCAACGGAGAAGGCGTGGTCGGCGAACAGCCGTATCTGGCCCCGGGAGACTCGTTTCGCTATACCAGCGCGGCCATGATCGAAACCCCGGTCGGGGTCATGCAGGGTAAATACCAGATGCTGTCCGACAACGGCGAAAACTTTAAAGCCGCCATACCCAAGTTCACCCTTTCCATACCTCGCACCCTGCATTGATGGCAATTTACGCAATTGGCGATATTCAGGGATGTTACGACGAGTTTCGCCGCCTGCTGGATGTGGTGAAATTCGACCCTGGCGGCGATCAGCTCTGGCTGGTTGGCGATCTGGTCAATCGCGGCCCAAAATCTCTGGAAACCTTGCGGTTCATTAAAAATCTGGGATCGGCGGCCGTTAGCGTACTGGGCAATCATGATCTGCATTTAATCGCCACCGTGGTGTCACTGGGCAAGTCCGGGAAAAAAGACACCATCGGCGATATTTTACGGGCTCCCGATTGTGACGAACTGATACACTGGTTGAGGCGCCAGTATCTTTTTTATCATAACCACCAATATTGCATGCTGCATGCCGGCTTGCCGCCGCAATGGGATTTCGCGCTGACCGTGAAAATGGCGCGGGAAATCGAACAGGCCATTCAAGGCCATGATTATGAACGTATTTTCCGCACCATGTACGGCAATAAACCCAGTGTCTGGAGCAGCGACATGCCTAAAATCGAGCGCTTGCGTTTTGCCATCAACTGCTTTACCCGGATGCGCTACTGCACGGCGGAGGGCGCGCTGGAATTTTCCCAGAAAGGCGCGCCCGGCAGCCAGCCGGAAAATTTGCTGCCCTGGTTTGCCGTACCCGGTCGCAAGAGCCTGGATATGAAGATTATTTTTGGACACTGGTCCACGCTCGGTTTTTATCAGGACTACAATTGCATTTCCATCGATACCGGTTGTCTGTGGGGTGGACAATTAACGGCTCTGAAGCTGGATCAGGAACCGCAACGCATCAGCATAGACTGCAAGGCTTCCCGCAGTCCGGCCGGTCTTGATTGGTAAATTCACGCAGGGGATGAACAACATGAACAAACAGGCAAATCTCCGCTGGGGCATACTGGGCGCGGCGCGCATCAATGAACGCTTGCTGCCGGCCATCGTCGAGGCGACCAATGCCGAACTGGTCGCCATCGCCAGTCGCCGCCCTGGCGCGGCGGCCGAAACCGTCGGCAAATTCGCCCCCGGCCTGGGAGGCGTCACGGCTTATGACGATCTTGACGCTCTGCTGGCCGACAAACGGGTGCAGGCCGTGTATCTGCCCATGGCCAACCACGAGCATGCGCAATGGGCGTTACGCGCCATCAGCCACGGCAAGCATGTATTGTGCGAAAAACCGATGGCGCTGGCGGTTGCCGACATAGACGCCATAGCCGCCGCGGCCAGCGAGCATCAGGTGCTGGTGATGGAGGGCTTCATGTACCGCTTTCATCCGCAGCATGCGCGGGTCATGGAGCTGATTCAGTCCGGGCTGATCGGCGACGTGCGTTCGGTTCGCGCCAGTTTTTCCTTCATCATGCGCCCCGCCCGGCTCTACCGACTGGCGGAAGACGTCAGTCGCGGCGGCGGCGCGATGTGGGACATAGGCTGCTACGCCATTCACGCCCTGCGCATGTTTTTCCGGCAAACGCCCGTCGCGGTCGTCGCCATGGCCAGACACGTGGAAAGCGGCGCCGACATTTCCAGCAGCGGGGTACTGGATTTTGGGGAGGGCAGATTTGCGCAGTTCGATTTCAGCTTCGAGCGTGCCCGGCGCTGCGAATATGAGATCATCGGCAGCAAAGGCGGCGTCAAATGCCATGTGGTCTGGCAGTTGCCTGGCGATACCCCCGTCATTTCCTGGTGGACGGAAGATGGCCAAAGCTGCGAGGAACGCCTGCCGGCGGCAAACCATTTCCGGCTGGAAATCGAACATTTCAGCGATTGCGTGCTGAACGGCAAGCAACCGGCTCTGTCTTTGGACGACGCCAGAGACAATTGTCGAACCATAAATGCTGTGCTACAGGCGGTGAGAGAGCGGCGGCTGGTTGAAATTTGAGGATGTCTGGAATGAGCGGGGCGTAAAAAACTTATCATGATTTGAAAAGTTGGAATATCTGTCGGGTGCCCCCCTTGCGGCCTGACTGGCCGTCGGCTGAATGTTGGTTTTAACGATCAACGAGATTTCTGTCTCGGCCGAACTTCAACTTTTCAACAGCCTATTCCGAATATCCAAAGTTAAAACTGACCGGAAAATCCCGGTTTCAACGCCGGCCGCCTTTGATTCCGCCGCTCTCATGGCCCCCGAATCCGCCGCCGGATTCCCCGCCACGGAATGCGGGGCCCGGATTTAAGCGGCGTTGTTGCGGCTGTTCCTGAAAGACGGGTGGGGCATTAAATCTTTCCGGCTGGTATGCCGGCTGATTGATCCTGGGCGGGGCGGCAATGAACGTTCTGCCGCCAGCAGGCGGCTGGTAATGCTCTACCGGCGAAACCGGCCTTTCCGGCATGCGTTGCGGCTGAGCCCTGCCGGCAACCGGGCGGTTTTGCTCCTGGCCGATCATGGTGTTGCCGCCGTTCCGGGCGGCGGGCGAGGCGTACCCGTCATGACGCCGGTCATCCTGCTCGGGATGGCCGCCCGCCCCGCCATTGCCTGGCCCGGCGTGGTGGCCGACCCAGTACGCTTGCCGATTGTAGATGATCTGCCTGCGGAAATCGTTCAGCACAAAATAGCCGGGAAAATAATAACCTGCCGACCAAAAGCCATAAGGCACCCAAGTATACAGATAATAATAGGATTGCGGCGGCGGAAAATAGGTCACCACCGGTGGGCCCTGATCCTGGTAATAGCCGTTGATGGTGTCCGAGTCTGGGCTGGCCGCATATTGCGGCGTGAACGGCAGTGGTGCGGTCACGGCTGCGGTGGGGGCTGTTGCCGCGACGCCCTGGCTGACGATTTCGGCCTGCGCTCTGTACGCCGGCGGGATGGCGTTAAAATCGTCGGTATAGTTTTCTGCGCCGTTGCTATCGATATAATGGTATATCCTGCCTGAGCCGGCGGATTGCTGCACGGCCGGCGGGATGGGGCTGATGTTAAAACCCAGCGCGGTTTTCAGGTCGGCGACCAGCTTAAGAGCCTGATCTGCGGCAAGGCCGATTTTGCCCTGACCGCAGGCATGGGCGATATCCTTGTCGAGTTCGCCCAGTATCTCGGGCGTGACCGGATATTCCGATATCCAGCCGTATTGGGGCTCTATGCCCAGGCTGCTCAATAGATCTTCCGCATGGCCTTCATCCTGCGCCGAACCGGGCATTAACGCCGCAAGCAGCCGTTGCGCATAGACGCCCTCCGGAATCAGCGTTTGCGCCACCGGTACCGGATTGATTCGGCTTTGGCCGACGGAGACATTAGGAGTTGGTGGCGGCGGGGCGTATTCGGGGCTTTGGGCGGCGACAGGCGCGGAGAGCAGACAGCCGCTGGCGAACAGTATGCCCAACAGGCGGATAAGACGCCATCGATAACCGGAAAACAGCATTTTTTTCCTCCTTATTCAATACAGGATGGTTTTTTTCGGCTTGCGCCGCCATCCGCCCGCCGCCGACAAAAAAGTCAGCCCGATCCGGCTACAGTTTTCGAAATCGTTATCCGCAATTCCGCCGGCTTTTTAAAGCCGTCAAGCCCCCAACGTGAACATAAAACGCCGCTTCAGGCAAAGGCTTTTTTAAAGAATTCCGGCATGGCCTGACTGGCGCGGTGGATGTCGCTATTATAATAGACCGTATCAAAGCTTTTGTTGGTTGCGTCTTGCTCCCGGAAAGCCGTTAAATCGGCCTTGCCGGCCATGGTGGCGCTCCACCAGCCGGAAGGATACAGGCATTGCGGGAAAAAGACGGTTTGCAAATGCCCGAAGCCGGCGGACTGCATTTCGCCGCGCATTTCCGCCAGGATTTTCATATGGAACAGCGCCGATTCGCTTTGCTGGACGACGATGCCGTTTTCGGTGAGGCAGTTGAAACAATCGCGGTAAAAGTCGGCGCAGAATAAACCTTCCGCCGGGCCGACCGGATCCGTGCTGTCCACAATGATAATATCGACGCTATTGGGCGCGGCGTCCTTTACCCATTTGATGCCGTCGATGAATTTCAGTTCGGCGCGGGGGTCGTGGTTGGATGCGCACAATTCCGGAAAATAAATTTCCGCCAGCCGGGTGACGCGTTCGTCGATATCGATCTGTATGGCCTGCTCGACACCCGGATGTTTCAGCACTTCCCTTAAGGTGCCGCAATCGCCGCCGCCGATAATCCACACCTTTTTAGGCGCGGGATGGCTGAACAGCACAGGATGACTCATCATCTCGTGATAAAAAAAGTTATCGCGGGTGGAAACCATGGTGCAACCATCGATCACCATCAGATTGCCGAAATGCTCGGTCTCGTAGATTTCCAGAAACTGAAATTCCGATTGCTCCTCATGAAGTTTGCGTTTGATTTTCAGCGAGAAGGCCGAACCGTCCGAATTGACGGCTTCACTAAACCATTGATTGTCGAGCATGATATCGTCCTGTTAAAAAGTCATATAAGCTTAATGATTATACTTTAGAATCCCTATAATTTTATGACAGTATCAGGAGCGAATGTGCAGCAACAGCAATGGTCGATTGAACAGTCCAAACAGTTGTACGCCATAAACCAGTGGGGCGATGGCTATTTTTCGATCAACGGCAAGGGCCATGTCTGCGTCAGGCCGCAATCCGGCTGCAATACCGAAATCGACCTGTTCGAGGTTGCGCTCGCCCTGCAGGAAAAAGGCCTGAACTTTCCGGTGCTGATTCGTTTTACCGATATTCTGGGCGACCGCATACGCCGTTTGCAGCAGGCGTTCGAAGATGCCTGCGCATCGCATCAGTATCAGGGTCGTTATACCCCTGTTTATCCCATCAAGGTCAACCAGCAGGGCAATGTGGTGGCCAGCATCGTCTCGACCGACGGCATTGGCCTGGAAGCCGGCAGCAAGCCGGAGCTGCTGGCGATACTGGGTCTGACCAGATCAGGCGGCACTATCGTCTGCAACGGTTACAAGGATCGGTTTTACATTCGCATGGCGTTGATGGGGCAGATGATGGGCCTGTCGGTCTTCATTGTCATCGAAAAACCCTCGGAGCTGGAGCTGATCATTGAGGAAGCGGCCAGATTGCAGGTGCGGCCGCAGATAGGCATCCGGGTGCGCCTGTCAACCATTAGCGCCGGCAAGTGGCAGAACAGCGGCGGCGAGAAATCCAAATTCGGGCTGCACGCCAGCGAGGTGCTACAGTTGATTGCCGGCCTGAAACAGCAGGACATGCTGGATTGCCTGCAACTGATGCATTTCCATATGGGGTCGCAAATCGCCAATATTCACGACATCAAGCTGGCTTTAAAGGAGGCGGCGCAGTTTTATCTGCAACTTCGCAAACTCGGCGCGCCCATCTCCACCATCGATGCCGGCGGCGGGCTGGGTGTCGATTACGATGGCAGTGGCTCGCGGCGGGAGTGCTCGATCAATTACAGTCTCGCCGAGTATGCCGAAAATATCGTCCGAAGCTTCGCCGAAATCAGCCGTGAATACCGCTTGCCGCAGCCGGACATCATTACCGAATCCGGCCGGGCCATCACCGCGCATCACGCAGTGATGATCACCAATGTCACCGAGGTGGAAAGCCTGCAAGGCGGAATCGATGTCAGCAAGGCGGTGTCGCAAAATATTGCCGAAACCTACCACAACGCCCAGTTCGATATGGCCGAAGCCCGCGCCCAGTTCGTGCAGGGCGATCTGGCGCTAACCGAACTGGCCGAAGCGGAACAACGCTACATCAGCTTGTGCAGGCTGGTGCAGCGCCGCCTGAACACCGACAATCACCATCACCGGGAAATTTTGCAGGAGCTGGACGAAAAACTGGCCGACAAGGTGTTTTGCAATTTTTCCCTGTTTCAGTCCATGCCGGACGTCTGGGGCATAGATCAGATATTTCCCATCATGCCCATCCATAAGCTCGATCAGCTCCCCGGCCAGCGGGCGGTGATTCAGGATCTGACCTGTGATTCCGACGGTCGCATCGATCAATATGTAGACCGGCAAAACATCAGCAATACCCTGGCGCTGCACAGTATCGACCTCAGCCAGCCTTATCTGCTGGGCTTCTTCATGCTGGGCGCTTATCAGGAAATTCTGGGCGACATGCACAATCTGTTCGGCGACACCCATTCCATCAATGTGGAGCTTGACGGCGACGGTTACCGCTTTGGCGATTTTATGGAGGGCGAAGATGTCGGCGAGTTGCTAGAATATGTGCATATCGATGCCGAAGCGCTCAAGGCCGCCTACCAATCGAAACTGGATGCCAGCCCGTTGAGCATCGACCAAAAACAGGCCTTCCAGCAGGAATTGCTGGCCGGCCTGAACGCTTACACCTATCTTGAAAAATAAAACCAGCGTATGAAAGCAGGCGTCATCGGACTGGGGGCAATGGGACTGGGCATGGCCCGCAACCTGTTTAAGCAGGGTTTTTTGACGGCCGCCTATAACCGGACGTCAGGCAGGCAGGTGGATTTGCAGGTCGAAATCTGCGCCACCCCGCAAGCTTTGGCTGAGCGGGTCGATGTGGTTTTGATCTGTGTCTCGGCCGACCGGGATGTGCTGGAAATCGTTTCCGCCATCGCCGCCACGGTCAAACCCGGCACGGTAGTCGTTGACATGTCCACGGTCAGCGCAGCAACCGCTGTGCAGGCCGCCAGCCTGTTGCAGGATCGGCAGGCGGAATTTCTCGATGCACCGGTCTCCGGCGGCGTGGAAGGCGCGGCCCAGGGTACGCTGTCAATGATGGTTGGCGGCAAGGCGGCGGTGCTGGAACGGGTGCGGCCGGTGCTGGCCGCCATGGCCTCGCGTATCGAACACCTGGGCGAAGTCGGGCAGGGCCAGGCCTGCAAGGCTGTCAACCAGGTGATGGTCGCCGGCGTCAATCAGGCTGTGACCCAGGCGCTGGCCTTTGCCGCGGCGCAAGGTCTGGATATGGATAAAGTCATCGATGTGCTTGCCGGCGGCGCGGCCGGAAACTGGTTTTTGCAGCATCGCGGCAAAACCATGACTCAGGCCTTATACAATCCGGGTTTCAAATTGGCCCTGCATCACAAGGATTTATTGATCTGCCGGGAAATGGCCCGGCAGACCGCGATCGACTGTCCGGTTATCGATACCACGCTGACCGACTATGCAGAATTGATGGCGCAAGGTTTTGGCGATGAAGATATATCGGCTCTTTTTAGATTAAAATGGAAAAAATAAAAAATTCACTATGAGGCGTTAGGATGAAAATTACAGTATTTGGCAGCGGCTATGTTGGATTGGTGACCGGAGCCTGTTTAGCCGAGGTTGGAAACCAGGTGCTATGCATGGATGTCGATCAAAATAAAATTGATCAACTCAAACAGGGGATTATTCCGATCTTCGAACCTGGCCTGGAAGAAATGGTCAGGGAAAATCAGTCTGCCGGGCGTTTGCACTTTACCGCCGATGTCAGGGAAGCAGTGGATTTCGGGCTTTTCCAGTTTGTCGCCGTCGGCACGCCGCCGGATGAGGACGGCTCCGCCGATCTGAAATATGTGCTGGCGGTAGCCAAAAGCATTGCCGAACATATGACCGATTATAAAGTCATTGTCGATAAATCCACCGTGCCGGTCGGCACGGCCGACAAGGTCAAAAATACCGTGGCCGACGTGCTGCGGCAGCGCGGCGCCAGCCTGGAGTTCGACATTGTATCGAATCCCGAATTTTTGAAGGAAGGTTCGGCGCTGGACGACTTCATGAAGCCGGATCGCATCATCATCGGCACCGACAGCCACAGAAGCGCCGAACTGTTGCGAGATCTGTACGCGCCGTTCAACCGCAACCGCGAACGGGTCATCAATATGGACATCCGTTCGGCGGAACTGACCAAATACGCCGCCAACGCCATGCTGGCCACCAAAATCAGTTTCATGAACGAACTGGCGAATCTGGCGGAACGCCTGGGCGCGGACATCGAACACGTCCGCCACGGTATTGGTTCCGATACCCGCATCGGTTACAGTTTCATTTACCCTGGCTGCGGTTACGGCGGCTCCTGCTTTCCCAAGGATGTCAAGGCACTGGAGAGAACGGCCCGCGATTACGGCTACCATGCCGAACTGTTAAGCGCGGTTGAAAACGTCAACGACAGGCAAAAACACCGGTTGTTCGAAAAAATCATGGCGCATTATCAGGGCGATTTGAAAGGCAAGCGATTCGCCTTATGGGGCCTGGCGTTCAAGCCCAACACCGACGATATGCGCGAAGCCCCCAGCCGGGTGGTGCTGGAAGCCCTGATCGAAGCCGGAGCCGAGGTTCAGGCTTACGATCCGGAAGCCTTGCACGAGGCGCAACGGATATACGGCGACAAGCCTGGTCTGAGCTATTGTCATAACCAGCTGGACACCCTGCAGAATGTGGATGCGCTGATTATCGTCACCGAATGGAAGCAATTCCGCAGCCCGGACTTCGACCAGTTGCACCAGCAACTGAACGACAAGGTGATTTTTGACGGCAGAAACATGTATGAGCCCAAACTGGTCAGGCAAAGCGGCTTGCAGTATTACGCCATAGGCCGGCCGGTTTAGTTGACGAAAAGACCGCCTTCGGGCGGTTTTTTCAATTCTGGGATAATGAAGTCGTTAAAGGTTCTCCATCACCCCGGGTAATTGCAATCACTTCGTCATAATGCGCCAATTCTTGCTCCTTATCGGCAAAGGCTTTACCAAGCTGTTCCAATTCGGCGCGTATGCCTGCGGCCATTTCTTTTGCCAGTGATTCGCACAGGGCATCCAGTTGCATGCATAAATGATCGACCCCTTTTTTAAACGCTGCATCAAGTTGTCCGGAAACAGTCTGCAGGGTTTGCAGCAGCGTGGCGCACAGTTGCGCCATCGCATTGTCGTCACGCACTTCGCCGCAGAACTGGGCGCTGATGGCGCGAGCCGGGTCGCCGATATCCAGTTTCAGCTCCGGCAATTCCAGACAGTTTAAACAGCCTTCCAGCGTGGCGCGAAATTCCTCAGGATTGAAATTTTCGTCGCGGGTGTCCAACTCCGCCAACAAGGCTTTGCGCAAATCGGCACGCAATTTGGTCGGGTAGATGACGTCTTGAAATGCCCGTAGCAACGCGGCGGCATTATCAACGGCGTACTGATTAACCTGTTCGATGGCATCGGCAACGGCCAGATAACGATAGCTCTGCGTGGTAGTGTAATACACTGTGCGGCTACTACCCCAGGAAAAAGGGTTGTACCAGGTGGAGGTGCTGACTTCGCGGGAACGCTCTACCGTATCCGTACCGCTACGGGTGTTAAGTTGGCTAAAACCGGCCATCCCGGTCTGAAGCTCGACATGCATTTTGCCGTGCAACGCGCGCACCTGTTCGCGGTTGCGGTTGATGATCTCCGCCAGGACGGCGGCAATGCCGTTAATGCGCCGCTCGGCGGCGGCTTGCTGGGCGGCCAGTTTACTGATGTCGTTATCGCGCAATTGCCGGCGGCGGTTTTCCGCCACTTCGCCCAGCCGTTGCAGAATGTCCTGCAAACGGCGTTCAGCCTCCGGCAACAGGCCGTTGTGCTGGGCGGTTAGCAACTCCTGTTTGGCGGAGCGGGCGGCCTTGTAGGCGGCAGTCAATGCCTGGAAGTTGCCCAAGCGCCGCCAATCCTCGGCAGTAAAGATATAGCCATTCCACTTTTCGGCAGCCATAGAAGTCAACTCGCCATGGACGTGCTGCATGCCTTTACTCCAGCGTGCAGCGGGCCAGTCGCTAAAACCATAGGCATAGCTGCTGGCGAATAGCGGTGTTTTGGTTTTTCTTAACAGTGCGGCAACCTCGGGTACGCCTTGCAGCTCGCGATCTTTGGCCAGACCTTCCAATTCAGTATCGGCCCGGCGATTAATACGGATTTTCAGGTTGGTTTCGGTTTCGGCCAGAGACGAGCGATCGAAGCCATCGTCCAGAATGGCGTTGTCAAATTGACAGGCCACCAGAATCAAACGCTTCACGCCTTTGTTCGGCAACTGGCTGGCCAGCAAGTCCCTGTCCGACCGATCCAGGAATTGACCGCAGCGCGACAGAAAAAACACCACATCGCAACGCGCCATAAACTCGCGGGTTTTCTGGGTACGGCTGGCTACCGGATCGTTCATGCCCGGGGTATCCACCACCTCGAAGCCTTGCAATTCCGGCAGCGGCAATTGCAGTTCGGTGGCTTCGACCAGTGCGGTATAACGACCATCATTGCCGACGTAATCGTTCAGTACATCGATTAATTCGGCGACATTAGCGGCCGGCAAGTCTTCCTTGCCTTTAGCCAGGACAGCATCCACATCAACCCCGGCCCGCCTGACCATGTCAACCAGCTCGCGGGCGACCCGTGCTTCGGTATGATTACCTTCACCTGCGGCCAAAGCCACAAACTGCCGCCAGACAGTTGGTGTGTAATAGTGGACAACCAAGGTCGGCGTGCCGCCATGAGTGATGCGGGTCAGATTGGCGGTCTTGGGCGTAGCGGCCTCCGGCAGCACCGCCCGGCCGTTGAACAGTAAGGCATTCAGGAAACTGCTCTTGCCTGCCTTGACCTGGCCGATGATGCCAATGCTCAATCGCTGGCCTGCCTCTGCAAAGCGCAACTGTTTGGCGGCAAAGTCCTGTTGCAGACTTGACAGCTCAGCGAGCTCTGCCGGGAAACGGCTGTGGTATTTGCTTAAGGTCTGGGTCAGAATTTGCAATTGATTGGAAAAAGATTCAATAGTCATTAGAAGTCCTCGGCCCAAGCCGGCAGTTGATGCACTACATCGGTGCGTATTTCGGAATTACCGGTTGGCGTAATTCCTGCTTTGAATTCATTTTCGAATTCATTTTCGTAGCGCATGCTGGCATGCAGTTGTGCGTCAATCAGTTTTGATTCTGAAAAGACATGATCAATATTAGAGCGGCAAAAAGGAAGAAATCCGTCGCCAAGATAAAAACGCCCCCGCTTAAATTGGCATGCCTTGATGAAATTTCTGGGGGATGAAGTGACAATCCGGCTGGCGTAAATACCATAATTCATGCCCGGCTCAGTTGCTGAACATTCAGCGAATATACAGTTGATGATAGCTGTGTTTTCGACAGTTAAGCGGTCGATACGCAACGCCCCGCCGAGCCGAGCGCGGCAATGGATGAAATGGCAATCGGTTAGCGTGACGGTCTTGGGTATATCGGGTTTGTCACAAATGTTCTGGAAAAAGAGTGTTAGCGCGACGGTCTTGGGTATAATATCGGGTATTCTGATGGCTAATGCTCCGCCAACGAGTAAAGGGTTGCCACAAGCGGTGAATTGGCATTGTTCAAACGCTATTGGTGTATTCCCGGCACGAACGCTACGGGCGTCTCGCGTAGTAAAATGGGTGTTTTTAAATATGACGGTTTCAAGCCTGTCAAACTGGAACGCGGTCAATCTAGCCGGTTCGGGATAGCGGCCTTCCACCTGACTGTCCTGCATATCAAACTTCAGCGTTTGACTTTTAAACGCCATCACCGGGTTAATCAGACGGCAACCCTTGATGCTGACCTTGGCATCGGCAATAGTATCAGTGCTTAACCGCCCGGCTTCGGTAAAGAACAGGGTGAGGTTTTCCAGCGACCAACCAGTATCTGTTTCGATGGCTTGGTCAAGCCACCACAGACCGGAAGCGATACCCCCCTTCAGCTTGGCAACAGTGAGCTTTTCACAGATGAATTCATGCCAATGCGGACAGTCCAAAGGATCCAGAATATCGGAAAAAGCCTGCGGCTTCTTTATGCCTAAAACATGCAAGGCCAGAGTAACCAAAGCGGATAGGGTTTTGCTGTCCACTTGCAACAGATCAGCCAGTTCTGCACCTAACCGCAAATCATCATCCGTTAAAGGCTGTTCCAGACGCAGCAATATAAAGGTATCCAGCAGAAAGATCTGGGCTAAGCCGTGCTCAGCGATCAGGCGGCGGCTTTCGCTTAAGTTGGCGGCGGTCAGATTTTTAACGCGTTCAAACAGCGCGGCCTGGCGATTGGCCAAGCCCATAGCTTCCAGCAACATGCTGAACACCCGGCTTTGCGCCGCGCTGATGGCGGGTCTGACCCGTAACACCGCCGCCAGCAATAGCGCGTAATGTTCGCGGCTGTGTTCTTCCAACCCGGCAATGCGGTGCGCGGCCAAAGGCTGGGTAGCGTATTTTTCGGTTTGAATGGCATCCAGCAATTGTTGCAAATTCATCAGGCGGTTTCCCCCAATTTCATGATAATCAGGCCGGCGAGCGCATCCAGCAGGCGCTGGTTAGGTTGTCGCAGCAATTGCCTGAGCTTGGCGACTGCGGCGGCGTGGGTTTGTAGGTCGGTTAGGATGTACCGCGCCGTATCAGTATTTTGCAGGCGCAACAGACTTAACTGATTGCCGCATGCGTCCGGTTGTATCAATGCCTGTAGCGGCAGGGGCACATCCGGCGCTTGGCCGCCACGCTGTTGGCGAGTTTCTATCAATAAATCCAGCAAATTGCTACGGCCTGCATCTAGCAGCTCAATGTCATCCGGCTCCGGCAGGGCAATGCCTACCTTGTCGCCGACACCCTTCAGATCGCTGAAGAACCGGCTACGCAGGTCATGTAAAGCTGCGGCCTGGGTTTTTAATTGGCGTATCCGGTTATCCGTCTCGGCTTTCAGTTCGCCGGTATCGGCCCGAATGTCTGTATCGTCGATCAGGGTCAGGATGCGGTTGAAACGATTGAGCCGCCAGTTGGCAGCGCGCAATTCGGTTTCGATGCTACGGGCGTATTGGGTGAACAGGGCCTTAAAATTATGGGCAAACCGCAATTGCCGGTTTTGCTGGCTCCAGTTGCGAAGATGTCCTAAAACGGGATCAAGCGGGTATTCAGTTTTGTTACGGCTGGATACCGGAATGACATCTATTACCGGCAGGTCTCTTTCGGCCAGGGTTCGACGGATACCATCCACTATGTCGCGGATATCGGCGGCGGGCTGCGCGTCGGCACGACTGACCACAACCAGCAGAGGTATGGCCCGGTTGAGCGCAGCCAGAAAGTTGAGATCGTCTTCGGTAATGCCGCCAGCCTTGGCTGAGATCAGCCAAACAATGGCTTGTGCGGCGTTGAGCTGGGCGCGGGCGAGGTTTTCGTCGGTGCGGGCGCTATAGCTGTTTTGTTCGGGTTTGGAATAACCCGGTGTGTCAACCAGCGCCAGATTGGGCCAGGGGAAATCAGCACGAGTGATGAAGGCGGCACGGAGCAGACCGCCGATGGCGCTGCCGTATAGGGTCATTTCGTCATGCGTCAGGCTGCGGAATTCGTCCAGGCTTAAGCGGATGCGCTGGCTGTTGAGGTTGAGCGCGAAGATTGCATCTTCTTCACCGTGTAGCAAATAGCTGGGCAAAGAGGTGGTGTAATCCACTTCGGCGACCAATAGCCGTTGCCCGAGTAATGCATTGATGAGGCTGGATTTGCCAACGCTAAAGGCGCCGCCGAATCCAACCACAACCTTTTGCGCCAGTGCGGGAAAGGCGCAAAATTCACGGAAACGCTCCAGTTCGCGGCCGAAGTCCAGATACAGTTCTGCGAAGTGATCTGGACTACCGCGCCGGGCCAGTTCCAACAGATCGCGATTGATCAGGGTCTGCAATTGATCCAAATCGGCCGCGACCGGATACGGGTCGTCAGCCTGCGGTATGGGCTGGGTGGCCCGGCACAGCAAATCGTAACGCGCGGCCAATTGCTCGGGGCTTAGCTTGTTGTTCATCAATCTTGCTCCAATTTGGCCAACAGGTTTTGCACCGTGGCAAGGTCGGCAAGGTAGTGTTCGCGGGCGGCGGCAAATTCGGCTTGACCACAGGCAAGCTGGGTTTGCAGTTCGTGCAGTGTGAATTCTCGTGCTTGACGCTGGTCGCGGACGCTTTCGGCAATGGTATTCTTGGCTTCTTCCACCTGCTTACACAGGGCTTGACGCAGTTCGGCTGCGATGCGGAACACGGCATCGGGAATGACGCTGCCGAGGATGTGTTGACGGGTATTTTCCTTGCGTTCCTCTTCTTCGCGTCGTTTGGCGTTGTGATCGATGAAAAGCTCGCTCAGCGCATGCAGTATGGGAATGGCTACTCTTGCAATGAGCGGCATATGCGTTAACACCGGCAGCAGCGTCGCCACAATGGTCGCCAGTGTGGACTTGGTTTTTTCAGGGCCTAGAGTGGGTTCCTCCCTGTCCGGCAGGTTGACATCGACCATTAAGGTCTGGGGGACGGCTTCGGCGAGGCGGTCGAAATAGTGTTGCAACTTAGGCGCAAATTCTTCGCGTATGCCTTCGGCAACCGCCAAGCGCGCCATGATCAGAATGTCGTTGCCCAGATCGCCGTGATGCATGGCTTTATTGGCAAGAGAGTCCAGACTGGCTTTCAGGGTGTTTTCGACACGATGGCTGATGTTGGTGAGCACCGAACCGACTTGTGCGTCCAAGGTTTTGGTTTCGGCGGCAAGTCTGGCGTCGAAGGCTTGCATATCCAGACGTAATTGCCCGATTTGAGCCTCGATCTGTTCGCTATTCAGGTCATCCCGATTGCTGAGGGTTTCCAGATGTTTGATCAGCCGTTTCAATTCCAGGCTAAAGCGGGCGGCGACACTTTGGCCGAATAAGGTTTCCGCCTGTTTTTCCAATTCTTCAAGAGCCATGGTGAATTCGGCAATATCTTTACGCCTTACGGATGCTTTGACTAGATACAGAGGTGGCCGACCGGTAGTCTGGGTAATTTCTTGTTTGACGCGCTCGGCTATGGCGTCTACATCTTCAGCCGGTTTTTTGTCACATTTACTGATGATGGCGATAATAGGTCTTTCCATGACGCCCAGTTCAATTAAGGTGTCGCGGATGCTTTCCCGCAAATTGCCTTCCTCAGCACTGACGACAACGCCGTAGGCAAGACTGCGTGGAACATAGTCATCAATAGCCTGGGTGTGAGCAGCGATACCGGAATCCAAGCCCGGTATGTCCACCAATCGCAGATGCGGCAGTCTGGCTAAGGCAGGCGCATTCACGCGGGCTTCGATCCAGCCGCCGGGCTGTAAATCCGCAAGATGATTTTCCAGCACGGCATCGGCAGTTAACGTAACTGTGCGGCCATCGGCAAAGTGGCCGGTGATGTCGTCTTCACTCGCATAAACCAGTTCCGCGGGTACTGCGGTTTCAGCAGTAATATTGATGGCAAACAATGGCTTGCCAAGCAGCGCATTCAACAGCGAAGACTTACCGGAACTAAATGCACCGATGAGCGGGAATTTGACGACGAAATTCAGAGCATCCCGCTCAATGGCTGCCAAGGCGGCGAGCGGCAATTGATTTTTCGCTGTTAAATCTCGGATGGATGCAATGTTTTGCAGAATAAGATGTTGTTTTGGAAACATGTGCTTCTCTGTGCTGTCGATTAAAGATGGGATGCTGTGCAACTGCTTAGCGGTGGAACAAGCTATTTGTTAACATTGACATAATACTGGCTTGGGTTCTTGACAAGTCGGTACCGCCGCATTTTTTGCAGGTTCCGGGGCCGGTTATTACATCGCTGGTTTGCATGACGACGACACTCCAATTGCAAGTCCGGCAAGTGAATTTAAAATAGGGGTTGATTGGGGGTAGAGGCACAGGATATCCTTACTGTTTTAGATTTCATTTGAAACCAAATAATTGCTGAGTCTCTTTATTAGCACAGAGCGCAATTCTTTCGGGCTAATGATGTGTACGTTTGGCAACCAATAGTTTATCAACGGCAAAATCTGCTCGTCATGGGCAATACGCGAGGATATTATCAAACTGCCGTCTTCGAGTTCCTTATCTATATGTTGATTGGGCAATAAGTTGCGACGTTTGAAATAGGAAGCGACGCCATGCTCGACTTTTAACACGACTTCATATTTGTCCGCGCTGAACCAAACGCTGTCTTCTTGTTCAATCGTGGCGCCGATATGCGCTTCGGATTCAAATCTCTGTGCGTCTGTTTTTAAGTTATTTATTTTACTGAAGCAAAATGTTTTTAGTTGGCTAGCATCCTTGGCGGCCAAATACCAGATGCCATTTTGGTTGACAAGTTTATAGGGGCTAATGGTGGTGTAGTTTTTATCTTTGTAACTAAAATGGATGAACCGGTGCTGGATAATAGCCTGTTCCAGTTGCTTGAACGCATCGGTTTTATCCGATAAGTCCTCGTACTGATGGCCTTTGACCAGATAGGCTTGGTTAATGCGGCTGTCGAACAACTCACGCAGGAAGCGATCATCCAGGTTGGGGAACAAGTCCTTTATGCCCGACAAAGCCGCGAAGCGATGGATGTCGCCAATAGTCAATTTGCCCAGATAATAAGACTCAAGAATAAAATACTGCTGATCTTTGCCGAGCGGCAGAAATGCCAGTCGCTCCAGCAGATCGCGCTGGATGGTGCGGAGGGTAACGCCAAACTCTTTGGCTAGCTGGCGCGGGTCTAGTTTTTCACCGTTATTCAGGCGAATAAGGATTTCGGCGAGGCGCGTGGCTACTTTGTCGTGTGAGGAGGTGCGGAGAGTTTTGGTCATGACTCAGAGGCCGTATAAATATATGGCTTAATAATAACATGGCGCAATGACAGGTTATGTCATAGAACCGTAGAAAAAGTCTTAATGGGCTAAAATAATAATTGGATCTATTAAATTTCAATAAGTTGGATATAGAGTGCCTTTGCGATTGGAGTCAGCGGTGGATTTCATTGAAATACGCAGTATACTTCAATATTACTCATACCCCGGAGCGTACCACGATGAAAATTGGCTTGATCAAGGAAATTAAAACCAAAGAAAACCGCGTCGGTCTGACGCCTGCCGGCGTTGCGGCGCTCGCGGCAAACGGCCATCAGGTTTATGTGGAACAGGGCGCGGGAACGGGCTCCGGTTTTGGCGACGAGGCCTATCGGCAGGCAGGCGCCGCCGGCATCGTTTCCACCGCGGAAGCCTGGGATCAGGAACTGGTCGTGAAAGTCAAGGAGCCGGTCGCCAGCGAATTCCGGTTTTTAAAACAACAGATCGTATTTACCTATTTTCATCTGGCCGGTGTTCCCTGGGAGCTGACCGCCGCCCTGCTGGCGGGCAAAACCAGCGCCGTCGCTTATGAAACCCTGGAAGACGGCAACGGCAGGCTGCCCTTGCTGGCGCCCATGAGCGCGGTGGCGGGCAATATGGCGGTGCAGATGGGCTGCCATTTTCTTGCCGCCCATCATGGCGGCAAGGGTGTCATGCTGGGTTCGGTACTGGGCAAAAAATACGGCAAGGTGCTGATTGTCGGCGATGGCGTGGTCGGTTCGCATGCCGCCAGAACCGCGATCGGCCTGGGCGCCAATGTCACGGTGGCCGGACTGTTTCCGGAGAATGCCGACCGTCTGCATCGTGAAATTTCCGCGGATATCGAGTTTATTCAGTCCTCACCGGAGACCATCGCCGCGCAACTGCCGGACACCGATCTGCTGGTCGGCGCAGTGCTGGTGCATGGCGCGCGCGCCGAGCATCTGGTTACCGAAAACATGATCAAAACCATGCTGCCGGGTTCGGTGGCGGTTGACGTCAGCATTGATCAGGGCGGCTGCATTGAAACGGCGCACGCCACCACCCACGATGATCCGGTGTATTTGCAGCATGGGGTGATCCATTATTGCGTGAGCAATATGCCGGGCGCGTACCCGCGAACCTCGACCCTGGCCCTGACCGATGCGACGCTGCCTTATGTGCTAAAACTGGCGGATCATGGCTTGTCGGCCTTAAAAACCGACCCCGGTTTTGGCAAGGCGCTGAATACCCATCAGGGCTATATCACTTACCGGCCGGTCGCAGAGGCATTTGATCTGGCGGATAAATACCGGGACTGGCAGACTATCGATTAAGGGATACCGACTGCCTGAAAGCCTTTCCCGTATTCCGCGTTGCCGCCATACGGGCTACGCGCCTGTCCGCCCCGATGGCGGAAGCCAATTCTCCATTCAACCGGTTAACCTTATGCGTAAGCTTTTATTTGTGTTGTGTTTGACTGGCGGAATTGAAAATCTGTACGCCCAGGATATTGCCGTCGCATCGGTACAGGAACTCGAAGCCGCCTTCCGTCAGGCCGGGCCCGGCGACCGGATCATCCTGGCGGAAGGCGTATATGCTATAGTCAAGCTGAAAACCGTGCAGGGCGGAACCGCCGCACAGCCGATCAGCCTGGAAGCGGCCGTGCCGGGCACGGCTGTCATCAACGCCACCGGCGTCGAAGCAATTTCCATTGTCCATCCTTACTGGATAGTCAAAGGCCTGACATTTCAGGGCCAGCCGCATTCCGATCATGCATTTCATATCGCCGGCGACGCAGATCATGTGGTGATTAAAAATAATACTCTGATCGACTTCAACGCCCAAATCAAGGTTAATGGCCAGGACAATCAATTTCCCGATGACGGTCTGATTGAGAATAACGATATTTTCAACACCGGATCCCGGCAAACCGATTTGCCGGTTACCACTATTGACATAGTCGGCGGCCGCAACTGGACGATCAGGGGAAACTATATTGCCGACTTTGCCAAACTGAATGGCAACCAGACCAGTTACGGCGTGTTTCTGAAAGGCAATTCCAGCCAGGGCGTCATTGAGGATAATCTGATCGTTTGCGCCAGAAACACCCAGGGCGGTATCCGGATCGGCATGTCGTTCGGCGGCGGCGGCACCGGACAGCCGTTTTGCGAACAACAGGATTGCAGTACCGAGCATAGCGGCGGGCAAATGCGCAATAATATTGTTCTGAACTGTTCGGATGTCGGCATTTACCTCAACAAAGCCAAGGATACCGTGATTGAAAATAACAGCCTGCTGATGACGGCCGGTATTGATGTCCGTTTTGCCGGCAGCAGCGCGCTAATCAATGACAATATTCTGACCGGCGGGATTCGCGCCCGCGACGGCGGCAAAATCGAGGTGCGGAAAAATAAGGTTTTTGGCAGCAGTAGCGGGATTTGGCTGCCCTCGATAAACGCTAAACTGCAATCCGCCCTGGCGGAATTCGGCGGCAAGCTTTCCAGTCCGTTCGGCAAGGCGGTGACCGAAAAAGCCCAAAACATGATCGGGTATGTTATCGGCAAACTGGAAGACAGCGGCTTGGGCCTTGGCCGGGATAAGACCCTGCAATGTTTTCCTGGCCTGAATGGCTACGATGTCAGTCCGGATCGGGAAAAATGCGGGAACTTCTGGCTGGATAACGGGCCGTCTTCCAGTTCGAAAGACGATTTTTGGGGAACGCCGCGTTCTGCCGGACAGAATGTGATGGGAGCCATTGATTTTTACCGTTCGAATTGCCGGCTGACCAATAGAATCGAACATAAACCCTTACCGCTACCCGCCGACTGCCTGCGCTAAAGCCGCACGCCAGCGCTGTTACGGTTAGAGGCGCAGCCAAATCCCGCCGTTTGTTCGGCGGGAAGGCTTGGACGGGTCAGGCTTTTCCGGATTACGGTTTTGGCGGCGGTGGCGGTGGCGGTGGGGTGACAGGCAATGGCGGCAAGGTCATTGCTTTGGCGTCCGGCCCCATGGGCACCCCATAATCCGTCGATGAAATAACGGTCTGGCTGGCGATATCGACCACGCGCAGGGAAACATAAATCGTGTTGCGGCCAGGCGCATAGGAACCGATGATCACAGCCTTGGCGTCTATATTGTTTAAAGCGGCCAGCGTTTTTTCAGGAATTTGCAGAATGCCGGCATCGTTTTTAACAAACATTTCGATCGGCAAATCCATGCCGGTTACTATATAGCCTTCGTGTTGAAAGGCTGAGGTGAGCTGATCCGAAACGATGCGCCCGAAAGCCAGTGTCTGTCCGAGATCGTCAACATTAATCAGGGAGTTAATGACGACAACACTGCCTTTAGGCAGCGGCTGCCGCAGGTTGAGCAATAACTGGCTGACGCCGTTGTAACTCAATTCAACCAGATTGCCATCTTCCGTTTCAGCCTGACGGTAAAAAAACCGGCTACAGCCGCTGAGCATGATCAGTATTACAGCTAGAACGAGCAACTGCTTTTTGAACATAAAAATCTCCGTATTGAAATAGCGGCTATTAACCGCTAAAAGTAGTCATGTAGTCAAGGTAATCGAAAGATTTCCGACTAACCTGCTTATTATGCCACGACTATCGGCGGTGTCTGGAGGTTTATTGCGGACGGGGTGAAATTTCCGGTTGCGGCGGGGCTACAGCCATTGCGGCGGAGTTTGATTACACTGACTGGAGTATGAAAGCCGAACAAAAGCCAAATGCGGGAATCATCCCTGTCTGGGTAAATGCGCTTTCCCGCGCCTTTACCCAGATTATCCCTGGCATCGCTGTTGTTTCCGTGTTCGCGGGGGAGAGAACTTTAACATCCCTGACACCGATTATACTAAAGCAAATGGCGTGCCATTTCATTAAGCAATTGATAATTATGTTAATTTTTAAAAGTGTTTTGAAGTAATTTAAAAATCTATGTTATTTAACACAGTTTTTCCGGATTTCTGGCATTTTTTAGGTGATTTCACCTATTTTCAAGTTGGCCGCCAGACCGGCAAACGCCGGACAGAGAGCGCCGATCAGAAAAAACAGGGGAGGAAGGGGGCGCGGGTGGAATCCGCAGGGCGTTTAAGCCGCCCTGCGGAGAAAAGCAGAAATGAAAACCAGGGGGGGGGGGTCAGGTAAAGTTTCTGCCGTAGAAAATTTCAGCCATTTCGTCGTGCAGTTGCTCCTGAATCTCCTCTTTCTCTTCTTCCGTAAAATTGCTTTCCTTTTCGAACAGGTAATTTTCCAGTTCCGTTTCCTTCAGCCGCATCTTGGTGTGAAAAATATTTTCCTGATAGACATTCACGTCTATCATCTGGTAAAGCTCTTTGGTGCTTTCCGCAATATAGTTCTGGATGGAATTGATCTTGTGGTCGATATAAATTTTCTGGCCGGATACGTCGCGGGTGAAGCCCCGCACCCGGTAGTCCATGATCACGATATCCGATTCAAAGCTGTGGATCAGATAATTCAGGGCTTTCAGCGGCGAAATCTGTCCGCAGGTTGAAACGTCTATATCGGCGCGAAAGGTGCAAATATCGGTATCAGGGTGGCTTTCGGGATAGGTATGAACCGTGATATGGCTTTTATCCAGATGCGCCAGTATGGTGTCCGGCAAGGGGCCGGGCGATTCCGAATTCATGCCGGCCGGAATCACAGCGCCTTCGGAAATCAGCATGGTGACGCTGGCTCCCTGTGGATCGTAATCCTGATGGGCGATATTCAGAATCTGGGCGCCGATAATATTGGCCACATCTTTCAGGATCTGGGTCAGTCGTTTGGCGTTATAGGCTTCATCGATATATTCGATATAGGCTTTTTCCTGTTCCTTAGGCGCATAACAAACGTCATAAATATTGAAACTTAACGATTTCGTCAGGTTGTTAAACCCATGTAGTTGTAACTTACTCAAACGCTTAACCCTCTAAAACTTCAAAATCATGGCTAATTTCCACTCCGGCCTTGCCGAGCATGATGGAGGCGGAACAATATTTCTCGGCTGATAGCCTGACTGCCCGTTCCACTGCCGACGCGGGCAAACTTTTACCCATTACCCGGAAATGTAAATGTATTTTGCTGAAAACGCTGGGAATCGCATCGACTCTTTCCGCGGTCAGCTCTGTGACGCAGTCCGTTATCTGGTGGCGGCCCTTTTCCAGAATATCGATCACATCGAAAGAGGAACAGCCGCCCAGACCCAGGAGCATCATCTCCATGGGCCGGATGCCGATATTGCGTCCGCCATGATCGGGCGGGCCATCCATCACCACGGCGTGCCCGCTACCGGATTCGCCAATAAACATCCTGCCGTCGATCCATTTAATTGTTGCCTGCATTGTAAAAAACCCGCGAAATTAGCTATTAGGGCGAATTTTACAATGCCGACATCAATTACATTTAATTTTTTTTGCAAAGCCCGGCAAGTTTGGTTAGGGTACAGTTCGGTCAATCCTATTTTTTCTCCCTTATGAGCTTTGCAAAAACAAATAAAATTTCCACAATCGCGCTCGAGGCTTTTTTACAGCACTGCCAGTTTCGTAAATATCCGGCGAAAATAACCATCATCCACCCGGATGACAACAAGGATAAACTGCTATTTGTGGTCGATGGTTCGGTCAGCGTCAGCATTATTGATGAAGAGGGCCGGGAATTGATTCTGTCCTATTTGAACAAATATGATTTTGTTGGTGAAATCGGCATTTTTAAGGTGACCGAGGCCAGAAGCGCTTCGGTCAAAACCCGAACCCGCTGCGAACTGGCGGAAATCAGTTACGAGCAATTCATGCTGCTGCTGGATGGGGATCTACGGGAGTACGCCGTGGAAATATTGACCGTACTCGGCGGGCAGCTTGCCTCCAGACTGCTGGCCACCAACCGCAAATCCAGGGATCTGGCTTTTATGGATGTAACCGGTCGCGTGGCCCGCACCTTGCTGGATCTGGCCAGACAGCCGGATGCCATGACCCATCCGGACGGCATGCAGTTGCACATCACCCGTCAGGAAATAGGACGCATAGTCGGCTGTTCAAGAGAAATGGCCGGCCGGGTTCTGAAGGATCTGGAAGACAAGGGGGTGATAACGGCGCACGGCAAAACTATCGTGGTGTTCGGCGTTCGCGGCGGCAGCGAAACGGAGTTCCTACCGCGCTGCAAGACTTGAGGGAAGCTCGAAAAACCTATTTTCCGCCTTCGGTGACGATAACGGCAAAGCCGTTCTTCTGTAACAGTTCCTTGATGGTGGTGACGCTGGAAGGATTTTCGTAAGGGCCGATTTTGACCCGATGCCAGATAACATTACTGACCTTGGCCTTTTCAACTCGCGCTTCTATCCCCAGCAACGCCAGCTTGGCTTTTTGGCGGTCGGCCTCGGATGCTTCGCGGAACGATCCGGCCTGCATGACATATTTGGCGGCTTTGGTTTTTCCGACCAGTTCTTCCCGCACCCTGGTCTTGATTTCGTAATCCGGCACCACTACTTCCGCCTGCGGCAGGATGGTGTAGAAATCATAGCGCGGTTCTTCGGGCTGGGCTGGCTGGGCCGCCGCCTGCTCCGCTTTTCTTTCCGTTTCCGCCGCCGGGGCTTTTATCGGCACGCTCTGTACCGCTCTGTTTTCGGCTTGCGGGCTGCCGGTTTCGGGCTTGCCGGATATCAGTTCCTGCGCCATATTGCTGATCATGTTCAAAAATACGATGAATGCCGCAATCAGCACGGCCACCAGCAACCAGCGCCAAACCATATTTGGCGAATTTTTGGATTTTTTCCGGTTTTTATAGGCTGCGCTCTGGACGCGATGTTTATAGTCTCTGGGCATTACATCGTTTCAGGCGTATTGATTTTTAACAGCGTCAATGCGTTACCCAGCACCTGTTTGACAGCGCAAATCAGATTCAGCCGGGCATTGCACAGCCGGTCGTCTTCCACCAGAAACTGGTGGGCGTTGTAATAGCTATGAAACTGGTTGGCCAGATCGCGTAAATAATGGATCAGTTGGTGTGGCTCATGCTGCAAGGCGGCGCGCTGCAGAATTTCCGGATATCTGGACAGCGTGGTCAGTATCTGGGTTTCCTGCTCTTCGGTCAAAAGATGCAGATTGTCCATGCCGGTCTGCAAGTCGCGCGGCCGATTTTTTTCATCCAGTTGCCGCAATACGCTGCAAACCCGAGCATAGGCGTACTGCACGTAAAAAACCGGATTTTCGTTGCTGCGGGAGGTTGCCAGTTTCAAATCGAAATCCATGTGCTGTTCCGATTTGCGCATCACATAGAAAAATCGGCAGGGGTCGGCGCCGACTTCGTTACGCAACTGCCTCAGGGTAACGAACTCGCCGGAACGGGTGGACATTTGCACTTTTTCCTCGCCGCGATAAAGTACCGCGAATTGCACCAGCAGCACCTTGAGCCTGGATTCGTCGGCGCCCAGGGCCTGCATGGCGGCCTTGACGCGCGGGATATAGCCGTGATGGTCGGCGCCCCAGATGTTGATAATCTGATCATAACCGCGATCCAGCTTGTTCATGTGATAGGCGATATCGGAGGCAAAATAGGTGTGCTGGCCGTTATCGCGCACCACCACCCTGTCCTTTTCGTCGCCCAGCCGGCTAGAAGCGAACCACAGCGCGCCTTTCTGCCTGTACAGATAGCCACCCGCCTCCAGACGCTGCAGAGCCCTCTCCACCGAGCCGTCGTCCATTAATTGCCGTTCGGAAAACCATTGCTGGTAACTGACGCCGAATTCCTGCAGATCGTCGCGAATATCGGCCAGAATATCATCCAGGCCGGCCTGAAAAACCGCGCGGTATGCCGCAGGGCCCAGCAGGCTTTTGGCGCGCTCGATTAGTGCGTCGATATGTATTTCCTTGTCGCCGCCTTGTGGTTCATCGTCCGGAATGCCGTCGAACGCCTGGGTCGCCGCCTTAAGATAGATCGAACCGGCTTTTTGATGCAGGTCGAATGCTATTTTACGTACATATTCGCCGCGGTAACCGTTACTGGGAAACGGAAAAACTTCTCCGCATTCTTCCAGATAGCGCAGCCAGATACTGGTGGCCAGGATGTCCATCTGCCGGCCAGCGTCGTTGACATAATATTCGCGATCCACCGCGAAGCCCACGGCTTCCAGCAGATCAGCCACCGCCGAGCCATAGGCCGCGCCGCGGCCATGGCCGACATGCAGCGGCCCGGTGGGATTGGCTGACACGAACTCCACCTGCACTTTTTTTCCTGCGCCTATGCTGCTGCGCCCGAACGCCGGGCCCTGCTGGTGTATCTGCCGGACTATCTGAAACTGGCTGTCGGGATTGATGAAAAAATTGATGAAACCGGGGCCGGCGATTTCGACCCTGTCGAGCAGGCTATCTTCCGGTAGGGTGGCGAGAATTTTTTCCGCCAGCAGCCTGGGATTGAGTCCGGCCGGTTTTGCCAGCAGCATGGCCAGATTGCTGGCGAAGTCGCCGTGCTGGGTGTCGCGGGCGCGTTCCACGTTAATCTGAGGATTGAGTTCGCGATCGAGAACACCTTGCGCTTTAAGGACTTCAACAGCGTGTTGTAAAAGGTGTTCGAGTTTGTGTTTCATTCTTGGGCAATGGCGAAATGGATAAAAAAATAGTCACTATTCAGCGTGGCCTTGAGCTGGGAGCCTACTGGCGCATAAAATGCAACCTATACTGAGCAATTACAAAAATATTTTTTATTATCCATCAAAACGCCATCAATAGCTATAAACCCGCCACGCTTGTCGATGCCTGGTATTAATTGTATGAGCGCTCTCCAAATAGCGCGGTTCCGATTCTAACCATGGTTGCGCCCTCCATGATGGCGGCCTTTAAATCGCCGCTCATGCCGAAGGAAAAGCTGTCCAGTTCCGGTCTGCCGAGCGCCTGAACCGCCTGGAAAAGCAAATGATAAGGCTGACGCTGGCGGTGATAGACGGTTTCCGGTTCGGGAATGGCCATTACCCCGCGCAAACGCAGATTCGGCAGCAGCCTCACCTGTTCCACCATCTCCGGCAGTTCCGCCAGGCTAAAGCCGGATTTACTGCTCTCCTGGCTGATATTGATCTGCAGGCAGATATTCAGCGGCGGCAAATGTCCGGGGCGCTGTTCGCTAAGCCGCTGAGCGATTTTCAGGCGATCCACGCTGTGTACCCAGGCGAAATGCGTGGCGATGGCTTTGGTTTTATTGGACTGGATGGGGCCGATGAAATGCCAGGTGATGTTGTATCCGCAAAGCTGACGCTGTTTTTCCAGGGCTTCCTGCAAATAATTTTCGGCAAAATGCCGCTGCCCCAGGGCGTACAGCGCGGCGATGGCCTGGGCCGATTTGGTTTTGCTGACCGCCAGCAAGCGGACGCTGTTCGCCGGGCGTCCGGCGATGCCGGCGGCGTGGCGGATTTGAGAGCGAACCTGCCGGAAGCGTTCGGCCATGTTTGTCATTATTCCGCTTCCCGGTTTTTTCTTACGAACAGTCGCGAAAACAGCAGTCCGGATTCGAACAGCAGCCACATTGGCACCGCCAGCAGGGTCTGGGACAGGGCGTCCGGCGGGGTCAGAAACATGGCGACCACAAACACCCCGACAATGACGTAAGGTCTTTTTTCCGCCAGGCTTTCCGGGGTGACGATGCCCGCCCACACCAGCACAATGGTAAAAATTGGTATTTCAAACGACACGCCGAATGCAAAAAACATGGCCAGTACGAAATCGAGATAAGTGGCGATATCGGTCATCACCGCCACGCCGGCGGGCGCGGCGGCGGTCAGATAACCGAATACCAGCGGAAACACCAGAAAATAGGCAAAGGCGGCGCCGGCATAAAACAGCAGGGTGCTGGCGAGCAACAGAGGTAACATCATCCGCCGTTCATGGCGGTAAAGGCCAGGGGCGACAAACCCCCAGAACTGATACAGAATGTAGGGGATGGCGGCAAACACCGCGACCACGAAAGCCAGTTTGAAAGGCGTGAAAAATGGCGAGGCCACGTCAATGGCTATCATGCTGCTGTTTTTCGGCATGTGATGCAACAACGGTTCGGCCAGATAAGCGTATATTTCGTTGGCGTAACTGGCCGTGCCCAGAAAGATCAGCAACACGCACAGCACCACCCGCAACAGCCGGTTGCGCAATTCGATCAGATGGCTGATGAAGCCGGATTCCGCGAACGGCTCAGGCTGGTTCGTCATTGTGCCGGCCGGGTTTGGCCTCGGGCAGCGCCTGCAGGGTCGCTTCGATATCCTGGATGGCAGCTTCGCTGTCGTTTACGGTCTGCTGCATTTCTTCGTTGTCGAGATGCTGGCGAGCCAGTTGTCGCATTTCTTCCACCATCAGTTCCTGCCTGATTTCGGCCTGCACGCCGGCCAGCATGCTGCGGGCCTTGCCCAGCCAGAAACCGGCGATCCTGGCGGCCTTGGGCAGTTTTTCCGGGCCGATGACCAGCAGCGCGACCAGACCTACCATTAATAATTCGGAAAAGCCTACTTCAAACATGCGCTACGCTCAGGCCTGATCTTTTTCTTTGGTTTTATCGCTGACTTCGCCTTCCAGCACTTCACCTTCCTGATGCGACGTGGATTTGCCGTCCTCGCCTTCCTTCATGGCGTTACGGAAGCCCTTGATGGCTTCGCCTATGTCCGAACCGACATTTTTAAGACGCCGGGTGCCGAACACCAATAATACGATGACCAGCACGACTAACAGATGCGGAATACTTAAACCCATATTTCACTCCACAAAAATAAATTACCGGGACTGGCGTTGCGCTTTTTCCTGCAGGCCGGACAGGCCGAAACGGCGCTGTAACTCATCAAGCACCTGCTGTGGCCCCAGTCCCTGGTCTGCCAGCATGACCATGCAGTGAAACCAGAGATCGGCGGTTTCGCAGACTATCCGCTCCTTGTCGCCGTCTTTTGCGGCAATGACGGTTTCGGTGGCTTCTTCGCCGATTTTCTTCAGAATGTGATCCAGCCCTTTGGCGTAAAGGCTGGCGACATAGGATTGATCCGGGGATTGTTGCTTGCGCTGCTCCAGAACTTCAGCCAGTTGTTGTAAAACGTCACTCATTTTTGGTTTTGCTCTCGCCTGTTTTACAAAATCATAACACGTTGCCGGAGCCGCAAAAAAAAAACCTCCCCATGCTTGCGCAGAGGGAGGTGAAAAGAACCAGCGGACTTGTTTAGAGGAGGTTCCGCTCGTTATTACAACACCAGGAGGTAGTTACAAATTCTTGAGCTAGCTGTCGGCTTTGGCGTCCATGTTGCTCAATAGGGACGCGGCAGCGAACGACGCTGCGGAAAAAACAAAAACACCCGAAATGAACCCGGAGATGCCTGCAAAAAACAGGACGCCGGTCAGAATGTCTCTCGATAATTGGTTCATTAAAAATCCTGAAAGGCGGGATTAATGCTTGACAGCATGGCTGCTGTTGTTGCTTACTTGCAACATACTATACAGCATAAAAATAAGTTTACAATTAGGTGTTTGTTAAATAGATTGTATACAATTAAGAAACAATTCACTTGTCAACTTTTTTGCTTGTTGTGTAAAAACAGCGATATGCAGCCAGCGCCATGCGCCGCCGCAGCCGAAAACCGGATAATCCTTTGTGGTTACAGGGCAAATTCGCTGAAAAAACCACCACTTGCCTTTAATTATCCCCGCATTCATCAGGAGGCTTTATGGATAAACTGACCAGTATGAACGTCTTTGTTCGGGTCGCTAAAGCAGGCAGTTTCGCCAGAGCCGCCAAAGATCTGGATATTTCCCGGGCCATGGCGACCAAGCACATCATGCAGCTCGAAAGCGAACTGAACACCCGTCTGTTTAACCGCACCACCCGCAGCCTGAGCCTGACCGAAGCCGGCGAGGAATATCTTGAACGATGTCAGCAGGTGCTGCTGGATGTGGCGGAACTGGAATCGGCCGTTACCAAACTGCAGACCGAACCGCGCGGGGTTTTAAAAATCTGCGCGCCGCCGGTGATAGGTGCGACGCATATTTCCCCGGCGCTGACCGAGTATCTGAAAAACTATCCCGACTTGTCGGTGGAGATGGTGCTGAAAGGCGGCCAGGTGGATCTGGTCGACGAAGGAGTGGACATCGCCATCTATCTGGGGCAACTGAACGATACCAGCCTGGTGGCGCGAAAACTGGCGACATCTTCTCTGGTGGTTTGCGCCTCGCCCGATTATTTGAAGGCGCATGGCGCTCCCCAGGATCCGGAAGACCTGGAAGATCATAGTTGCCTGATCAACTGGGCGATTCCGCCACGCAACAAATGGCGCTTCAAGGGCATACTCGGCGAACGCACAGTGACGGTAACCGGCCGTATGCAGGCCAACATGGCCGATCCCATCCGCAATGCAGCGGTGAATGGCCTGGGGCTGATTATGCTGCCGCGCTACATCGTGGGTCGCGACATCGAGCTGGGCCGGCTGAAAGTGGTGATGGAGCAATACGGTATCGCGCCGCTGGAAATTTATGCGGTTTACCCGCACCGCAAATATTTGTCGGCCAAGGTGCGTTCGTTTCTGGAATTCATTCAAAGCTGGCTGCCGCACCGTATCGGCATGGATCCGCCCTGATGGAGTTGCAACGTAAATGGGATGAATGCTACCGCAATCAGCCGCAACAGCCGCCGGCCGCCGCCAATGTGCTTGAGCGGAGTCGCTGCCTGTTGCCGCAGCAAGGCCGGGCGCTGGATCTGGCCTGCGGCCTGGGCGGGAACGCGCTGTTGCTGGCCGAAGCCGGTCTGCAGGTCGAAGCATGGGATATTTCCGCCATCGCCCTGCAGGCCTTGCAGAAAAATGCGGCCGAACGGCGGCTGGCGATCACTGTCCGCCAGTGCCGGATAGCGCCGGAAATGCTGCCGAAGGCGGCTTTTGATGTGATTGTAATCAGTCGTTTTCTTGACCGAACCCTGTGTAATGCGATAATGGCGGCTTTAGATTTTGGCGGACTGCTGTTTTACCAGACATTTACCCGCCGCAAACTTGATCCGCAAGGCCCGAACAACCCCGATTATCTATTGGCGGAGAATGAGTTATTGAGCTTGTTTCCAGCATTGACGCTAATTTTTTATCAGGAATACGCGCGAGTCGGCGATTTAAACTGCGGCGACAGGAACGAGGCGCAGTTTATAGGGCAAAAACCACTACCGGAGTAGTTACCATGATAGAAAACCTGAACCCGGCCCAGTCCTGGGCCTTGTTGACCAACAATCCCGCCGCGGTATTGATCGATGTTAGAACCTTTATAGAGCATGGCTTTGTCGGCCATCCGCCCAAGGCAATCCATGTCGCCTGGAAGGAATTTCCGGGCATGCAACTGAATGCCGGCTTTGTCGAGCAGGTCAGGCAGCATGCACCCGATCAGGCCGCGCCGGTTCTGCTACTGTGTCGCACCGGCGTCCGTTCCGTCGAAGCCGCAAAGGCGCTGGAAGCAGCCGGTTACCAGCATTTGGTGAATATCGTCGGTGGTTTTGAAGGCGCGTTGGACGCCGACAAGCACCGCGGCAATATCGACGGCTGGCGTTTCGACGGCCTGCCTTGGGAACAAAGCTGATTTTCCCGCCTTTAATTTAATCCGGACACTTACAGACCTTTCCGGCAAGCCGCGCTGGCGCGGCTGGCCTGCTTTTTTATAAATCATCAAAAAAAATCCTGTGATAGAAAAACTCAGAAACATTGCAATCATCGCGCACGTAGACCATGGCAAAACCACGCTGGTCGACCAGTTACTACAACAATCCGGTACCTTTAGCGCCCACGAAAAAGTCGACGAACGGGTGATGGACTCCAACGCGCTGGAAAAGGAGCGCGGCATTACCATTCTCGCCAAGAATACTGCAATCGACTGGAACGGCTATCACATCAATATTGTCGATACCCCGGGCCACGCCGATTTCGGCGGCGAAGTGGAGCGGGTGCTGTCCATGGTGGATTCGGTATTGCTGCTGGTCGACGCCGTCGACGGCCCGATGCCGCAAACCCGCTTCGTGACTCAGAAGGCTTTTGCGCTGGGCCTGAGTCCTATCGTGGTCATCAATAAAATCGACCGTCCGGGCGCGCGGGCGGACTGGGTCATAGACCAGACCTTCGATTTGTTCGACAGGCTGGGCGCGACGGACGAGCAACTGGATTTTCCGATTGTTTATGCTTCGGCGCTAAAAGGCTATGCCGGTCTGGAAAGCAGCATAGAGGGCGGCGACATGACGCCGCTGTTTGAAACCATCATTGCAAAAGTCAACCCGCCGCCGGTCAATATAGACGGCCCCTTCCAGATGCAGGTTATCAGTCTGGACTACAATTCCTATGTCGGCGTTATCGGTATCGGCCGGATTCAGCGGGGCATCGTCAAAACCAATATGCCGCTGACCCTGATCAACCGCGAAGGCGCGACCCGCAACGGCCGGATGCTGCAAATCTTCGGCTTTCACGGCCTGGAAAGGGTGGAGGTGCCGCAAGCCCAGGCCGGCGACATCATCGCCTTTACCGGTATCGACAAACTGGAAATTTCCGATACGCTTTGCCAGCAGGATGCGGTCGAGGCGCTGCCGCCGCTGAAAGTTGACGAACCGACGGTGAGCATGACCTTTCAGGTCAACAACTCGCCATTTGCCGGCAAGGAAGGCAAATTCGTTACGTCAAGACAAATCCGCGATCGCCTGAATAAGGAATTGCAACATAATGTGGCCTTGCGGGTGGAAGATACCGTAGACCCCGACAAATTTAAGGTTTCCGGACGCGGCGAACTGCATTTGTCCATCCTGATCGAAAACATGCGCCGCGAAGGTTTTGAACTGGGCGTATCGCGTCCGGAAGTTATCATCAAGGAAATCGACGGCGTCAGTTGCGAACCGTTTGAAATGGTTACCATCGAGGTGGAAGAGATCCATCAGGGCGCGATCATGGAAAAATTCGGCGAGCGCAAGGGCGACTTGCTGAACATGGTGCCGGACGGCAAAGGCCGCATCCGCCTGGAATACATGGTGCCGTCGCGCGGCCTGATCGGTTTCCAGACCGAATTCATGACCGCCACCTCCGGTTCCGGGCTGTTTTATCATGTTTTCGACCATTACGGCCCGGTCAAACCCGGCGTGATCGGCATGCGCAAACGCGGAGTGCTGGTTTCCATGGTGCAGGGCAAAGCGTTGGCCTATGCCCTGTTCGCCCTGCAGGAGCGGGGGGAGTTGTTTCTGGTTCACGCCGATGAAGTTTATGAAGGCATGCTGGTGGGCATACACTCCCGGGCCAACGATCTGGTGGTCAATCCGACCAAAGCCAAGCAACTGACCAATATCCGCGCCGCCGGCACCGACGAAAATCTGGTGCTGACCCGCATTCAGAAAATGACTCTGGAGCAGGCGCTGGAATTTATCGATGAAGATGAACTGGTGGAAGTCACACCGGAATCGATTCGGTTAAGAAAGAAACTGCTGACCGAGAACGAAAGAAAGCGCTCGTCAAAATCCGCTTAAGCCAAGGCTTTCCCGTCCGCCCCCGGATAACTGCCGGGGGCGGACGACGACGTCATTGCAGCACGAATTTAACGCCTATCACCAGCAGCAGTGTCGCCAGTACCGGACGCAGAAAGCGTTCGGGAATCCGGGCGCTCAAATGGCTGCCTATCCAGATGCCGGGAATGGAACCCAGCAACAGGCTGACTAGCAGTTCCAGATTAAAATTGCCCAGACTCAAATGCCCCAGGCCGGCCACCGCCGTCAAGGGAATGGCGTGGGCCAGATCGGTGCCGACAATTTTAACCGTGGACATTCTGGGGTACAGAAACAGCAGCGCCACCGTACCCAGCGCCCCAGCTCCGACCGAGGACAGGGTGACCAGCACGCCCAGCACGGCTCCGGTCAGCACGGTAGCCGGTTTTTCCCATTGCGGCGGGAAGCGGCCGCTATTGATCGGCGTACTGAGGTCATCGTTGATTTTAGGCTGCGACGCCGCTCGGCGCATCAGAATGCTGCGCACGATTAAGGAACCGGCCGTCAGCAGCAAGGCTACGCCTAACGTAAAAGTAATGGCGCCGGTAATCTCGTGGCCGACCGCCATCAGATTCCTGAGAACGTACAGGGTGACGCCGGCAAACGGCAGGCTGCCCAAAGCCAGCCAGCCGACGATATTCCAGTCCACGGAGCGGTGTTTGCCGTGATGCACGAACACCCCGGCGGATTTGGTGATTGCCGCGTAAATCAGATCCGTGCCGACGGCCACCGCCGGTTTGAATCCGAACAGGAACACCAGCAAGGGAGTCATTAAAGAACCGCCGCCGACCCCGGTAACGCCCACCAGCATGCCCACCACGAATCCGGAGGCTGTATACATTAAGTTCATTGATAATTGCCTTTGGTTGCCAATATTCGATATGCCCAAGCATTATGCCAGTGCCGCCAGCTCTGACATGAATGATAAAAACGGATATTTATATCGATTTTAAAGATATATGCCGAACGCATACCATAGGGAAATATAACATGTCTCAGCCCTGAGCAGGCTCAGGATGTTTGTCCGTCCAGCGGGCAACCTTGTAGCGGCGCGGCGGCTGCGGATCGTGCAGGCTTTACATTTGTCGGGTTAACGACATTGCCGGGTTGCCTGCCGGTTGGCGAGCTTGGGTGCGAGTTGGCGGCAAATAGGGACTTTTGGGCGCATCAGCCGGTCGGTGGCGATGATGGTGGGCCATGGTGCGATTCTTGCTGGACTTTGGTTTTAAATTCAGGCCAAAACCACCATGCGTTATGAACCTTACAAAGATGAATATGCGGCTGTTCCCTCGATGTCGGACGAAGAGTTGCTGGAGTATTTTCTGTTTCGCATCTGCGAAACCGATGAAGTGTGGGGATTAAAGGATGGCCCGCAATGGCTAACCCGCGAAATTGACGGCCGGGAAACCCAGCCGGTATGGCCTTTTAAACGCTTTGCCGAAGACGCCGCTGTCGGCGAATGGCAAAACCTTAGTCCGCTGCCCGAATCGCTGGAATTTTTTATTTACCAGATATTGAACAGGCTGGCCACGCGCAACGTGACTATCGAAATCATGCCGCGCGCCTCTGGCGCCGGCTGCCTGATCAGCCCCAAGCGGCTGTTCAGTTATCTGGAGGACATGCAGGAATCCAGCCAGTGTTCGATGGATGACTGAGTGGCGAACTACTGGATTATGGGTGTCGCGAATAGCTGTTATCGATTCTTTCATCCGGGCCACGCCGGCTGGATGGCGCTAAAAACGCAGCCTGCCTTGCAGCCGCTATTGGGCTTCATCAACCAGAAACGCTCTGACCCTGGCTTTTAGCTGGGCTTTTAGTTGCACGGAATAGCGGTATATGTCGGTGTCGACGATTTTTTCATGCGCCCATTGCAGCCATTGGCGTATGGTCGTGTAGACTGCGGCTATGATTCCAAAGCTGAGCAACTGGGTTTTGGTCAGCGCGAAGACCCTTGCAACCAGCAGGGTGGCTAGCAGTTTTGCGAATATCTCCAGCAGCAGGCCCTGTAACAGCAGCCCTTGCAGCATCAGCCAGATTGCCGCCAGATTGACGGGGGTGACGATCAGCACCGGAATCAGGAATGCCAGCAGCGCGGTATTGGGCGGCGTCTGGCTGAGCCAGCGTTCGAAGCTCTCCAGCCTGAGTAAAACGATCAGATAATGTCCACAGGCGGATAGGGCGTCCCATAGCCATTCCTCTATGATCAGAAAGATTGCGAGCATTTCGAGTAGCAGTTTTTTCATGGTTGACCGGGGTGGTTGGTTTGGAAAAGGGCTTGGCAATGTAACATTATTCTGCGGGTAGACAAACCGTTATGGGAAGCCTCCCAGGCAGAGCCTGCCGGCGCGGCCGGGTTTTTGCCATTTTCTGATAATGGTGAAACCGGCCTGCTGCCCGAAGTTCAACTGATAGAGGCAAAAATTATGACTAAGCCGAATTTTATAAGTTCCGCATACGATGTACGGATGCCGGGGATCATTTATGGTACGGCGTGGAAAAAAGATCGCACAGCAGCCCTGGTGGAACAGGCTATTAGCCTGGGTTTTAGGGGCATCGATACCGCCTGCCAGCCCAAGCATTATAACGAAGCCGGGGTCGGCGAGGGTCTGGCCGCCTGCCTTGCGCGCGGCCTGCCGCGTGGCGAGGTTTATCTGCAAAGCAAATTTACGCCGCTGGACGGTCAGGATCCTTTGCAAATTCCTTATGACGCCCAGGCCGGCCTTGCCGAGCAGGTGGGAGAGTCTTTCCGGCGTTCGCTAGACAATCTGCGCACCGAATATCTGGATTGTCTGGTGCTGCATTCGCCGCTGACGAATCCCGAGCAGTTGCTGGAAGTCTGGCGGGCCATGGAGCTGATCTTTAAAGACGGCGAAGCAAGGCAACTGGGCGTCAGCAACTGTTACGGGCTCGATCGTCTGCGTTTTCTGTATGATGCTGCCGAGATTAAACCGGCGGTGCTACAGAACCGGTTTTATGCCGAGAGCGGCTACGACCGCGATATCAGGGCTTTTTGCGACGAGCGGCGGATTATTTATCAGAGTTTCTGGACTTTGACCGCCAATCCGCAGATCCTGGCCGACAGGGTGCTGAAGGAGATGGCCGCAGTCTGCCAGCGCACGCCGGCGCAGATTTTTTTCCGGTTTTTGACGCAGTTGGGCGTCATTCCGCTGACCGGCACTAGCTCGGCGCATCATATGCTGGAGGATCTGGCGATTTTCGACTTTGAACTGCGGGCGGACCAGTGCGCTGCGCTGCAAGGACTGCTGGGATGAAGTAGGCAGGCGCAGCCTGCCTACTATGGCCGAAGGTTTTAAATACCTTTTAGGTCGGTAACTTGCCGGCTTCCTTGATCTGTTCGAAATCTGAGCCGACGCTGATGATAAAGCTGGTGACCTGTTCGATAGTCATTTCGGATTTGATCACTTTTGATTCGTGGACGATGATGGCGAATCCGGAAGTGGGGTTGGGCGAGGTCGGTACGAACAGTACATAGCGGTCGCCGCTCTTGTTGGTGACATAGGCCGGTACCCAGATGCCTTCCTTTGGGTATTCCACATACACCACTTCGCGCGGTTCCTGAAGCTGATGCCCTGCTATCATGTTCACCAGTTTTTGGGTGACCCGGTAAATGGTGCTTAATAAGGGAATGCGTTCTATCAGTGCCTCAAAACCGGCAATGATGGAGAAGCGGCCCAGACTCACCCGGTGGCCGACATAGGTGATAACCGCAAAACTGGCGGCGAACAATAAAAAAGTCACCAGATAGTTGTCGGAATAGCCATAGACGAACTGGAACAGATCAGCCAGCCTGTCTTTGACGAATAGCACGATCTGGACAATGACCACAATCGGGATAAAGGCCAGCACGCCTATCAGGGTGTAGTTTAATAATTTTTTCATATGCGCCTCATTTTGTATTTATAGTTGTGCGGATAGCCTATTGGGCAAATCCGGTTTACATAACATTTAATCACAGTGGCTGAGTGCAATAAACCTTTATTGCCGGGAAGCTTGAAAAACCGCCGTTCGACTGGCTGCCGGCGAGATAAATATTTTGTTTATCAAAGGCCTGTCGCTCATGCTCAGTCCCTTCAGCTTCGCTGACGAGGCCCTGTCCAGACAGCAAAACCCGGTTTTTTCGGTTGTCCGCCGTCTTGGCCTTTAAGCCTGCGCCGACCCGGTTTCGGGTTGCGGTCCGGCTTTTAAAACCAGTTTGCTCAGGGCAGGCAACACCACGAAGGTGCAGGTCATGATCCAGAATATGCCGATGGTAATCACCAGTCCCATGCTGGATATGCCCTGATGCGGCGAAAACGCCAGTCCCACGAAACTGGAGATGGTGGTCAACGCGCCGTAAAACATGCCTCTGGCGGTGCTGGACTGATAAATATTCTGATCTTCGGACAGGGAATGATGCAGTTTTTCCACCATATGGATGCCGTTATCCACCCCTAACCCCATCAGCAGCGGTAAGGCGATGATGTTGGCGAAATTGATCGGCGTGCCGGTAAACACCGTGGTGGCCATGGTAAACAGGCCGGCCAGCACCAGCGGCGTCATCACCAGTAGCGTGTCAACGATATTGCGGCGAATGAATAGCAGCAATAGCGCTATCGACGCCAGGGCGATGACGATTGCTTCCTTGAAGGAAGAAATCACCGCCTTCATCGATTCCCAGTACATGACCGGCAAATCGGTGGCGTCCGGCGCGATGGTTTGCACATCGACAATAAAAGCTTGCAGATTATCCAGGTTGTTCAGATCGTTTTTGGCGAAAATCTGGATGCGGTATGCGCCATCCTTGCTTAGCCAGCGTTCCTTGATATCGTCGGGCATGTTCGATAAGCTTACCTCCCCGGCATTGAAGCTGACCAGCAGTTCGTTCATCACCGACGGCAGGGTGCCGAGCAGAGAAGTCTGAATTTTTTCGATAAACATTTCCCTGTCTGGCGGCAGGCGGTTGTCCAGTTCTATTTGCACGCCATGCAGTTCGTGTCTGAAGGCCTGCAGGGACTGAATCTCGGCCGGACTGGTTTTTTTCGGCAGGTTGTTGTCGATTGCGGCAATCATGCTTTTGATGCTGGTCAGCGGGTCTATGCCGGTTTTCAGTTGCGGGAAGGATTGCGACCGGAAGCCCAGCGTCATGGCCATGTCGTCGATAATATCCAGTTTCTGTTCCTGATTGGCGGGCACGAAGTCAAACAGGCTGACGGTTTTGTCCACGGTCTTCAGTCTGGACAGCTTTTTCTGCATTTCCAGGGCTTCCGCTTCGCTTTTAGCCAGTACCGACAAGGTCATGGGCGATGTTTCCCGGCTTTTCATCAATTGCTTGAAGGCGATGACCGATTCGGTATTGGGATCGCGCAGGTTCAGCGGGTTAAAATCGGTTTGCACCTGAAACACGAAGTACACCGCGACGATGGTGCAAAGTAGTGTGACCAGCGTGATCAGTTTGGCGTGGTGCAAGGTGAAGCTTGCCAGCATCGACGAGAATCTGGATGCGCCCGGCGGCTCGCCATGCAGGTCGTGCGGGGTTGGAGCCGGTAAAATTTTCAGCAGTACCGGCAGCACGGTCAGGGTGATGAACAGACAGATGAACAGACTGGTTCCGGCCAGTAGGCCCAGTTCGGAAATGCCTTGATAATCGGTGGGAATAAAGGCGTACAGGCCAATGGACGTGGTCAGTGCGCACAGCATCAGCGACGGGCTGGTGGTCAGCAGCGCGGAGCGTATGGCCTTGGCTCTGTCGCTGCCGTGCAGATCCAGATTGTCGCGGTAACGCAAGCAAAAATGGATGGCGTATTCGACGCCCAGACCGATATTGGATACCGCAAAGGCTACCGAAATCAGATTCAACTGCTTGACCGCCACCGCAGCGAACAGACCGCAAAATACCATGCCTACGCCCAGGGTGATCAGGGTGGCCAAGGTCAGCATCCAGGATCGGTAAGCCGCCAGCAAAATTCCCAGCACCAGCACCACCGAAAACACGCTGGCGGTAAAAGTGCCCTGGCTCATGCCCGCCATTTCATCGTGCTCCAGTCCCACTTCGCCGGTGATCCAGACCTTGACCACCGGTAGATCCGGTTCCTGTATTCTGTCGATAGCCTGGTGAATGACATTAATCGCCGGTGCAACCGGCAGAATCTGGCTGTAATCGAATTTCGGGGTGACGAAGATGAAAGCCTTGTCGGATTGTTCCTTGCTGATGTTGTTTTCCGCGATCAGCTTTTGCCAGGACAGTAAATCGGTTTCGGTGTTCAGGGTTTTGTGCAACGAATTGCTAACTTTGTTGATCAGCGAAAACAGATCAATCGGCACTTCGTCGGTTTTGGTTTCCGCATTCAGGGCGTCCTGAAAAATCGAGAAAAAGCCGTTGAGGCTGGGATCCTGGGAAATCCGGCCGATGAACGGCTGGGCCTGGGCCAGCGTCACCGAAAAATCCTGCAGTTTGTCCAGATCCAGATACAGTAGACCGTTCCGGTGAAAAAACGTATCATCGTCCGGCTGATAAACCTTGGTGAAATGCGCGCTGTCGGCTCGCAGTTCCCGCGCCAGCCGCCGGGCGGCCGCCTTGGTCAGTTCCGGGCTGGAAGACTCCACCACCAGCAGCAGGGTATGCAGCTCCTGATTGAAGGCTTTCTCGTAAGCCCGGCGATTTTTCTGAAACGGCGCTTCCGGGGCGATCAATTCCGCGGTATCGGTATTGATGCTCAAATGGGTTGTGGTGTACTGAACCGCCAGCACAGCCAGAATGACGACAATCAGCAGCACCTTGACAGGCGAATACATCAGCCAGCTACCCCATCGGTAGACAAGGTTGCTAATACGATTTTCCAGTGACATTTTCAGACGCTCACGATAGTGTTGACGAGATAAAGCGTATAAGCGGCATAAACACCCAGCAATATCCCGCCTTCCAGGCGATTGATGCGTCCCGGCCGGTTTTTGTTATATCCCATCAGGAGCAGGGATACGGTCAGGGCCGCTATCAGCGGCCAGTCGCGATGGAGGATTTCCAGTGGTATGCTCATGGGCTGAATCACGGCCGCCAGACCGACCGCCGCCAGGGTGTTGAACAGATTGGAGCCGATGATGTTGCCCAGCGCCAGATCGTCCTCGCCCTTGCGGGCGGCGACCAGCGATGAGGCCAGCTCTGGCAGGGATGTGCCGACCGCCACTATCGTCAGGCCGATCACCAGATCGCCAACCCCCAGCTCGTGGGCAATCGATACCGCGCCCCACACCAGCATCCGCGAACTGATCACCAGAAACACCAGTCCGCCCAGTACCCATATCAGCGCCTGGTCGCGGGAAGCCGCGCCGGTTTCCAGTTCGTGTTCCATTTCCTGGGTCAGAATATCGGCCTTCTGCTTCAGCCCTGCGCGTATCATCCAGCCCATCACCAGCGCGAAGGCCAGCAAATCCAGCACCGCCTCCGCACGGGTCAGTCGGCCGTCGTAAAGCTGGACAAACACAAACAGCGTCGCCAGCAGCAGCACCGGCAGCTCCTTGCCGATAACCTGCGATTTGACCACAATCGGACTAACCAGGGCCACCGCGCCCAGAATCAGCGCTATATTGGTGATATTGGAGCCGTAGGCGTTTCCAAGCGCTATGCCGGGATTGCCCTGCATTGCCGACAGCACCGAGACAGTCAGCTCCGGCGCGGACGTGCCGAAACCGATCACCACCATTCCGATCAGCAGCGGCGGCATCCCCCAAAAACCGGCCAGAGCCGCGGCTCCGTCCACAAACAGATCGGCGCTCCAGACCAGAACAATCAGGCCGATAACGATCAACAACAGCGGCAAAGCCATACACTAACCCTTTACATTTAAAGATTGAAACACATGCCGTTCGGTTGCCGGTTAATCCATTGTCCAGTGCACGATGCCGCTATAGGCCGAGCCTATGATCAGCAGCCCGAATGCTATCCTGTACCAGGCGAAGATGATGAAGTCATGATGACTGATGTAACGTAACAGGCCTTTAACTGCCAGCAGGGCGCTGATGAACGCCGCCGCGAGCCCCACCGCAAAATGCAGGCCGTCATGTTCTAGGGTCAGCAGTTCGCGATGCTTGTATACGTCGTAGGCGCTGGCCATCACCAGGGTCGGAATCGCCAGAAAAAACGAAAATTCGGTCGCCGCCTTGCGCGACAGGCCAAACAGCAAGCCGCCGATGATGGTGGCGCCGGAACGGGAAGTGCCGGGAATCAGGGCGAAGGCCTGGGCAAAACCAAGCTTCAGGGCGTCCAGCGGTGTCAGATCGTCCACTTCCAGTACCCGGATGGTGTGTTTCCGCTTTTCCGCCCAGAAAATCACAAAGCCGCCGACAATAAAAGCCAGCGCCACCGGCAGGGGCTTAAATAGCACCGCCTTGATATGCTTGCCGAAAGCCAGCCCCAGTATCGCCAGCGGCATAAAGGCTATCGCCAGATTCAGCACAAATTTCTGCGCCTGACGCTCGCTGGGAAGTCCTGCCAGCACGGATGAAATTTTGACTCGGTATTCCCAGCAGATCGCCAGAATCGCCCCTACCTGAATTACAATGGTAAACAGTTTGGCTTTTTCATCATTGAAATTCAGCAGATCGCCCACCAGAATAAGATGTCCGGTACTGGAAACCGGCAAAAACTCGGTCAAGCCTTCTACGATGCCAAGAATCAAGGCTTTAATAATTAGTGCAAAGTCCATCGGTCAGGCTCCAAAAAATAATCGCAAGTTTGTGGTATCCGCATAAAATGCCATGCAAACCTGAGGGATTATAGTCGAAATACCCGGCGCAACGGAAACCTGTTGCATTCAGTTTGCCGGTTGCCAGTCCCTGAAGCAGGCCGCTTGCCCGCAATAGTGACGCTGTTCGTCGTACACATTCCAGACCACGGCCTGCCGGATCAGAAATCGCCTGCCGCTTGCGGCTATCCGTACGCCGGCATAATTATCGATAAAGCCTTTTTGGGTGACTTGCGCCAGCAGGCTTTCCCTTTCCTGGCGATTCACCGGTTCGGCCGAATATCTCGATGGCATGCCCACAAATTCCGCCCAGGGCAATTCGAATAAATCCAGCGCAAAACGGTTGCCGTAATTGAACAGCGGATCGGCGGCGGTGTCATGCGACAGCAGGGCGAAGTTCGCCTCGAAAACCTGTCGGCCCAGGGGCTGTCCGGCGGATAAGGTTAATAGGGGTTTATTCAGCAGACGCTGATAACTTGCCAATAACAGGCCGGCATGCGCCTCGTGGTAATGGTTTGCCGGACAGGGTGGTTCCTGAAGCGGCATGGTTTGCGGATTTTGCATTTTATCGAATCGTTACTGACGGGGTTGATCGGTAATCCGCGCCAGTATCGGTAACGCCGGCATCGATCGCGGAATGGGAAATAGGCAGACTCCCTGCAAAGGTCTTAGTCTACCAGTTTATGGCATGGGTTGGCGGTGGAGATGCGAGTGGCGGAGACCATTGTCGATAAAATGGGGTATTCTTGCAGCCGGTTATATTTAATATGCGGTAGCATGTTCGTTGGTCAGTTTGGGAGAAGAATTTGAATTTTCAAGGCTTGCAAGCCAAGTATCGGCGTCTGTTTCTGGAAAGCGCAGCCTGGAAATTGCTGCGGGCCGATAACGCGCCTGTCATTCTGGCGTTTATTGCCGATTTATTCTCTGATGAGAGTGAAGTCGCCTTTAGCCGGGCGCGAATCGCACTGGACGCCGAATTGGAAAGATGCAGGGAACTGGGGGTGTGGGAAACGGAAACTGGCGCCGGGGCCTATCTGAATCAATGGATTCGAAGCGGCTGGCTGCGAGAGATGGACGATAAACTGACCAAGACCGATGCCGGTGAAATCGCATTGAGGTTTTGCCACGGACTGGATCAGAGAAGCACGGGCACGACAGCGTCGCATCTGCGAATTGTACAGGAGGCGGTTCGCGATTTAGCGGTGGCCATTCTCCCCAATGCCGATGAGAGGATTGCATTGCTGGAGCAGAAAAAAGCCGAATTGCAACGAGAAATCGATGCGTTGAAGGCCGGCGTGGTCACTCAGTTATCGGAAGCCCAGCAGCGGGAGCGCATCCGGGAAATCTATCAGTTGGCTTCCGTGCTGACCGGCGACTTTCGCCGGGTGGAGGATGAAATACGCGAGCTTGACCAGAATATTCGCATACAGATGATAGAAGGTGGGGCGAGACGCGGCGATATTCTGTTGTCGGTGATGGAAAAGGAAGCGGTACTGGCCAAAACCGATGCCGGAAGCGCATTTGAGGGTTTTTTTCAGCTTTTGTGCGATCAAAACCGATCCGCGGAATTCAAGGATCAACTGCGCAGCATATTAAGCCGGCCGGTCGCCGAACAGTTGACGCCGCAGCAGCATCAGTTTTTGGGCCGGTTGATGCGGGAATTGTCCAATGAGAGCGAACGGGTTTTTCATATCAGACGCAGGACTCAAGAAGGACTCAGGGCTTATATCGAAAGTGGGGCGGCCCAGGAAAACCGGGCCGTCGATCAACTGCTGCATCAACTGGAACGGATTGCCGTCGATTTAAAAGATGCCGGGCTCGACGCAAAAATCGCGACCGGGTTATCGTTGCCGGTGGGGCCGGTTAAAATCAGTTCGCCGGACGCCCTGGGTCTTCGGGCGGCGGACGAAAAGCTTGATACTTCCGACGTGGAACAGCAAATCAATTCCCGCATACCGAATTTGGCGATGCTGGATTGCCTGGATGCGGTGCAAATGCAGGAAGTCGCCCTGCGAACGCGGGATACTCTATTTAAACACGGGCCGATGACGATTGCCGCCATCGCCGCGAGACAGCCGATGAAATCGGGGCTGGAAGAACTGGTCGCCTATTTGCGCGTGGCAAGATCGGTGGGCGCGGCAACCCTGGACGAAAGAGAACGCGTAGAGATTTGGGACAGGCAAGGCGTCCGTTTGCAGGCCGCCATTCCGAAATACCTGTTAAGTGCGGATATGTTTCCCGATAATTTGGAGGAAATGGTGATATGAGTCATAACCAATCGGAACAGCAGGCCATTTTTCCGGGAATCAGCGATTTGTTCGATCAATTTCGTGAGCGTCAGCCCGAATCTCCGCCGTTAGTGCATAATCCGAATGCGGATAGCGTGACAGCCGAACCCTTATTTGCCGGCGGGGAATCCATGCCTTCAACGGCTATTGACGGCCAGTCGGGTTTATCCCCGGAAGGCTCCAGTTCGCCGGCGACGCCGGATGGCGGCGGCATGCCGCCCGAAGCCAGACGTGCGCTGGTAAGCCTGCTCAGACAGGGCGTGATTTTAGCCGGCCAGAAATCGAATCTGTTTGATACGGTTTGTCGTTATCAGGACGCGGTGCGGAACCATCTGGCGGATGTCTATTTAAAATTGATACTCGATCAGAGAGCGGGCGTCGCTTTCGTCGCCGGGCTGGATGAAAGCGATGGCGTGGAGGAGGAAACGGTTTCCCTGATTACCCGCAGGACGCTTTCGATTTACGATACCTTGCTGCTGCTGGTATTGCGCAAACATTATCAGGAGCGGGAGACCGCCGGCGAGCAGCTGATCATGATTGACATCGAGCGGATAGAGGCCAATTTGTCGCCGTTTCTGCCGTTAACCAACAGCACCCGCTCGGATCGGAAAAAGCTTGGCGCCGCCTTGCAGAAGATGTCCGAAAAACATATTTTAAGCGTGGTGCGCGGTAGCGAAGATCGATTTGAAATCACCCCCGTTATCCGTTATGTCGTCAACGCCGAATTTCTGGAAAGCATGCTGGCGGAATATAAACAACTGGCTGCCGGCGGCGGCCTAAACACGGCATTATCCGGCGCCGCTGCCGAATTTGAACAGGAAGAAAAAGATGCATGACACCGACGCCGGCAATATTTATCCTTTGTTCAGCATTGGCCAGATTCGCCTGGCGGAACTTTCCGTTTATAACTGGGGATCGTTTCACGGGCTGCACACGGCGTTAATCGATCCTCACGGCACGCTGGTGACAGGCGATAATGGTGCAGGCAAATCGACGTTCATTGACGGTCTGATGGCGCTACTGTTACCGGCCGGCCGGGCAACCTTTAACATGGCCGCCGCGCAGGGAGACCGCTCCGACCGAACGCTGCTTTCCTATATGCGGGGCAGTTTCGGCTCCATGCATGACGGCTCCGGCACGCGGGTGAAAAGCAAGCGGGATAAAGCCGTTGTTACCGGATTACGGGCGCTCTATCGGGGAGACGACGGCTCCTGCATGACATTGGCATGCATTTTCTGGATGACGCAGGCAAGCAATGCGCTGTCCGATGTGAAACGGATTTATTGCGTGGCGAAAAGAAACCTGTCTCTCAAGGAGATGCTGGATGCATTTGGAGAAGGTAACGCCCGCTCGTTGAAGCAGTGGTTAAGAAACGATCCCGCCATTACCTGTTGCGACGACAGTTTTTCCGATTACCAGGAACTGTATCGGAAATTGTTATACATGGACAACAGAAATGCGCCCGCCCTGCTTTCTCGGGCGTTGGGCTTGAAAAAGATCGATGACCTGACCGGGTTGATCAGGGAACTGGTACTGGAGCCCAGCACGATCAAGGATGACGCCCGGAGAGTCGTTGACGAGTTTGCCGATCTGGTGGCGATACACAATCAATTGCTCGACGCCAGACAGCAGAAAGAGCATTTATCCCGCTTGCCCGACTTGCAACAGACGATGAAGCGTGCTGAAAACGAGCTGAACGCCCTGGCCCGCGAAAGAGCGAGCCTGCCGGTTTATTTCGGCAAAATTTGCTACGATCTGTGGACAGGGAAAATCACCAGGCTGCAAGCCTCTTTCGACGATTTGTCCTTTCTGATTAAACAGCTTGCGCAGCAGGAGCAAGAGTCCGAATCGCTAAAAGATCAAAGATACGCCGAATATCTGGAAGCCGGCGGCGAACGCGTCGAGAGTCTGAAAAAGGAACTGGGCGATGCGCAACAACGCCTTAATCAAATAACGCTACGCGCCGCCAGTTATCAAAAGGACGTTCAAAATCTGGATCTGGAGCCGGGTCTGGAAGAAAAGCTGTTTTTGGTCAACCAGCAACTCGCCGAGCATAAACTCGCCAACATCGGCTCGGAAAAACAGGCCGCCCAGAACCTTTTCGGCCAATTGACGGCAGACTGGAGCAATCACAATCAGCGGAAAACGGCGCTTAACCATGAAATTGAAGAAATCAGCGCCCGCCCCGATTCGAATATCGAACTCAATTATCAGCAATTGCGGGATGAATTGGCGGCATCGTTGGGGCTGGCAAAAGACCAGTGTATTTTTATCGGCGAATTAATCGATGTCGATGAACGGCAGCGACATTGGCAAGGCGCCATCGAACGAGCTCTGGGAGGCTTGCGCACCACGCTGGCGGTACCGGCCGAGCAGTTTCCGATGGTGACCCGCTGGCTGAATACCCGCCATACCGGCTTGCATGTCCGGGTTCAGGTAGTAAGAGACACGGATTCTCATGAGCGGGCGGAATTTAAAGCCAACGGCTTTTTAAACAAGCTGGTCTGGCGCGAGCATCCTTACCGCGAATGGCTTAAAACGCATTTGGCGCGTTTCGATCTACAGTGCGTTTCGTCGACCGAAGAGCTGGACAACACGCCTTTTTCGATGACTGAACAAGGTTTGATCCATTTCGATAAAGGCCGGTTCGAGAAAAAAGACCAGCATAAAATCGATGATCGTCGGCGCTGGCAATTAGGCTTCTCCAATAAATCACGGCTTGTCTTGCTGCAAAATGATTTGACCGAGACCGGGCAAATGGTCGGCGAACTCTATAAGGCCGTGGAAAACGCCAGACTGGAACTTAACCGGGTCGGCGAACGGGAGGCTATCTGGAATCGGATTCTTGCGTATTCGTGGGAGGAGATCAACGCGCCTAAATGGCATGCCAGAGTCGAGCGGCTTCGGCAGGATATCGCGCTACTCGAGTTGGGCGGCAATGCGCTGGAAACGGCAATGCGGCGTCTGGAAGAAGTCAGGCTGGCGCTGGCCGGGATCAGAAACCAAATAGTGGAAGCGAATAGACAGGAGGCCGAGCTTTCCAGGACGCTGAGCGACGCCAGGCATAAACAGGATCAGGCGCTTGAGGCCGCCCGTTCCGGCATGGCGGACGAGGTGCGGGATCTGCTGGCTAAACGTGTCGGCCTGCTGCTGGAAAGCGATCTGGAAAATGCCGTCTCGTTGCAGGGAAAGCACGACAGGGATATCGAAAATCTACATGAAAAAGCCAGAAATAAACAGTTTGAGGCGGAAAAAAGGGCGATAGGCATCATGTCCGCTTTCCGTTCCCACGACAAATGGCGAGTCGTGGCTGAAGACTGGGGAAGCGATGCCGCCAGTCTGGAAGAATATCTGAAACATTTACGGCAGCTTGAAGAGGAAGGTTTGCCGAATTTGGTCGAACAGTTCGTCGAGCGGCTTAATAAACACGCTACGCAATCCTTGGCGCGTATCGATCAGCGCCTCGATTCGGAGCGCGACGATATCAACGAGCGCATCGGCACCATCAACCAGGTTTTGGCCAGAACCGAGTTTCGACCTGGCTCGCATCTGAAGCTGGGAAGCAAAGGCGAGCCCTATCCGCACATTCAGGATTTCAAAAGAAAGGTACGAACCGTTTTGAGCCAGGCCAGCAGCGAGGATCACGAAGCCCGGTTCGAGCAATTAAAAGCGGTGGTCGAAATTCTGGAAAAAGCCAGTAATCCGGCCACTGCAAACACGCTGGAAAGTTTAAGACTACTTGATCCGCGCTATCAAATGTCTTTTTACGCCGAAGAGCTGGATACCGAAACGCGCGAAGTTCGGGATGTGCTGGAGTCCTCGAGCGGCAAGTCCGGCGGCGAGAAGGAATCGTTCGCGGGCGCCATCGTCGCCGCTAGCCTATCTTATGTGTTGACCCCGAATGGTTATGACCGGCCCGTTTACTGTACGGTATTTCTGGATGAGGCTTTTTCCAATACCGCGGAGGCGGTCAGCCGCCGAGTGCTGCGGGTATTCAAAGAGTTGCATATCCACGTCAACCTGATAACGCCCTACAAAAATCTGAATTTGGCCAGAGAGTCGGCGCGATCCCTGCTGATTGCCGAGCGCGATCAGGATAATCATGAAAGCCGTTTATGTGAAGTCACCTGGGAAGAAATTGACCAGCGGCTGGAACAGCAGCGCCGGCAAAAGCTGGGGATGGAAGCGCAGGCGTTGGGCGTGGAGCTTGAGAATGGCTAGACCGTGGGGACTGTTGCCCGCCGAGGTAAAAGAGCTTGTTTTAATGAAAGAATGGCGAAATATTGCCGCCTTAAAATCGCGTCTGCTGAATCAGAAACCGTTTCCGATTCGCATCGGGCTGAAGCCGCCAACAGGCCATTCCGCCATTGAGGATATGGCCCATTACCAAAAATTCATCAGTCAGTGGCGCGCTTACGCCCCGCAACGGTTTGTGGAATGGGATAGCCGGAACTACCGCAAACTTTCCACGCAGACGGTGCCCAAATTATTTATTTTAAGCAACATCCGGGAATTGATCGAGTTTGTCGGTGACGAGGCGGTAATGCGCAGCCATGTCTGGACGGCCAATATGTCGCCCTTGCTGGAGATTTACCCCGATACCTATTCGGCATTGGTCAGGCACCTCAGCACGGTCGAGCTGATGCGTCCTGCCGATTCCCGGCTGCTGGCCAATTTGATCGGGCAATTAACGCCCGGGATGGGCGAGGGAAAATACCTCAGGGCGTTGCCGCTGGTCGGGGTCGACACCAAGTTTTTAGAAAATTATCCGGCTTTGATTGCCGACATTCTGGATATCGTGCATGACCGTGCCGTGACGAATACCGGCGGACTGCTCGAATGGCTTGGCTGCCATGCTAATCCCAGGGGATGGTTAACGGTACGCCCGCTGTGTGAAAGCACAAAATCAAAAATGGCGGGTCTTCCTGTGCTGCAATTATCCGGCGAAGTATTGAAACAGCAGCCGCTTCCCGCCGGCAACATCCTGGTGGTCGAAAATATGGAGTCAGGACTGGGATTGCCTGCGCTTCAGGACACTATCGCCGTATTCGGCGGCGGAAAAAACGTGGCCTGGATGGATGCGACGTGGCTTAAATCCAGGCGCGTGGCCTACTGGGGAGATATCGATACCTGGGGACTTTCCATCCTGAGCGACGTGCGATCCAGATTGCCGAATGTGGAGGTGCTGATGATGGACGAAGAGACTCTTGACCTGCATAAAGAGCGCATGGTCGGCGAGCGAAAATCCGTCGATGGTGTACCTGAGTTTCTGACCGACTCAGAAATCCGGATATTCTCAAGTTTAAAAAATATAGATAGGCTGGCCTCGAGGCTGGAACAGGAAAGATTGTCTACAGACTATATACAATCCAGACTCCGGGCATGGCTTGCCGTTGGCTGATTTCATTGCATTCGGGGCTACGCCGGCTAAACAAAAGGCGCTGGCGTTTCACAACAAACCCGGCGTACTGTTTGCCACAGTACGCCGGGTTTGCAGGTTTGAATCAGAGCTTACAGTTTGTTGGAATTTGCGCTCAGGTAAGCTGCAACGCCTTCCGGATTGGCATGCATGCCGGCATCGCCTTTTTTCCAGCCTGCAGGGCAAACTTCGCCGTGTGCTTCGTGGAATTGCAGGGCGTCGACCATGCGCAGCAGTTCGTCAAAATTACGGCCCAGCGGCAGGTCGTTGACGACCTGATGGCGAACCATGCCGGCTTTATCGATCAGGAAGCTGCCGCGAAAAGCAACCCCGCCGGCTGATTCGACATCGTAATCCTGGGCGATAGTGTGCTTGATATCCGCAGCCAGCGTGTAACGGACAGGGCCGATACCACCCTGGTTGACCGGGGTATTGCGCCAGGCGTTGTGTGTGAAATGTGAATCGATGGATACGCCGATGACTTCAACACCGCGGTTTTTGAATTCGTCGATACGGTGATCCAGTGCAATCAGCTCGCTTGGGCAGACGAAAGTGAAATCCAGTGGGTAGAAGAAAACTACAGCATATTTGCCGCTGGTCGCTGCGGAAAAGCTGAAAGAGTCCACGATCTGGCCGTCCGCCAGTACCGCAGGAACTGTAAAATCAGGTGCTTGCTTGCCTACTAAAACACTCATCTATTTTCTCCGGATTAGTTTTAAAAACAAAAGGTTACGAGGTTGATTACGCCTCTTCGCAAAGGCCGTTTGCTATTCTACACTAAATTACTCGGGAATCGACTTTTAATGCGCGAAAATTATGCTTGCGCAACCGGCTGATAAGCGTTAATTTGAAAACGTATCTTAAACAAAAGGTAGCTCGCCTGTGTTTCGAGAGTCCTTCCGCGAGTTTTTTATGTTAATTTCTTTTGATGAAGACGTATGACAAAAGTAAAACATATAACCGAGCCCGATGCTTTCGGGTTTCAAGTGCGCATCGTTCGCCGCGGCAAAGAAAGCAGCCGTTATTTTTCCCATAAATTGTGGGGCAGCAAAACCAAGTCGCTCAAGGCGGCCATCACCTGGCGGGATCAGATGCTGGTGGTGTTGAAAGGCAGCAAGACCCGGTTTTTAAAACCGCCTAAAAATAAAACCACTACCGGCGTAACCGGTGTTTCCAGAACCATCAAATTCGACAGCCGTAAGGATAAAAGCTATTTATGCTATACCGTGTTCTGGGTCAAGGATGGCAAATCGCGTAATAAAACCTTTCAGGTCGGGAATGTGCAGACCGTCACCGCCGACGATGAATTGCATGCCTTCCGTACCGCGCGCCTGTTCCGGAGCTGTTATGAACATGCCATCGACAATGACGCTGAATTTGACGACAGCAAATTTGCCGACTGGAAAAAGCAGCGGCTGTACGATGACGAAATGCTGGATGTTGTGACTTAGCGGTCGGCGGGCGATCCCGCTTTCTGGCGCATCGCCGCCGGCTTTTAGATTGAGCCGCTTTCAGTCTGTCAGCAGCTCGATCCGCATCGACAGATCGGTAGCATGCAGATTTTTGGTCAAGGCGCCAATCGAAATATAATCGACCCCGGTTTCCGCCACCGAGCGGATGTTTTGCAGGGTGATGTTGCCGGAAGCCTCCAGTTCCACCTTGCCGTTATTTTCCTGCACGGCCCGAAGGGTGTCGGCGATCGGGAAATTGTCCAGCATGATGCGATCGGGTCGCGCGGCCAGGGCAAGTCGAAATTCCTGCAAATTTTCCACCTCGATTTCAATGCTGGCTTGCGGGCCGGCTTTTGCCGACGCAACAGCCCGGGCAATGGAGCCGGCGGCTATGATATGATTTTCCTTGATCAGGATGGCGTCGAACAGCCCTATGCGGTGATTGAAACAACCGCCGCAACGGACGGCGTATTTTTGCGCCAGCCGCAGGCCGGGTATGGTTTTGCGGGTATCCAGCACCTTGCAGCCGGTTCCGGCCACGGCGTCGGCATACTGGCGGGCGCAGGTCGCGGTAGCGGACAGGGTCTGCAGCAGATTCAGCGCGGTACGTTCGCCGCTCAGCAAGGCGCGGGCCGAGCCTTCGAGTCTGCACAGCTGTGAGCCGGCGGTAACCGCATCGCCGTCCCGGTGCAGCCATTCAATCTCAACTTGCTGATCCAGTTGCCGAAATACGGCGTCGAACCACGCCTGTCCGCAGAGGATGGCGTGTTCCCGGGTAATGACCGTCGCGCTGGCTCGGGTCGCAAGCGGAATGATATTGGCGGTCAAATCGCCGTTACCCATGTCTTCGGCGAGAAAGGCGGCAATGTCGGATGTGCTGGGTTGCATGGAATAATGGCTGGTGATTTGCTTGCCTGATATTATAATCGGCATTGCCGTCTGTTTGAGCGGATTGCTAGGAATAGTGTGTATAAATGCGTGGATATTGTGGGGAGCCAAGCAGATGATAATACGCGATCACTATCTTAATTGCGCCAGTCAGGTTGTTTCGCCGAATTGTGACGAGCGGCCGGATTCCGAAGATATTTCATTGCTGGTGATTCATTGCATTAGTCTGCCGCCCGGTCAGTTCACCGGCAATTATGTGGATCAACTGTTTTGCAATTGCCTGGATCCCGAGGGGCATCCCTATTTTAAGGACATTCATCAGCTTAGGGTTTCGGCGCATTTGCTGATTCGGCGGGATGCCGGCATACGGCAGTATGTGCCGTTTAATCGGCGTGCCTGGCATGCCGGCCAATCCAGCTACCGAGGCAGGGAGCGCTGTAATGATTTCTCGATAGGCATCGAAATGGAAGGCTCGGTCGCCCAGGATTATACCGACAGCCAGTACCAGTGTCTGGCGGAAGTGGTCAGGGTTTTACTGGTTAATTATCCCGGACTGTCCAGGCAGCAGATTGTCGGCCATAGCGATATAGCGCCTTCCCGCAAAAATGATCCGGGGCCATTGTTCGACTGGGAGCGGTTTTTGGGACTGCTAGGCTGATGGCGGGAAGCGCGAATACCAGCCGGCAGGATCGGAACATGAATTTTAATTTGCTTAAATAGAAAAATTTGAGCATAATTGCCAACCCATCGGCCATTAGCCGGTGTTTTTATGGGTACTGTGTCGGTTCTCTCGCAACGATACGCTGTAAACCCCGCCAGGTCCGGAAGGGAGCAACGGTAGCAGCAGATTCGTGTGCCGGGATGTGGCTGGCGCAGTATCCGCCCAAACGCTTTCCTATCCTTGTCGCTATGGCTTATCAGGTTCTTGCCAGGAAATGGCGTCCAAGCAATTTCAAGCAGCTTGTCGGTCAGGAACACGTCAGTCAATCCCTTATTCACGCTTTGCAGCATGATAGGCTACACCATGCCTATTTATTCACGGGCACGCGCGGCGTGGGCAAAACCACTGTCGCCCGCATTTTAGCCAAAGCCATCAATTGTGAAAATTTAATAGATTACAATCCATGCGGCCAATGCCGGGTTTGCCGGGATTTTGAACAGGGCCGTTTCATGGATCTGATTGAGGTGGACGCCGCCTCGCGTACCAAGGTTGAAGATACCCGCGATCTGCTGGACAATGTTCAGTATGCGCCCAGTCAGGGTCGGTACAAGGTGTATCTGATCGATGAAGTGCACATGCTGTCCGGGCATAGTTTCAATGCTTTGTTAAAGACCCTGGAAGAACCGCCGGCCCATGTGAAGTTTTTGCTGGCGACCACCGATCCGCATAAAATTCCGGTGACGGTTCTGTCGCGCTGCCTGCAATACAATCTTAAACGGTTATTGCCCGGCCAGATTGCCGCACAGATACAGTTTATTCTGAAACAGGAAGATATCGGCTTCGAAGATCAGGCCGTCAAGCTGCTGGCCCGGGCGGCTGATGGCAGCCTGCGCGACGCCTTGAGTCTGCTTGATCAGGCTATAGTCTACGGTAGCGGCAGCGTCAATCTGGCTGCGGTGACAGGTATGCTGGGTACGGTTGCGCAACAGCCGATAGATGATATTTTACACGCCCTGGCTGCCGGCGATGGCAGAGGGCTTTTGGCGAAAATTTCGGATATTGCCGAATTAACCCCAGATTTTGCCGATATTTTACAGCAGATCTTGCGAATTCTGCACCGTATCGCCGTCACCCAGCAATTGCCTGAGTTTGTCGATCCCGAATTCGACAGGGATTTTATCGCTGATCTGGCGCAAGCGTTTTTGGCGGAAGACGTGCAACTTTTTTATCAGATCGGTCTGATTGGGCAAAGAGATCTGGACATGGCGCCCGATCCACGTAGCGGTTTTGAAATGGTGATGCTCAGAATGCTGGCGTTCCGCCCGCAAACCGTGGACAGCGAGGCAAAGATTCTGCCGCCGGTCAGAACAGCGGCGCCGAAACCGGGAGTGGCGTATCATCAGTCGCCACCACTGGAACAAAAAAAAACTGCTCGGCCGGGTGAAGCAAAGCCCGCGGACTGGCAGGAAATTATTGCCGCTTTAAATCTGGTCGGTAGAGCTCGGGAACTGGCGAATAACTGTGTGCTTGCCGGTATGGAGGACGATAGCTGCCAGTTGATACTGGATCCGGCGTTTCAACGGATTGGCAATAAAGCCGAAGACAATTTGCGTGACGCCCTGCAAGCTTATTACGGCAAGGCCGTCAAGCTGGTTATTACGCAGCGGGAGACGGCGCAGATGACGCCGGCGATCGAAATGCGGAAGGTGCAGGAAGACAGGCAGCAGGCGGCTATTGATCATATTAATAACGACATGACAGTACAGGCCCTGAAAGAAACTTTTAGCGCCAGAATTCTACCTGGCAGTATTGAGCCACTTAATTAGACGTAGGAGAAAATATGAAAAACGCACTGGCGGGTATTATGCAGCAAGCCCAAAAAATGCAGGATAATTTCAAAAAAGCTCAGGAAGAACTGGCAAACATCGAAATACAGGGCGAATCGGGTGGTGGACTGATCACCATTCTGATGACCGGCAAACGTGAAGTCCGCAAAGTCAGTATCGATCCATCGCTATTGGACGAGGATAAGGACATGCTGGAAGATCTGGTGGCGGCGGCGATTAATGACGCGGTGCACAAGGTCGGCAAAATGAAAAAGGAGAAAATGGCTGATGTAACTGCCGGCATCCCCATTCCCCCCGGTTTTCAGATGCCTTTCTAGACATGCAAAACCAGGGCCTGCTAAAAGAATTGATTCAATGCCTGTGCTGTTTGCCGGGGGTTGGCCCGAAATCGGCGCAACGCATGGCCTTTCATTTATTACAGCGTAACCGCGACGGCGCCAGCCGTCTAAGTCGCGTTCTGGCGCAAGCCATGCTGGACATTGGTCATTGCCGGGAATGTCGTACCTTTACTGAAGCCGGGCTATGTGAAATCTGCAGCGATTCCGGGCGGGACGCATCCCTGCTATGCGTGGTTGAAAGCCCGGCCGACGCCTGGACTATTGAGCAGGCCACCACCTACAAGGGCAGGTATTTTGTTCTGCACGGTAGATTGTCGCCCCTGGATGGTGTTGGTCCCGACCAGCTTGGAATAAGCCGTCTGGAGCAGCATATGCTTGAAGGCCGGATAAGCGAAATGATTCTGGCGACCAACTCCACGGTGGAAGGCCAGGCTACGGCGCATTTTCTGGGCGAGATTGCCGCAAAATTCAATATTCGCGCTACCCGCATCGCGTATGGCATACCGATGGGCGGCGAGCTTGAATTCATTGACCGTAACACCCTCTCCCATGCGTTTAACGGCCGCACGGAATTTTAGCGCCAGCCACGCTAGAATGACGGAGGGGTGCTTCTCGGCAGAAAAGCCCCTATCCAGGCGGCTTTTCTGCCTGATATATCGCCTTGGGCTTATAACGGCGTAACGTTTTCCGCTTGAGGACCTTTTTGACCAGTGGTTACTTCCATGGTCACACGTTGCCCTTCTTTCAGAGTTTTACGTCCGCTACCGTTAATGGCGCTGAAGTGTACAAACACATCTTTGCCGCCTTCTTGCTCGATGAAACCGAAGCCTTTTTCATCGTTAAACCATTTAACTTTGCCTTCTACTTGTACTGACATAAATCTCTCTTGCTTAAAAAAGCCATTTCTGGCGTGTTACAGGGGTTGTGAATAAAGCGGGTAGTGGAAGACTTGGAAAAGCGACAACGATTACCTTGCTAAATCGGTGTCATTATACATAGCAATTGCTGTTGTCAAAGTAAAAAAAGATTGACTCCGGCTGTTAACATATTATGACAAAAGTGATCAAGCGGCTTGTTCGTTGTAATATTGTGTTAATGAGTCCGTAATTATTTGATTTTTAATGGATATTGTTTAGCAATTCAGCGTGGCGGCATTCCGGTAAATACTTCTATTCCGGGTTTTAGGGTTTTTTTGACAAGGTGTTTTTTGAAAAAAAACCTGTTTTAGGAAGAAAATCGCACAGGAAAATCCGGAGTTTCAATAGCCGGTTCTTACCAGAGGCCGGGAAAGTTCCGAAAAACCGCCTTTCGATCAGGTATTTTGTGCGAAGCCGAAAGGCCGGTAAGCCAAAGAGGCTTTTGGCAAGGCAATTACTCCACCTGTGATGTTTAGCCTGCCGGAAAGGCCCGGTTTTTCGGGTGGCCGAAAGCCAGGCCGGCCTTGCCCAAAGCTATTGATCGCTATCCATCTGGTCGGCCGACAATTGATGGCCCTTCAAATAATTGGGCGCCACGCTGATTAAAATGGTCAGCAGCGTGGCGATATAGGGCACCGATTGCACCGATAACACCGCAATCCATAATCTGCCGCTAAGATTATCGAAATGTTCAATGGATTGCATGGCGATAATGCCCGCCAGCAATAGCACCAGCAACAGCAGTTCCTGCCAGATAATTAACAGCCCGGCCACCAACGGCCCTTGCTGCTCATATTTGGGGGTGCGCATGAACGGTTTGCCGGAGGTAAACAGACCTTGCAGGGTGCCGCGCGCCACGGTATGCGTCAGCGATAATCCGGCCAGCGCCGCGCCCAGGGCCTGAAACAGCGAGCAGGCCACGCGCGCTTTGTACAGCCAGAGGCCGCGCAGCACTTTAAATGCGAACAAACCTATGGTTGGCAGCAAGAAGGCGTCTACCGGCAGTTCGCTATGACGGGGATCGGCGACCAGCAATGCTGTCAATATCAGGCTGGTTACGGTAAACAGCAATGCCAGCGCATCGGAAAACCACGGCAGCCACCCCGCCACAAAATAATAGCGCTGGGCGGAGGTGAGCGCCGAATTTTTGTTCGGTAAAAAATGCCGCCAATGCTGTTTGATGATTTGCATGGCACCATACACCCAGCGGAAACGCTGAGTCATATAGCCGGAAAATGTATCGGGCATCAAGCCACGGCCAAATGACTGTTTGCAATAAACCGAATCGTAACCTGCTTCGTATAGGCGCAAACCCAGTTCGCTGTCTTCGCAAATACACCACTCGCCCCAGGCGCCGACTTTATCGAATGCGGATTTTCTGATCATGGTCATGGTGCCATGCTGAATGATGGCGTTATATTCGTTACGCTGCACCATGCCGATATTGAAGAATCCGGCGTATTCCCAATAACACATTGTTTTGAATGTACCCTGATACAGGTCGCGATAATCCTGCGGCGACTGAACAAAGCCGACATTCTCCCGGTCGAAATAAGGCACCATGGATTTCAGCCAGTCGGGGGAGAGAATGTAATCGCTGTCTATGACGGCAATGATTTCAGCGTCTTCGGCGGTATTGGTCAGGGCAAAATTGATGGCTCCCGCCTTGTATCCGGGCCAGTTATCAAGGTGAAAAAAACGGAACATCGGGCCTAGCCTTTCGCAATCGGCCTGGACGGGCTGCCAGACTGCCGGATCCTTGCTGTTGTTATCCATTACCAGCACTTCAAGATTCGGGTAATCGACCTTGGCCAATGCGTTGAGGGTTTTGCGCACCATTTCCGGCGGTTCGTTATGAATAGGCAGATGCACGGATACCTTGGGATATCTGAATTCCGGATCCGGGGTCAGCGGCTGGAAAGTTCTGCGGCCTTTTCGATGCCAGATGACTTCGGCTATTTCCAGGCTTTCGGTGAGCAGCACCAGAATCGCCATGAGCTGCATCATCAGCAGGATGGCCCAGAATACCACGGAGAAAGTCGTTTGGTACTGGGCTGCGGCAATCGATGCCGACCAGAATAATACCGAAGCCGCCAGATTGGCGACAATGCCGAAAAATAGTTTGCCGGTCAGTTTCAGGCTTTTCCGGGTAAACAGAAACGCCGCCATGAGTATGAAACTCAGTATTGCGGCTCCGGTTGCCCAGTTTTGCCAGCTCGGGTTCGCCAGGACATCGCCTTCCATGGGGAATTTTGGTTGCCTGTCTATATTGAAAAGCCCCCAGTAGGCGCCGGCAGTGCCTTCGATTTCGATTTTCCAGGGTTGATCAAAAGCTTCGACGACATAATAAATCAGGTTTTCATTTGTGGCGCGATTGAGAAACTCCCGCAGGAATTTTGCCTGATTGGCCAGCGAGGCCGTCGCATGTCCATAAGGCTGGCCGTCCGACGGCCAGCCAACCTCGGTGATGACTATCGGTTTGTCGGGATAGAGCTTCTGCAATTCATGATAGCGGTCGAAGACAAAATCGACCGCATCTTCCAGAGCGATGCCGCCCCAGTAGGGCAGGATGTGTACCGCGATGTAATCGACTTCGGCGGCCAGTTCCGGATGCACTTTCCAGATGTCCCAGTTTTCTGCGGTACTTACCGGTTTCCAGGTGCGTTTTTTGACTTCCCGGATATAATCGATCAATTGTTCAACTTCGACGTTCTGCCTTAACAGGGTTTCGTTGCCGACCAGAACGCGGACAATAGCCTTGGGGTATTGATTACTCAATAAAACCAGGCTTTCAATTTCACGGCGGTTTTTTTCAAGATTGTTGTCTATCCAGGCTCCCATCGCCAGATGCTCGCCATATTTGCTGGCCAGTTCCGGCACCACTTCCATGCCTTCCAGCGAAGTATAGGTTCGGATCGAATAGGCTTTGCCCGCCAGAAGCGCCATATCCTCTCCAATCTGCTGTTTGGTCGGATAGATGCCTTTGAGTGGATTGGTGTCGCGGCGCTGCGAGTTGTAGGTCAGGCCCATCATGGTTTGGCTCCATGATGGCAGTTTCAGGGGATTGTTCACATAAGACCAGATCGCGAGGTTTATGGCGACCAGGAAGACCAGAGTTAAAAAAGTGGCGATTTTGGCTTTCATTTCGAGAGGGTATCTCCAGTCTATGGAATATAGATGTGTTTGGTCTTTGCAATAAAAAACAGCACAATTATATGCGCTGCAGCAGTGAATTTTACCGGAATAAGCTCCCCCTGTTCAGGCCAGCCAGAATCCGGATATATGATGGCAAGGCTGCCGCATGCCTGAGAAACTCCCGCCCGAAGTCGCGGGTTAAGGATGATACCCAGGCTTCAGGCGGAAAAGCGCGGCCTTTATTTTAAGGAAAGGGTTTCGACCCGGCCATTTGTCATAATATTGATTTTATTTTCTTTGGCCAGCCAGCCTATGCCGCGCTGAACATCGTTCTTGTTCAGTCCGGTTTCGGTGGTTACCTTGTTTACGCTGGCCTCGCCGTTTGAATCCAGATACTGCCAGATTTTACCAGCTGCTTCACCAATTATCTCACTCATTTCAACTCCTCACATTTTGACAAAAAAATCGGGCTTTCATGTTCGATCAGGTTCGGCGCACTGGGTGTGCGTCACTATAAGCGCACGATATTAAGCTCGCTGAAGTTTCAGTCCGCAACAGCCTGTTGCGTAGGATCATCCGTTCATGGTTCGACTCGGCCCACCACGAACGGATGGTCTCCGGACTTTTCACCAAACGCTTATGATAACGGTATATTATAGTATTCGCATATCAAATTTAGGATTTTTTTAAACCCTGCTCTTTCCGGAAAGGGCAGGGAGCGGTGGCGCTAAAGATTGATATGCAGCAAGTATCTATAATTAATGCTCATCGGGTAATACAATATTAAGTTCCAGGGTTTCCTGATTTCCATCCTGTTCAAAATTGACTGTGATCGCATCCTGCTGGACATTGACATACTTGCGTATCACTTCCAGCAATTCCTGTTGCAATTTTGGCAGATAGGAGGGTTGATTGCGGGATGAGCGTTCATGCGCGACCAGAATCTGCAGTCGCTCCTTGGCCAGAGAGGCGGTGTTGGGTTTAGACGATCTGAAATAATCCAAGAGGCTCATCATTTACTCCCGAACAGTTTACTAAACAAACCCTTTTTCTCTTCTTCAATAAATCGGTGTGGTCTGGATTCGCCAAGATAGCGGGCGACGATGTCTGCATACGCTTGTCCGGCGTCGCTTTGTTCGTCCAGAATCACAGGGATGCCCGAGTTCGATGCATTCAAAACCGATTTGGATTCTGGAATGACGCCGAGCAGATGCAAGGATAGAATTTCCTGCACATCGTCTACGCTCAACATTTCACCTAATTTAACCCGGTCGGGCGAATATCTTGATAGCAATAAATATTCCTTGATCGGTTCTTCGCCATTTTCGGCCCGCCGTGATTTGCTGGACAAAATACCCAGCATCCGGTCTGAATCCCGAACCGATGAAACTTCGGGATTGGTTACCACAAAGGCGTCGTCGGCAAAATACATGGCAAGGGTGGCACCGCGTTCGATGCCTGCCGGCGAGTCGCAGACTATGTATTTGAACTCTTTTGAAAGTTCTTCCAGAATCCTGCCGACGCCGTCGGTGGTCAGGGCGTCCTTGTCTCGGGTTTGCGAGGCGGGAAGGATGTATAGCTGATCGCAACGTTTGTCCCTGATCAATGCCTGGTTCAAGCTGGCTTCGTTGTTGATGACATTCACCAGATCATAGACTACCCGGCGTTCGCACCCCATGATCAGGTCGAGATTACGCAAGCCGACGTCGAAATCGATGACCGCCGTTTTGTGTCCCCGCTTGGCCAGGCCCATTGCGATCGCCGCACTGGTAGTAGTTTTACCTACACCGCCTTTGCCTGATGTTACTACGATTATTCTGGCCAATGCTATTTCTCCAAGAAAAACTTAAATATCTTTAATAATGAGCGTCTGATTATCCAGACTGATTTGCACCGGCTTGTGAGCAGGATAACTGCTTAAATCATCGCGTATTTGATAAATACCGGCTATGGATATCAGTTCAGCCTGTAAATCCGAACAAAAAATGCGGCATTCGCCATTTCCCAGGACACCGGCCAGCGCACGGCCTCGCAACGAGCCGTAGATATGGATATTGCCTTCGGCCATGATCTCGGCCCCCGCGCTGACAGTCGCGGTAACAATCAGGTCGCCCCGGGCATAGACTCGCTGGCCGGAGCGAATCGGCTGGCAAATCAGCCTGTTTTCCGGCGGCGTGTTGTCAGCCTCTTTGGCCGGCATGATCTTCTCCGGCTTTTTATCGGCAGGCGGGGTATTCTGGCTGTGAGTTGCATAAACCGGCAAACTCAGCGCGGAAGCCTCCTTATTTTGAGATTCGTCGCCACCGCGAATTCCAATAGGCATAAAACCATGCTGTCTGATCAGATCGACAATTTCCTGGACGGATAGCGCCGTGTTCTGGCTGGTCAGCTTCTGAAAATCAATAATTAGCGGCGAGCTTTTAAAAAACTCAGGCGCCTGAGCCACTTTCTCCTGCAATTGATGGTCGATATCTGTTAAATCATTACTGACTAACAGCAACACCGGCACAGTAAGCGTGGTACTTTTAAACTCTAAAGCCATCATTTTTGAAGAACATGCATCGGTTGCCATTGAATCCTGATAATCAGCTTGATCTGTGATCGAATATTATCATTTTCCAAATAAAAAAACACTGCGTTACCGCAGTTCGCGGCGGAACAAACAAAAAGCCCGCAGGTAAGCTGGTTCGGGCTGAATAAGCGTGGCGGACAAGTCGTCCATTAACGCAATTCCCGATGTCTGACTATCACGTTCGGGGTAATCGTTTGAAAATGGCTGCTCAGGGCGTCGACCAGAAACACGGAACGATGCTGTCCGCCGGTGCAGCCAATGGCTATGGTTAAATAGCTTCTGTTGTCCGATTCGAAACGGGGTGCCCATCGGCCTATGAAGTCGCCGATATCGCGCAGAAAATCATTGACGGTCGCGTCATTTTTCAGAAAATCGATTACGGCGGCATCTTTTCCGGTCAGGCCTCTTAATTCGGGCGCCCAGTAAGGATTGGGAAGGCTGCGCGCATCGAAAACAAAATCGGCATCCAGCGGTATGCCGTATTTGAAACCAAAAGACTGAAACAGAAATGACAAGGAAGGGGCGCCCTGTTCGCCCAGCCGGTTTCTCAGAAATTCGCGCAATTTGTGGTAATGGGTATAGCTGGTGTCAATCACCACATCCGCGCGTACGGCAAGCGGCCGCAACATGTCCCGTTCAATGTCCAGCGCTTCCCGTAAAGGGCGGTCTATCGTCGTCAGCGGGTGGCGACGCCGGGTTTCGCTATAGCGTTTGAGAATGATGCTTTCCTCGGCCTCCATGTAAATGACTTCGCAGTCAATTCCCTTGCTGCGAATCAGTTCCAGGCTGTTCGGAAATTCCGCCAGTGTTTCGCTACGGTTTCTGGCGTCGATGCCAATTGCGGTTTTACGGTATGTATCCCTGTCCCTGAGCATGACATTGTCGATGAAATCCTCCAGCAGGGTAATCGGGAGATTATCGATACAGTAATAGCCGCAATCCTCCAGAGTATTGAGGGCAATACTTTTTCCGGATCCGGATAAGCCGCTGACGATAATCAGTCTCATTGATCGAAACGGTGCAGGCTGAATGTTTTCCGCCTGCACCGTTCTGCTCCGATTAGCGATGGTTCTGGTTTTTTTCTTTAAATTTGACGATCTGTCTGTCCAGTTTATCGACCATGTTGTCAATTGCGACATACATATCTTCCTGAACATCATCGGCAAATAGTTTGGCCCCACTGATCTGCACGGTTGCTTCGGCTTTTTGTTCCAGCTTTTCAACTGTCAGAATGACATGTACATCGACCACATTGTCGAAATGGCGTTTTAACTTGCCGATTTTTTCTTCAACATGGGCTTTTAATGAATCTGTCACTTCTACGTGATGGCCTGTGATACTAATTTGCATGGATTACTCCTGATTAAAAATGTGCTTCCAGATTGGATTATATTAGCCTTTTCCGTTGGCTGGTGGAAGGAATGGACATCGCCTCACGGTATTTTGCAATGGTGCGGCGAGCAACATTGATGCCCTTCTCATTCAATAAGTCGGATATTTTACTATCGCTTAATGGCTTGGCCGGATTTTCGTTGCCGACCAATTCTTTGATAAGCGCCCGGATGGCTGTAGCCGAACACTCTCCTCCTCCACAGGTGCTGACATGGCTGGAGAAAAAATATTTAAATTCGATGACCCCTCTGGGGGTATGCATGTATTTTTGGGTGGTGACCCTGGAAATGGTCGATTCGTGTAATTCAAGTTCTTCGGCAATGTTTCTCAGCACCATCGGCCGCATGGCGATAGCGCCATGCTCAAAAAAATCGCCCTGCTTTTCAACGATGCTTTTGGCGACTCTCAGCAGGGTGTCATTGCGACTATGCAGACTTTTGATGAACCAGCGGGCTTCCTGTAAATGGCTTTTCATGCTGACATTGTCCTGGCTGCTATCCGCCCGTTTAATCATGCCGGAATAAAAAGGGTTGACCCGTAATTTTGGGGCAATATCAGGATTCAGCGTGACGACCCATTGGCCTTTGACTTTGCTGACAAACACATCCGGCACCACATATTCCAGATCGGATTCCTGTAACCGGGCGCCGGGTTTCGGATCCAGCGAGCGAATCAGGCTCAGCACGCCTTTCATCTGTTCCTCGCTTAGCCCCACGCGTTTGATCAATTTTGCCTGATCGCAACTGGCCAGCAAATCCAGATGGTTCCGGACAAAGTCGATGGCTTCGGTTTTGTACGCGGTCTCGTCCGGCAATTGCTGTAATTGCAGGCGCAGGCAATCGGCCAGATCCAGCGCGCCAACGCCTGTCGGGTCGAAATTCTGAATCATGTGCAGTACGGCAAGCACCTCATCCATTTCCAGCGAATCCACCTGGGGTTGCAGTCCCTGAAATATATCGCTCAGTTCGCTGGTGACATAACCGTCGTTATTGATGGCGTCGATAATCGCCACGGCGATGGCGTAATCGCGTTCGGAAACGGGCAGCAGTTCAAGCTGCCATAACAGATGGTCGTGGACACTGCCGATATTGCCTTGCTGGGTCTCGAATTCTCCGGTATCGCCGCTGTCGTCATTGACCGACATGGAGCTTTCAAACACATCGTCCCAGCTTATATCGACAGGCAGTTCATTCGGAATGTCGGTTTGTGAACCCTCGCTGGTCAGTTGATCGCTGTTATCGATTTTCTTTTCGCGGTAATCCGGGCCAAGCATGTCATCCTCGTCCAGTTCCAGCATGATGTTCGATTCGAGCGCGTGCTGGATTTCCTGTTGCAAATCAAGGGTAGACATCTGCAGCAGCTTGATTGCCTGCTGCAATTGCGGTGTCATTGTCAGGCTTTGGCCGATTCTAAGTTGCAGGGATTGCTTCATGACGGTCTTGACCTATAGACTAAATTTGTCGCCCAAATAAACCCGGCGCACTTCTTCGTTTTCAACAAGTTGTTGCGATCGCCCCTCGGCGATAACTTTACCACCATTGAGGATATAGGCACGATCGCATATTTCCAGCGTCTCCCTGACCTTGTGTTCGGTGATCAGAATACCGATGCCGCGCTCTTTCAGATGGGCGATGATTTTTTGTAAATCAAGCACGGAAATAGGGTCAACACCTGCAAAGGGTTCGTCCAGCAGGATGAATTGCGGATCGGACGCCAGAGCTCTGGCGATTTCTACCCGGCGCCGCTCCCCGCCTGATAGACCCAGGGCTATCTGTTTGCGTAAATGGCCGATGCTGAATTCGTTCAGCAGATCTTCTATGATCAGCTCGATCTGGCCGGAGGTCAAATCGTCACGAATTTGTAAAACCGCCCGGAAATTGTCCTCCACGCTCAGTTTGCGGAATACCGAAGCTTCCTGAGCAAGATAGCCTATGCCCAGACGCGCCCGCCTATGCATCGGATGATGAGTAATACGCTGATCATCCAGAAAAATCTCGCCGCTGTCCGCCTTGATTAGCCCCACCAGCATATAAAAGCTGGTGGTTTTGCCTGCGCCGTTGGGGCCGAGCAACCCCACCACCTCACCGGTATGGACCTGCAAGCTAACCCCGTCGACCACATTGCGATTGTTATAGCGTTTAACCAGTTGATCCGAAAGCAGGCGCGTCATTTCACTGCGCCTTCTCTGGCTGCGCCTTGGGTTTGATCACGGAATGCACGCGTTTTCCGTCTGTCGTATGTTCACCGGCTTTCAACAGCGAAAGCTTGGTGTCATATTCTATGTAATCACTGGATTGTTTGGCGTCTCCCTGCCAGACTGAGGCTTTTTTCATAAAGATCAACAAATTTTTTTCAGGATAAAACTCGTTCACCAAGCCTTCGCCGAACATTTCATCTTTGCCGATACTGGGTAGTTGTCTAAATTTGGAAGGATTGCCCGTAGATACCAGCTTGGTAATATTGCCATCCTTCATATAAACGACTAGTTGATCACCGTCAATTTTAATGCTGCCCTGGGTGGCGTGAACATTGCCGATATAGGTGCTGGTTTCCATCTTTTCATCATAAATGGCGTGATCGGAATCGATATAGATGGGTTGACTGGAGTCGCCCTCAAGCGCGGATGCGGCGCCCGATAGCAGAAGCAGGCATAAGCCCGCCATATTATTTAAGCTCATAACGCCCTTTGACTTTTGATAACAGTTTCAAGTTAATGGGACTCACAAAAATCGTTTCCATTCCTGTTCCCGATGTAACATTGGGCGGACTGATAATTTCCGCCCAAGCAGCCGTTTCGGCATAATTGTTCGCCAGATTGACATGTAAGTCGTAAGTATTGATTGTCAGCTCGGCATTCATTTTAGACGCATCGCGATGAATCGATGTTTGGCCGATTAATTGCAAATTTTCGCCGTCGGCCGCCATCAGTCCATTATCCGCCCTAATTTTCCAGGGAGCATTGCCGGCAGAATCGTAGAGGGTCATGACTGGTTTTTGCAGATGCGTCGAGCCGTCAAACTTATAGTGCTGCATGGTTTCCGCCAGCAGTTCGTTTTCAGGCAGGCCTTCATTGTTCATTTGTTCCTTGTAATAGCCGGTACTAAAAAAATCGGGGCTATTTTCTGCAATTTTGACGGCTACGTCACCTTCTTCGTTCCAGCGTACCAGTCCCCAGGATAACAGGGCCAGTATGGCGACGATGAAATAGAGTTTTGGTGTCGGCTGTATCATAAATAGCTTTGCAATACCGTATCAAAATGCCCCTGTACCTGCATGATCAGGTCGCAGACCTCGCGCACCGCGCCAAAGCCGCCCGCCGTCTGCGTGCACCAGTGCGCATGCTTTTTAACGGCAAAATTGGCGTCCTGTACCGCAATCGCAAAGCCGACCCGCGACATGATGGGCAGATCCAGCAGATCGTCGCCAATATGGGCGACCTGCCCGGCATTCAATTGCAGATTATCAAGGATTTCATCAAAGGCCGCGCGTTTGTTTTCATGACCCTGATAAACATGTTCAATTCCAAGATTTTGCATCCGCAATGCCACGGAAGCCGATTTTCGACCGGAAATCACGGCTATTTCAACGCCGGTCTGCCGTAACAGCTTCATGCCATGGCCATCTCTGGCGTGAAAGCACTTGTATTCGTTGCCCTGATTGTCGAAAAACAGGCGGCCATCGGTCAGAACCCCGTCGACATCCAGAATTAGCAGTTTCAGACCTCTGATTATTTTTTCCTGTTCCGGCGTCAAACCCGCCATGACTTTCACCTAAACGATGCCGGCACGGATCAGATCGTGCATGTTCAGAGCGCCCAGCAAACTTCGGTTTTCGTCGGCTACCAGCAAGGCGTTGATTTTTTTGCTTTCCATGATCTGCATGGCTTCGGCCGCCAGCATGCCAGGGCCGATCATTGTACAAGACCGGGTCATCACCTGATTGATGACGGTGTGATGCACATTCAGATTTTTTTCCAGCATTCGCCGCAGGTCGCCATCGGTAAAAATGCCGGCAACCTGATGATCTGTCGTGATCACGGCAGTCATGCCCAGTTTTTTTGCCGTCATTTCCAGCAATGCCTGACTGACCAGGGCGGTTTCGGCGACAACCGGCATTTCCAGCCCGGCATGCATCACATCGGATACCTTTAGCAGCAGGCGTTTGCCTAGCGTGCCGCCGGGGTGGGACAGGGCGAAGTCATCGCGGGTAAAGCCTTTGGTTTCCAGCAGGGAAACCGCCAGCGCATCCCCCATTACCAATGCGGCCGTGGTGCTGGATGTCGGAGCTAGACCCAGCGGGCAGGCCTCTTGTGCGACCGCGACATTGATATGTGCGTCCGCAAATTTTGCCAGCGTCGAGCCTGGATTTCCCGTCAAGGCGATCAGTGGCGTCCCCAGCCGCTTAATAATGGGTAAAATTGTCAAAATTTCGTTGGTTTCGCCGGAATTGGATAATGCCAGCACAACATCCTGCCGGGTTATCATCCCTAAGTCGCCGTGGCTGGCTTCCCCCGGATGCACAAAAAAAGCCGGTGTGCCGGTGCTGGCCAGGGTGGCGGCAATTTTGCCGGCAATATGTCCGGATTTGCCCATCCCGATCACCACTACCCGTCCCTTGCAGGCCAGCATCAGTCTGCAGGCATATACAAACTGCTCGTTTATCTGTTGGCCAAGCGCCGCAACGGCCTGAGCTTCGGCTTGTATCACCGCCAGCGCCAATGCCTTAATATCCCGATCATGCCCCACTGTGAATCTGCTCCGCCCGGATGAAAACTAAAAAATAGGAACTATTATTGCATGTTATTACATATCTTTTCACCTCAAGTCATTGACTTATTCTTGCCGCCTCATAGAGAATAGCGCCTTTATAAACCAGACAAATCCCCTGATTTTGCCACATGGCTAATAGCGCAAGTTCTGAAAACCACATCGTTTCGGTCAGAAATCTGTCTTTTTCCAGGGGCCGGATAAGGATTTTCGATGATATTAGTCTGGATATTCAGCGTGGTAAAATCACCGCCATCATGGGGCCTAGCGGAACCGGCAAAACCACGCTGCTGAAATTGATAGGCGGTCAGCTTTACCCGGACGCTGGCCGGATTGAAGTTGACGGCCAGAACGTTCACGCCCTAAAAACCAAAGAGCTGTATGATTTGCGCAAGCGGATGGGGATGCTGTTTCAAAGCGGTGCGCTACTGACCGACATGAACGTTTACGATAATGTGGCTTTTCCGCTCCGGGAACATACCCGTTTGCCGGAATCAATGATACGCACGCTGGTTTTGATGAAACTGCAGGCCGTGGGTTTGCGCGGCGCGCGGGAATTGATGCCGAATGAATTGTCCGGCGGCATGGCTAGGCGGGTGGCGCTGGCCCGGGCTATTGCCCTGGATCCGTTGATGATCATGTATGACGAACCTTTCACCGGCCAGGATCCCATTTCCTTGGGGGCGTTGGTGCATCTGATCAAGGCGCTGAATTCCACCCTGGGGTTAACCAGCATCATCGTTTCGCATGATGTTCAGGAAACCGCCGCAATTGCCGATTACATCTATCTGCTCTCGGAAGGTAGAATTACCGGTCAGGGCACGCCTCAACAATTGCTGCAATCCGATTCACCCTGGGTGCAGCAGTTTCTGAATGGCGCTGCGGATGGGCCGGTGCATTTTCATTACCCGGCAAAAGACTATCTCGACGATCTTCTGTCGTCCCAATAACCTCCTTACCGGTTCAGACATGCTTGAAATTTTTGAAAATCTGGGCAAAAGCACCTTCGGCAGTCTCGCCAAACTCGGCCGTGCCGTGTTTTTTCTGTTGTACACGCTGAACGGGATAGGCGTGGTGTTGCTGCGTCCCGGTCTGCTGCTCAGGCAAATGTATTCCGTAGGCGTGCTGTCATTTTTGATTATCAGCATCTCCGGCCTGTTTGTAGGCATGGTGCTGGGTCTGCAGGGATATTACATACTGACCGATTTCGGCGCAGCCGAGTCTCTGGGCGTCATGGTGGCCGCGTCCCTGGTGAGAGAACTGGGGCCGGTGGTGTCCGCCATTCTGTTTGCAGGCCGGGCCGGTTCAGCCCTGACTGCGGAAATTGGCCTGATGAAAGCCACCGAACAGTTGTCGGGGATGGAAATGATGGCTGTGGATCCGATAAAACGCATTATTTCGCCACGTTTTCTGGCAGGGTTTATCTCCATGCCGCTGCTTGCCGCCCTGTTTAGTGCGATTGGCGTCATGGGAGGGCATATGGTGGGCGTCACCATGCTGGGTGTCGATGACGGCGCTTTCTGGTCGCAAATGCAGGCCACCATTGATTTCCATGAAGATATTATCAACGGCGTCATCAAAAGCGTCGTGTTCGGTTTTGTGGTGTCGTGGATCTCGCTTTTCGAGGGCTATGACGCTGTTCCCACTTCGGAAGGGGTTAGCCGCGCGACCACGCGCACAGTGGTCAATTCAGCCTTCTCGATACTGGGACTCGATTTCATTTTAACCGCACTCATGTTTGGAGATATTTAACATGCAGCATTCAAGGACTCAGGATATTCTGGTCGGTTTTTTTGTCGCCTGCGGCATTGTCTCCTTGTTTTATTTGGCTTTGCAGGTCAGCAACCTGGGTAATTACGATGCCGGGGACAGTTTTACGATTTCCGCCCGGTTTCAGAACTCCGGCAGTCTTAAAGTCAAATCGCCGGTTTCGGTAGCCGGCGTGCGTATCGGTCGCGTTTCTGCAATTACTTTGGACAGGGAAAGCCTTGAATCCCTTGTGGAAATGCGCATTGACGCAAAATACAACAATTTGCCGGATGACTCCGGTGCCAGCATCTATACCGCAGGGTTGCTGGGCGAAAAATATGTCAGCATCGATCCGGGTCCCGGCCTGTCCGGCAAGTTTCTGAGGGACAAGAGCCGGATTACCAATGTCAGTTCGGCGATTGTGCTTGAAGAGATGATAGGCAAATTTTTCCTGAACAAAACAGCAGGCAACTAATGTCCAGATTGTTGTTAATCGAACAGGCTCCGGGCTATTATCATGTCACCGGCAGTCTGACCTTTGCCAATATCGACAGACGGACTCTCAAGTCGCTCAAGTTTCTGAAAGGCGCGGGCAGCATCTGCATTGATCTGGCTAAGGTTGAAGCAACCGACAGCGCTGGACTGGCGCTGATGATTGAATGGATCAAGCTCAGCCGCAGCAACAATATACGGCTGGCCTTCAAGAATATTCCGGAACAGTTGTACACACTCGCCAAACTCAGCGGATTCGACAAAAACGAATATTTTTCAAGCGACGCCCGCTAGGCGTTCCTGTCTCACTTACTTCATTACAACAATATCATGGATAAATTACTCATAACCGGCGGCAAGCCTCTTTCCGGCGAACTCCGTATTTCCGGAGCCAAAAACGCCGCCCTGCCGATTCTGGCCGCCACCCTGCTGTCGGAAACGCCGGTCAGCATCGGCAATATTCCGCATTTGCATGATATTACCACCACCATGGAACTACTGGGCCAGATGGGTGTGGGTTTGATGGTAGACGAAAAAATGAATATCGAGGTCGATTCCAGCAGCATCGATAAATATGAAGCCCCTTATGAACTGGTGAAAACCATGCGGGCTTCAATTCTGGTGCTTGGACCCTTGCTGGCGCGTTTCGGCGAGGCGCATGTTTCCCTGCCCGGCGGCTGCGCGATCGGTACCCGGCCTGTCGACATCCATATCGATTCCCTTATCAAAATGGGCGCGGATATTCAGGTCGAGGCGGGCTACATTCATGCTGCTGCCAAACGCCTGAAAGGTTGTCATCTGGTACTGGATAAAATTACCGTTACCGGAACCGAAAACATTCTGATGGCGGCTACACTGGCCGAAGGTGTCACCATCATCGAAAATGCCGCCAAGGAACCGGAAGTTTCCGATCTGGCGTATTTTCTCAACAAAATGGGCGCTAAAATAAAGGGGATAGGTACAGACATTCTGGAAATCGAAGGTGTTGCCGCCCTAGGGGTTCCCGGCCTGCATTACGACATTCTGCCGGATCGGATTGAAACCGGCACCTATCTGGTGGCCGGCGCCATCAGCCGTGGCCGGGTCAAATTAAAAAACACCGATCCGCATATTCTTGACGCCGTGCTGGCCAAATTGCGCGAAGCAGGGGCGGAAATTACTACCGGCGATAACTGGATAGAGCTGAACATGCATGGCAAACGTCCAAAGTCCGTCAGCATCCGCACAGCGCCTTATCCGGCTTTTCCGACCGATATGCAGGCGCAATTTACCGCGCTCAATTCGGTTGCCGATGGCGTGGGTCTCATAACTGAAACTGTTTTTGAAAACCGCTTCATGCATGTTCAGGAACTGCAACGCATGGGCGCCCAGCTCAAGCTGGAATCCAATACCGCAATTTGTTCCGGTATCGACAGACTCAAGGCGGCGCCGGTGATGGCTACCGACTTGCGGGCTTCTGCAAGCCTGGTGCTCGCCGGGCTGGTGGCGGACGGCGAAACACTGGTCGATAGAATCTACCATATCGACCGCGGTTATGATCATATCGAAGAAAAGCTTGCGCAATTGGGAGCAAGCATTCGCCGTGTTCCACGCTGAGGGTGCAAACCATGCTGACAATCGCCGTATCCAAAGGCCGTATTTATGAAGAAGCCTTGCCGCTGCTGGCCGAGGCCGGTATTTCACCGATAGACGATCCGCAAACCAGCCGCAAGTTGATTTTGCAAACCACTCGCCCGGATGTGCAACTGGTGATCATTCGCGCTACCGATGTGCCGACTTTTGTCGAATACGGCGCCGCCGATCTTGGCATTGCCGGCAAGGATGTGCTGCTGGAACATGGAGCCGAAAGCCTTTACGAACCGCTGGATCTGGGTATTGCCGGCTGCCGGCTGATGACCGCCGCCCGGGTCGATGCGCCGCCAGTTTCGGGACGTATCCGGGTTGCTACCAAATACGTCAGGATTGCCCAGCGATATTTTGCCGATCAGGGCATACAGGCGGAAATCATCAAGTTGTACGGCTCGATGGAGCTGGCACCGTTGGTTGGCCTGGCGGACTGCATCGTCGATCTGGTCGATACCGGCAACACCCTGAAAGCCAATGGCCTGGAGCCCAGGGAGCTGATTACCCTGATTACCTCGCGGCTGGTAGTCAACAAGGCTGCCATGAAAATGAAACATCAGACCATTCAGGCTCTGATAGACCAACTGGAAATGACCTTATCTCGGCGGTGAGACGATGACTACCCTAAACATGACCCGTATAGATAGCGCCGCGCCCGATTTTGACCGGCAACTGCAGGCGCGCCTGAGCTGGAATGCCGCTGAGGATCTGGAGATACATCGCCAGGTGCTGGAAATCATTTCCGCCGTCCGTACCCATGGCGATCAGGCGCTGATCGACTATACCAATCGTTTCGACCAGGGCCGCTTTCATTGCGCCGCCGAGCTGGAGCTCGGACAGGCCGCGCTTAAACAGGCCTGGGACAATCTGCCGTCGGATCAGGCTGACGCCCTGCAGATCGCAGCCGGGCGCATCAGGGCTTACGCCGAACATCAAAAACTGCAATCCTGGCAATATACCGAAACGGATGGCAATATACTGGGCCAGAAAGTCACGCCGTTAGATAAGGCCGGTTTGTATGTGCCGGGCGGCAAGGCCGCCTATCCGTCATCGGTACTGATGAACGCAATACCCGCCAAGGTTGCCGGGGTAGGTGAACTACTGATGGTGTCGCCTTCCCCTGGCGGCGAAACCAATCCGCTGGTTCTGGCGGCGGCCTATATTGCCGGGGTTGACAGGGTGTTCACCATAGGCGGGGCGCAAGCTGTCGCCGCACTGGCTTATGGCACGGAAACCATACCCGCTGTCGATAAAATAGTCGGCCCGGGCAATATCTATGTCGCAACCGCCAAAAAATTGGTGTTCGGCCAGGTGGGCATAGACATGATTGCCGGCCCTTCGGAAATACTGATTATTTGCGATGGCCTGACCAATCCCGACTGGATTGCCATGGATTTATTCTCGCAGGCCGAACATGACGAAAACGCCCAGGCGATTCTGATCAGCGATAATAGCGAATATCTGGATCAGGTTGAGACCAGCATCAATAAATTGCTGTCTGGCATGGAGCGAGCCGGGATCATTGCCGCTTCCCTGGCAACGCGCGGCGCCTTTATCAAGGTCGGTGATTTACGGCAGGCGGCTGTGATAGCTAACCGCATCGCTCCTGAACATTTGGAATTGTCGGTTGCCGACCCGGAAGCGCTGAGTGTGCATATTCATCATGCCGGCGCGATTTTCATGGGCCGGCATACTGCCGAAGCGCTCGGTGATTATTGCGCAGGCCCCAACCATGTGCTGCCAACCTCCGGTACTGCCCGTTATTCGTCACCACTGGGTGTCTATGATTTCCAGAAACGCAGCAGCCTGATCAATTGTTCGACGGCAGGGGCTCGTCAACTTGGGCAGATTGCCTCGGTGCTGGCGCGCGGCGAAAGCCTGACGGCTCATGCCCGCTCGGCCGAATACCGGCTTTAAACGGCTCCTGCACAGGCCCTTGCGTCATCGTCTTACTGGAACTCTCATGCCCAATTTACCGGCCCGCCTTTTTCGGCCTGAATTACTGTCCATGTCGGCTTACAAAGTGGCCGACGCCAAAAACCTGATCAAACTGGACGCGATGGAAAACCCTTACCCCTGGCCGGAAAACATTCAGCAGGCATGGCTGGAGGCCTTAAAAGCCTGCGCCATCAATCGCTATCCGGATCCAGAGGCCGGTGCGCTGTCAGCCGAACTGCGCCGCAGCCAGCATATTCCCGAAAACTCGGCCATGCTGCTCGGCAATGGTTCGGACGAAATCATTCAAATCCTGTTGATGGCGCTGGCGGCGGATGCCTGTATTCTGGCCCCGGAGCCCGGTTTTGTCATGTACAGACAGGTCGCCCAAAGTCTGGGTCTGCATTATAGGGGGGTGCCTTTACGGGCTGACAGTTTCGAGCTGGACATGCCGGCCATGCTGACGGCGATACAGGAATGGCGGCCGGCTCTGATTTTTCTGGCCTATCCGAATAATCCCACCGGCAATTTATTCGATCTGCAATCGATAAAGCAGATTCTTGCCGCGAGCTCAGGGCTGGTGGTGATCGATGAAGCCTATGCGCCCTTTGCGGATGCCAGTTTTATTGGCGAGCTGGAAAACTACAACAATCTGCTGGTGATGCGCACCTTGTCCAAGCTTGGGCTGGCAGGTTTGCGGCTGGGCTATCTGCTCGGCCAGCCGGAAATAGTGGGACAGCTCAACAAGATTCGCCTGCCCTACAATATTAATTGCCTGACACAGGCAACGGCCGAGTTTGCCTTGAAAAACGGCGATTTTCTGCAGGAACAGACGCAGAATATCCGCGAACAGAGATGCCTGGTATATAAAGCCCTGCAAGCCTTTGAGAACATCGAGGCTTATCACAGCGCAGCGAACTTCATACTCTTTAGAACTAAAGGCATTGCTGCCGGGAGGATATTTGAGTCGCTTAAACAACAGGGCGTTCTGATCAAAAACCTCTCGCCTCAGGGCGGACTGCTGGAAAACTGTCTGCGGGTTACGATAGGCGCTCCGGATGAGAATCAGGTTTTCCTTAATGCATTGCAGCAGGCTCTCATACTCTGAAGGTTCGGATTACAGCTATCTGCTGGAATATTATCTTCCAGGCTATAACTTCTATAAATGCCTGTAGTAAGGTATATTTGTCGAAAACTATAAAAAAAATGCAACGTGAAGTGCATCAAATTAACACAGGAGCATCACTCATGATTCAAGAAGGCGTCGACAAATCAAAACGCCAGTTTCTGACTACCGCATTGTCGGTGGTTGGCGCCGTGGGTACGGGGTATCTGGCCGTGCCTTTTCTTTCGCAAATGCGACCAAGCGCCAAGGCCATGGCGGCCGGCGCTCCCGTTGAAGTCGACATCAGCAAGATGGAAACCGGGCAACTCATACGCGTGGCATGGCGCGGCAAACCGGTCTGGATCCTTAACCGCACCCCAGAAGTGCTGGCTACCCTGCCAACCCTGGATGGCAAACTGGCCGATCCCCAGTCTTCGCAATCGATACAACCCGAATCCAGTAAAAATGCATTGCGTTCGATCAAACCGGAAATCTTCGTGGCGGTAGGTCTTTGCACCCATCTTGGCTGTTCACCGACCTTTCGGCCGGAAATTGCCCCCAACGATTTAGGGGACGACTGGAAAGGCGGATTTTTCTGCCCTTGTCACGGTTCGTGGTTCGATCTGGCAGGCCGTGTTTATCGCGGCGTGCCTGCGCCAACAAATCTTGAGGTTCCGCCTTATCGCTATGTTACGGACACTCTTATCATCATTGGCGAAGACAGCGAGGTTAGCAAGGCATGAAACAAAGAATCAATAGCTTTTCGGCTTGGTTTTCGGAACGTTTTCCACTCTCCGATCTCTGGAACGAACACATGGCGCATTATTATGCGCCAAAAAACTTCAATATCTGGTATTTCTTCGGTTCATTGGCGCTGTTCGTGCTGGTCAACCAGTTGGTGACCGGCATTTTATTGACCATGAACTACAAACCGGACGCCAAGCTGGCATTCGATTCGGTCGAATACATCATGCGCGATGTGGACTGGGGCTGGCTGGTGCGCTATATGCATTCAACCGGCGCCTCGGCATTTTTTATCATTGTCTATTTGCATATGTTCAGGGGGTTGTTGTACGGTTCATTCAAGCAGCCGCGGGAACTGATCTGGATTTTTGGCATGCTGATCTTCGTGTGTCTGATGGCGGAAGCCTTTATGGGGTATCTGCTGCCCTGGGGGCAAATGTCGTACTGGGGCGCACAGGTCATCATATCGCTGTTCAGCGCCATTCCGGTGGTTGGCGACGAGTTGTCCCTATGGGTGCGCGGCGATTATGTGGTCTCTGACGCGACTTTGAATCGGTTTTTTGCCTTTCATGTCATTGCCGTGCCTCTGGTATTGCTGATACTGGTGTTTTTACATATCGTGGCTTTGCATGAGGTGGGTTCAAACAATCCGGATGGCGTAGACATCCATGATCATGTCAATTGGCAGGGTAGACCGCTGGATGGAATCCCATTCCATCCTTACTACACGGTAAAAGACATTGTCGGCGTCGGCGTCTTCATGTTTTTCTTTGCAATGGTGATTTTCTATATGCCTGAAATGGGCGGTTATTTTCTGGAACATGCCAACTTTGTGCCGGCCGATCCACTGAAAACACCGGAGCATATTGCGCCAGTCTGGTATTTCACCCCGTTTTATGCGATTTTGCGCGCCGTTCCCGACAAATTTGCTGGCGTTATCGCCATGGGCGGCGCCATAGTCGTTCTGTTCATGCTGCCCTGGCTGGATCGGAGCAAAGTCAGATCGATACGCTATCGCGGCGGGATGTTCAAAAAAGCTCTGCTGCTGTTTGTGATCAGTTTTCTATGTCTGGGATATCTGGGTACGCAACCGGCAACGCCGTTCGCCACGACCATGGCGCGAGTATTTACGGCCATTTATTTCGGATTTTTCCTGTTAATGCCGCTTTATACCCGCTGGGAAAAAACCAAACCGCTTCCCGACCGGCTCGGGCATCAACCTAGTATTGAGGAGCGTTTGCCCGGACTTCTTGCCTTATATGATGAAGTCACCCTCATTCAGCAGAAAAGCGATGCCGTAACAGGCGCCGTAACCGTTAATAGAAGGCCGAATCCGGCCGGCGTCAAAGCCGTGCTGTTTCGATTTGTAAAATACTTAAAAGAAAGCCTTGATTAAGCCATGAAAAGAATTCTATCAACTTTTTTGTTTTTGCTGTCCTTCAGTGCGCTTGCCAGTAGTGGCGTCAAACTGGAGGAGGCGGATATTGATTTGTCCGATACAGCTTCGTTGGAGCGGGGGGCCAAATACTATGTCACTTACTGTTTGGGCTGCCATTCCGCCAAACAGATCCGTTACAAGCGGATTGCCCTGGATTTGCATCTGGACGAGGCTGAAATTCTAAAAAATGTGGCGCCTCTGGGCGCAGGCATTTATGATCAGATGCATTCGGCAATGAATGGTCACGATGCGGAAAAATGGTTCGGCACCACCCCGCCCGATCTGTCACTGATTGCCCGTTCTCGCGGCGCGGACTGGCTATACAGCTATCTGAAGGGTTTTTACGCTGATAAAACCAAGCCGACCGGTGTTAATAACATCGTTTTCAAGGATGTGGCGATGCCCAATGTTTTCTGGCAAAAGCAGGGAACCCAGGTGGCTGTCATGAGAGTGATAGACGGTCATGATGTTGTCAGCGAATTAAAACTGGAACAGCCTGGGCAGTTGTCGCCGAAGGAATTCGACAAAATGATCAACGATCTGGTCAATTTTCTGGTTTATGTCGGCGAACCGGTACAGCTTGAAAGACAGGCCATGGGCAAATACGTGCTGTTCTTCATCCTGATGTTTACCGGACTGGCCTATTTGCTGAAAAAGGAATTCTGGAAAGACGTGCACTAATATTTAATTGACTGAACGCTGGGGGCGTTCCGCTTTTTTAGCGTTGTCGGCCGTGCCGGTGGACGCCCCCAAATCCAGGATCAACCGTGTTACAATTCGCCCCGATTTAAACCCCGTTATCTAAAGAGGTTATTCTTCGTGGCAAACATTACCAGCCGAAAATCAGCAATGACTCTTTTTTCATCGTCAACCTGCATTATGAGCCATTGCGCGCGTCTTGTAGTCTACGAGAAAGGCGTTCCGGCAGATATCGAATTTTTTGATCCCAACGATCCACCAGAAGACCTGCTCGAGCTTAATCCGAACGGTAACGCCCCTACTTTTGTTGAAAGAGATCTGGTGCTTTACGATGCTCGCATCATCATGGAATATCTGGATGAACGTTTTCCGCATCCGGCGCTGCATCAGATGGATCCGGTATCCAGAGCGACTGCGCGAATGCTGATCAAGCGCATCGATCAGGACTGGTATCCCATGCTGGAGGAAATCATGATAAATGGCGATAAAAAAGCCGCCAAGGCTAAAAAAATGCTCAAGGAAAGTCTAATTTCCAATGCGCCGGTATTTGAAGCCACCCCTTATTTCATGAGCGAGGAATATTCGCTGATCGATTGCGCCATGGCGCCCTTTTTGTGGCGACTACCCAGTGTCGGCATAGACATCACCGTTCTGGGCAAGGGTATAACCGCCTACGCCAACCGCCTGTTTTCACGAAAAGCCTTTCAGGACAGTCTGAGCAGTCAGGAAAGGGAAATGATGCAGACTTCAAGCAAATGACGCCGCTCAAACCCTATCTGATCCGCTCCATTTACGAATGGATCGTTGACAATAATCTAACCCCCTATCTACTGGTCAATGCCGAATATCCAGATGCGGAATTGCCTGTCGATTTCATCGAAGACGGCAAAATAATCCTGAATATCCGTCCGGAAGCCGTTCAGGGCTTGACGCTTGGCAATGAGAGCATCCAGTTCAGCGCCCGCTTTTCCGGTAAAGCCATGCGCATCGTTGCGCCCACTAAAGCCGTGCTGGCCATTTACGCCAGAGAAAATGGCAAAGGCATGGTCTTTGAGCCTGAAGAGAACGAGGACGAGACGCCGCCGCCCCAGCCGGAACAACCTAAAGCTCCGCAAAAACCGAAATTAAGAATCGTAAAGTAGCCTGATTTGACAGGCTTTTTACGGTCGTGGCGGGTTTTGATACAAGTCGCTGAAGACACCTGTAAATCAATTGCGTTAGAATGCAAGGATACTTATATGGGGGGCCAGCTTATGAGCAGCGATATACATGCAGTCTTGAGTGAAGAGCAGATAAATCAGCGCCTGCAAAGCGAGTTACCGCACTGGTACTACGAAAACGGCTGGATCAGGCGCAAAATCAAAACCAGCGGCTGGAAAGCCACGCTAATGGCGGTCAACACCATAGGCCATCTGGCGGAAAAAGCCTGGCATCATCCGGATTTAACCGTGTCCTATGCGTTTGTCATCGTCAAACTGGTCACCCATGCTGCCAAAGGCGTTACCGAAAAGGATTTCGCGCTGGCAAAAAAAATAGAAGAAGTGGTGTTATGGGATGCCGCCGCCGAGTCCGGTGGCGTTTTTGAAGGCACGCCGGATGATCCTCGCTTCAAATATATTAAGAAAGATTAACCATTAGGACTGACGATATGATCGAAATTACTGAAGTGCCTAGCCCTTTCTGCGGTATTGGCACCGATGACCTGATAATACAGGTGGAAGGTGACGCGCTTAAAGTGAAGGCGAACGGCTGTGCGGTAAACACCCCGGCATTCGAGCTGCCGGTTACCGATACCCAGCCGCGGGTGAACGGCCAGCCGGTCAGTCTGGAAACCGCGGTAACCAGGGCGGCCGAGCTGTTGAGCAATACCAGGCAGCCGCTGTTTGGCGGTTGCGCCACCGATGTCAACGGCATGCGGACTTTGTTGTCCCTGGCCGATCGTACCGGCGGCGTAGTGGATAATATCGCCTTTAATTTTGCCCGCCGCAATCTGCTGGCTCTTCAGGATACCGGCTGGATGAACACCACTCTGGCGGAGTTAAAAAATCGTTGCGACGTGCTGCTGATTGTCGGCGTCGATCTGGAAGGCTTCGCCCCGCGTTTTTTCGAGCGTTACCTGTGGAATGCGGAATCCATGCACTTGAGCGATACCGGCAGCCGCGAAATCATTTATCTGGGCAAAGCCCCGTCCGGCTCCGCCTCGACATCCCCTGCCGGTCGGCCGGCTACCGTTCTGCCTTGCGCCGACGCCGATCTGCCCGATGTTGCCGGAGTGTTGTCGGCGCTGGTGAAAGGTAAGGTTTTGCAGACACAAACCGTGGCCGGTCTGGCAATCGCCGATTTGCAGGCTATCATTGACAAATTTAGAGCCGCAAAATACGGCGTAATTTGCTGGGGCGCCGCTGCGCTGGCGTTCGATCAGGCCGAATTGACCGTGCAGGCGCTATGCAGCGTAGTCAAGGATATCAACACCCAGGGCGCCCGCTGCTCCGGTTTTCCTTTGGGCGGCAGAGAAGGCGACCAGACGGCCAACCAGGTGTGCGGCTGGACCACAGGCTATCCGGCCAGAGTCAGCTTTGCCCGCGGTTATCCCGAATACGACCCCTATCTGTTCGAAACCGCATCGATGCTGAACAACAATGAAGCGGATGTCCTGTTCTGGGTGCAGACCTTCAACACCAATCAGCCGCCGCAAACAGCATTGCCGACCATCGTGCTTGGCCGTTCCGGGATGACCTTCGCCAAAGAGCCGGATGTGTTCATTCCGGTCGGCACGCCGGGCATAGACCATGCCGGAAGCGCATACCGTCTGGACAATGTTGTCGCCATACGTTTGAAAAAATTAAGAGACTCGGGCTTGCCAAGCACAGCCCAGGTTCTGACCGCCATAGAACAGCTTTTGCAGGTATCGTCATGCTGATAAAACTCACCGGTGGAACAGTTTACGACCCCACTAACGGTATAGATGGACAAAAACAGGATATTTATATTCAGGACGGGCGGATCGTAGCCGCAGCGCCGGCCGATTTACCCATAGATAGGGAATATGACCTCAACGGCAAAGTTGTGATGTCCGGCGCAATAGACTTGCACACCCATATCGGCGGCGGCAAGGGTAATATTTCCCGAACCCTGCTGCCTGAAGATCACCGTATGGATCCGGTCGCCCGTACTGCAATAACACGTTCTGGCAATGGCCACGCCATGCCAAGTACCTATGTTACCGGCTACCGTTATGCCGAAATGGGTTACACAGCCGCATTCGAGCCAGCGGTTTTACCCGTTAACGCTCGTCAGGCGCATATGGAAATGGCTGATATTCCGATTCTGGACAAGGGTGGTTATGTGATGTTGGGCAGCGATGATTTTCTGCTGCGGATGCTGACCGCCAAAAAGGATCAGAACGCCATCAACGATTACGTTGCCTGGACGCTTCAGGCCGCCAAAGGCATAGGTATCAAGGTGGTGAACGCCGGTGGCATCAATGCATTCAAATTTAACCAGCGCAAACTCGATCTGGATGAAAAAAACAGCCATTACGATGTGACGCCACGGCAAATTCTGCAAACCCTGTCCAGAGCCGTGAAGGAACTGGGGCTGACGCACCCGCTGCATGTACACGGCTGCAATCTCGGCGTACCCGGTAATATCGAGACCACCTTGAACACCATACAAGGCATAGAGGGCTTGCCGTTGCACCTGACCCATATCCAGTTTCACAGCTATGGCAAGGAAGGCGACTACAAGTTCTCATCCGGGGCCGCGCAAATTGCCGAAGCCATTAACCGAAACAAAAACATTACCGCCGATGTCGGGCAGGTATTGTTCGGGCAAACGGTAACGGCTTCCGGCGATAGCATGCGCCAACACTATAATCACAGGTTCGCCAGCCCCAACAAATGGGTGTGCATGGATATTGAATGCGACGCCGGCTGCGGTATCGTGCCGTTCAAGTACCGGGATCAAAACTTTGTCAACGCCCTGCAATGGGCGATAGGGCTGGAAATTTTTCTGCTGGTCGAGGATCCCTGGCGGATATTCCTGACTACGGATCACCCGAACGGCGCGCCGTTCATGAGTTATCCGCATCTGATCCGGCTGCTGATGGATAAAAGTTTCCGTAATGACATGCTGGCAACCATTCATCCCGATGCGCAGAAAATGACCACCCTGGCGTCGATTGATCGCGAATACTCCTTCAGGGAAATCGCCATTCTTACCCGTGCAGGCGCGGCGAGGATCATCGGCCTGAAAGATCGCGGCGCATTGAGTCCGGGCAACTGGGCGGATATAACCGTCTATACCGAAAATGCCGATCGTCAGGCCATGTTCAGCAAACCGGATTACGTTTTCAAAGACGGTGAGCTGGTGGTAAAAGACGGTGAAGTGGTACACGTCAAATGGGGCACCACCCATGTGGTCAGACCGGATTTTGATAAATCCATAGAGCAGGATCTGCAAAAATATTTTGATCGCTTCCTGACCATGAAACTCGGCAACTTTAAAATCAGCGACGATGAAATTACAGAAGACGGGCGCGGCAGCATCACAGTGCATCCGCTTAAAGAAAGGGCATAACAGATGATTATTAACGGCGTAACCATAGATCAAACCTTTGCGGAAGCTTTTCCCATGAAAGGTACGCGGGCTATCATCACGGCCCAGAATGAAAAGTGGGCAATGATTTCCGCCCAGGCGATGACCGGCTTCGCCACTTCGGTGATTGCCTGCGGCTGTGAAGCAGGCATCGAGCGCGTCCTGTCGGCGGAAGAAACACCGGACGGCAGGCCGGGCGTGGCCATCATGATCTTCGCCATGGGTGCGAAAGGTTTGGCCAAGCAACTTGAAACCCGCGCCGGACAATGCGTGCTGACTTCGCCCACCTCGGCGCTGTTTGCCGGCATAGAAGGCGGCAAACCGATTCCTTTGGGTAAAAATCTGCGCTATTTTGGCGATGGTTTTCAGATCGCCAAAAAAATCGGCGGCAAACGCTATTGGCGGATACCGGTCATGGACGGCGAGTTTCTGACTGAAGCCACTACCGGCATGGTCGAAGCCGTCGGCGGCGGTAATTTTCTGGTATTGGCCGAATCGCAGCCCCAAGCTTTGGCGGCCTGTGAAGCTGCGATTGAAGAAATGCGGAAAATACCTAACGTCATCATGCCTTTTCCGGGCGGCGTGGTGCGTTCCGGTTCAAAAGTGGGTTCAAAATATCCGGCGCTGGGGGCTTCCACCAATGACGCCTTCTGTCCGACATTGAAAGGCGTCACCAAAAGCGATTTATCTGCGGAGATCGAATCCGTCATGGAAATCGTCATCGACGGCCTGAGCAAGGAAGATATAGACAAAGCCATGCGCGTCGGTATGCGGGCGGTTTGCGATCTGGGCGCCGCCAACGGCGTCAAACGCATCAGCGCCGGAAACTATGGCGGCAAACTCGGGCCGTTCCACTTTCATTTGAAGGAGATCATGGCATGAGCGCCTTAACCTTTACCATGAAACGCAGACCCGATCAGCGCGTCGATATGTCGCCGCTGGTCTGTCAAAAATTGCAGGCCATGGAGCCGGATCAGATTGCCGCTATTGAATTACAAAACGGCAACAGCAAGATTCGTGTCGACCAGTTATTCGACATCAGCGGTTCCGATAGTCAGAACATCGTCATTGAAGGCAGTTTCGACAAACTGGATTTTATCGGCAAGGAACTGGACGGCGGCGCAATGACCGTCAATGGCGATGCGGGCGCCTATTTGGCAATCAATATGAAGGCCGGCACCATCAAAGTTAAAGGTCGTGCCGGGATCTATGCCGGCTGTGAAATGAAAAACGGTTTTTTGGAAATCGAAGGCGACGCCGGCGATTTTGTCGGCGGTGCGCTGCCTGGCAACAAACAGGGCATGAAAGGCGGCACAGTGCTGATAAAAGGCAATGCCGGCGCGCGCGTCGGCGACCACATGCGGCGCGGACAAATATTGATCGAAGGCGATGCCGGCGATTACTGCGGTTCGCGGATGCTGGCCGGCACCATTGCGGTGATGGGCGACACCGGCCGCTATCCGGGTTACGCCATGCGCCGTGGGACATTGCTACTGTGGCGTCGGCCCCGGCTCTCCGCGACATTCAACGATTGCGGTTCGCATACCTTGGCGTTTTTACCCTTGCTGTTTGCATCCTTCAAAACCCTGAACTCCAGGTTTGCCGACAGCAGTGTTTGCTTCAGCCGGGTGCAGCGCTTTGGCGGCGACATGGCGGAGAGCGGAAGCGGTGAGGTTTTGGTCAGGATTTGATTGTGAGCCGGGAAACCACGAACCCTTCCCGGGCCAGCGGCAATTCCGCCATAACCGTCCGATTATCCGTGCTTTGAGAGTAAAGGTTAATGTTTAATGCCGCAACCGTTTCTCACCACCGCCAATCATGACCGCGACATTGCCGGATTAAAATATATCTATCCGGTGATGTCCCGCCGCGCCGGCGGGCTGTCCATCGGGGTTAACTTCAACCCCAATAATGCCTGCAACTGGCGTTGTATCTACTGTCAGGTACCCGATCTTAAACCCGGCAATGCCCCTGGCATGGATTTTGAGCAATTAGGCTCGGAATTGCGCAGCTTTCTGGATTATGTGCAACACGGCGATTTTTTCCAGGATTTCAATATCGAAGCCGGGCAGGGTGCGATTAAAGACATCGCCATCTCCGGTAACGGCGAACCGACCAGCCTCGAGCATTTTCCGCAGGCAATCGCCTTAATCGGCGAGATCGCCCGTCAGGCCGGGGTATTTCCGGCCGCCAAATTTGTGCTGATCAGTAACGGCAGTCTGCTGCATCGGGCATCCGTGCAGGCAGGGTTGGCTGTTCTGGCCGGCTATCACGGCGAATTGTGGCTAAAACTCGATAGCGCTACGGCAGTCGGCCGGAAATTCATCAATAACAGCGGACAAAGCCAGATAAAACTGCTTGAACATCTTAAAATTGCCGGCAGTCTCTGCGCTACCCGGCTGCAGACCTGCATGTTCCATTATCAGGGCCGGTTATGGACGGCAGGCGAGAAGCAGGCCTATTTGCAGCTACTGCAGATTTTGCAGGAAAAGGCCATTCCTGTGCAGGGCGTCATGCTATACACGCTGGCCAGACCGTCGTTCCAGCCTGAAGCCGGGCAACTGGTAGCGGCCGATAGCCAGGAGATGACGGATTTCGCAGCGGAAATCAGAGCCATGGGCTATGAGGTGAGCGTCAGCCGTTAAAGTTTGCCCGGTGAGCGTCGAGACGCAAACTGCGGCGTCTCGACAACCCAATTCCGCTCTGCGGCGATAATGCGCCGAAGACCGGATGGCATGAGCTATTTTTTGGTTTTGAAAAGCGATTTAACAAACGGCAAGCCATGGCTCAACCATTTTGTCCAGAGGAACAGGCCGATTTGTTTGCCGATGGCGCCCAGTCGCAACAGCGCATCTTCACCGCCCAGTTCTCTGAATTTGCTTTCGACGACCACGCTCCATTGCGGACTGCGTTCGCCCCTGGCATTGACGAATGCCTTTTCGAACCACCACATTTCCAGTATGGAAACCGTCCACATGAACAGAAACGATATTGCCATGCCTGTGCCGGCCATAATCACCAGCCAGGCAAACATGGGGTGCAGCTTGGTTAGCCACCAGGAAAGAATGTCCACCAGCAAAAACACATAAGGCATGCCGATGGCCAGACACTTGTAGGTAACGGTGCTGGTTTCCGTAAAGCTGAAAATTAGCCCCACAAACATGAAAATAAAGCCGATGCCGAACAGATGTATATGGGAAACTCGGGTCAGAGAGCCGAATGTGGCGCCCTCGTCTTCTTTGGTCAGTTCCTTCAGAACCTTGAAGTCGTTGAAGTTGGGGATGGCCGCACCCTTGCTGTGACACATCACGCAACGCGTCTGGATGATTTTTTCAATGCCGTCATCGATGTAGTCATCCTCGTCTGCGCCGTCGCGCACCCATTGGATAATCGCAAAACGCTCCTTTTCCGGGGCATTTTCCTTCATCGAACCGTTAAGTTTGGTTTCCAGCAATGCGCCGGAACGGTTGCCGTAATAGCTGTAGACGATGTCGTCGATGGACAGGCCGAATTTGCCGTCGGCCATGCCGTGGGTAAACAATATCTGGATCAGCGCGAACAGATAGCCGACTGCAACGCTGGTCAGATAGCCTGTGAACAGAACCTTTACAGGTGTATCCAGATTTCTCAATGATGAAAATTCGCGTGCCATGGTGGAGGTGTGGGTAGCAGGGGGGATTCGATTATATAACCGGACAATCCGTCTTTGCACCTCTTAAAAACAAAATTATGCGGCGGGCATAAAAAAGGCCCTTGAAAAAGGGCCTTTCTGACCGGAGTTTTAGCGCTTATTTGGCCTGAACATTCGCGGCGGTCAGGCCTTTGGGGCCGGACTCAATATCGAACTGGACGGATTGACCCGGGGACAAAGTTTTGAAACCTTCGCCCAAAATCACTGAGTGGTGAACAAATACATCCTCGCTACCTTCGGAAGGCTGAATAAAGCCGAAACCTTTGGTGTTGTTGAACCACTTCACAATACCTGTTGCCATTTAACAAACTCCTACAAATTGAAACTGATAGATACACGAAAACCGTCGGTCGCCCCGCTGCCGTTTCACACGCAGCAGTAGTCATGACGGTCTACCTGTGCTATTAATTGTACTGTGAAATACTGCTGGTGGCTATTGCCATGTACTTCGGCGAATGGGCCTTGCCGCCCATGTTTTGCAACAGGCAATACTCTGGACATGAATAATCCTGACTTGAAAATAAAGGAATACCACCCCATCTTGAGGGAAACTATTAATCATTCATGAGGTACGCAGTATGCGGATGGATAAACTAACCAGCAAATTTCAGCTCGCTTTGGCCGATGCCCAAAGCATGGCTTTGGGTAAAGATCACCAATTTATTGAGCCGCTGCATGTGATGCTGGCGCTGATAGATCAGGACGGCGGCAGTATCAGGCCCTTGCTGATGCAGACCGGTGTACAGGTCAACGCTGTACGCAACGAGCTGATACAGGAAATCGGCCGGCTGGCGACAGTTTCCGGCGCTGGCGGTGATGTGCAGATTTCCAGTCAGTTGCTGCAGATGCTGAACCTGACCGATAAAATGGCGCAAAAACGTCAGGATGCTTATATTTCCAGCGAATTGTTTCTGCTTGCCGCACTGGAAGGCAAAAGCGCATTGCAGGGCATTCTGATCCGGGCCGGCGTGACCAGACAGGCTGTCGAAGCGGCGATTGAAAACATGCGCGGCGGGCAGAATGTGAACGACGCCAATGCCGAAGATCAGCGTCAGGCCTTAAAGAAATATACTATCAATCTGACCGAGCGTGCAGAACAGGGCAAACTGGATCCGGTGATCGGCCGGGATGATGAAATTCGGCGCACCATTCAGGTGTTGCAACGCCGCACCAAAAACAATCCGGTGCTGATTGGCGAACCTGGGGTGGGGAAAACCGCCATTGTTGAAGGGCTGGCGCTGCGTATCGTCAATGGCGAAGTGCCGGAAGGCATAAAAGGCAAGCAATTGCTGGCGCTGGACATGGCGGCGCTGATTGCCGGGGCCAAATTTCGGGGCGAATTCGAAGAACGTCTTAAAGCCGTGCTGAACGATGTCGCCAAACAGGAAGGGCAGGTCATACTATTCATAGATGAACTGCATACCATGGTGGGCGCAGGCAAAGCCGAAGGCGCAATGGATGCCGGCAATATGCTCAAGCCGGCCCTGGCGCGCGGCGAACTGCATTGCGTGGGCGCCACCACGCTGGATGAATACCGCAAATACATCGAAAAAGACGCGGCTCTGGAAAGGCGGTTTCAGAAGGTGCTGGTTGACGAACCGAGCGTGGAAGATACGGTGGCCATATTGCGCGGCCTGAAGGAACGTTATGAAATTCACCACAGCGTCGATATTACCGACCCGGCCATCGTGGCCGCCGCCACGCTGTCGCACCGCTACATAGCTGACCGGCAATTGCCGGACAAGGCCATCGACCTGATAGACGAAGCTGCCAGTCGCATTCGCATGGAAATGGACTCCAAACCGGAATCCATGGATAAACTGGATCGGCGGCTGATTCAATTGAAAATCGAGCGCGAGGCGATGAAGAACGAGAACGACGCCGCCTCCAAAAAACGTTTGGAAAGCCTGCAGGAGGAAATCGCCGATCTGGAGAAGGAATATTCTGATCTAGAGGAAGTCTGGAAGGCAGAAAAAGCCTCGTTGCAGGGTGCGGCCACCATCAAGGAAAAACTGGAACAGGTGCGTCTGGAACTGGAATCCGCTCGCCGTAATCAGGATTACACCCGGATGTCCGAACTGCAATACGGTGAAATTCCCAAACTGGAAAAAGAGCTGGAGCAGGCTGCCCAGGCGGAAGTCCAGCAAACTACCCTGATTCGTAGCAAGGTCACCGAGGAAGAAATTGCCGAAGTCGTTTCGAAATGGACAGGCATTCCGGTTTCGAAAATGATGGAAGGCGAACGCGAAAAACTATTGCGGATGGAAGAGGAATTGAGTAAGCGGGTGATCGGCCAGTTAGAGGCGCTGAAAGCGGTCAGCAATGCGATCCGCCGCAGCCGGGCCGGTTTATCCGATCCCAACAGGCCCAACGGATCGTTTCTGTTTCTTGGCCCCACAGGGGTAGGCAAGACCGAACTCTGCAAGGCGCTGGCTGACTTCATGTTCGACACCGAAGAAGCCATGGTGCGTATCGATATGTCCGAATTTATGGAGAAGCACTCCGTCGCCCGGCTGATAGGCGCCCCTCCCGGGTATGTGGGCTATGAAGAAGGCGGTTATCTGACCGAAGCGGTGCGCCGTAAGCCTTACTCTGTGATACTGCTCGATGAAATCGAAAAAGCTCATGCCGATGTGTTTAACGTACTGCTACAGGTACTGGACGATGGCCGCCTGACCGATGGTCAGGGCCGTACCGTCGATTTTAGAAACACAGTGATCGTCATGACCTCCAATCTGGGTTCGCATGTGATTCAGGAACTGGCAGGCGAGGACAATTATGTGATGATGAAGGATGCCGTGATGGAGATTGTCGCCCAGCATTTTCGGCCGGAGTTTATCAACCGAATCGATGAAGCAGTGGTTTTCCATCCGTTGGGCCAAAACCAGATTCGAGCTATCTCGGCCATTCAGATCGATCTGTTGCGCCGCCGCTTGCAGGAACGGGATATCGGTCTGGAAATCAGCGAAGCGGCGCTGGACTTGCTGGGACAGGCGGGATTCGATCCGGTCTATGGCGCACGGCCATTGAAGCGGGCCATCCAGCGGCAACTGGAAAATCCGCTGGCCAATGAGATTCTTTCCGGGCATTTTCTGCCGGAGGATGTCATCAAGGTGGATGTCGGCGCGGATGGCTTGACGTTTGGGAAATAAATCGGTTGTTGTCGGGTGGGCCCGGTGGCCCACCTGGCAGCGCATAGTGCTGCCTGTTTTCGGGCATGAACTGCGGCGTATTCGCCGCAAATTCAATTATGCCGGGCTTTCGTCAGGATTTTCCGGCAACTTCAACTGACTGAAATATTTTTCCAGATCGATTCTGATCGGCATGAAATAGACGTTTAAGCCGGTTGCGCGGGCGGTTTCGATAACCCGATTGGCAAAGCCGATATTCCAGTCATAATCCGGCCGGAAATCCGCAGGGAATTTGACCTTATTTTTGACTTCCCAATATTGCATGGAGGCCAGACTGGTAATGGGGCTTAAACCGATATAGGTTTCCAGACCCTGCATCTGTTCGGCATAGATGTCTATCATCCGGCTGTCGTAAAAAGGTTGCGAGAAAAAGCCGCAAGCGCCGGCGTCAACCTTGTGCTGAATGTATTCACACTCGTCCTGCAGACCCTGTCGGTGCGGATCGAAACCGGCATAGACTTTCATGGCCGGAAAACGCTGTTTGACCGCCCGGATCAGATCCACCACATCGGTGTTATAGCAGACGCGTTTCAGCCCGTCCGGCGGATCACCGGTAATCAGCAATATCCTTTCAAGCCGGCGTTCTTCGATAATGCGAAACAGTTCGCCGTCCGTTATTCTGAAATCGATGGCTCTGAAATGCGGAATAAACCGGTGCTGCCGGGTATCGACATATTCGCCCACTTCCCAGCTTCGAACCGGAAAACGCTGAATGTCCGGCACATTGATGACATCGATTGCCGTGCCCAAGGTTTTGACGAAACAATATTGCTCTGCAAAAGCCGGCAGACTTCTGGGCACGATTTCGAACGAAAAATTAATCATTCGCCTATCGTCACTCCACCGTTACGGATTTGGCCAGATTACGCGGCTGATCCACATCCGTGCCTTTTAAAACCGCGACATAGTAGGACAGCAATTGCAACGGTATGGTGTAAATGATGGGCGAAATGATATTGCTGACACTGGGCATCTTGACGATCTGCACGTTTTCATCGTCCGAATCGGCCAAGGTTTCGTCCATGAACACAATCAATTGTCCGCCGCGCGCGCTCACTTCCTGAATATTGGATTTGAGTTTTTCCAGCAGATTATTGTTGGGAGCCACTGTCACCACCGGCATTTCCGAATCTATCAGCGCCAGAGGCCCATGTTTCAATTCGCCGGCCGGATAGGCTTCGGCGTGAATATAGGAAATTTCCTTTAATTTCAAGGCCCCTTCCATAGCAATCGGGTAGTGGGCGCCCCGGCCTAAAAACAGCGCATTGCTTTTATCGGCAAAACGCTGGGCCAGTATCTCGATGGTGGCGTCCAGCCTGATGGCTTTTTCGATATTGCCTGGCAGGCTGAATAACTGGGAGACGATGTTGGCCTCCAGCTCCGGCCGCATGCCGAACCGTCTGCCTATTGCTATGACCAGCATTAACAGCGCAACCAGTTGCGTGGTGAAGGCCTTGGTCGATGCGACGCCGATTTCCGGGCCGGCGCGGGTCATCAGCACCAGATCGGACTCGCGTACCAGCGAACTTTCCGGGGCATTGCAGATGACTAGAGAATGTTTGACGCCCAGCCTTTTAGCTTCCAGCAGGGCGGCCAGCGTATCGGCGGTCTCGCCGGATTGCGACAGGGTAACAACCAGTGTGTCGGGTGAAATGACGGGATTGCGGTATCTGAATTCGCTGGCGACCTCTATGGTGCAAGGCACGCGGGCCAGTTCTTCAAACCAGTAGCGGGCCACCAGACCGGCATGATAGCTGGTGCCGCAAGCCAAAATCTGTACCGTCTTGATCTGATCGAAAACTTCCGTGGCGTTATGTCCGAAAGCGGATTCCTGAAAACGGTTATCGATGAATCGTCCTTCCAGGGTTTCGGCCACAGCCGACGGCTGTTCGAAAATTTCCTTGAGCATATAATGGCGATATTTGCCTTTATCGACCGAATCCGGCTTCAACTGGCTTTCGGTCACCTGCCGTTCGACCGGCGCACCGGCCTCGTTATAGATTTGCAGGCTGTCTATTTTGAGTTCGACTATATCGCCTTCATCCAGAAAAATGAAACGCTGGGTTACCGGCAACAATGCGGCAATATCCGATGCGATAAAATATTCGCCTATGCCGATACCGATCACCAGTGGACTGCCTCTGCGGCAGGCGATCAGCGTATCCGGCTGTTCGCCGTATACCACGCCCAAGGCATAAGCGCCTTCCAGCGATTCTATCGTGGTCTGTACCGCAGTCAGCAAATTGCCGGTGTGCTGCAATTGTTCGGCAATTTTATGAACGATGACTTCGGTATCGGTTTCGGAGGTAAATTTAAAACCGTTCTGTTTCAGCTCTATCCGCAGATGATCGTGATTTTCAATGATGCCGTTATGAACTACCGCCACGTTTTCGCAACTGATATGCGGATGGGCGTTACGGGTGCTTGGTTTGCCGTGCGTTGCCCAGCGAGTATGGGCGATTCCCAGATTGCCTTCTATGGGATCGGCGGTAATCAATGTTTCCAGGGCCTTGACCTTGCCGATTTCGCGTTTTCTGAAAATTTCCTGATTGTGGACGACGGCAATACCGGCGGAATCATAGCCGCGATATTCAAGCCGCTTTAAACCTTCAATCAATATTGGCACTACATTGCGCTGTGCGATGCCCGCCACTATGCCACACATATCATTTCTCCTGCTTTTTAGGGCGTTGCCAGGTTGCAATACTGACCTGCTTTACCCTGCTCAGCGTCAACTGATTTTCAGGCGCATCGCGGGTAATGGTCGAGCCGGCGCCTATGGTGGCGTTTTTGCCTATGGTGACTGGCGCGACCAGTTGACTGTCGGAGCCGATGAAAGCGCCATCGCCAATCACGGTTTTGAATTTATTGACGCCATCGTAATTGCAGGTAATGGTTCCGGCGCCAATGTTGACATTGCGGCCTACCTCGCTGTCGCCGACATAGCTCAGGTGGTTGATCTTGCTGCCGGCAGCTACGCTGGCCTTTTTGATTTCCACAAAATTGCCGATATGCACATGTTCAGCCAGTTCGGTTTGCGGTCGCAGACGGGCAAAGGGGCCGATGCGGGTATGGGCTCCGATTTGGGAATCTTCGATGATGCTGTTGGCTAAAATGACCACATGGTCAGCGATGGTGGCGTTTTTGATAATGCAGTTTGCGCCTATTCTAACATGCGAACCGATGCGGTTGATGCCTTCAAAAATGACATTGATGTCCAGATCGATGTCCTGACCCAGTTCGGCAAATTCGCCCCTGACATCCAGTCTGGCCGGATCGCGCAAGGTCACGCCGTGGGTCATCAGTTTTTCGGCCTGCCGCTGTTGATAAGCCCGTTCAAGATGCGCCAACTGATTGCGGTTGTTCACCCCCAGCACTTCATCCGGATCGGTGGCCATTGTGGTCTTGACCAGCAGGCCGTCCGCTACGGCCATTTCGATGATGTCGGTCAGATAATATTCGTTTTGCGCATTTTTGTTGCCTAGTCCGGATAACCAGTCTTTCAGACGCCGGCCGTTGCAGGCCAAAATGCCGGTATTGCCTTCCCGGATTTGCAGTTCCGTGGCATTGGCGTCCTTTTGCTCGACAATTTTGCAGACGGCATGATTGTGATCGCGCACGATTCGCCCATATCCGGTCGGATCGTCCAGTTCCACGGTGAGCAGCGCCAGCGACGTTTCGCTCACATTTTTCAACAGCGCATTCAGGGTGTCGGCTTTTAACAAGGGTACGTCGCCATATAGAATCAGCACGGTATCGTCATCTTCGACATGATGAATAGCTTGCTGTACGGCATGGCCGGTGCCCAGTTGCTGCTTTTGTTCTATCCAGACGGCATGCAGATGATTCAGTTTTTCCCTGACTGTTTCCCCGCCATGCCCGTAAACGATAAAAATGGAATTTTCCGCAAGACCGGCGCTGGTCTCATAGACATGCTGCAGCAGCGGTTTATCGGCAATTTCGTGTAGGACTTTCGGCAGCGATGAGCGCATGCGCGTCCCCTGGCCGGCCGCTAAAATGATGGTTTTAATCGTCATTGTTATTCCTTATAAAACAAAAAAGCCCGATAACGATAACGTATCGGGCTTAGGTGCAACTCAATCAGGCGATTTAAGACCCACGTTTTCTCAATCTTTCCAGTGTCCTTAACTGCATTAAGGCCTGCGCCAGTTCGGCTTGGGTAGTAGCATAATCTATCTTGCCGGATTTGTCTCGCAGCATTTCCTCTGCTCTGGCTTTAGCCTGTAAAGCGGCAGCCTCATCGATGTCGTGCGCTCGGATCGCGGAGTCGGCCAGAATCGTCACCAGATGCGGCTGAACTTCCAGCAGTCCGCCGGAAATAAAAAACTCCTGGCTTTCTTTTTCGTTAATTTTAACCCGCACTTCGCCCGGCTTCAGGCGGGTGATTAACGGCGTATGCCGAGGTGCAATACCGACTTCTCCCTGTTCAGCAGGAGCAAACAGCATCTGCGCCAAGCCGGAATAAATTTCCTGTTCGGCGCTGACGATGTCAACATGAATTGTCATTGCCATATTGAAATTCTCCACCAATAAATAAGATTACATGCCTTTTGCTTTTTCAATGGCTTCATCTATGGTGCCTACCATGTAGAACGCCTGCTCGGGCAGACTATCGTATTCACCGTTGATAATGCCTTTGAAACCGGCTATGGTGTCTTTCAGGGAAACATATTTGCCTGGCGAACCGGTAAACACTTCCGCAACGAAGAAAGGTTGCGAAAGGAATCTTTGTACTTTGCGAGCCCTGGCGACTGTCAGTTTGTCTTCTTCCGATAGTTCGTCCATACCCAGAATGGCGATAATATCGCGCAATTCTTTATAGCGTTGCAAAATACCCTGCACGGTTCGGGCAACATCGTAATGTTCCTGGCCAATTACCAGCGGATCGAGCTGACGGCTGCTGGAATCCAGCGGGTCAATGGCAGGATAGATGCCCAGTTCGGCAATCTGCCGGGACAATACCACGGTCGCATCCAGGTGAGCAAATGTGGTTGCGGGCGATGGGTCGGTCAAGTCGTCAGCCGGTACATAGACCGCCTGAATGGAGGTAATGGAACCGGTCTTGGTCGAGGTAATCCGTTCCTGCAAAACACCCATTTCCTCAGCCAGTGTCGGTTGGTAACCCACGGCGGATGGCATACGGCCCAGCAGCGCCGAAACTTCGGTGCCGGCCAGGGTATAACGGTATATGTTGTCTACGAAGAACAGTACATCGCGTCCTTCCTCGCGGAAATATTCGGCCATGGTCAGACCGGTCAGCGCTACGCGCAGACGGTTTCCTGGCGGCTCGTTCATCTGGCCGTAAACCAGCGATACTTTATCGATAACGTTGGAATCCGTCATCTCATGGTAAAAGTCGTTACCTTCGCGCGTTCTTTCACCTACGCCGGCAAATACCGAAAAGCCGCTGTGTTCGATAGCGATGTTACGGATCAGCTCCATCATGTTTACGGTTTTACCTACACCGGCGCCGCCAAACAGGCCAACCTTGCCGCCTTTGGCAAACGGGCAGACCAGATCGATAACCTTGATGCCGGTTTCCAGCAGTTCGCTGGCGGGAGCCTGTTCTTCGTAGGAAGGTGCGTCACGGTGGATGACCCATTTTTCTTGTTCGCCAATTGGGCCTTTTTCATCAATGGCTTCGCCCAATACGTTCATGATGCGGCCTAGGGTGGCCTGTCCGACCGGTACCTTGATGGCGTCGCCAGTATTGCTGACTTCGATGCCGCGGCTAAGGCCATCGGTGGAACCCATGGCGATCGTGCGCACAACCCCATCGCCCAATTGCTGCTGGACTTCCAGCACCAATCCGCTCTTAACATTCAATGCATCATATACTTTCGGCAGATTTTCGCGTGGAAACTCCACGTCTACGACTGCTCCAATTATCTGAACGATTTTACCCAAACTCATTGTGTCGTCCTCTATATAAAATCTATCTAAACTTGTGAAATGCGTTAAACAGCCGCAGCCCCGGCAACAATTTCCGAAATTTCCTGGGTGATTGCCGCTTGTCTGGCTTTGTTGTACACAAGTTGCAATTCTTTGATGATGTTGCCCGCGTTATCCGACGCGCTTTTCATCGCCACCATACGCGCCGCCTGTTCACAGGCATTGTTTTCAACCAGGCCCTGATAAACAATCGATTCGACGTAACGGGTCAGCAAATGATCCAGCACCTCTTTGGCGCCGGGCTCGTACAGATAATCCCAGCGGCCGTTGATGACCTCGTCCGTTTCGTAAGCAATAACCGGTAATAATTGCTGCATGACCGGTTTTTGTGTCATGGTATTTACAAATTCATTGTTTATCACATATAAACGGTCGATTTCGCCCTGACTAAAAGCATCCAGCATGATTTTGGTGATGCCTATAATATCGTGCTGATGCGGCGTATCGCCCAGTTTTGCGATATGACCCAGCAAATTAGCATTGATCATGCTTAAGAAGCTGGCGGCTTTGCCGCCTACTGCGCAGGCATCGATCTCTATACCGCTATTTTTCCACTTCTGGATTTCAACCAGCACTGTTCTGAACAGATTGGCATTCAAGCCGCCGCACAAACCTCTATCCGAGCCGATTACAATGACGCCAACCCGTTTAGGCTCACGCTGCGCCATGAGGGCATGCTTGTACTCGGGATTGGCGTGCGCCAGATGATTGATGATCTGGCACATTTTTTTCGAGTACGGACGAGTCGCCTGCATACGATCTTTGGTCTTACGCATTTTGCTCGCAGCGACCATTTCCATGGCTCGCGTGATCTTTTGGGTATTCTTGATACTTGAGATCTTGGTACGTATTTCTTTGCCAACTGCCATTTGCCGACCCTTATTACCAGCTGCTAGTTTTAATGAAACGTTCTATGGCGTTGTGCATGCCATCCTTGATTTCATCGTTGAAGTCGCCTTTTTCATTAATTTTGGTCATCAAGGCTGTTTCTTCGGTTTTCATGAATGACAATAAAGCCGATTCGAAGTCACGAACCTTTTTGACTTCCAGATTGTCCAGAAAACCGGTATTGGCGGCATACAGCGAGACGCTCATTTCTGCGACGGACATTGGCGCGTACTGGTTCTGTTTCATCAGTTCGGTTACGCGCTGACCACGTTCGATCTGTTTGCGGGTGCTCTCATCCAGATCGGATGCAAACTGTGCGAAGGCCGCCAGTTCGCGGAACTGCGCCAAATCGAGACGAACGCCGCCACCCAGTTTTTTAATGATCTTGGTTTGCGCCGCGCCACCCACCCGCGATACGGACAGACCCGCGTTCACAGCAGGGCGGATACCTGAGTTGAATAAACCGGTTTCCAAAAATATCTGCCCATCCGTAATGGAAATGACGTTGGTTGGAACGAAAGCGGATACGTCGCCACCCTGCGTTTCGATGATCGGCAGCGCAGTCAGTGAACCCGTCTGTCCTTTAACCCGGCCATGGGTCAGTTTTTCGACTTCCGCGGCATTGATACGCGCCGCGCGTTCCAGTAATCTGGAATGGATATAGAAAACGTCGCCGGGATAAGCTTCACGGCCTGGCGGACGGCGCAATAACAGTGAAATCTGACGATAGGCCCAGGCCTGTTTGGTCAGATCGTCATAAATGATCAGTGCGTCTTCACCGTTGTCACGGAAGTATTCTCCCATCGAGCAGCCGGTGTAAGGTGCAATAAACTGCAGGGCGGCTGATTCGGAGGCCGAGGCCACGACGACAATGGTATGATCCATGGCCCCGTGTTCTTCCAGTTTACGCACCACGTTGACAATGGATGAGCGCTTCTGGCCGATCGCCACATAAATACATTTGATACCGGTGCCTTTCTGGTTGATGATGGCGTCGACCGCAATCGCCGTTTTACCAGTTTGTCTGTCGCCGATAATCAGTTCGCGCTGGCCGCGTCCGACCGGGATCATGGAGTCTATTGCTTTCAGGCCGATTTGCACCGGCTGGTCGACGGACTGTCTGGCAATGACGCCCGGCGCAATTTTTTCAATGGGGGAGCTCAGATCGCTTTCAATGGCGCCCTTGCCGTCAATCGGGTTACCCAGTGCGTCGACAACGCGGCCGAGCAATTTGGGGCCGACCGGCACTTCCAGGATTCTGCCGGTACATTTGACGGTATCGCCTTCACTGATGTGCTGATAGGCGCCCAGCATGACCACACCGACCGAATCTCTCTCCAGATTCAAAGCCATACCGTAAGAGCCGCCGGGAAATTCCAGCATCTCACCCTGCATTGCTTCCGACAGACCATGTACACGCACGATGCCGTCGGTGACGCTGACCACGGTACCTTCCGTATGCGCTTCAAGATGAACGTCGAAATTCTCGATCTTATTTCTGATTAGATCACTTATTTCTGATGGATTTAATTGCATTTTATATTTCCCGATCTAGCTCTTAGAGCCTTTTGGCTAATTGATGAATCTGGCCTTTGATAGAACCGTCTATCACTTTATCGCCCGCTTTGGCCAAAATACCGCCTAACAGCGACTTATCCACCGATACGACTGCTTTGACCTTTTTTTGCAACTGCTTTTCCAGCATGGCGTTATATTTGCTTTGTTCTACTTTGGTTAACGGAAATGCGCTGTACAGTTCAACATTGACATAGCCCTCGTCATCGGCCCTAAGTTCTTCGTAAAGTGTTGATATTGTTGGCAATAGTTCGACTTTGCCATTTTCTATCAACAACTTCAGAAGATTTTTGGCTTCGCCGTCTATGTGCTCTCCGCAGATATCGAACAACAATTTCGAAACGTTTTCCTTGCCTGCTCGCGGATTCCTGACTATCGCCAGCAAATCCTTGTCCTGCCCCAGGGTAGATAAGAACTGCAATGCTTCAGACCATGCCGCAACGGAATCGGTCTGTTTAGCCCTCTTGAAGGCCGCCGTAGCATAGGGTCTTGCTAGTGTTGATAACTCAGCCATTGCCTAACCTAATTCTTCTACGGCTCTGTTAAGGATGTTTTGATGCTTGGCTTTATCGATTTCTTCTTTCAAAATCTGTTCAGCAGCACGCAACGCCAAGGCAGAAACTTCCTTGCGCAAACTTTCTCTGGCCTGCAGAGATTCCTGTAAGATTTGCGCTCTGGCGGCTTCCATAATACGATCAGCTTCCACTTTCGCTTGCAACTTGGATTCTTCCACCAGATCGTTGGCGCGTTTTTGTGCGGAACTGATGATTTCCGCCGATTGCTCCTTGGCGTCCTTCAGAACATTTTTGGCCATTTTTTCAGCCAGTTTTATTTCATCCTGACCTTTTTCGGCAGCCGCCAGACCGTCGGCTATTTTAGCTTTTCGCTCTTCCATTGCGGCAAAAATAGGCGGCCAGACATACTTCATGGTAAACCACACCAGAAGCGTGAACGTAATCATCTGCCCGATCAGAGTAGCATTGATACTCATTGATGCTTTCCTCGTAATGCTGTTGTCATTTATGTCTGTTCACAAGCATCTGCAACCGGCAGATGCGTTTGATTTAGTAGACAGTCGTCTCTGCATGAACAGATCAATCTTCCGATCATTAACCTGCGGCGGATTGAACAGCAGAAAGGAACGGGTTTGCAAAGGTGAAGAATAAGGCCATACCGACACCGATCATGGTGACCGCGTCAAGCAGACCGGCAACGATAAACATTTTTACCTGCAGCATAGGAGCCAGTTCAGGTTGACGTGCGGCGCCTTCCAGAAATTTGCCGCCCAGCAAGCCGAAACCGATAGCAGTGCCGGCAGCACCTAGACCCAGAATTAGGCCTACTCCGATGACGGTCAAACCTTGAACGTTAGCTATTAATGATGCGAGTTCCATAATGTCTCCTAAATATATATCAAAAAAATAATGTTAAAAATATTCGTTATCGAATTTTAATGATCTTCATGCGCCAGACTTAGATAAACAATGGTTAGCACCATGAAAATAAAAGCTTGCAATGTGATGATTAAAATATGGAATATTGCCCAGGGCAGGCCTAGAACAGGTTGTATTACCGGTGGCAATAATGCGATCAGAATGAATACCAGTTCCCCTGCGTACAGGTTACCAAATAACCGTAGCGCCAGTGAAATTGGTTTTGCCAGTTCTTCAACCAGTTTCAGCAACAGGTTGAAGGGCATCATTTTAGGGCCGAAAGGGGTACAGGTCATTTCCCTGACGAAACCGGTCACACCTTTGACCTTGATGCTGTAAAAAATGATCAGGAAAAACACACTGATGGATAGCCCGAAGGTCGCGTTTAAATCGGTGCTCGGTACGGAACGCAGATAACTGACGCCCATCACGCTGGCTATGGTGGACAACAAATCCACCGGCAGCAAGTCCATCAGATTCCACAGAAATACCCAGCAAAAAATGGTCAGCGCCAGTGGAGCAATCAGTTCGCTACGGCCGTGAAAGGTATCCTTGACCTGGCTGTCTACAAATTCGACCAGTATTTCCGCCAGATTCTGCGCCATGCCCGGAACGCCGGAAGTGGCTTTGTCCGCCACATATTTGAAGAACACAATAAACAATGAACCCAGTACCGTAGAAAAAAACAGGGTATCCAGATGCAAAGCCCAAAAACCTTCACCTACTGACAATGGTGTCAAGTGGTGAACGACATATGCTGTTGCTCCGCCTTCAGTAGACATTTTTCCTCGCAAATAAACTTAATCGCGCCAGTAAAAAAGCGCGAACCAAAAAACCGACAATACTGCTATATAGCCAATCAGCATTGTTGCAAAATCAACAGATGAAAGCTGAAAAACAATCGCAAACAGCGTAACGGTCAAAACCAGCTTGATTGCTTCGCCGGTATAAAATGCATTAACCATCGTTTGCGCCTGCTCATTTCTGGCAAGATAAATCTTATACGCAAAAAACAGGTTGGGTACCAGCGCGATACCGCTCCCTAGCAAGGGTGACAACGCAGATTTCCAGCCGCCCATCCATAAAAAACCGCTTGTCACGACGACGGTCATCAGGATTTGCGCATATAAAATTTTCCAGACAGTAGAAAACCGATTTTCAACTGCCATTGCTATCCCTCCGACCATTAAGCGCGGAGATTATATCCAGCCCGTCTATTTAAAGCAAGGCAGCCAGTATTCATGGTTATATTCATTGCCCGTCAATTTTCGGCGCATCCTCTCCAGCTCCCTCCGGGAGAAGATTTGGATGAGGAGATTAAAAAACCCCTGATGCCGAAATTCGGCAGTACAGCAATTCGTATCGCGGCGGCGGCCAAACGATTAAAGGATAGCAACAGCCGTGCCAAATGCTAAGATAATGATTCTTAATTCATTACTAATTGTAAGGTTTGTTGCAAACCCTACAATGTGTGTCTGTCGCAAAAATAATGTCCGACAATTGTGTTAAATGAAACGCCTGATTATCCGGCTGGATTAGCGGTATGCAATTCGAAAACTGCTTACTCCCCCAATTAAAACCCGCACGGCAGTTTCAGGGTTTCATTTTTCCAGGCGGGAAAGGATGCGTCAAAACCCGCTACGCTGTGGGTATCGGCTATCCGGGTGTTCATTGAATTTTTCTGACGATGCCGTCCAGCTCTTCCAGGCTGTTATAACTAAAAACCAGTTTGCCCCTGCCGTTGGGCTGGTGGCTGATTTCGACCCTGGCTCCGGTTCTGGCGCTCAGTTCCTGTTGCAGGCGCAAGGTGTCCGGATCGGTTTTTATGGTCTGAACAGGCTTTTCTTCGTGCTGTTCCCTGACCAGTTTCTCGACCGCCCGAACGGTCAGCCCCTGTTTGACAGCCCTGGCGGCAATCTCGGTCTGCCGGGTTTCGTCCACGCCCAGCAAAGCCCGGGCATGGCCCATTTCCAGCAGGCCTTTCCCCAGCATGTTCTTGACCTCGGGCGCCAATTCCAGCAATCTGAGCAAATTGGTTACTGTGGTTCGCGATTTGCCCACCGCTGTCGCAATCTGCTGATGCGTCAATTCAAACTCGTCCTGCAAACGTCGCAATGCTTCCGATTCCTCAAGCGCGCTCAAATCCTCGCGCTGAATATTTTCGATCAGGGCGACCGCCATCACCGCACGGTCGTCTATATCCCTGACCACTACCGGCACATCGGGCAGCCCGGCTAACTGGGCTGCCCGCCAGCGGCGTTCGCCGGCGATAATTTCATATTTGTCGTCGTGAACCCTGCGTACGATGATGGGCTGGATGATACCCTGGGCGGCAATCGAATCCGACAGCTCTTTCAGTTTTTCAGGATCCATGTCCTTGCGCGGCTGGAATTTGCCTCTGTGCAAAAATTCGACGGGCAGCGTCTGCACATCCCGGCTTTTTTCCTGAACAGGGGTGACATCGCCCAGCAATTCGCTTAAACCACGTCCCAATCCGCGTTTTTTCTGCATCATTTTTTTGCCGCTTTGTCTTTTCTAATCATTTCACCGGCCAGGGCTATATAAGCCACAGCGCCCCGCGAAGCTTTATCGTAAGTCAGAACCGGCACGCCGTGGCTGGGGGCCTCCGCCAGCCGGATGTTCCGGGGTATGGTGGTTCGGAACACCTTGTCGCCGAAAAATTCCAGCAACTGATCCGATACATCCTTGCCCAGTCGGCTGCGGCTATCGACCATGGTGCGTAAAATGCCCTCCAGATACAAGTCGGGATTGATTTTTTCGCGGATGCTTTTCAGGGTCGCCATCAGTGATGATAGTCCTTCCAGCGCATAATACTCGCATTGCATTGGAATCAGTACGCTATGCGCCGCCACCATGGCGTTCAGGGTCAGCATGTTCAGCGATGGCGGGCAGTCGATCAGAATATAATCGTACTTATCCCTGATATGCAGCAGGGCGTCCGCCAGACGCCGTTCTCTATGCGCAACACTCATCAATTGCACCTCGGCGGCTGTCAGATCGGCGTTGCCCGGTATCAGATCAAATCCCAATTGCCGATTGCTGACAATAATTTCCGCAACCGGCACTTCTTCCAGCAACAGCTCGCAACTGGAATATTGAATATTGTCCTTTAACACCCCGCAGCCCATTGCCGCATTGCCCTGCGGATCGAGATCGATCAGCAGTATCTTGCGTTTGGTCGCCGCCAGCGCCGCTGCGAGATTGACGCTGGTGGTCGTCTTGCCCACCCCGCCTTTTTGATTGGTTACTGCGATAATCTTAGCCATGTTCAGGCTTCTCCACTCGAATCAGACAACGCTCGGCATCGATACCGGGCACAAGAATCGGAACCACGCTATAAGCGACCGTCAAATCCGCCAGCTCGCTGTCAGGCTGTTGCCCCTTCATGGCCAGCAACAATCCGTCATCGGCCAGCAGATGCCGCGTTAACCTGATAATGTCCGGCATGGCGGCAAAAGCACGGGTCAACACCGTCGTATAAAGCGGTCCAGGTTTTAGCAGCTCCACGCGGCCATGCACCACCTCAATATTTTTCAATTGCAGTTCCAATACCGCCTGCCGCACAAAACGGGTTTTTTTGGAGTTTGAATCGACTAGCGTAAAATGGCAGTCCGGTAGACAGATGGCCAGCGGAATGCCCGGCAAACCGGCGCCGGTGCCAATATCGGCAACCCGTGGCGTCCGGATATACGGCAAAATCGCCAGACTGTCCAGAATATGCAGGGAAACCATGTCCAGCGGATCGCGCACCGCAGTCAGGTTATAAGCTTTGTTCCATTTTGCCATCAGCCCGATAAAGCGCAACAAAATCTCGATACGCGGTTCGCCAATATCCAGCGCCAGGGCAGACAGGCCCAGGCGGAGATTTTCTCTGCAAGCGTCCATCAAGCGGATTTTTTCTTCAAATGCACCAGCAATAGCGAAATCGCCGCGGGTGTTACGCCCGGAATCCGCGAAGCCTGGCCCAAGGTTTCAGGCTGCTGTTTCCTGAGTTTTTCGCTTACCTCGTTGGATAGGCCGGATACCGCGCCGTAATCCACGTTTTCCGGCAATCTCAGATGCTCGTAGCGCTGGGTGCGGTTTATTTCAGTTTGCTGGCGGTTGATATAACCGGCGTACTTGGCCTGAATGGCGGCCTGTTCCGCCACCTGTTCATCGACATCCGTTTCGTCGCCAAAGCCCAGCAGACGCTCCACATCCACTTCCGGCCTGCGCAGCAACTCTATCAGACTGGCTTCCTTCAGCAGTTTTTTGCCCCAGAATTGTTCGGCCAGTTGCGCTTCATCGCTTTCCGCCCTGATCCACTTCTTCGCCAGCCTGCCCTGCAGATTGGCGATAGCCTCCCGTTTTTCCTCAAAACGCCGCCAGCGCTGGTCATCGACTAGTCCCAGCATCCTTCCCTGTTCGGTCAGACGTAGATCGGCATTGTCCTCGCGCAGTTGCAATCGGTATTCGGCGCGGCTGGTGAACATCCGGTACGGTTCGGATGTGCCGCGGGTGATCAGATCGTCCACCATCACCCCTATATAGGCTTCATCGCGGCCGGGTAGCCAACTTTCCAGTCCCCGGGCCAGTCGGGCGGCATTCAGGCCGGCAATCAGCCCCTGGGCCGCCGCCTCTTCGTAACCGGTGGTGCCATTGATCTGCCCGGCAAAAAACAGCGCCTGCATAGGCTTGGTTTCCAGCGAGGCTTTCAAATCCCGCGGATCGAAAAAATCATATTCTATGGCATAGCCGGGGCGGACAATTTCGGCATTTTCAAACCCGGTCATGGTGCGAATGAACCGGTACTGCACATCGAACGGCAAACTGGTCGATACGCCGTTGGGGTAGACTTCGTGCGTATTCAGACCTTCCGGCTCAACGAAAATCTGATGCGAATCCCGGTCGGCAAAACGCACCACCTTATCTTCGATCGAGGGACAGTAACGCGGGCCTATGCCGTCTATTATCCCGGTATACATCGGCGAACGATCCAGCCCGGAACGGATGATGTCATGGGTTTCGGTATTGGTACGGGTGATATGGCAGCATATTTGCCGGGGATGCTGTGCGCGGTTTCCCAAAAATGAAAATACCGGCGTCGGCGTATCGCCATGCTGTTCCTGCAATTTGCTATAATTGATGGTGCGGCCATCGATACGCGGCGGAGTGCCGGTTTTGAGGCGGCCGATACGGAACGGCATTTCCCGCAGGCGTTCCGCCAGCGCCACCGAGGCCGAGTCGCCGGCGCGGCCGCCGCTATAATTTTCCAGGCCGATATGTATCCGTCCCGCCAAAAATGTACCGGCGGTCAGCACCACGGTTTTGGCGTTGAATTCAAGACCCATCAGGGTTTTGACCCCCGTGACCCGGTCGCCCGCCACCAGTAGATCGGACACAGTTTGTTGGAATAGCGCAAGATTAGGCTGATTTTCCAGGGCGCTACGCACAGCCTGTTTATAAAGCTGCCTGTCGGCCTGGGCGCGGGTGGCCCGCACCGCCGGGCCCTTGCTGGCGTTTAGAATACGGAACTGAATACCGCCCAGGTCGATGGCTTTTGCCATAACGCCGCCCAGCGCATCCACCTCTTTGACCAGATGCCCCTTGCCTATGCCGCCTATGGCCGGATTACAGCTCATTTGCCCCAGAGTCTCGATGTTTTGTGTCAGCAACAGGGTTTTAACACCGCAACGCGCAGCCGCCAGCGCGGCCTCGGTACCGGCATGTCCGCCGCCAACAACAATCACGTCAAAGTCTTTCTGGAATTTCACTGGCAATCTATGGTCAAATAAAAGCACTATCTTAATAGTTTATGAGGAAAAAATCATGAGAAAACAAAACAAGGCCAAGGTAATGGAGCCGATCCTGCCTAAAAATCCGGTGGCGAAATTCGCCCATCAATTCAACAAGGCGGTTGTTCATGCCGATAAACGCCAATACCGGCGCAAAGCAAAACACGGCAGTTTCGAGCCTTTCTCAATAGCCATTGCCCATGGCTATTGAGAAAGGCTCGAAATCGGCACGCCTTCAAGTCACGCATTCAAGGATCTCGACACCAGTGAAACTAAGCATAAAAGATGAAGTTCAAACCCGTATTCCCACCAAACATGGCGAATTCATTCTCCATTATTACACCAACACCGTGGACGACAAGGAGCATATCGCGCTGGTAAAAGGTGAGGTAGCCAACAAGGAAGACGTGCCGGTGCGCATTCATTCGGAATGTTTTACCGGCGATGTACTCGGTTCCAGACGCTGCGATTGCGGCGAACAACTGGACATGGGGCTGGAAATTATCAGCCAGGCCGAGTGCGGGGTGTTAATTTATCTGCGCCAGGAAGGCCGAGGCATTGGTCTGCTGAAAAAACTCCAGGCCTACAATCTGCAGGATCAAGGTCTGGACACGGTAGACGCCAATATCCATCTGGGCCATCTTGCCGACGAACGTCAATACGATATCGCGGCCTTGATACTCGAAGACTTGCAGATACGCTCTATCGCCCTGATCACCAATAACCCGCAAAAAATCGACGAACTGACCCAGTTGGGCGCGCTGGTCAAACGGCGGATCGCCATCGAAACCCATATCCATCACGATAATCTGGATTATCTCAAAACCAAGGCAGAGCGCATGCGTCACCTGTTATCCATGCCAGACAGCCAATAACCCCCGACATGTTGGATCATTTAAAACTGCCCGCCAGTGCGCTAAAACTGGCTATCGATCTGCCGGCGTTCAATTCCGCCAGCCAGTCCGGCCAACAATACGGCATACTGGGGCAAGACAGGGCCAAATCGGCCCTGGCCTTCGGCATTGCCATGAAGGCCCCCGGCTATAATATCTTCGTGATGGGCGATTCCGGCACCGGCCGGCTGTCCATGGTCAGCCATTCTCTGTCCGAATACGCCGAACAACAGGAATCGCCGCTCTCCTACGCCTATGTCGACAACTTCGAAAATCCCCGCGAACCGATCGCTCTGGAACTGCCTTCCGGCGAGGGGCACGCGTTCAGCAAGGACATCGAGAAACTCATCGACAATGTGCTGGCCACCTTTCCGGCAGCCTTTGAAAGCCCAAGCTACCAGCAAAAAAAATCGGCCATTGAACGCCGCTTCAGCCAGCGCTATAACAGCGCCATCGATCTGGTTGACACCAAAGCCCGCGACATGAGCGTGGCCCTGTACCGTGACAGCGACGCCATCAGCTTTCTGCCGATACGCGAGGACAAGACCCTGGACGAAGAACAGTTTACCCTGCTGCCGCAAGCCGAGCGGGACGCTTTTCACCAGCATACCGAAAAACTGGAGGAATATCTCGGCGACGCCCTGCTGGGACTCCCGGAATGGCGGCGCACCATGGTTGACGAAATCCGTCAGCTCGACAACGACACCATCAGACAGACGCTGGAACCCTTATTCGCCGAGCTCAACGGGAAATACCAGAATGTCGATGATGTCATCACTTATCTGGCGGAAGTCGAAAAAAATCTCGGCAATACCATCGGCGATTTCCTGATGCCCAATCGCAATCCGGAAAGCCGGGATACTCTGGTGAAGCGCCAATTGCTCAGCGAACAATATCTGCCCAATATTCTGGTCGATTCCAGGCACGATGGCAGCGGTGCGCCGGTCATCTACGAGCCGCACCCCATTTATCAGAACCTGTTCGGCCGTATCGAATATATCAGCGACCAGGGTATGCTGATCACCAATTACCGGCGGATTTGCCCTGGTTCGCTGCATCGCGCCAATGGCGGCTACCTGATCCTGGACGCCGAGAAAATTCTCACCTACCCATTCGTCTGGGAAGGGCTTAAACGCGCCCTTAAAGCCGGCCGGATCGAGATCGAATCCCCGTATTCGGAACTGGGCATTAACACCATTACCTTAAAGCCCGGCGTCATCCCGCTCAACGTCAAAGTCATCCTGGTCGGCTCGCGCGACATTTATTACCTGTTGGAAGAACTGGATGGCGAATTCAACGAAATGTTTCGGGTTCTGGCCGATTTTGACGACTACATTAAACGTACGCCTGACAATATTGCCCAGTTCATGCAACTGATGACCCGGCAAGCCCAGGATGCCGGACTCAAACCTCTGACCGCTACTGCGCTGCTGCGGCTGATCGAACATAGTTGCCGGCTGGCCGAAAACCAGTCGCATTTGTCGGCTCACGTCAACAACTGTCTGGAAATCATTGCCGAGGCCAATCTGCTGGGCAGCCAGACCGGGGCGATCCGCATCGATAAAACCGAAATCGAACTGGCGCTGGCCGCCCGCGAGCAGCGTAACGGCCGTATCGCCGAAGCCATACTGGAAGAGATGCTGGAAGGCACCATCCTGATAGACACCGAGGGTGAAGCCATCGGCAAGGTGAACGGCCTGACAGTCATGGACATCGGCGGCAGCAGCTTTGGCGCGCCGGCGCGCATCACAGCCACCGTTCATCCCGGTTCGCGGGGTATTGTCGATATCGAAAGGGAAGTGGAGCTCGGCCAGCCTATCCATTCCAAAGGCGTCATGATCCTGACCGGTTATCTGGGGCACTGTTATGCCCAGCAATTCCCGCTCGCCATCTCCGCCAGTATCGCCATGGAGCAATCCTACGGCCATATCGATGGCGACAGCGCCTCGCTGGCCGAACTATGCTGCCTGATTTCGGCGCTGACCCGCATCCCGATACGCCAAGGCTACGCACTGACCGGCTCGATCAACCAGTACGGCGAAGTGCAGGCCATTGGCGGCGTCAACGAAAAAATCGAGGGATTTTTTGAACTCTGCGCCGCCCGCGGCCTGAGCGGACAACAGGCGGTCATCATCCCGGCAGCCAACAAACGCAATCTGATGCTGAACCAGCAAGTGATCGACGCCGTTGCTCAGGGGCTGTTCAGCATCTATGCCGTTTCCAATGTCAACGAAACCCTCAGTCTGCTGATGAACAGGGATGCAGGTAGTCTGAACGCCGAAGGTCAATATTCCGAAGACACGATCAACTTCAAGGCTGTCGCCCGCTTAAAGGAAATTTCCGACATGTCGGCCGATGATGACAAGGATATTGAGGGCAGTTGATTTACCCATAAATTTTGACGCTATCCTTTTTACTGCTTGCGGAAGAACGGGAATAATGAAGCTGCCGACAGCCTGTCACGACTGGCGCAGGGGGTGGCCGAAAATCGATTCATACTGCTGCATGAGGATGGGATCGTTTTGGACTTATAACTGCTTTTCCAGAATCTCCAGACTTAAACCCTCGACCCTGGGCGTCCATAAAGCCGGATTCAGCGGAAACGGTTTATGGATGCCGGTGCGTCGGTATCCGCGGCGCTGATAAAACTCGATCAGTTCCTGTCTTGAGGAGATTACCGCCATCACCAGTCGTCTGACCGGCCAGCTTTGCTGGGCATGAGTTTCCACCGCCAGCAGCAATTGCTTGCCTATCCCCATGCCCTGAGCCGATGGCCGGACAGCCAACATCCCAATCTGCACCTGCTGGTTTGCATAGTGCAGATGGGCGGTGCCCATCAGCCAGCCATCCGCTCGGCATAGCAGTAAACGCGAATCCGCCTGCTGCATCAGGCCCAGAATCTCCGCGCTATCCGTTCTGCGGCCCGCCAGCAAATTCGCTTCCGTGGTCCAGCCCAGACGGCTGGTTTCCCCCCGGTAAGCCGAATTGATCAGATCGACTATTTGCTCTATGTCTGCGGTTTGTGCAATTGCAAATGCCAGATTTTTTGAATGGCGTGTCATGAGTTGGCATCCATTTTGGGTTGAGGTGTACCGTCAGCGGCTCATCTGATAATTTTATCATTATTTTATATCTACTTATCTGGGTTTGAACGCGGTGTCAGGGGTATGAAGAGGAAAGCAGCGCTTTGGCAAGCGAAGTGTTACGCGACCTGTGCCAGCGCGAAGGGATACAGCCAAAACAGATTATCCTGCACTCGGATAACGGCAGTCCCATGAAAGGCGCTACGATGCTGGCCATCTTGCAACAACTCGGCAACCCGATTGATAGGCATTTCCCGCTCTATCAGCGCCATGACCATGGCTTCGAACATCAGGGTAAAACCGCTTTCCGGTCGCGCCCAAGGTACTTGTACGGCTTTGACTTTACCGTCCGTCGCCTTGATCCTTGGCGCATCGCAGTGCAGATAGCAGGTGTGCTCAAAGAAATTCAGATGTTGCCACTTGCGGGGTACCGCATCGTACACGCTACATAAGCTACCGGTACCATCCGGGAGTTTTGCACCACGCGTAAAGCCAATTTGCAGGTGTAATGCGTTACGGCCGCCAGTATCGGCTGCAAACTCGACACCCCGGTCATGCTGGATAGGATACGCTACCCACTCAGTCCAGCATAGAGCCTTTTATATGGTGCCGGAGATAGGAATCGAACCTACGACCTTCGCGTTACGAGTGCGCTGCTCTACCGACTGAGCTACACCGGCTGGATGTTATTTGTAAATGTGTTGCGGATCTTTTAGAACGGGTTCCTTGCAGACCCATTGTTCCTGTTCAAGGCTGCGATAAAAGCAGCTTTCCCTGCCGGTATGACAGGCGATGCCGCCTTGCTGATCTATTTTAAGCAAAATGACATCGGCATCGCAATCCAGTTGTATGTCGATAACCTTCTGTCGGTGGCCGGACTCTTCGCCTTTGCGCCACAAACGCTGGCGGGAGCGCGACCAGTAGGTTGCATAACCTTCGGCTGCCGTTAGCGCCAGGGATTCCCGGTTCATCCAGGCGAACATTACCACTCTGCCGCTATCGTGCTGCTGGGCGATGACCGGCGCCAGACCGTCTTCGGTCCATTTTACTTCCTCCAGCCACTGTTCGCTCATAATCTGACCTCTATGCCTCTGGCCTGCATATACTGCTTGGCCTGGGCTATGCTGTATTCGGCAAAGTGGAAAATGCTGGCCGCCAGTACCGCGTCAGCCTTGCCGCTGATGATGCCTTCCGCCAGATGCTCCAGATTGCCGACCCCGCCGGAGGCGATGACCGGAATGCTGACCGCCTCGCTGATGGCGCGGGTCAATAGCAGGTCAAAACCGGATTTGGTGCCATCTCTGTCCATGCTGGTCAGCAAAATTTCACCGGCGCCGTAATTCTGCATTCTCACGGCCCATTCTACAGCATTAATGCCTGTAGCTTTACGGCCGCCATGGGTAAAAATTTCCCAGCGGTTTTTTTCGCCTTCCGCGCTGACTTTTTTGGCATCTATGGCCACCACGATGCATTGCGAGCCGAATTTTTCCGCCGCCTGTCTGACAAATTCCGGGTTGAATACCGCCGCGCTGTTGATGCCGACTTTGTCCGCCCCGGCATTCAGCATCCGGCGGATGTCTTCCAGGGTGCGTATGCCGCCACCTACGGTCAGGGGTATGAATACTTCGCCGGCAACCTGTTCCACCACATGCGCCATGGTATCGCGATTATGGTGGGTGGCGGTAATGTCCAGAAAAGTTATTTCATCCGCGCCTTCCCTGTCGTAGCGGCGGGCAATTTCCACCGGGTCGCCGGCATCGCGGATATCGACGAATTTAACGCCTTTGACGACCCGGCCGTTATCGACATCCAGACAGGGAATGATGCGTTTGGCAAGACTCATGATGTTACCGGTGCAAAATCAAAAAACATCAGGCATCCACGCCGCCGAAGGTTTCGGCGAGCTTTTCCGCTTCAGCGAAATCCAGGGTTCCTTCGTAAATGGCGCGGCCGGTAATGGCGCCCATGATGCCTTCATGCGCGACAGCGCCCAAGGCTCTTATGTCGTCCAGATTGGTGATGCCGCCGGAGGCGATAATCGGGATATGAACGGCTTTCGCCAGTTTGGCGGTGGCCTCGGCATTGACGCCCTGCATCATGCCGTCGCGGGAAATGTCGGTATAGATGATGGCCGCCACACCGTTAGCCTCGAATTTTTGGGCCAGATCGATTACGTCATGACGGGACAGCTTCGACCAGCCGTCGATGGCGACCTTGCCGTCACGGGCGTCCAGGCCGATGATGATGTGCCCCGGAAATTCAATGGAAACGTCTCTGACGAAATGCGGTTCGCTGACGGCCTTGGTGCCGATAATCACATACTGCACGCCGGCTTCCAGATAGGCCTGTATGGTGTCTTCATCCCGTATGCCGCCGCCGATTTGCACCGGCACTTCCGGATAGGCCGCAACGATTTCATGTATGATCTCGGCGTTTTTGGGTTTGCCGGCAAACGCCCCGTCCAGATCGACCAGATGCAGGCGCCGGGCGCCGGCCTTGACCCAGCGCCCGGCGACAGCGACCGGATCGTCGGAGAATATTGTATCTTCGTCCATGCGTCCCTGACGCAAGCGTACACATTTTCCATCTTTCAAATCAATTGCAGGTATCAGCAACATATCTCAATCTCAACGGGTTAATCGTGATTTTTGGTTTAAGCCTGGGTGCGGCAGTTTTTTCAAAGAGCGCCATCCCAATGCAAAAAGTTTTGCAACAGTTGCAAGCCTACGGTCTGGCTTTTTTCGGGATGAAATTGCACAGCAAATATATTGTTTTTTGCCAGTGCGCAGCTAAAGGCTTGCGGATAGTTGCTGGTAGCCACCGTGACTTCGGCGTCGTCCGGTGCGGCATAATAGCTGTGTACGAAATAAAACCGGCTGTCTTGCGGAATGTTGAACCAGAGCGGATGCGGTTTGTAATGTACCTGATTCCAGCCCATGTGCGGAATTTTCAGGCGGTTGCCTTCCGTATCGGCCAAGCCTTCGGCAAAACGTTTGACATGACCGTCAAACAGGTTCAGGCAGCGGGTTATTCCGCCTTCCTCGCTATCGCTTAACATTGCCTGCATGCCCAGGCAGATACCCAGCAGCGGCTTGCTTGCGGCTACCGTTTTGATGGTTTCCGCCAGACCGGTCTCATTCAGGGCCTGCATGCAATCCCGCATGGCGCCTACGCCGGGAAAAACCACCCGGTCTGCGGCCAGAATGACATCCGCATCTGCGGATATCCGCACAGCCACGCTGCTATCGGCGTGTTGAAGCGCTTTGGCAATGGAATGCAGATTACCCATTCCGTAATCGATAACGGCAACTGATGACATAAAAACCAATGATTCAATACGGGAAGGGTGGGAGTTATAGATTGCCTTTGGTGGAAGGAACGATACCCGCCATGCGTGGGTCATGGCTAATCGCCATGCGCACGGCGCGGCCGAAGGCTTTGAAAACCGTTTCGGCTATATGGTGGGCATTGCCGCCTTTCAGGTTATCAATATGCAGAGTGACGCCGGCATGATTGACAAAGCCCTGAAAGAACTCCCGAAACAGATCGACATCGAAACCGCCTATCATTGCCCGGTTAAACTCAAGTTGATAAAACAGTCCGGGTCTGCCGGAAAAATCCACCACCACCCGTGACAGGGATTCGTCCAGCGGCACATAAGCGTGGCCGTATCGGTGGATGCCTTTTTTATCGCCCAGCGCCTGGGTAAAGGCCTGACCCAAAGTAATGCCTATATCCTCGACACTGTGGTGGGCGTCGATATGCAAATCGCCATGCGAGACAATATCCAGATCGATCAGGCCGTGCCTGGCGACCTGATCCAGCATGTGATCCAGGAACGGCAGGCCGGTGGCGAACGCCGCCGTGCCGTCGCCATCTAGATCGATGCTGATTTTAATCTGGGTTTCAAGCGTATTGCGCTCGACCTGGGCAATCCGTGGATTCATGCTTATACGGGCGGTTAGGGTGTGGCTCATCAGCATTGGCGGCTTGAATCTGACAGGAGAAGGAAGCGGCCGTGCCGATGAACGATAATTTTCCGGCTAGTTTACGTGATTGTTACGGTTACGCCAAACTCTTGCTGGCAATTTCATAAACATCCCTGGACAGATGCGCCGTATCGATAATACGCTGCAACTGCTGTTTCATCAAAATCTGGCGTCCTGCGTCGTATCGCCGCCATTGCGCCAGTCCGGTTACCATCCGTGAAGCGATTTGCGGATTCAGGGCATTAAGAGCCAGTACCTGATCGGCCAGGAAGCGGTAGCCTTCGCCGGTTCTGGCGTGGAAATGCACGGCATTGGACTGGCTGAAGGCGCCTATCAGCGCCCGCACCCGGTTCGGGGTTTTCAGGTCGAAAGCCGGATGCAGCAACAGGGACTGTACGGTGGCGATGGTGTTAGGCATGCTGCTGGCGGCCTGCAAGGCAAACCATTTATCGATTACCAGCGCTTCGCGCCGCCACTGGTGGTAAAAGCTGTCCAGGCTTCTGGCTTTGGCCGGATGCTGGCTGTTGACGATTACCGACAAGGCGGCGATCTGGTCGGTCATATTACCGGCGGCATAGAATTGCTGTTCGGAAAGCTGGTAAATTTCCTGGGTCTCCAGTTTTATCAGATAAGTCAGGCAGGTGTTTTTCAGCCGGCGTCTGCCGACGGCTTTTGCATCGAAACTGCCGGATTCATCCAGGTTGTTTGCCTTGTATGCCTGCCTGAACTCCGCCGCCAGTGCCTGGGCCAGGGTTTTTCTGAGATGTTCGCGGGCCTGATGAATGGCGTCGACATCGATAACCTGCATCTGCCCGGCCAGATAACTTTCTTCCGGTAAGGTCAGCAGCATGGCCTGATAGGACAAATCATCGTTTTGTTCTGCCAAGATGCCGCGGTAAGCTTCAGTCATTACGGTACTGGGCTTTAACGGTCTGTCGTTTTGCAAATCGTCAATCAAACCGAAAATGATCTGCACGGCTAATTGTTGCCCGGCTTCCCAGCGGTTAAAGCCGTCGCTGTCATGGCGGAGTAAAAATGCCAGTTCGTCCACAGTACGCTGAAAGTTGACGATCACCGGAGCGGAAAACCCTCTGAGTATGGAAATGACCGGCGGTTGGGACAGGTTTTCAAATACAAAGGTTTCCTCGGCCTGGGTGACATTTAAAACGACCTCCTCATGGCTGGCCTTGCCATTGAGCTGAATGGGGGCCGGCGAGCCGTCCGCCTGCAACAGACCTATCCTTACCGGAATATGCAAAGCCTGTTTTACCGGCTGATTGGGGGTTGGCGGACAGCTTTGCCGAATTTGCACCTGCAATTGCCGGGTTGCGGCGTCATAATGCTGGTCTACGGTTAAAACCGGGGTGCCGGCCTGCGAATACCAGAGCCGGAACTGGTTAAACTCCAAGCCATTGGCGGTTTCCATGGCATTGATAAAGTCTTCACAGGTTACGGCCTGACCGTCATGGCGGGCAAAATACAGGTCGCAGCCTTTTCGAAAACCTTCCGCTCCCAGCAGGGTATGCAGCATACGTACGACTTCCGCGCCTTTTTCGTATACGGTCAAGGTATAGAAGTTGTTGATTTCTATATAAGCATCGGGGCGGACAGGATGCGCCAGCGGGCCGGCGTCCTCGGCAAACTGCCGGGTTCTGAGGGCGTTGACATCTTCGATACGCTTGACGGCTCTGGATGTCTGGTCGCCGCTAAACTCCTGATCGCGAAAAACCGTAAAGCCTTCCTTCAGGCTAAGCTGGAACCAGTCGCGGCAGGTCACCCGGTTTCCTGTCCAGTTGTGGAAATATTCGTGGGCAATCACGCCCGCGATATGCTCATAATCGCTATCGGTGGCGGTATCGGGACGGGCCAGTACGAATTTGGTGTTGAAGATGTTCAGGCCCTTGTTTTCCATTGCCCCCATGTTGAAATGATCGACGGCGACTATCATGTACAGATCTAGATCGTACTCGCGACCATAGACCTGTTCATCCCAGCGCATGGCGTTTTTCAGGGACTGCATGGCATGCTGGCATTTGTCGGTATTGTGCTGCTCCACAAAAATATGCAGGCTGATGCGGCGGCCGTTTATGGTTACAAACTCATCCGCTACGCATTCCAGTTGTCCGGCCACCAGCGCAAACAGATAGCAGGGTTTGGCGAATGGATCTTCCCAGCTTACCCAGTGCCGGCCGTTGTCCAGTTCGCCGGCGGACAGTTTGTTGCCGTTGGACAGCAAAACCGGGTATTGTTTCCGGTCGGCGCTTAGCGTGGTTTTGAAGCGGGTCATGACATCCGGCCGATCCAGAAACCAGGTGATTTTTCTGAAACCCTCCGCTTCGCATTGCGTGCATAACATGCTGCCGGACAGGTATAGGCCTTCCAGCGCGGTATTGGCTGTGGGGTTGATGCGGTTTTCGATGTCGACGACAAACACTCGGTCTTGCGGAACGGCATGGATGATCATGGCCTCCGGCTGCAGGGTAAATGCGCCGGCGTCCAGTATCTCGCCATCCAGGCGGATACAGATCAATTCCAGGTTTTCACCTGACAGCGTCAGGCTGGCCGATTTGGCTTCGCTTTGCGGATTCCGTTTGATAATCAGTTGTGACCGTACTACCGTATTCCGCTCGTGGAGATCGAAATTCAGATCGGCGTGATCTATCAGATATTCCGGTGGAGTATAGTCTTTGAGGTAGACGGGTTGCGGTGTGTTATCGCGCATGGTTTATTGCTCTTCGGTTAAATTACGGGTTATTGATTGCTTCTACCGGCGTGGATGCCAAAATCGCATCGACCCTGCCCATTCCGGAGATATTATTTTTTTGGGAATGCCTCATACGCGAGCAATCCCCATGCCAATAAAAAAGATAAGCCGCCAAGCGGAGTGATCATGCCCAGCCAGCCAATGTCTAGAATCGCCAGCAAATAAAGGCTGCCGGAAAACAGCACAATACCGGTCACCAGCAAGTATCCGGCCCAGTGCAGGCGGCGGCTGGCGGGCAGGAGGGCAATCAGGCCCAGAGCCAGCGCATGCCACATCTGATAGCTGACTGCCGTTTTGTAGACATCCATCAGATGTTCGGAAAGTACCGCCTTTAAGGCATGGGCGCCGAATGCGCCCATTGTCACGCCGGTAAATCCGGCAATCGCGGCCAGAAATAAAAAAGGTGAGCGCATTATTTTTCCAGCAGCCGCGGCATCAGTTGCACCAGATTACAGGGCCGGGTTCGGTAATCGAGCTGATCCTTGATCAGGCCTTCCCAAGCGGTACGGCAGGCGTTAGCGGAGCCGGGCACGCAAAACAGATAAGTCGCATTCGCCACCCCGGCCACTGCTCGCGACTGCATGGTCGAACTTTTGATGTCCTGATAGGAAATCATGCGGAAAACTTCGCCAAAGCCGTCCAGCACTTTATCCAGCAATGGGGTCACGGCTTCGGGCGTACCGTCCCGGCCGGTGACGCCGGTGCCGCCGGTAATGAGGATGGCGTTGACCTCGGCGTCGGCTATCCATGGGCTGACGACGGCGCGAATCTGATAAATGCTATCGGCAACGATTTTTTTTTGGTAAAGCTTATGCCCGGACTGGATCAGTCCGGTTGCTAAAGTCTGGCCGGAAACATCGTCAAGCTCGGTACGGGTATCGGACACCGTCAAAACTGCAATGTTCAAAGGGATAAACTGTCTGTCTTCCGGCATGGGCTCGGGCTCCGTAAAAAAAATGCAGGGTGCTGGCATTGGCAGCAGTGGAAAATCCTTATTGGCATTCTAAGGAATTCACTATCGGACTAGCAAGCGGGGATTTAATCCGTCGTCGTCATATAATCGTCATCCTCTATGGCTTAATATGTTTGATCTAACATTTTTTTGCTATCCCGATTCCAGAACATGCTGCCCTCAAACTTCCGTTTCGAAAAAATAGCCAGCCTCAGCGCTTTAGTCATCTTGCTGTTTGCCTGTTATCAGGTGTTGCAACCTTTTGTGTTCGATTTGCTATGGGCGGCGATACTTTGCTATGTCACCTGGCCCTGGTACGCCAAGTTGCGTAGCTTGCAGCTCAGTCCGGACTGGGCCGCCACCTGCATGGTGGTGCCCATCAGCATTCTGCTGCTGGCGCCGTTTGTCGCAGCGGCTTTCAGTTTTACCGACGACATCCATCATATGCTGCACTGGCTGAATGAGTCCGCCCACAATTGGCCGCCTGCGCCGGCCTGGCTGCATAAACTGCCCCTGGTGGGTGAGTATGCCGGCCAGTCCTGGGCGAAATTCGGCGAAGACTCCACCCGTCTGGTTACCCTGGGCCGCCAGTATGCGCTGAGCATCAGCGGCTGGCTGCTGGATCAAAGCATTACGGTAGGCAGCGGACTGGTGCATATGGGTCTGAGCCTACTGGTGCTGTACTTTTTTTACCGGGACGGCGAAGAGGTTGCCCAGCATGTGGTGATTGCCATCCAGCGGCTGGCCGGCGAACAGACCCAGCGCATCCTGCATATTATCCGTTCCAGTTTGCGGGCAGTGGTTTACGGCATACTGGGCACGGCCCTGATACAGGCCCTGGCTTCCATCATGGGCTTGATGATAGCCGGTGTGCCTTATGCTTTTGTATTGGGGGTCATTTCCTTCTTTCTGATGATCATACCCAATGCAGGCACCCTGTTATGGTTGCCTATTTCGGTGTGGATGCTGGTTGAAGGCGAGACCGGCTGGGCCATTTTTATTGCGGTCTGGTTCTCGCTGTTTGTCGGCACCATCGACAACTGGTTGCGGCCCATTCTGATCAGCCGGGAAGTGGAGCTGCCTTTTATCCTGATTGTGTTCGGGATTTTCGGCGGCTTGCTGGCTTTCGGCTTTATCGGCGTGTTCATCGGCCCGACCTTGCTGGCCACCAGTTATGCGCTGATTCTGGACTGGCTGATTCGCAAGGAGCAGGAATCGGGCGCCGAGGCTTGATTCCCCGCCATCAGGCGCAGCGCCCTCTCTCGCCAGGAGAGGGCGCTTGTCTTTGCCCTAAGGGTGCGGAGATTGGCCCATTCCGGCTAAATCAGGTAATCACCGAAGGTTCTGTCCGGCCGCTCAGTTTTTTGATTCGGCTCAACTGTTCGGCAATGTCGATCAGTTCCGCCAGGGCGAGTTGCGCATCCTGATCGTGATTGCGGATGTTTTTCTCGAATTTTTCCAGATAGATGCGTAGCGTGGCCCCTATGGTGCCGGTGCCCGACATCCGGAATACGATTCTGGAGCCGTCCGTAAAGCCGATGCGGATGCCCTGATGGCTGCTGACGCTGTTATCGACCGGATCGGTATAGCTGAACTCGTCGGCAAATTTAACTGTGTAAGCCCCCCAGTTTTTGCCCGGCAGACTGTCCAGTTGCTCACGCAGATGGTCGATAATTTCGTTGGCGATCGCCAAATCCACGGCTTCGTAATCATGTCGGCAGTAAATGTCGCGGCCATAGGTCTGCCAGTGTTCGTGGACGATATCTTCTACCGGTTGCCGTTTGCGGGCCAGCAGATTCAGCCAGAACAGCACGGCCCACAAGCCGTCTTTTTCGCGGACATGATTGGAGCCGGAGCCGAAACTTTCTTCGCCGCAAAGGGTGATTTTATCCGCATCCAGCAGGTTTCCGAAAAATTTCCAGCCGGTAGGCGTTTCATAGCAGGGCAGACCCAGTGCGGCGGCAACCCGGTCTACAGCCTGGCTGGTGGGCATGGAGCGGGCAACGCCTTTAATGCCTTTGGCGTAAGCCGGAATCAGTCTGGCGTTGGCGGCCATGATGGCCAGGCTGTCGCTGGGCGTTACAAAAATATTGGCGCCCATGATCATGTTGCGGTCGCCGTCGCCATCGGAAGCTGCGCCCAGTACGGGTGGGTTGTCGCCGAACATGATTTCCGTCAGCTCATGGGCGTGCACCATATTCGGATCGGGGTGCCCGCCGCCGAAATCTTCCAGCGGTACGGCGTTGAATACCGAACCCGGCGCGGCCCCCAGTTCGTTTTCCAGAATCCGTTTGGCATATGGCCCGGTAATGGCGTGCATGGCGTCGAAACGCAAGCTTAGCAGTCCGGCGGCGATACTTTGCTTGATGAGCTTGAAATCAAAAATTTCGGCCATCAGTTCAGCATAATCGTCCACCGGGTCGATCACCCGAATTTTAAGGCCATCGATTTCCAGTTCGGCGTCATTGTCTAGATCGATATCGTCGAACTGGGCAATCAGGTAGCTGGTGATAATTTTACTGTTTTGGTAAAGTGCGTCGGTGAATTTTTCCGGCGCGGGGCCGCCGTTGCCAACATTGTATTTAATGCCGAAATCTTCATCCGGGCCGCCCGGATTATGGCTGGCGGACAAGATGATACCGCCGAAGGCGTGATATTTACGGATGAGGTTGGATGCGGCCGGAGTGGATAATAGACCGCCCCGGCCGATGATCAATTCACCAAAACCATTGGCAGCAGCCATTTTTATGATGATCTGGATGGCTTGTCGGTTAAAATATCGGCCATCGCCGCCCAGCACCAGGGTTTTTCCCTGAAAATCGGCTAAACTGTTGAACACGGACTGGACGAAGTTTTCCAGATAGCCGGGTTGCTGGAAAACTTTAACTTTTTTTCTTAAACCTGATGTGCCCGGTTTTTGATCATCATAGGGTGCGGTGTTATAGGTTTTTGTTTGCATGTTCTACCCTTAATGCGACAATTGGAGCCTGCTAACTTACACTAATTTTTTAATTATTTATAGACTGTTTATGATGCCGAAAAGAATATTGGGCGCTTTGCTGTTCGTCCTGTGTGTTGCCTCGGATTTTTGTCTTGCCGATCAGGATGTCTGGCTGCTGGTAGATACTAAAAATTTGAGTATGGAAGTAAAGAAAGGCGATAAGACCGTGGCTGTGCTGAATAATATAGCCATAGGCCGTAGCGGCGCAGGCAAAAAACATCATCGCGGCGACGATATTACCCCATTGGGAAACTTTAGGATCGGCTGGGTTAATCGCAGCAGTTCTTTCCGCACGTTTTATGGTTTAACTTATCCTGATATTGAGCATGCCGATAATGCGCTCAAGCAGGGAAAAATCGATACCGATACTTATGACTCGATTGCCAGAGCCCATATGTTCGGACAAGTTCCGCCGCAAGATACTGATTTAGGTGGGCAAATTGGAATTCATGGTTTAGGAAGCGCCAGCTTGTCCATCCATAAATCCATGAACTGGACGCATGGATGTATCGCGCTGACAAACGATCAAATTGATCAGTTAAGTCAGTGGGTAGAAAAAGGGACGCTCGTTACAGTGAAATAATGTTGGTAAAAACCCAAAAAATGTTGGACAATTACCACCGTCTTTTCATTTATATTTTTTGAAACCACAATCAAGGGGAAAACCATGATGAAAGCAATTAAATTATCAGCAGTTGTTGCAATTGCAGCTTTAGCTACCGGTTGCGCAAGCACTTCTGATCTGGATGCGCTGGATGCGCGTGTTGGTACTTTGGAAAGCAAAGTTCAAACCGCTGCTTCTGACGCTGCTTCTGCAAAAGCCGCCGCTGCTGATGCTTCTGCGAAAGCTTCTGCTGCTGAAGCTGCTGCTAACCGTGCTGCTCAATACGCGCAAGACACAAACAGCAAACTGGATCGTATGTTTAAAAAATCACAACACAAATAAGCAACCCTGCTTTTTTGTTGATTTTAAAAAGCCCGTGAGTTTATAGCTCACGGGCTTTTTTTTACCCTGTTAGTTTGGCGGGGCCGAAACAGCGGTACTGTTTGCCGGACGCTGATATATCGCCAGCGGTACGCCGGCTGGTTTCTCCAAAGCCGACTTTAACAGAGAGCCTTTAATAATCGGCATCTTTCCGCCATTGGCGCGTTCAATTAAAACCAGCGCATTATGTAAGCGCTGTTCAAAACTAACCGGATTTTCTTCCAGTTCCGGATAAGTTTCCAAATATAAAGTATCGTGATACCACCCCACCTTAATAGGTTGATTGACAATATTAACCTGAGCGCCGGGCTTGATCATCGAAAAAAACTGTTCAATATCGTCAGGATACATGCGGATGCAGCCATGGCTGACCCGCATGCCGACGCCATTGACCCGGTTGGTGCTGTGAATCAGGTAACCGGGAATACCCAGTCGAAACGCATACTGGCCCAAAGGGTTATCCGGGCCGGGCGGGTAATAGGGTTCCAGCGGATCGCCGTCGGCCAAATGTTCGGCAATAATGGAAGGTGGTGGCGTCCAGGACGGATTGGCGGTTTTATCAAGAATTTTAGTTTTGCCTAAAGGGGTTTTCCAATCTACTCTGCCGATACCGATGACATAAGTCACCACTTTGCTGGCATCCGGATAATAATAAATGCGCATTTCCGGCAGATTGATGACTATGCCCTCGCGCGGCGCATCCGGCAACAGGAAATTGGTCGGTATTCTTACTTCTGTGCCTTTTTTAGGCAGCCAGCGATCCACGGTGGGATTGGCCAGAACAATTTCATCCTGCCCAAGCTTGTTGTTAACAGCTATATCGATCAGGGTATCCTCTTCCTTGGCCGCCACATATCTGGCGACCGGAAACCCCCCGATCAAGCTATCGCCAGGTTTGTCGGGTGCGGGCAAAGTCAGCGCCGATGACGCCGAACTGCTAATGGCCAGCAGTAAGCTGAAAAGAAATCGGGTTTTCATTTAATAGTATCCTCAGCATTAAATAATTCAAGCAAGCGTGGTAAAAACCGGGCAAGTTCCGCAGTCATAATGGAAAAGTCGGCATCGAACTGTTCAACCTCGTCATAAGCCTCGATGTCGGCAAGCTGATCCTGAATAAGATCGAGGAACTTAAGGCGTTTGACCGACAGGTTCTCATCCAGCACAAAAGACAGTCTGTCTGCCCAGTTCATCGCCAGCTTGATGACCTGTTTGCCGCTATCCAGATGATTTTTGATCTCCGGCAGGGCCAGATCGTGTCGCTTGCAGCGAATAATGCCGCCTTCTTCTTCGGGTGAACGCAATTCGCATTCATCCTCGACCACAATATCCTTAGGCGCGCTATGCGTAAGAAGCCATTGCGTCATAACCACGCTCGGTTTAAGTTCGGTCGTCAGCGGTGTGACAGGCAGCGAACCCAGGCATTTGCGCAACAGCGTCAACAGGTCTTCGGCTTTTTTGGGCGATGCGGCATCGACCACCAGCCAGCCACCCTGACTATCAATATAGGCAAAAGTTTTGCGGGAAAAGGAAAATGCTCTGGGCAACAGCTCGAATATCAGTTCGTCCTTGATGCGTGTGCGTTCCTTTTGCGGCAGTTTTCGGGCTTCACGCTCTTCAATTTCGGCAATACGTTCCTGCAGCATTTCGTTAATCACCGATGCCGGAATCACTTTTTCTTCTTTTTTTGCGCACACCATCATAAAGCCGTTAACGGTATGCAGCAGGGTATCTGTGCTCTTCCCTAACGGCGCAGTCCAGCCGAAACTGAATTCATCATGCCCGCCGCAAGGCTGGAAGGGGTGTTGTTGCAGCTTTTGCTCTACCTGATCGGCAGGTAGGTTGAAAGGTTCGTTAAAACGATAAACGGCAAGATTTTTAAACCACATGGAACGACTCATTTTTAAACCGCGTATTATCGCAAATTTATCAGGTTGTTAGTAACTACTGATTTACATGGCGGTAGCGCGGCATAAACAATGATCTTGAGGCTATGTGTTACAATGGCACGCCTTTCAATCCCCATTTCCACAGACGATGAGTGCTATTTGGAACAATTGTCTTTCCAAGCTTGAACATGAAATTCCCGGTAACGATTTCAGCACCTGGATACGTCCGCTGCAAGCGGTGGAATCCGGCGGCCAACTAAAATTACTGGCGCCCAATCGTTTTATTATCGATCATATCAAACAGCATTTTTTTGCAATTATAGAAGATGCGGTCAATGAATTTTCCAACGCCACGCTGTCAGTGCATTTTGAAATAGGCAGCAAAAAAACGCCGGCCATTAAAGCCCCAATCCTAAGCAGGAATCCGGTACAAAAAAAGAACCAGCCCAACTTTTTGAACAAGGCGTTCACCTTCGAAAGTTTTGTTGAAGGCAAATCCAACCAACTGGCCAGGGCGGCTTCCATCACCGTTTCGGAAAATATCGGTAAAGTCTACAATCCGCTATTTATTTACGGCAGTTCGGGGCTGGGCAAAACGCATTTGATGCATGCCATAGGCAATGCCGTGCTATTAAAAAATCCTGACGCCAATATAGTTTATTTGCACTCGGAAAAATTTGTGCAGGACATGGTGAAAGCCTTACAGCAAAACAGCATCAATTATTTTAAGGAATACTATCGCAGCATCGATATCCTGTTGATGGACGATATCCAGTTTCTGGCGGGCAAGGAACGGTCGCAGGAAGAGTTTTTCCATACTTTCAATAATCTTCTGGATCAAAAGCATCAGGTGGTTTTAACCTGCGACAAATACCCGAAGGAAATATCCGGTCTGGAAGACAGGCTGAAATCCCGTTTTGGCTGGGGACTGCCGGTAGCCATCGAACCGCCGGATCTGGAAACCAGAACGGCGATTCTGATCAAAAAAGCCCAGCAGGTCGGGGTTGATCTGCAGCAGGAAATTGCCTTTTTTATCGCCAAGCGCATCCCTTCCAATGTCAGGGATCTTGAAGGCGC
>JAQTUW010000025.1 GCA_028707085.1 Methylococcales bacterium | reverse complement strand
TAGCGGAGGAGGTGAAGCCGGGGTCGTAGGTGAACAGGCCGGTCTGCGCATAAAGCTTGCGGATATCGATCACATCCGGGCCCAGGGCGCCGGACAAAATGGGCAATTCGATTGCCGTTTCCTGATTAGCCGGTTTTAGGATTATTTTTTTATCGGACATTCAAGCGTCTCCGGTAGATAAGGCGCCCGTTATGGACAGGCAAAAAAAAGCCTCCAGCTTTGAGAAAGATGGAGGCTATAGAGTAAGCAGAGCATAAATACTGCCTTTACAACGAGGAGGTACAGCAAAAAACTAGATTAACGACAGGCTTGTCGGTGGGCGGCAAAACCGGACGCCAGCAGGCCGGAAAGAGGCGGAATGATAAACATTTGACCGGATTTAAGGTGCGTGGCGTTCATTTTCGTTCCCAGACTTGATGTTGTCGTTAACAAGTACGGCTTCACTGTATCTCTTATTGGATTAATATACAATACTGTAAGCAGTGTATAGATTATTTCTTAATAATAAACAATTGCGATTTGCGCCAGCAGGCCAGCGCACGAATAAGCAACAGCCAGACCAGAACGGCGCGGTATTTCATTTTTTGGGACAAGCTGAAAGGGCTTTTTTCGGCGGTAGGCGAAGCATTCAGGCCATGCCGGCGGTAAAGCAGTAGCTGTATGGGCAGGAAACGGACGCCGCCACGGGTTTCGGCCATCAATCCCAGCCACATGTCGTGCATGGGAACCCGCGGCGGAATCGGCAATGCGCAATCCAGCAATTCCCTGCGAAACGCCATGCAGCAACCCAGATAGCTGTTTTTAAAAAGATTATGCAGGATGCCGGGGCCGGAATTGCGGATTTTGAAAAAGGAGGGGGAAATCTCATTGAGATTTGCATCCACCACTCGACAATCGCTGACAACCAGAATGCTTTCCCGCAGTGCGTCCAGGCATTGTTCGACTTTAATCGGCAGCCAGATATCGTCCTGGTCGCATAAAAAAATCACCTCGCCCTTTGCCGTTTGCAAGGCGCGTTCGAAATTCCTGATCACCCCCAGCCTTTCGGCGGATTCCAGCCATTTGATGCGCGGGTCGGCCAGGGCGCGGATTTTTTGCAGGGTATCGTCGTCGGAGCCATCGTCGGCAATAATCAGCTCGTCATGCGCGGACAATTGCTGCAGCACCGATGTGACCTGTTGTTCGATATACAGGCCGCCGTTGTAGCTGGTCATGCAAACCGAAATCATCGCTGAAACAGTCGGTCGATGCGCCCGTATTTGCCGGCCATGCCGTGGCGAATGCCGATGGCGATATGCGTAAAATGCCGAAACCGGTCGCGGGGAATCAGGGAATAAAAAACAAAAGCCTTGAAAAGGCTGTATGACAGGCCCAGCCGCCACTTCAGCGGAATATAGGCGCGTCCGAGCAGATGCATCAGATTTCGGGCGGCGTAGTAATGCCTGAGCGGGCTATGTTCGATGAATTTTTTTTTCATGAACGTCACGGGCGTGTCGCCCAGGGCGTGATTCATGATGATCCGGCTGTCGCCATACAACAGATAGCCTTTGGACAGGGCTCTGAAGCACCATTCGGTATCCACCATATCGATGAATAGCTCCTCTTCCATCAGGCCGATGTCCTCAATCGCCTGAGCGGGAAGCAGGCTGCCGGAGGTGATCAGATGATGAACCGGAATCACCGGCATGGCTTCACTGCCGTACAGCTTTTTGATGCCGCGGTTTGAAAACTGCACGAAGGGCGCCGCTTTTCCCAGGTTGGTGTTAAAGAAACAGGGGCCGACAGCGGCAACTTTAGCCCCGGAAGCTTCCTGTTCTTGCAGGGTGCGGAGCAGGGCGGCCACCATGCCCGGCGGCAGAATGCTGTCCTGATCCAGCAGCAGCAGATGGGTGCATGGCCGCCCGCATAAAAACCGGATGCCGACATTCAGGGCGGCGGCTATGCCCAGATTGTCGCCATTTTCAATGATATTGATCCGCTGCGCGGCCTGGGCGTCCAATGCCGGCAATATTTCCGACAAGGGCTGCTCGCCATTATTTACCACCACCAGACAATCGACTTGCTCCTGGGCCTGCTTGACGACTTTCAGCAGCCCGGCGGCATCCGGGTGATAGGCGACGCAGACTGCGCCGATAAAAGGTTTCATTTTGATTTATTTTTCCGGATAAAAAACCGTAAGAATGTAATGTGATTTGCTGTACTTAATGATGCACAGCGAGGTTATGGTATAAAAAGCGGCGCCGGCGGCAATGGTCAGCAGTAACTCGGTCAAGGGCGGAAACTGAATGTGTTCATCGATGGACCAGATGACGCCGACCATTAACAGGCCGGCTCCCAGAAACGGTGAAACATCGCGCAACTGTTGCATCGAACTATAGCCGAGCAAATGGCCGGTATAGTATGAATTAATAAAAAACACGATAAAACTGATTAAAACCTGCGCCCAGGCGATGGCGATGACGCCATGGAAACTGGCGTAGATGGTCAGAACGATGCCGATGATTTTTTTGACGACTTCGATACGGAAAAACAGGTCGGAATGGCCCTGCGCCATCAAGGCGTTCAGGTTGACGGTATTCAGCGGGCCAAGCACGGCCGCCAGGCACAGCACCTGCAGAATGGGTACCGAAGGCAGCCACTTTTCCCCGAATAATAGCACAGTGAAAGGTTCGGCTATCACGGCCAGCCCCAGCATCACCGGGACATTGATCAGCATCATCGCCGACAGGGTGGCTTTCATGCCGTTCACCAGATGTTGGGTATTGGGCGCGGCGGAGGAAAACACCGGAAACGCCACCCGGATAAAAATGGCGTCCAGAAAATTTGACGGCAATAACCGGGTGTTCAGTGCGCGGGTATAAAAACCCAGGTCGGCAATTGAGAAAAACTTGCCTATCAGCAGGGTATACATGCGGGTATATAAAACATCCAGAAACGAGGAAACAAACAAAAAGCCGCCGAATCGGAATAATTTCCGCAAGGAATCCATGCTGAACACCAGGCTTGGCCGCCAGTCATGCAAATACCACAGCAACATCACGTTGACGAGACTGGCCGCCAGGATTTGCCAGGCCAGGCTCCACACCCCATATCCATGAAAAGCCAGAAACAGCGACAGGCCGCCGGACAGGGCGGAACTGGTCATCCCCGCGGTCATAATGCTTTTAAACATCAGGTTTTTGGTCAATATGGCGTTGTGAATTGATCCGAAAGCGCTGATAAACACGCTTAACGCCATCATATAGGTGAGCTTGCGCAGCAGCGGCTGCTCAAAAAACACGGCGATAAATGAGGCCATTGCGCAGAGCAGCAGCGCCATCAGGGCCGCCATGCCCAGATTGAAAAAGAATACCGTCGATTCGTCGGTATGCGATATATCCTGGTGCTGAATAATGGCGGAACAGAAACCGGAATCCACGAACAGGTTTGCCAGCGAGGTGAAAATGAAGAGCGCGGCGATCATGCCGAAGTCTTCCGGCGATAATAATCGGGCAAAAAATACGCTGAGCAGAAATTGCAGTCCGAAGCGTAAAAATACATCCACGGCGCTCCATATAATCGCCGTCGCTGTTTTTTTGATTATTCTTGCCATTGTTTTCAGGTGGATAGAGAATGATTCATCTTAATGCCGTTCCTCATTTAGAAGTAGGGGCGTGGAGTCGAGCAATATTATTTTACAGCTCATTGTCCCGGCATCAATAGGTTCGGCGATACTGTCTTTTCATGACAATAATGTTGAGCCGCCAGCTTGGCGCCTGCAAGTTATTTGGAGCCTGCGATTCCTTGCGAATCGACATTTGGAACAAATTATACCCGACATGGAAATTCCTGGTATTGCCTGGAGCGAATGGCGGCGGATTTCCTCTGTGCTGTTGAGCTGAAGCAGTAGTCATGCCAGATCGAATTTATCGCAAATGCAGGGTCGGCTTTCATTTCTGAAAAACAGTAAAATGCAAATATCTTGCATGAGATTTGAAAAAAATAACGGCAAGGTGGATGTGCGCAGGCTGTGCCGGATGCGTTCATATGCGGTTATGGAAAGCGGAAAAACCTCAAGTTCGCCGGATTCGGTATCAAAAGACATGGGGCGTGTCATCAACTGGCGTCGATATGTTTGTAATAATAGCAGTTTTTTATAATTTCAGTAGCGGAAGATTTTGCCGGATCGCTAGCCATACTCTAATTGCAGGCTATGCAATTAGAGTATGCAAGAATGGTTGGAAACACGGGTTTTCAGGCAAACCAGCGGCAAGTCGTCTGGCGCAGGCATCATGTCTGCATCGACATTATTTCAGTACGATGCAGCCTGTTTTTTCCTCCCGCCGCCAATAAAAGCGGCAAAAGATAGGCGTGTTGTGTAAAATTTGGTTATTTTTGATCTTTTCCTAGCCGCTCCATTTTTCGGGAGCAAACATGGATTTTGCGGTTAACACGCTGAAAACACGGCGTAAATTTATCCATGTTCCGACCAGCGCCATTCCGGGCAGGTTGGCGCATCAAGCTACGACGCGCACTGAAAGTGATGACTTATGCCACTAGATGTGTTGACATACACAAAAGGAAATCCGCACAACCAGGGCTCGCGCAGGCGTTAAGGCGCGGATCTGTCCGGATTTGCGCCGAACGCGTCCAGGTGCGGTTTTTGCGGTTGGCGAATACCCCAAAAAATCCTGGCGCCTCTGGACGACGGCGCGAGTACAGGAAACAGACAAGACCAAAATCACGCAGAGTCTTGTGTTCTGATTTCGTAGCTATTCGGTCGGATGTAAATTGGGCCGGGCGGATGCGAAATTTTTATATCCGGCCGCACAAAGCGCCGGATATAAAATGAAATTTAAGAGAAGAAAGCGAGATTTTAATGCTAAATATAAAAGACTGGCCATCTCCGGACAAAGAACAGCTATTTGAGTATCTGGGCATTAACGGTTATCTTTGCGAACGATACAAGATTTTCTATGTCGCCACGCCTAAAGTTGCCTGCACCTCGCTTAAATGGTGGTTTGCCGATCTGACGGGATATGCGCGGGCCATCCGGGAATCGACAGACAGCCGGGAAAGCGATCCCGCTCTAGTCATACATGATGTATTTGCAAAAGTTGCCGCCGATGTAACCGGCTTAATGCCGGATGCCCTGCTGGAACCGCTGGGTTCGGACGACTATTTCAGGTTCGCAGTCGTGCGCAATCCGTATAAGCGAATTTTTTCCGCCTGGCAGTCCAAGTTGCTGCTCAGAGAGCCGCTACAAATACCGCCCTATGTCAATACCGGTTTTTTTAATATGCCGGTTAAAAATGCCACCGATTTGGCCGCGGCGTTTGAGGCGTTTCTGGAGTATCTGCTGGCAAACGAGGCGCCGAACTTTCAAGATATGCACTGGACGCCGCAGGCAGACCTGCTCCGTCCGGATTTAATCGGCTATTCGCTAATCGCGAAACTGGAGGAAACCGGGGTGCTATCAACCGCTTTATCGGAAAGGCTGGGGTCGGGGTTTACCGATCCTTTTGCCTCAAAAACTTCGAATGAGAGTCTGATTCCTTATCTTCCTGGATATATCACCCCCAGAAGCATCGAATTGATAGCCACCCTCTATGCCAAAGACTTTCAGGCGTTTGGCTACAGCCTGCAACCGCCCGATTCAAAGGATGCCTTTACGGATAGGGAATTGGCGGTCGCCCTCAAGGCTGTCGAACTGATTCGCGGCCGGAACCGGCGGCTGGCCGAAATTAGCGGGCGGATGCTTCAACTGGAACAGACGCTTTGCGTACGCGGGATTTGTAAAGTATTCATGTCGAGGTTGCGGCGTTTGCTGCGCGGAATGGTTCCCTAATTCACGGATGGTCTTTCTTCTGAGAATGTCCATACAGGGCAGGAGATCGAAGAAAAAGTATGCCGAATTATTCATTATATGCGGATAAAGCATTTTTTGTTATACATTTATTCTAATTTCCAGATTGAATGAATGTATTTATATAAAGGCGTATAGTCTATGCAGAATTTAATTAGCTCAAACACAATAAAATCGATAATTGATTCGGTGGATATTGTCACGTTTGATGTTTTTGATACATTGTTGATCCGGTGTTTCGAGAGACCTACCGATGTTTTCAGGATTTTAGACGGCGACGCCGCAGGGTTTCATGACGCCCGCATCACGGCGGAAGAGCAAGCCAGAGCCGAGATGATGCGCAATGAAAATCATCCGGAAGCGACACTGGAAGACATTTACCGTTATCTGCCAGAAGCTTACAGCCATATCACTATCGACAGGGAAATTGAGGCTGAAATATTGTGTCTGGAATTGCGCAATACCGTATTTGATATTTATCAGTATGCGCTAAATAACGGTAAAAAAGTCTATGCCATTTCAGACATTTATTATTCCTCCACGCAGCTAAGTTTTATATTAAATGAAAAAGGTATGACGTTCATGGGAGTGTATACCTCGGCCGACGCCAAAGGCGGCAAGTATGGCGGCAAACTTTTTCAGCAATTTATGCGTGATGTGGATGTCAGTCCGGATAGAATTCTGCATATTGGCGATAACAGGCTATCCGATTATTCTTCCGCATTAAAACTGGGCCTCCAGGCAATACATCTGCCTAAAAATCATGAACTGCTCGGCAGGGATTCAGCCTTTAATCTGAATGCCATACATAAGCTGCAAAGCGATCATGGCGCATTTTCGGGTTTTTTGATTTCAAGAATTGCAAAGTTGAAAGAAGAGCGGAAGCTGGATTCTGCGGCAAGGCTGTTTGGCGCCATGTACGCAGCTCCGCTGGTCTGCGGGTTTGTGATGTGGCTAGAGCAGCAGGCGCGGCGGGACGGCATGGAGGAGTTGCTGCTAATGGCCAGGGACGGTTATATCATAAAAGACGTATTCGCCGTGCTGTATCCGGAGCGAAAAGTTACTGTTTTTCTCTGTTCGCGCCGCTCTTTGCTGTTTCCGGCGCTTAAGGTACATGACGAATGGATGGGGCAGCTTTTTGCAAATGCCGGCAACTCTTCGTTGCGTCATATCCTGAATGGGCTTGTCATCGATAATATGGAAGAGATTATCGCTCTTTTGCGCGATAACGGCCTGGAAGTGGACAGGCATGCCTCGGCGACCATGATCGCCAAAGCGGTCGCCCTACTGACCGAACACAAGCATCTGCTGGCCGCCCAGATCGATCGGGAGTACGCCGCCTGTCTGGATTATTGCCGGCAGTCTGGCGTGGTAGCCGCAAAGACGGCTGTGGTGGATGTGGGCTGGGGGTTGAGCAGCCAGAAGGCGCTTGAACAGATTTTGCGGCAGCCGCTGAACGGCTATTATATCGGCGCAAACAAGGAGGGCAACATGCATAAAAAAATTAAAACATTTTTATTCGTGCCCCATGATTTGCGCAAAAGAATGGCCTATTTCAACAACTGCATGGAAATATTCGAGCTGCCGTTCATTTCAGACAGAGAGCAATTAATCAGCATTTCGCATGCCGAAGCGGATAAACTTGAATTTGTGTTCCGGTCTGTCAATTCGCATGAGCGGGTCAGGGGGTATCTGGCAAACGAATTGCATGAGGCGGTACTGGATTTTGCGGAAAGTATAAAACCGTTTATTGGCCTATTTTCGGTAAACGATATTCGCAGAGCCATTATCAATCTTTATGCCGCCCTGATAAATGAACCGGCGCCAACCGAGCGTCTGGCGCTGGGTGAAATCCCGCACTCCCGGTTCGTCAACGGCGTCGAACATCTCGATTTGGGCGGATATTGGAAAAGTTCGCTCGGCGGGCATGAGCTGATTCAAAAAGTGATGATGACTGTCAAAAAAAAGGGCTTAAAACAGACCACGTTGAGAGCGATGGACTATTTTAATGAAAAATACAATATGCGTTAGGCTGTTGCGGCAAATCGGGCTTTAGTGCATGGGCGGGCGCGAACGCAAGTCTTTTGCGCAGGCGGATTTTTCGTGGTTTCAATCAATTGAAAACAGAAATTATGAGCAGTTATTTTCCAAACAGCATGGCGGCTTTGCCGGTATCCGCAATAGGCGTCAAGGTGCTGATCATTACTCGAACCCGGAACCGGCCGGTCATGCTCGATCGGGCCTTGGCCAGTATTCTGGGCCAGACCTACCGTAACTGGCATCTGTGCCTGGTCAACGACGGTGGCGACGTTCAGGACGTCAACCGTATCGTCGCCGAACATCTGTCGGCTTTTGAAGAGCGACTGACGGTCAGGCATCATGCCGCGAGCATGGGAATGGAGGCCGCCTCCAATGCCGCCATGGCGGGCATTCAGGGGGATTTTGTCGTGGTGCATGACGACGACGATACCTGGAGCCCGGCTTTTCTGGAAGAAACCGTGGCTTTTTTGAATAAACCGGAGAACGCCTGTTATGCCGCAGTCGCCACCAATCTTGCTGCGGTATTCGAAAGGGTGGAGGGGGATAAAATAATCGAAGATAAACGTTATCCTTATGGTTTGTGGCAGGAACGGATTGATTTCGGCAATATGCTGGCGGCGAATAATGTTCCGCCTATCAGCGTATTGATCAGAAAGTCTGTGGTGGATTATTTGGGCGGTTTCAACGCCAGTTTGCCGGTATTGGGGGACTGGGATTTCAACTTGCGGGTGCTGATGGTGGGCGATATAGGCATGATCAATCAGGAGCTGGCCTATTATCATCACCGCCTGACGGCCGGGCAGGACAGCGCCTATGGCAATTCGATCATTAATGGTCGGGACAGACATCTTGAGTATCAGGTTTTATACCGTAACAGCCTGATCAGACAGCTTCTGGCGAAAGAACCCGAAAACCTGGGGCTCCTGCATGCGCTGATTTACAGGATCGAGCAGGCGGAACAGCGCATTAACCGTCAGCAGCTTGAAATACTGAACGCCTTGAACCTGGTGCTGTTCCCGGTTCGTTGCGCGGAAAGCCTGTTCAGCCGTTTGCGGCGGCTCATATCCCGAAATCCGGCCCTCAAGGCTTTTTTGCGGCGTCTATTGGGGAAGTAACGGCAGGCGCGCATGGCACCCGGAAAGGTGGGCGCGGCGGCCTGAAACCGGTGGCAGGGAAGGTTAGGCCGACATAAAGGCATGGGCGGCGCTGTTGTCCGCACATGCCTTTACAAATAAACCGGTTATTTTGCCTGTTCGGCCGGTTTTTTATCAGTGGCGTCCTCGTGTTTTTTCTCCCATTCCTCATGGTGCTGCTTTTTCAGCTTGTCGAATTTTTCAATTTGCTCCTTGTTGAGCACGGCTTCGATTTGTTGGCGTTTTTCCGCATGCAAGGCCTTGAATTTTTCCTTGTTTTCCTTAAACACGGTTTCCAGTTTGGTTTTCTGCTCGGCGGACAAGCTCAGTTCCTTGGTCAGGTAGTCAATTCTGTCGCAACGCCCGCCCATGGCGGCCGAGTTATCCTCGGTGGCGGCTACGGCAGTCAAGGGTAAGGCAATGGCCAGTGCGATCATTAAAAATTGTTTGCGCATAGTAATCTCTCGTGAGTGACGAAATACGGACAGGCCAGCCTGTCCGTGGTTGGGGAGCCTTGAAAAACGCTATCTCAAGGCTTCGGAATGCGGACGGTAATATTCTTACCTTGGCCGCAATATTTTTCGAGGCTTCAATGCCTGCGACAGAAATTTTTGTATGGTATTCCGCAACCTGACGACAGATGGGATAAAAGCGGAGGAGGCCAAAACGTGCCAGACCGTGATTAACGTCTACGGCTTTGATCCTGCGGGACATAGCAATAACCGGCTCCGTAAACGGAATGAATCAGGTCTTGCGACGGCAATATATGCGCCAGCTTTTTTCTCAATTTTTTAATATGGCTGTCTATGGTGCGATCGGAGACGACTCTTTGATCCGGATAAATCATATTCATTAATTTGGCGCGGGAAAAAATCCGTCCCGGCTGCATGTACATGGACTGCAACAACTGAAATTCGATGGTGGTCAATTCCAGCCCCCGGTTGTCGATAAACACTCTCAGATTCAGCGGATTCAGTTTTAGTTGCGCCGGCGGCGGCAGGGCGTCTACGGGGGAAATCTGCAAGCGGCGGAGTACGGCTTTTACCCGGGCGACCATTTCTCGCGGGCTAAACGGCTTGCACATATAATCGTCGGCCCCCATTTCCAGGCCATGCAGCCGGTCGATCTCCTCGATGCGGGCGGTGATGATAATAATCGGCACGTTGCTGAAGCTGCGGATTTCCCGGCAAACATCCAGGCCGTTCCGTCCGGGCAGCATCAGATCCAGGATGATCAGATCGGTATGGTTTTGCTGGAGCCAGGGCACGACCTCCAGGCCGTTGCTCAACAGATCGGTGTTGAAATCCGCGTTATTGAGATAGTCTGCCTGCAGGCTGGCCAGTTTAAGTTCGTCTTCTACAATCAGGATATGGTTCATGGGCTTATGGGCAGTTCTATGTGAATACAAAGTCCGTTCATGGCCGACGGCAATGCCTGTATCGTGCCGTTATGCGCTTCAACGATGTTGCTGCATATCGCCATGCCCAGACCGGCTCCGCCATGGTGGCGGTTGCGCGAGCTATCGACCCGGTAGAATCTGTCGAATAGCCTGGGCAGTTCGTCTGCCGGCACGCCGGGCTCGCTGTCGGAAAAACGCAGCAGCAATCTGTCCGCAGTCCGGGAAATACCGATTTCGAGCCGGCCTCCGCCGTCGGTATAACTGGCGCTATTGTTGAGCAGATTTCTGTAAAGCTGGGACAGGCGGTACGGGTCGGCATAAATGCAGACCGGGTTTGGCAAGGTATTGTTCCAGCGTACTTTAATTCGATTGTTTTCAAATTCCGGCCTTAATGTATCCAGATCTTTCTTCAGCAGTTCGACCGGGTTGATGCGCGCCTTGCGATAAGTCAGCGCTCCCTGATCGGTCAGCGATAATTGATAGAGATCGTCCGTCAGCAGGTTGAGGCGCATCACATCGCCCATCAATGAATCAATCGCTTCCGCGGTCAGCGGGCGTATGCCGTCCTGCAAGGCTTCCAGTTCGCCGCGCAGCACGGTCAGCGGCGTACGCAGTTCATGCGAAATATCGGCTACCCAGCGCCGTCTGGCCTGTTCGGACTGTTCCAGCGCGGCCGCCAGATCATTCATGTCGCGGGCCAGTTGTCCGACCTCGTCATTGGAGTCCACCGCCAGCCGAATGTCGTATTTGCCTTCTGCGAGCGCCTTGGCCACGGAAGTCACCCGGCCAAGCTGGTGTTTCAAAACATAAGCCAGCAACATGGCGACGCAGGCCGAGACGCCGACCATGAACAGGGTAATCCAGAAATAGGAGTCAACCTGTTTTTCAATAAAGGTAAGTTCGCTAAGGTAACTGACCGCCTTTCCGGGCAACAGACCGAGATAAGCGACAACTTTCTCTTCATATAAGACAGGACGAAGCGATAATTGTTCCAAAGAATCTTCCCGGCCGATAATTATTTTTTTGTCGGCATCCAGCAGCATCACCCGTAGTCCCAGCGGGGTGAACGTCCGGTCGGTTTGCTGTTCGGTCAAATCGGGCGGCCAAAAGTCGTTGGCCGAGGCAAGCGCGTAATTCACCCAGGACGGCGTGCCTTCCTGAGGGCTGGATTGCATCAGCAGTTCAATCCAGGCTTTCTTGTTGCCGGCCAGTTTGTTCCAGTTGTGGTTAATGGCGTAATAATCGGTGAGGTCGTTGATAAGGTTGGTTACCCGTTCCTGTTGGAGCGTCTCGATATATTCCGAGAAGCCTTCATTCAGGGCGGAACGCATGAAAAAGTGCATGCCGGCGACGATTAACAAGGCTATCGCCAGAAATATGACAAATAATTTGAATAGAATCGATTTAAACATGTGGGCGGGTAACCATTCAGGCCGGTTTCAACCTTATAAAGAATGCAACGCCCTGTGACAAAAAACAGCCGGCCGGGTTTAATGTTTTTTATTTTTCCGGCGTATTTTCTTTGAGAGCCGCGAAAAACCGGGTTTAAGCGCCCGCCCGGGCGCTGCCAGAACGGCCCGCCCGGGCCAGGGGTCGGAGAACCAGATTTTTTTAGTGCAACTGGCCGGATTCGGGTTGCCATTTCACGGCGAGAGCCTCCACCATGGACAGATGCCGGGATGCGTCGAACAGGATATGCCGTTCGTTAAAGAATTCGGCGGCGGCGTCAATGGCGTCCTGCATGATGGCGATGACGAAACGTTCGGCATGCATCGAGCCGACCATTTTTTCCGGTACCGCAGATTCTATTCTCAGGGTTTGTCCGGCTTCGTCGAACGAATGCAGGCGCAAGCCCTCAAAGTCGGCTTTCTCCTGCTTGCTGGGCAATAAAAATATAATATCCAGGGTTGGTGGGTGCTGCTGGATTTGCAGATCGCGCAATCCCGCCAGATCGATGGCGATTTTTGTGATAGCTTTGATCAGCTCGCTTTCATCCAGCGCGCGATCCGGCATCATGGAACCAATGTGTAATGACATATTAACCTCTTTTCAGGGAATCAAGCAAAAAACCGGCCAATGCTTTTATTGTAGCCTATCATGAAACCATGCGGCATGGACAGTGACATTAGCCAATGAATTCGTAGCCATTTTTGATTGCCGGGGTGTATCGATGACTGTCCGGCGGGTATCCAAAACCGAATGAAGCAATGTGCGATACTCGACCGAATGTGATGCGTATTGTCGCCAAGCTGCCAGTCAGCCAGGTTATTTGGCGACGACTCGCTTATGGGCGGCCGGGGACAGTTCCCCAATCCTGGGAATGTTTCGGTTTCGGCGGTTTGGCGCTGGTGCAGTCCAATAATCAAAGCGAAGGCCAGCGAGACTAGCATCACAGAAGATTTCGTCAAACAACTGGCCGCCCGTCAGCCACTGCGCGTGGTGTTCCGCGATGCCGGTTTTGCCAGCGATAGCGTCAAAATTAACGTCGAACAAATCTTCAAGCTGCTATCGCCCAGCACAGACATCAAAACCTTATAGCGTGAAAAATTGAACAATGAGCATGGTAATTTTGTCAATTAAAGCCTATAATAAACAAATATTTGTTGTATTTTGACTTTATAGGTCTTTTTTATGCTGCACAGCTACGCGTTTTCCAATTTTCAGTCGTTCGCCGAGCGGGTCGAGGTCGATCTTACGGTTAAACGGAACACCACGCTGACGGATTGGATGGTGGATGATGTCTGTGGCAATCGCGTGTCCAAGCTTTTAGGCATTGTGGGACACAATGCCAGTGGCAAAACGGCTCTGCTCAAGCCTGTTGCTTTTTTGCATTGGTTTATTTGCCATTCCTTTGCCAGCCAGCCAGATTCGCTTATTCCTTTTCAGCCGCATGTCGCTTATACCGAGCAACCGACGGAATTTGAATGTGTGTTTGACTATGAAGGCAGTCTATGGCGTTACGAACTGCAAGCGACGCCTAACAGAGTGTTGCGCGAAGCCCTTTATCAAAAAAAGGAGCGCTTTAATTATGTATTTGTGCGCTCCTGGGATGCAGAAAGTAATAGTTATTCGGTAAAACAACAAGAATTCGGTTTACCCGCGAAGTCGGCAAAAAAAGTTCGCCAGAATGTGTCGCTGATTTCTTGGGCTGCCCAATACGATGTTGCGCTGGCCAAGGCATTCATTACCAGCAGGATCATCACTAATGTCAATGTGGTGGGTCGCCTGCCGATCAGTGAACAAGCGGTTATGCAAGCTGCTGAACATTTTTCGGCTAACCCTAAACAACACACCACGATGAATGGCCTGCTATCCCGATGGGATTTGGGTTTGTCTGGCGTTTGGTTACAGGAAGTTCAAGTAAATCCCATTGAAGCGCCGGAGCTGAAAGCCTGGATTGCGTTTGGCGAGCACAGCAGTGGTGATAGCAAATTTAGATTGCCTTTCAATATGGAATCCAGCGGTACGCAAGGCGCATTTGTGCTTTTATCGCGGCTCTTACCGATTTTGGAAGATGGTGGATTGGCTGTAATTGATGAATTCGAGAATGACCTGCATCCGCACATGCTGGAGCCGATCTTGGATTTATTTGCAAATCCTGCAACCAATCCAAAAAACGCTCAGTTAATCTTTTCGACCCACGCGATTGAAGTGTTAAACCTACTGGAAAAATCGCAGGTCATGCTTGTTGAGAAAGATGAAGACTGTATCAGCACGGCCTATCGGTTAGACACCGTGGATGGCATCCGTAACGACGATAATTTCTACGCCAAATACATGGCGGGTGCATACGGAGCGGTGCCCAACTTATGAGCAAATTTAGACGCCAAAAACAGACTTTGCTCTTGGTCGGCGAAGGCTACGACGAAGAAGCCTTTTTAAAGTACCTGAAATCACAGTTGGTCGGCAGGGATGCTGGCCTGGAAGTGAAGATCAAAACCGCCAGAGGCAAAGGCGCCAAGCATGTAATTGAATGGACTATCCGCCAAGCCAAGCAAGCCGAATATGATGTTGTGGCTGCTTTGTTGGACACAGATACGGATTGGACTCCTGCTGTTCAAAAACAGGCCAGAGCCAAGAAAATTATTGTACTGACATCCGATCCCTGCTTTGAAGCCATGCTATTACGTTTGATTGGCGTTACACCGGAAATTGACACTAAGAAGCTGAAAAAGCAGTTTGAGCCTTTTGTGAGTAATGCTTCTACAGTACCTGATAGCTACACCCAATATTTCAATCCTGAACTATTGAAAAGCAGGCGTAATTTAGAAAATACGGTTGATGAGTTATTAAGATTGCTAAAAAATTAAATATATTTAATTGTTAATCTAGATTATTATTTGATTATGCCAGAGTTGAAATAGGACGCTACGGCTTTTATTCTCGGACAGGCTCCTAGTGAACTGAGATTGCAGATACGGCAGGCAGCCATGATGGCAAGTGAAACCGAAATCCATCCACATGCATCTCGGCCATCCAATAGCGGAGCGCGAAGTTATCAGCGAACTGTTCGTGAGGCCGCTATCGAATATAATTTATGCGCTTACTTGCCGATCCAGTGTTGGTGGCGTTTATCCCGTGGGCTTTAAACTATGAACGAAGCAGGTTTATTTCCGTTTTTACCCTCAGTCGTACCGCGCCGGCCGATCTGGAATTCATTTTTGTCCAGCGTAGAGATGCGCCGCCATATGCGATAATTAAAAGATTTCGATGAGCACATATAAAGTGAACGCATGACATTTATTAAAAATGCTGACGAAATTGCTCGTCAGGCCATCCTTGCAATAGATCCATCCCTTGAAAACAAGTTTGTTGATTTAATTAGATTTTTATCTCTTTACCCAGCAATGGCCTCGGCATTAGGAGGCAAAAATTCGTCTAAAATTGGATCTGAGAACTACATTTTGGCGGCTGCCTCAAATTACGCCACAGGCCGAAAACCAAAACGTCCAAAGCCGCCGGCAACGATTCCTGATGAAATGGTCAGCTTTGTTCTCGAACATTATTTCGATGTTAAAGCGAGTGATCTCGAACGCGTCAAAAAACAACATGCTCTATCTATGGGCGCAGAGAATATTGTTGGAAATTTATTAGAGCATTACTTATCAAGTGTTCTGGAATTGCACGGCTGGGTTTGGTGTGCAGGCTCACTTGTGAAGGCCGTCGATTTTGTAAGGCCGCCAACAAACCGGACGGACTGGGTTTTATTACAAGTGAAAAATCGCGATAATTCCGAAAACTCTTCAAGTAGTGCAATCCGCATAGGCACCACGATAGATAAATGGCATCGCACATTCTGGAAAAAGCCCGGTTCAAATTGGGCTACTTTTCCTGATGCCATAGCAAGAGAACACTTGTCTGAGGAAGGTTTTAGAGCATTTGTTAAAACCTATCTGGAAAACCTAAGGTAGCGCAGTTTACGCATCGGCAAAAATATCATACTGGATTTCATTTTTACTATTCGATGGTTTTTTCGCCGTTGTAGAACGAAGACTGGATAGCGCCTGCTGCTCCCATGTTATTTCGTCAGTAGCTCTATAACGGGAGAATGGAAATCCGGCCGGTGCCTTTTTTTCTTCACCGGCCATGTGGCTAAGAATGGCTCGGCCGACAGCAAGGCCTAAACCGACAGGCACAGCATTGCCAATCTGTCGATATTGATCGCCAAGCGAACCGCAAACCTCCCAATTATCAGGAAATTGCTGAATACGTTTGTACTCTTCGATTGATAATGGTCTATCTTCGGTTGGATGGCAAATATCAGTTGCGGGCATATTCGGCATGGTCACCAAAGTGCATGACGGCTTGTTCCAATCCAAACGTCTCAAAAAGCCCGTTTTACCACCACCAGAAAAAAACGATTTACCAAGGGCTTCCTGCTGTAAATTTTCCGGCAAATGCTTCCAATATTGTCCATTTCCAAGCAATTTATAATACTTCAACCGATTTTCCGGAAAATCAACATGGTGATGTTTAACATTCTCCATGCCGGTCAATGCGTCACGCAATGTCCGCCATTCAGGAAGACCATAGGCACTATCTTGCGAATGGGTGGGTATCAAATGAGGAACCTTTTTTCCCTCTCGATGACAGATCAGAATGATACGTTCCCGGCTTTGCGGAACTCCAAAATTTGCAGCATTGTATAGATTGAAGCTAACGCCATATCCGCCCCCTCTCAACAAGCCGAGGATATGTAATAGCGCGCCGCCAGGATGTTCCCCGTCTCCCGGAATCCAGTTTTCCTCACGATCGGCATGGGGTCTATGGCTCAGGGGAGCAGAAATCAGGCCGCGCACATTCTCAATAACCGCGTAACACGGCCTTAACGCCAAAATAAGATCGATGTATTTCAGAAGGGCATTACCCCTCTCGTCCTTGAACCCGCGTCGCGCCCCGGCTGTGGAAAATGCCTGGCAGGGCGGGCCGCCAGCGATAACGTCAATTTCATCATCAACGTCAAGTCCGGCTGCTTGCCGTATGTCATTGGCCGAATAATCCCAAATGTCGCCCAGTAACGCCAAATCAGGTCGATTCGTTGCTATGGTTCGACGACATGCCTTATCAATTTCACACGCTAGCAGCATGGATATTCCGGCTTGCTCCAATCCCAAATCAAGACCCATCGCACCGGAAAAAAAGGACAGCGCCTTAATTTTTGGAAGTGTCCCGGCTGGTCGAGGATGATCTTTGGGGGCGGATCCTCCCTGGCGGGCAATATATTTATCCAGTGCCGCATTTGGTACAACCCAGGAATTTCCAATGCGGATGGCCTCAATGTCTCCTTCACGAACCAGGAATCTTACCCGTTGCTCTGAAAGCCCAAGGCGAACAGACGCATTTTTGATGGATAACAAATCACCTGGTATTGTCATGGGTTCGATTGCGAAACAAAAAAGAGTACCAAAACTATAGCCGCTAAATTATGCACCGTCAAAAGTTCTTGTCCGGATGCTTTTTTGATTGCAGTTCGCCTGCAAAATTACATTCGGCGTCTCATTTCCCGCAGCCGTTCCGGTTGTCGCGGATGTCCGAAACGCTGCAATTGCCGAAGCCCAGCAACTGGCTGCTGAGCAGGATGACTTTTCCGGATTTGGTCTGTTTTTTCTGCTCCTGACCGTTCTCGTCTGCCTGCATGTCCAGGTCGGCCGATTTGGTGATCGAGGCGCTGGCGACGGCCAGGGTGTTCGGGGCGGCGATGGCGGTCTGGGTTGACGGCACGCCCAGCGTGGAGCCGGAAGCCTGAATATTGCCGGCGCCGATCACGGCGGCGGCGGCGATGTTGACGTTTTTCCCGCCTATGCCGGCTTCGCCGGCGTTAACCACGCCGCCGGGAGCGGCCAGCGTCACGTTGCCGGAAACGGAGCCATAGGCCGACTGGGCGCGGATGCCGCTGCCGGAAATGGTGGGCGGGTATTCCAGCACCAGATTGCCGCTGGCGTCATAAACGCCTATCGGCAATTGCGAACCTTGCGAGGATTTGGCCCCCCGACCGGCATCGATATTGCCGTAGGACGACCAGATGGTCAAATCGCCGCCCTCCAGGGCAAAGATGCGTGACTGGTTGACCTCGATATTGCCCTTGGTCAGAATGTTGATGTTGCCGGTTCCCTGGGCGACCACGCCGAGTTGGGCGGCGGATTTACCGGTGACCAGATCGCTGGCGGCCAGCCCGACATCCAGCGCCCCGCCCGGCGCCAGCAGATTGATATTGCCGCCCGCCAGGGTCTGGATCTGGCTGAAATCCAGACTGATATCGCCGGTCGCCGGCGCGGGAAACAGTAATTTGATGGCGTCGTATCCGATCTGATAAGCGGCCTTGCCGGCGTCGCCATTGGCCTCGACGACCGCCAGATCGAACTGGTCGAACAGGATGGGCAGCGCCAGTTGCAGCCGGGCGCTGGTCGATTGCGCGGCCGGCATTTGCGTCCGGGCGGTATCGATGGCGGCTATCAGGCCGCGCAGATCGGCTATCAGCGCCGTATTGCCGCTTTGCAACTGGGTCGCCAGTTGCGCCGCCAGACCGGACGAGTAGCTGTTGTCGGAGACATAGTTTTGCAGATAGGCGTCCAGCCCCAGAGACTGGGCCTTGTTATCGATCTGATCGCCGGCCAGCACGGTAATGTCGGCGCCGGCGGCGGGTAGGGCAGGATTATCCAGCGAGCCTATGGAGGTGATGCCGGCCGAAACGCCCAGATTGATACTGCCGCCGGCCCAGACATTCAGCCGGCCCGGCCCGGCCACGACGATGGAGCCGTTGCCCTGAAACGCGCCGGTGACCGAGTCGCGGGTGGTGGGAAAATCAATATTCTGGCCGGCGCTGATGGTGCTGACGTCCTGATAGAGGGTGTTCAGGTTCTGGATCTGTAGCGACAGATTGCTGAAATTCACGGCAGCCGAAACATTGGTAGCCTTGGCGGCGTTGATGGTTTCCGCGCTGGAGGTCGAACTGCCGATGCCGACCACGCTGCCTTGTGCGGAGACGATCTGATTGACGCTGGTATCGGCGGCATGTATCGGGGTGGCGGCGTGCAGGGTGGAAATAGCCGCGCCGGCGGCCAGGGCGGTGTACAGATAGACCGTGGCCTGGGACGGCGAGGTCATGGGCTGATTGACGGACAGCAGCAGGTCGGGGCTGACGTCCAGTTGGTAAAACAGCACGCCGCTGGCCAGGGTGACATTGTCTTCCGCCAGCAGATCGAAGCTGGTGTTGGCGGCCGGAGACAGGTACATCGTGCTGTTGATGTTTATCCCGGCTGTCAGGGCGGTAACGCCGAGATTGCCGGGATAAAGGCTCAACAGCGTCTGCGCGGCCTTGACGGTGGTTCCGTTTAGAATCTGGTTCGACACCTTGAGCTTATTGCCGGTATAACTATAACTGTCGTAGTTTTGGGCGATGACGGTGGTATTGTTGTTAAGATTGACGTCGCCGGCCAGGCTTTGCAGATTCAGGCTGGTATTGGCGGTATAGGTGGTGAAATAGGCGTTGCCGGAGGTATAGAAAAACTTGGCTTCCGGCAGCACGAACGGATTCATCACCGTACCGATCTCGATGCCGCCGGCGGCGGTGACGTTAAACTGGCTGTCGCCCAGACCGAACACCGGCCCGGCGGTATATTCGCTGCCGCCGGTAATCGCGCCGCCGGCGCTAATATTCGCCGCGCCTTTTTCAACATAGAACACCCCGCCGGCGATATCGCCGCCGGCCGTCACCGTCAGATTGCCGCCGCCCTGTTCCTGTCGTACCGCGCCGCCATTGGTCACGGTGGTAATGGCGGTGGTCGGCAACATGACCGACAGATTCTGAATGCTTTGCCCGGCGTGAATGCTGACATCGCCGCCGCCCAGAGCGCCTATGTTTTCCCTAAACCCCAGCGAATCGTTGACCACGCTGCTGGTGCTGCCCGGCACAGTTGTCGGCAGCAGATAGCCGAAGTCTATACCCCAGGCCAGCGGTACATTGGAGGTGCTGATGTTGCCGGCGCTCCATGTGCCGATGCGTTGCAGCCAGTCGGACATCAACTGGCTGGTGGTCGCGCCGACAATATTGCCGGCGGCGTACAGGCTCACATCCCCGCCGCCGGTGGGATAGGCCACCGCAAACAGCGGTCGGTAGCTCAGATACGGGTCGGTGATGCTGGACTGGCCGGCGGTATAGATGGTGGATGTCCAGTCGGTAAGCACGATGTTCCCGGCCGCCGCGGCGTATATGTCGCCTGTGCCGGTGCGGATGCTGGTGTTGCCGCCAACCGTCAGATTGCCTGCGGTGCTGGAAAACTGAATGTCTTCCAGATTGGCGCTTTGCAGGTCGGCTCCGGCGATAAGGTTGTAACCCCAGGAAGGGCCGCTTTGCAGAATGAGCTGGGTATCGCTGGCGATGCCGAAGCCGTCGCTGAGGGTTTGCTCGATGTTCAGATCCCCGGCGGCGCGCAGGCTGAGCAGGCCTGTGCTTGCCGTCTGGTTCGGGGTATACGGCAGGGCCAGATCCCAGCCGTTGGTTTCGGTCAGGGTAAAGCCGCCGTTCTGACTCAAGGTGTTGGGGTTATAATTGTTGCCGACCGGGTTGAGATAAACGAACAAATCGCGGAAGGTGGACGATTGCGGATTGTTGTCAAAATAATAACTGCCTTTTGTACTCAGGTCGCTGTTGTTCATTTCGGTCAAAGCCACGCCGTTTTCTGTCAGGCTGCCGACGTTGCCGGCCACATCGGCCAGATTGATATACCAGGTATTCAGCGTCGCCGCTTGTTGCCAGCCGCCGCCGGCCAAGGATTCCGATAGATTAAGGCTCAGGCTGGTGGTGCTGGCGATATCCAGTCCGGGTTGCAGGGTAAAGCCGCCCAGCCGGTTTTGCAGATCGCCATTCAGCGGGGCGGCGCTCAGGTATTGCTGATTCGCGTCGTACATTGCCAGAATCTGGGCGTTGCCGAGGCTGATATTCTGATAATTGGCCATGGCGTCCACCACCATGCTGCGGTCGCCGTGTACGGTATTGGCCGCCAGACTGACCGGCGCATCGTTATTGTTGAGCTGGTTGACCACCACCTCCACCGTGCCGCCGCTGCCGCTACTGCCACCGGCGACATTCAACTGCGCGCCGGCGGCGATACTGACGCCATCGCCCTGATCGACCAAGGGCGCCGAAGTCAGCACGATGCCGCCGCCCTGGCTGGCGGCGGCGCTGGACACGGCATCCAGTCCGGCGGAAGCGTCTATCTGCACGCCGCCGTTGGCGGAAAGCCGAATTTCGCCGGCCTGAGCGGCGTCAACATCGATTAAACCCGCCACCTCGATTAGACCCTTATCCGCAGTCAGGGTGACATTGGCGGCCCGCACTTTATCGCCCGCCGCGACCAGCAGATTACCGCCGCCTAAAAGATGGACGTTCAGATCGCTGTTGAAGCCGCCATTCTGCACGAATGTGTTGAGCGCGGAAAAGCTGGAAACGCCGTCTGCGCTAAAACTGCCGGCGGCCAGATTGAAACTGCCGCCGCTGCCGCCGTGATAGGCCTGGCCGGCGATATTGCCGTTCAGCGCCACATTGCCCGCCCCGGCGTCGCGGCTGTTTAAGGCGTCCAGGGTGATGACGCCGGCATTGCCGCCCAGGCTGGAGCCGGAAACATTCAGGCTGGCGCCCGATTGAATGTCGATATTGCCCAGGCTGCTGCTCAGGCTGATCTGCCCGCCGGCGGAATAGGCTTGATTAGCGCCCAGGGTTTCGCTACGCCCCGAAACATCTATGCTGCCACCGCTCGCCAGGATGACGCCTTGCGCCGCGTTCATATTCACCACCCCGGAACCCAGGTCGATATGGCCCTGGTCGGTTATCAGCCCGGCATCCACGGTCAGGGTGGCGCCCAGCGCCGTGCCGGCGGCGGCGCTGCTCGCCGCCAGCAGGCTTAAATCGTAAGCGCCGAGATTCACGGTGGTGTTCGCGCCGGCTGCGGCCGTCCACAGCGGGGTATCAATACTTAGATTGCCGCCGGCATTCAACACGCCGGAGCCGGTATTCTGCAGGCTGGTGGTGGCGTTGAAATTGATCTGGCTAAAGCCGTCGAGCGCATAATTGCCGCCGCCCAGGGTAATGGTGTCGGCGGTCAGTTTCAGTAGCCCCTGTCCCGTGGGGCTGGCGGTGGAAGAGGCATGGGCGGAATTTTGCAAGGTAATGGTTTTGGCGCTGATGCTGGCGGTTTGCCCGGCGGCGGTTTCGCCGTATAAACCGGCGGCGTCCAGGGTCAGCGCGCCGGTTTGCAGGTTGATGGCGCCGGCAATATCGATGCTGCTATAGCTGCTGAGCACCAGACTGGCGACATTCAACTGATTCAGGGTGCTGTCGGACAACTGGAAACCGGCGGCGGCATTGCTGCCGCCGCCCAGCGTAATCAGGCTGCCGCTCAGGGTCAGCGAGCCCTGGCTCATGTCGATATTGCCCAGCAGGCTGCCGGTCAGGCTGGCGTCGATCAGAATGGAGCCGGTGCTTTGCAGCGTGGAGCCGGCTTGCAGATCGACCGTGCCGCTAACGCCGGCCAGATTGCCGCGCACCACGCTGGCCTGCGCGGCGTCGGAAACCCGCAACAGCGCCCCGTCGTCATAGCCGCTGTTGGCGTTGCTGATGGTTAGCAGACTATCGGAATGACTGAGGCTGCCGGTGGCGGCGATCGTGGCCCCGCTTTCCACGGTAATGTTGTCGGTGGCCGCCAGAATGATTTCCGGGGCATGCAGGCTAACCCCGGCCGCCACGTCGATAGTCTGCGCGGTGACGGTCAGCGCCGTGCCGCTGGCGTTGCGGCTGCGGGAGCCGCCGATCAAAATACTGTCCACGCCCAGATTGTTCAGGGAAGTGGCGTCGAGAAACAGCGCATTGCCGCTGTTGCCGGCCTGATTGGCGATGATGAAATTATTGCCGCTAATGTCCAGTTGTCCGCCCAGTCCGCCGCTGATGGCGCTGGCGTAAATCTGCCCGTCCAGGTTCAAGGCGTTTAAAGCCTGCAAACTCAGATTGCCGGCGTCGGCCGGTAGCGAAGCCACGCTGCCGGCGGCGGTATTGGCGGCAAAAAAACTGCTGGCGGTACTCAGTTGATAAGGCGAGTAGCTGAGCGCCACGCTGCCCTGCTGCACTTCAAAGCCGGACCACAGGCTACTGGAAACCGTGCTGCCGGCCACGCCCAGATAACCGGCGACCACGGTCGCGCCATCCGTCAGGGTCATGCTGTCGCCCGCGCCCAGATTGTTGGCGGCGGACTGCGGAGTAATCAGATAAGCTCCGGGCAATAAGGCGTAATAGGACGGCAGCAGCACATATTCTCCGGCGGCCAGGCCGGCGGCGGGGGCGCTCAAATACACCGTCTCGCCCAGGCTCAGACCGGAGCCGGGAAATTCCAGATAATCGTAAGGGGCGAAACTGGCCGCATAGGCCGGCAGCACCGCATAGCTTTGCTGATAGCCGCTGCTAAGATAATCGATGCTGCCGCCCGGAGCCTGCACCAGCTCCCAGGCTTGCAAATTTCCGCCGCCGTTCAGGTTCACAGTCGAACCGGAAGCCAGATCGATGGTAGGGGCTGACAAGGCGATGGATTTTGCCGGCGAGTTGGTAATCTCGTTGACATCGGTGGAAATCGGATATTCCCAGTAAGCGCCGCTGCCGGTGGTGTTGCCGAACGGTATGGTGACGCCGCTGCCGGCGCTGACCGAGGTCAGGCTGCCGGCCGCCAGGGTCAGGGTGTTCGTTGCGTCCAGGGCGATGCTGCCGAAAGGCGCCAGCAGATTGCCGTAGCTGACGATATTCGCGGCGTCCAGGGTTAATTGCCCGGCGGCGGACAAGGGGGTGTAGGCGGCTTCGCCGGCGGGCAGTATTTTGATCAGCCCGTTGGGGCTCAGGCTGGCGTCAACTGTTATCGTGTACTGGCTCAGGGTGGCCGGGTAGATGTCCCGGGCGCTTAAATCCAGCTCGCCGGCCAGTTGCAGGCTGCCCATCAATTCCTGGGTGAGGCTTCCGCCGGGATTGGGATTGATGACCCCGACCATATTGATATCGCCGCTGCTGAGCAGGCTGGTTTTGCCGAAACCGTCCAGCATCGCGCCGCCGCGCAACTCGATATTGTTGGCGTTGACCGTCAATGTCGCCGCCGCGCCGTTACTGCTCAGGTCGGTAGCGGGATTGCTCAGCGTGCCTATCGGGGTCTGGTTCAGGCTGGAGCCCAGGGTAAACATGTCGGTGGTCAGCGTCACCCGGCCGCTGTCGGCGCCGGCGTACCATTGGTGGCTGATCAGCGGGGCGTCCAGATCTATGCTCTGGTTTAGCGTCAGACTGACATCGCCGTCGAAAATGATGGCGCCGGTTTCCGGTTCGCCCAGCGCCGCAGTCAGTCCGGGATAGACCTGACTGGCCAGCGTCAGGCTGCCGAAACCGCCCTGACTGATTTGACTGGCGGAAATATAAGCCTGGCCGTTCAGCGTGGTCGGCACGACGCCGCTGGCGATCTGGCTGCTGGTCAGCAGATTGACCGGCTGGGCGCTGACGATGATGTTGCGGCTGCCGGTCGGGAAGGTGAAGTCCTGTTGCTGATCGGTGTTTTGGGCGTTAAACGTTATATCCAGAGCGCCTGCGGCGGCTGTCGAACCCGCTCCGGCCGCCGTTTCGCCGGAGCCGGCCTTACCCTGCAACCGGCCCTGCAATACCATGCCTTCAGCGGCGGTCAGCTTGATGCCGCCGCCCGCCGAAGCCACGTTCTGCAGGGCGTAACCGCCGTTATAGGCTATATCCAGCAGGGCGTTGCCGCCGGAGACATTGATCAGGCTGCTGCTGTCGGTCAGGATGTAACCACGATTGGCGGTGATGGTGACGGTGCCGCCGGCCAAAACTTCCCCCAGCGCCAGTCCGGCGGTGGAAGGCGTCATCACAGTGGTTCCGCTGGCGTCCAGGAGGGCGTTTGCGCCCAGGGCGATGACCTGATTGGGGTTGTAGCCGAAATCGCTATCATTAAAAATCTGTAGATTAATATTGCCGCCCGGTGTATGGACTGCGCCATTCAGATAGATATTGGCGTCGGAATTGAAACTGACAGTCGCCGCCGGATCGGTGTTGATCACCGCGTTTGCGCCCAGGGTAATGCTGCGATCTTCCACATAGCCGTTAATGCTGGCGTTCTGCGCCAGATTCAGGCTCAGGTCTACCGGAACGCGCAGGTTTCCCGTCAGCAGCCAGTCGTTGACCAGCGTATCAAGATTACTGCCGCTGGCGGCATGATAGGCGTTGCCGGTCAGATGCCAGTTGCTTTGCTGTAGAGTAATGGCGGTGTTGGCGGCGATATTCAGATTGCCGGCGTTGGCGGTCAGGGTGTAGCTGCTAAAACCGCCGGAATTCAGCAGGCTGGCCGGCAGATCCAGGGTAGCGCTATCGACCGGCGGGCCGCTAAAGGAATTGGCGATGTCGATACTGTTGGCGGTAATGCTCAGCGCGCCGTCCTGGGTGACGGAGTAGGCGGACAGGCTGGCGTCGAGCCGCATCCCGGTAAAGCCCTGATTGCCGTTGCTGCTTGTCCCGGCGGTGCTGAGGCTGATATTTCCGCCGTTGCCGCTGCTGAGCTTGAGATTGCTGGCCAGCCATGCCCCGCCGTTGGCGACCAGGCTGGAACCTTGATCCAGCCATAAATTGCCCTGGGCGCTCAGGCTGATATTGCCGGCGTTAAGAGCCAGCGGTTTCAGGCTGTTGCCGGCGGCAAGATCGGTAAGATCGTTGATCCAGGCCCCGCTGCTGTCGATTACGCTGCCGGCGGCAAGATGGATATCGCCGCTCATCGTTGTGGATGAATTGACATTGGCGTTGGTGCTCAGCGTCACATTGCCGGACGGGGCGATGATGTCGCCCAAAATGGTCATGTCGCCGGCCTGCATGCTGATGGAGCCGTGTGCGGACACCTTGATTTGCGCATTTTTGGCGAGAGTCAGGTTGCCGCCGGTTTTAAGATTAAGCCCGTTCAGGCCGTGGCTGAACAAAGCCGGGCTAAGATAAATCGGGGTTTGCACGCCGCCGGACTGGGGTACGGCGGTGTAGGTCTGGGTGGCCTGAAACAGCACGTCCTGCTGACTGATATTGAACCACTGGGTGGTGTCGATATTCAACATGCCGCCGGCAGGCAGGGTATCGGCGGCGCGCTGGAAAAGTCCGGCGGTGGTGGTGGCCTGAATGACGCCGTCCAGCACCACGTCGCGGCTGTCTATCGAAACCGTGCCGGCATTCATGCCCTGCACATAACCGGTCTGGTAATAACTGGTGTTGAAAATTTTCTGGTAGGTGAGATTGGGGCTGGCGTTGGCCATCGTGTAGACCACCCCCGCCGATTCCAGTTCGGTCAACGGGATGATCCCGCCCAGATACTGGATGCTGCCGCCGGAAATATTGATGTTCGCGCCTTTTTCGATGATCGCGTCGCCTTCGGAAAACAGATTGACCGAACCGGCGTTGCTGTTGCGATAAGCGACCGAAAAGGTTTGCGCGGCCTTCGCTTCCGAGATGTCGGCCAGCGAAGTCCCGGTGCGGGTATTCACATACACTGCCTGATCATAGAGTATGCCGTTTTTTTTGCAGCGGGTCGTTACGCAGTTCATAGCTGTACAGGGTCAGGCTCAGAATATTGCTGGCCATGGGCGTCAGCACATCCTGTACCCCGGAGACATCGATGCTGCTGCCGGTTTCCAGCAGAATCCGGCTGGGATTGCTGTTGCTGGCCTTGAATTCGGAGGTGTTTAGCGTGCTCTCCGGAAATAACTGGTTGCTTTCGGAAGGGCTGGTATTGGCCAGCATGTCCACCTGGCCGCCGTGGGCGACGATGCGGGCGGTATTCTGCATGTCTATATAACCGCCTTCCACATCGACGATGGATTGCGGCTGGCTTTGCGCGCTGGTGGCGTTGCCGCCCGAACTGTCCAGAGTGACCGTGGTCAGGCTGCCCGGGGCCAGGGTGACGGTGGCCTGCGTGCCCAGGCCGTCGCCCTTGGCGCTGCTGCGGACGGTAGTGGCGGGCTCCAGAAGATAAGCGGTGGTGTTGCCCTGGCCAACGTTGACCAGTTGCGCGCCTTCCGCGGCCAGCAGCCGGATGCTGCCGTTCAGGGCCACGGAGGTGCTGGCGGAGACGATGCCCTGCTGGGAGACGGCAAAGCCCATCATGGTGGTATTGCCGCGCTCGGTGAGGATGGTTCCGATATTTTTGACATCGCCGCCGGTATTGACTTCCACCAGCAAGCCGCGCAAATCGGCGGAAGTGGATTCCTGCAAATAAACCTTGTCCGTGGCTGCCGCCAATATCACCTGCCCATCCGGCGCGGTAATGGTTCCCTGGTTGACCACTTCCGGCGCGGCGAGAATGACGCGGCCGGCATCGGCGGCATTGATCACAGCGCCTTTTTCGACCAGGATGCTGATTTTTTCCGTGCCGGAACCGGTATTGCGATACACCGCGCCATCGCCGGTAAAGGCGGCGACGGCCGTGGTGGCGGCGTTTTGCGAGGTCGCGCTGCTCGGCGCGCCGCTGCCGACCACATTGGCGATGCCCTGCTCGAACACCGAATCGGTAATCGCCAGACTGGTGGCGACCAGACTGTTGAGGTTGACGGATGACTGTTCGCCAAACACGAAGCCATTGCTGTTCACCAGATACACCTGGCCGTTGGCGGTCAGATTGCCGAAAATCTGGCTGGCGTCAAGCTGGTGTATATCGTTGAGCGCCACGGAAGTCGGGCCGGGCTGCACGAACTGCACGCTGTTGCCGGCGGCGATATTGAAGCTGTTCCAGTCCAGGATGGTGGTGGCCGTGGTCTGGTCTATGGTCAGGGTATGGCCGTTCGCGCTGTAAGTGCCGGTCGCGCTGCCGACATCCACGCCGGGATGCAGCGCCGGGCTGGTCAGATCGACGTTCACCTGGCCGGCGTTGACCGACACCGGCAGGCCGGCGGTGTCCGCCCAGGCGCATGGCGGGCCGGAAAGGGCCAGCACCCCGCCCAGAGCGTTTTTAATGGCCGTCAGGCCGGTTTTGGCCAAGAGTGCGACCAGAGGTTCGGACAGTGCGCTGGCTGAGTTTTTGGGCATGGACAGACCGGTTAAACAAGAGATTGCGTTATATAGCATTGTATATGACTTTCCCGCAAGCCTGTCCAGTGTAAATTTTCAGGTTCTACCGGCCGGCGGTAGCCGGATTCGCTGCATGAAGCCCTATTATCCACCAGGTTTCGCATAATTGTTTCTAAAAAGGAAACAATAAATTCGTTATATAGGAATTGACCGAACGGATAAAAACCCTTAACGTTATGCCGTAAAGGACATAACGCAGCAAATGCCTGCCGGAACCGCTGGAAAGCATGACTACCGTTGTCGTATCGGCTGTAAAAGGCCGATGTCGGGCGAAAGTCGGGCACGTCATGGTTTCATTATAGAGTGGTTGACTTAACGCAGGAAATTGCTTAACGTTATACACGGAAGGACATACCGTAATGGATTTGTGCAAGCCTTGTCGATAAGCATGGGCCGGTTTAGGGCGGACATAGGGATGAGCAAGGACGGCGCAAGTCGTATTTCAATTAATCGGGGCTTGCCCTAATAAAGGTGATTTATGCAAATGATAAAAGTGGGTCGCTATACCAGACTGGCTTTGGGATGCGTGCTGGCATGGGGTGTCAGCAACGCCAAAGCTGATATAACGCCGCAGATGTGGACCGGCAGCTCCAATCCTTCGGATCTGGGGCTGATGGTCTGGGATCAAAACGCGGCAACCTCTTATGCGGTGGATTTGAACATCAGCCTGCTCAGCTTCATGTCGCAGGAAGCCACGACCAATATGACCTGGGATCTGGACTCGGTGTTTACCAGTTTCGCGTCCACCGGCGACGCCCTGACGTTTAACATCGCCGGCGCCAACTACGGATTGACAAGGGCTGACCCGAATGACTCGTTGCTGTTCAGTTATCCGACCGGCAATACAGCCTCCTCTTACCTTACCAGCACTTATACGGAATCCCTGGTCCTCAAAAATCAGAACGTCGTTCAATCGGAGTGGAGCTTACAAGGCACAGTGGGTGCCGAGACGGTCAACAGCAGCAACTCGGCGTATTTTGCCGATCCGATCAATTACTGGAATGTCGGTCAGGGCGGCCCCACTCAAAACCATAGCGCGGTTTATGGCGGCGGCGGAGCGGATGCATTGAGCGTGGCGTTTTACAACTCGCCAGGCGGCACAGTCAAAACTTCAACCCCGTATATCACCACCGAGCCTGCCGGCTATTTCTCTCTCAGCGAAAGCGGCGGCAACTACTACCTGAACTGGTCGTCAACCGCCGCCGTTTCCGCTGTGCCGGTGCCTGGCGCGGTCTGGCTGTTTCTGAGCGGCATCCTGACCTTGCAGGGTTTCCGCAAACGAAAAATCGCAGTTTGAATGTTGCACGGTTTCCGCTCGGCCGCCGTCCTGAAAATCGGGCGCAGGCTGGGGCAGGAAGCCGGTTCGGCTGTGTAGAGAGCCTCAGCATCGCGCAGACTGGGGCGACAGCTTTAACAATCCATACCTTACAGGAAATTGACATGCAAAAAAATCTGACCCAATTTCGGCTGAACGCCGTTGCCCTGGCCTTGCTGGCCACCAGTAACGCCTGGGCGTTGACGCCGGCCGACGGCGCTCCCGATCTGGTGCTGTATATTCCGGGTTCGCAAGCCAACGATCCGGCGTTCGGCTTTCCGGTGAACAGCGCCACGGTGGCCAATGCCGTTTGCGAAAACAACTGGTCGGCATCCGCCACCAACACCGACAGTCCGACCACCACCCATATCTATTTCGAGGGCGGCGTCAACGACAACTATTCGGCGGTGTATTGCTATACCAATAATACCCTGATACCCGGCCTGACAACCGGCACCGGCAGCAACAATCACACCAAGCTGCTGATTTCCAGACGCCGCCTGGGCGCGTCCGGCGTCGGTCTGGATGCGGTCGCCCACGGCACCAAACTCACCTATATTTCGCCGTCCGACCTGAGCAGCTGCACCTTCGGCAACGGCTCGTATTCATCCGGCGGGGCGACTTATCAATACAATTACAACTGCTCGACGGTGACCAGCGGCATCAGCGCCACGGCCGCCACCTCGGACGTAACCCCGGACGTATTTTCCGCAATCGACAATATCGCCACCTCAACCACCGCGATCAACGCCGGGCAAATTGCCAATTATGTGGCGCTGGGCGGTCACATTATCGGCACTCCGGTCACCCTGCAACTGCGCAACGCCCTGCAATATGCGGAAATCGTGACCGGCATGTTGCCGACCAGTTGCTTGACGACAGTGACCGTCAGCGGCGGCAGCACCTCCACCAGCACCAATTCCGTGGGCAACGAAACGGCAGCCTGCGTGCCCAGCCTGTCCAGGGAACAACTGGTCAGCATCTTTTCCGGTCAGATTACCGACTGGACGCAGTTCCAGGTCACCAGTAGCGAAACGCTGGCGGACGTGGTCAGTGCCGGCATTTCCGCCGGGGTGGGCGGTTTGACCACGCCGCGCGACACCGTCGTGCATGTTTGCCGCCGGGAGCCGGGCGCGGGCCAGCAGGTGGCCATGCTGGCCGATATACTGCAATATCCTTGCCTGGGCGGCAACGCGCCGCGGCTGGTCAATAACCATGCCGGCAGCGATGTGGTGTACGCCACCAGCCTGGGTGCGGTGGATAAATGCCTGGGCGACTACAACGATGGCACCAACAATTATTTCGGCACCAGCAACACCACCGTCAGCCAGCAGCCGCCGGCCACTTCCGTGCCGCACGGCAACCAGTGGGCCATCAGTATCCAGACCACCGAGCGCAACGCCACCAATTCCGCGCATTACCGTTTCATAGCCCATGACGGCTATCTGCCTATCGGCGAGGAAGCGGCGCTGAACCATTACCGGCTGGTAGGCGACTACGCCCTGGCGTGGAACACCACCGACCCCAACACCGTTAGAGCCTTGAACGCCATCGCCGCCTACAGCGCGCTGCCTTCGACCATTGCCGCCCGGAACGGCACGCTGAGCAATCAGAGTTTTGGTCAGGCCGGTTATGTGGCGCTGGTGGATAACGGCTATGCGCCGTCGCCGGTCTGGACGCCCAGCAATCCGGTCACCCCATACAGCAAACTGGACGGTAATGGCAACCCTAATGCCTGCGTCATTCCTTACGCCAATCAGGGCGGCGCCACCTGGAACACCAGCGTCCAGCTTGCGCCTTGATCCGCTTCGCATCCGCCGGCATCCCGTCTGATGCCGGTTGGCCGAAGAAACTGAACCGGAATGTTCAAGTCTGTTGAAAGACATGACTTGAATGGCACACGGATGTGCGCCCCTTCCATCGATCCTGGATTCGGATCATAATACAATTATCCGCGTGTTCCCGAAGCGTAAAACAGCCTCCCGACCGCTTTGCCGGATTTTTATTCGCCAAGGAATCAATCAGGCCATTTCCCGCCCGTGTCTAAATATCCCTATGAAAATCAAATACTTCCAGACTTTTTTAATTTTAGGTCTCTGCCTGCTTAGCCAGTCGGCAAACAGCGAATATAATGCCCGGCAAAGCGAAGTCGCCAGGCGCGGCGCCGAAGTCATGCCGTTCTCGCTGGCAAAAACCCTGCATCAGTTCACCAAAACCGCCGATGGCGGCGTACAAAAAGTGATCGCCCGCGACCCAACCGACCAGGAACAGATTGTATTGATTCGTCAGCATTTGCGGCAACTGGCGCAAAAATTCAGCGTGGGCGACTATTCCGGCCCGGCGTCCATACACGGGGCGGATATGCCCGGCCTGGCGCAATTAAAACAAGCCAGCCCCGCACAACTGAAGATAGTGTATGCGGACGATCCGGCCGGGGCCAGCCTGACTTTTACCGCCGCCGATAGCCGCTTCATACCGGCTGTCCATGCGTGGTTCGACGCCCAGTTGCACGATCATGGCCATGACGCGGTCGAAATGCACCGTCTTCATCATCCGTCACAGCCTTGACGGCGGGCAAGCGAAAAGCCGGTAAGCCATCCCATAGCCGAATTTGTATTGACACGCCGGTCTTAAGGTATTAATTTCCAGCCAAAACCACCACGCCGAATCATTGCAGAGCATGAAACCAGACCCATCCGGCACAAACCAGACGCTGCAAATCCGTCAGGCCATCGCCTTGCAGCAAGGCGGCCGGCTGGCGGAAGCGGCAAGCCTGTACCGGTTGCTATTAAAGCAGCAGCCTGGCCAGCCCCTGCTGTTGACCGGCCTGGGTACGGTATTATTGCAGCAGGGGGCTCTGGAGGAAGGCTGCCGATTTTTGGCCGAATCGCTGAAAATCGCCCCGCTGCAAACCGAGGCGCTATTCAATCGCGGCATCGCCCTGGCGATGCTCAACCGCCTGCCCGAGGCCATCGCCAGTTTCGACACCCTGCTCGGCCGCCAGCCGCGGCATGCCGAAGCCTATATCAATCGCGGCAACGCCCATCTGGCGCTCGGACACTACCCGGCCGCGCTGGCCGATTATGAACAGGCCCTGAGCATAACCCCCAGTCACCCGCAGATTTTCAATAATCGCGGCAATGCCTGGCTGGGCCTGATGCAGTTCGAGCGGGCGCTGGACAGTTATCAGGCGGCCATCGCCCTGAAGCCGGATTACGCCGACGCCTATTTCAATCGCGGCAACGCCCTGAAGCAGCTCGGCCGGCTGGACGAGGCCATGGATTGCTACGAAAAATGCCTGGATCTCAAGCCCGGCGATCCGCGTATTCATAACAACCAGGGCATCGTGCTGATGGAGCTGGCGGCCTACGAGGCGGCGCTGCAAAGTTTCGAGCAGGCGCTGAGTCTACAGCCCTACTATCAGGAAGCGCTTGTCAATCGCGGCAATGCCCTGAAGAACCTTGGATATCTGGCGGAGGCCATCGCCGGATTTCAGCAGCTTGTGGCGCTCTATCCCGGCGACGGCCTGCATCATTACAATCTGGGCATCGCCTATCAGGATGCGCGGCGATACGCGCTGGCGCTGGAAAGCTACGATACCGCCATCACCCTGCTGCCGGACAAGGCCGGGCTATACAATAACCGTGGCGGCACGCTACAGGCAATGGGGCAATCCCGCGCCGCGCTGGACAGTTACGCCCAGGCGCTGCGTCTGCAGCCGGATTACCCGGAAGCCCTGAACAACCGCGGCGCGGCATACGCCGATCTGGAAGACTATCAGTTGGCGCTGGACGATTACGCGCAGGCCATCCGCCTCAAGCCCGATTATGCGCAGGTTTATTATAATCGCGGCAACGCCCTGCTGGATTTAAAGCAGTTCGAAGCCGCGCAAGCCGCCTATGATCAGGCCATCGCCATCGAGCCGGATTACGCCGAAGCCTGGTATCAGCGCGCGCACGCCCTGAAAGCCCTGCTGCGTCCGGATCAGGCGTTGAAAAGTTTCGCCCGGGCGGTCAGTCTCAAGACGGATTTTGACGAGGCTTATACCTGTCTGGGCAATCTGCTGCTGGAACTGCGTGATTTTGAGCAGGCGCTAAACTGCCAGCAGCAGGCCATCGCCATCAATCCGGACAATGCCGGCGCCCACAACAACCGTGGCAATGCCCTGAAGGAGCTGGGCCGGCTGGACGAAGCCCTGCTGGCCTACCAGCAGGCGATCCACCTAAAACCGGATTATGCCGTGGCCTATAACAATCGCGGCAATACCTATAAAGACCGGCAGCAACTGGATGCCGCCCTGCTCAGCTACGACATGGCGATCAGCCTGCGGCCGGATTACGCCGACGCCTACTGGAACAAGGCCGTGCTGAAACTATTGAACGGCGAATACCAGGAAGGCTGGCGGCTGTACGAATGGCGCTGGCGATCGGCGCAAAAGGATCAGCCGCGCCCTGACGGCCCGCACTGGCTGGGGGAAGAGCCTTTGGCCGGCAAGACCCTGCTGGTCTACCCGGAACAGGGACTGGGCGATTATATCCAGTTCTGCCGTTATATCCCGCTGCTGGCCGCCGCCGGAGCCAGGGTGATACTGGAAGTCCCCCGGCCGCTGGCCGGGCTGCTGTCCACCCTGGCCGGCGATCCGCTGATCGTCGTGCAGGGCGATCAGCGGCCCGATTACGACCTGTGCTGTCCGCTGCTGAGCCTGCCGCTGGCGCTGCGAACCGACCTGGACAGCCTGCCGGCCGACGCGCCCTATCTGTCAGCCGGCAAAGATGAACAACGACTCCCTGCCGCGACCGGGCAAAAGCGGGTCGGTCTGGTCTGGGCAGGCGGCAAGGCTTTTAAAAACGACCATCAGCGCAGCATGGCCGTCGAGCTGTTGCAGCCCCTGCTGGAGTTGCCGCTGGAATTTCATGTGCTGCAAAAGGATGTCACCGCCGAGGAAGCCGCGTTTCTGGCCGGCTACCGGCAGGCGCATATCCATGCCCTGCAAGATTTTTCCGATACAGCGGCGCTGATAGCCGGCATGGATCTGGTGGTCAGCGTCGATACCGCCGTGGCGCATCTTGCCGGCGCGCTGGCCCGGCCGGTGTGGATACTGCTGCCGTATGCGCCGGATTTTCGCTGGCTGCTGCACAGAACCGATAGCCCCTGGTATCCGACCGCCACCCTGTTCAGGCAGACGCAGCCGGGCGATTGGCGGGGGCTGATCGCCAAAGTCGAGCCCGCGTTGCGGGAACGGTTTGCCGAGACGCATGAAAGAAAGAATCCGGCAGTCTCTCATAGCTGACTTTCCTGAGCTAAATGCAGATGACATAACAGCTTGTCTATTATTTGCTGCTGATCGGGAAAAACATTCATTGGCTATCAAAGTCTGGTTTCGAAGATGACGGCTGACGCAATCGGGTACAATGCCGGCATTTGATTATTGGGGCGAGAAATCCGAATATGCGCAAGCTGTGGCCGCTTAAAAATTCTTCATGGCTGTTGCCGGTCTTGTCCGGCATTTTCATCGGCACCAGCTACATTCCTTTTCCGCCCTGGGCGTCGCTGTTCTGTTTCGTGCCGTTATGGCTGTTCTGGCAACAGCAGCGCACACTGAAAAACGTCCTGCTCGGCGCACTGCTGACCAGCTTTATTTATACCCTGATCGGCTTTAACTGGGTGACCTACACCCTGCATGAATTCGCCGACGTGGACTGGCTGGTGGCCGGCCTGGGCATGATGCTGTTCGCGCTGTTCGGGCATCTGTTCGCCCCGGTCGCCGGGCTGTTGTGGTTCTTCAGCCGCCGGTTTTGCGCCTGCCCGTCCTGGCTGTCGTTCGCGCTGATGGCGGTGTTCACGGCGCTGGCCGAACGCTATGTGCCGATGCTGTTCAAATGGAATTTCGGCTATAGCTGGTACGGGGCCGGCCTGCCGGTTTACCAGTGGGCGGAAATGGTCGGCTTCAGCGGTTTAAGCATGTTGACCATACTAACCAATTTCCCGGCGCTGCTAGCCTGGCGGGCGCGTACCCGCAAAGCCGGCAAATGGGGCTTTGCCGCCATCCTGGCCGTGTTTTTGGCGCTCAATGCCGGCGGCGTCTGGCTGAAAAGCCGCCTGCCGACAACGGACGCCGCCCTGGACGCCCTGCTGGTGCAGGCGAATATCGGCAACATCGAAAAACAGGCGATGGAGCAGGGCAGGGGCTTTCGGAATGAAATCCTGAAAAAATATTTTCAGATCACCGACGACGGCCTGGCGAAACATCCGCAAGCCGATTTCGTCATGTGGTCGGAAACGGCTTTTCCGGCCCTGCTGGGTGGCGATTATAATCAGTCCCAGTACGCGCAGGCGCTACAGCAATTTTTGCGCACCCGACAGGTGGCGCTGGTTACCGGCGCGTATGCCATCGATCAGGCGACGGGGCTGATCACCAACTCCCTGTTCGCCCTAGACCAGCAGGGCGGGGTGATCGAGCCGCATTACAGCAAGACCTATCTGCTGGCGCTGGGCGAATACATTCCCGGCGAGGAAACCTTTCCCTGGCTAAGAACCCTGCTGCCGATGGTGGCGCATTTCGGCCGCGGGCCGGGGCCGACCGTACTGCTGAACATGAAGGGTTACCGGATGGGGCCGCAAATCTGCTACGAAAGTCTGTTCCCCGAGTTTTCAAAAGGGCTGGCCGACCTGGGCGCGCAGTTTTTTGTCAACGCCACCAACGATTCCTGGTACGGCGACTGGCAGGAGCCTTACCAGCATTTATACATGACGCTGGCTCGCGGCGTCGAATTCAGACGCCCGGTGCTGCGGGTCACCAATACCGGCATTTCCACCGCCGCGCTGGCGGACGGCGAAGTGCTGGCCCAATCGCCCATGAATACCGGCTGGTCGGGTTTTTATCACATCCGCTATCTGATCCATCCGCAGCCCACCTTTTACCAGCGGCATTTCGGCCTGATGCCCGCGCTGTTATGGAGCGCCCTGGCGGTATTGCTCGGCATTGGCGCAAGCCAAAAAATTCGCGGAAAAACCGGTTAAGACCAGAGAATCCCGGCTTCAAGTTTAAGACGGGGGCAAACTATATAGGATGTGCCGAACAACGTCAGGCGCCTCTTCCGCGACAGATGCGCCTGACGGCAGCCTATCAGTGCACCTTATCGCGTTGCTGTAGTCGTGAGATATGAATGTGTTATAACTGAAGTCGCTAAAGTTTACGCCTCTATTTTTTGAAGTTATAAAGTTCATTTTGAATTTTCCTACTTAGAAAATACTAGCCGTTTGATTATTAAGTGACGGTGATTTTTTTCTTGTTTTCTTTGTATTAATTGTTATTTTTTGAGAGTCCAGCTTATCAATGCTAACGTGTTTTTTGTTCAGAATATCTTCATAGATTTTTTTTATGTCGTCGTCATGGTTGCAACTCATAAAGCGCAAAACGGAAGCAGCTACATAATTAATATCTAGCTCAATACTTAACCATTTTCTATCTAAGCCTTCTGCAACAAAGCCGGTCGTATTTGAGCCACCAAAAATATCAACAACTAAATCCCCTTGTTCTGTCAGCATTTTTATAAAAAACTCGGGTAGCTTTGCAGGAAAACGGGCAGGGTGTCCTTTAATTCCAAGCATCTTACAACCAGACAAATAAAAACCATTAGATTCTGAATTAGGAATTTGCAAAAGGTTTGACGGGATAGCACCACCATTATCTTTACTGAAGCCAGTAGAAATATCGTGCCCTGATGGCCTTTTTGCTGGAGTGTAAAATTCATCCGGTGCTTCGAGCAGCTTTTTCATTCGCGGGCTGTATTCTGTCAGCACTTTGGTTACGTCTGATTTCGGCCATTCGGTTTTGCTAAACCACCAAACCGTATTAACAGAATCCTTAGCTCTCATCTTCCTTTTATTGACCCACTCAATCGGGCTTGGTAGCTTACTTGGGTTATACCAATAAAAATCTTCAGCAAGATAGAAGCCTATTTCGTCACAGAACTTCAGCAGGATACGAAAATTATAAAGGCTTCTGGTTGGTACGCCCTTTTGATATGCACCTCCAAGATCAAGCACAAAGCTACCATCAGGTTTCAATTTTTGAAAAACTAAGGCTGCAAATTTTGCCAGCCAATCAACATATTCGTGCTGATCTTCATTGCCGTATTCCTTTTTCCTAAGCAGTGCAAAAGGCGGGCTGGTCATTACAAGGCTAATGCTGTTGTCTGGGAGTTTAGCCAGCAGCTCTATGGAGTCGCCGCAAAACATTGCCCCTTTTGCTGTGCTATAGGCGGGTGAGCGGTCAAAATCAGAATACATAAAACGAACCTTAAAAAATCATTGAGCCAATGATACTTATAATCTGTAGACCTAAAGTAGTCAATAAATAATCATCAGTGCTTATGAAAAAAGCCAACCCTGAATCAATTCGAGCCTTGTTTGCAAGGAATCTTAAGCTTTTGCGACATAAAAAAAATATGTCGCAAGAGCAGCTTGCGGAAGTTGCAGACCTGCATAGAACCTATGTCAGCTCTGTAGAGCGTGGGGAAAGAAATATTTCTTTAGACAACATTGAAAAACTTGCGAACGCACTTGAATCGGATATACGGATTTTATTAACACCAGAAAACGAAAGCATTGATGAAAGTACACCCAGACAAAAAGATACTTGATGAAATTTTCCCCTATCTTCGTAAATATCAGCAATTAGCAGAAAAACATGGCATCAACGACATTTTTCAAGATAACGGCGGTAAATTGCTTCAAGTCATATTGACGACAAGCCTTGAGGTTTTACCAGGCAGAGAAGGTAATGATGCAAAAGACGCTGAAGGTAATGAATACGAACTTAAATCAGTCAATCGGCTGCTAACCTCAAGTTTTTCGACTCATCATCACATGAACCCAACCATAATTGCCAAATACAAGAAGGTTGATTGGGTCTTTGCCGTTTATGAAGGTATCGAATTGCTTTATATTTACCTTCTTACACCCGAACAGCTTGAGCCATATTATTCTAAGTGGGAGAAAAAATGGCATGATGATCGTGGCAAGGACATCAATAATCCTAAAATCCCACTCACATTCGTTCAGGAGAATGGACGGCTAATTTTTCCAACTTTAGAAGATTTCGATTAGCGTCATTTTAACATAATCAACGAGGGCAATCAAAAATGCCTATGGCCTGCAAATTTACAACTTTCAAAGGATTTTTCCGATGATCTAACCCAACACGCAGTACCTTTATCCATTTTTGTATGCGCGTCGATCAAACCGGCTTCGTTGCTGTACAGGCGTTTCTACGCTCCGGCGCTGCCGGGCAGATTGTCACCATTGGCAAACCCAAAACCATTGATTGCGTCGATTATGCG
>JAQTUW010000058.1 GCA_028707085.1 Methylococcales bacterium | reverse complement strand
CTGACTGACGCGTTTATGCTTCAGCGGATTGACATGGACATAATCAATATGCCGCTGAAAATCGGTTTCATCCCTTATGGCATGTTCCCAGAAATGCCGTTGCCAAATACCGCGTTCGTTAGCGACTCTACGCACCTCCGACCTATATTCAGTTTTAGGCAAGGCACGGGAAAAGCCGCTTTTGATTAAACGCCAACGTGTACTAAAATCCGTATCATTTTCGGGTAAAGTCCAAACCGCATGCATATGTTCAGGCAAAACGACCCATGCGTCAATTTTAAATGGGTAACGTTTACGGACTAATTTTACGGTCTCCCGTAATAAATCAATCTCGCGTACCAATAAATTATTATTTTTCCTTTGCAGAAGGTTAACGGTGAAAAACCATGTGCCGCCAGGAATGAAATATCTACGGTAATTGGACATTACGCAATCAACATAATAATACCAAATTGGTAAGCCTCATGCGTGCGATTACGCGTTGCTAATCGCACCTACGCCTTGAAAGACGGCTTTTGGCTCAATTAATGCTGTTCATTTTTAACATTTGACCGACTGCAACGTCTCGGTCTTTGTCGGTCGACTATCCCTTAATTTGCTTAAAGGAGATGAGGCCTATGCTGGCGTAGTTCTGTGACGTTAACCGAATTCATAGCTACTCCGGTTGTACGGTCTGTATGTACATCATAGCGTTCTGCTCCGAAAAGTAACTCATTTCATTTGAGAAAAAAGGGCCGGTGTTTTTCAGTTTGTCGCGCCTGTTTTCGTCCGATCGCGATAGGCTCCCACCAGACCGGCCACCATGACCGCCAGATAAAACTGTCCGGTCACCGTTTCCAGATAAGCCAGCGTCCGCGTCAGTCCGCCGACGGGAGAAATATCGCCATAACCCAGACTCGCCAGGGTGACGAAGCTGAAATAGACCAGATCGGGGAAAACATCCAGATTCTGCCCCTTGTGAATACCCGTGAACGTTCCCCAGTCTAAAATGAGTAACACGGAATAAAACATGGCCCACATCAGACCCAGCAACAGATATACGCAAAAAGCGCCGACCAGGGCATTCAGATCGACGCGATGGATGACAAAGATATTGCGTGCCGCGATATAGCAACTGAGACAGCAGAATGTCATCATCAGCAGCAGGCTCAGCATATCCAGCGTCCGGCTGGAACCGAAGATCATATCGAATCCCGCCAGGGTGAAAATACACAGCACCAGCACAGCGCCCGATTGAAAAAGCCGTCGGGAGGCGGCCAGGCTCCAAACGGCCAATAGCATGAACAGGCAGAAAAAAATGGTCATCGAGTGCAGCCCCATTTCCGGCACTCTGGAGCCGAACGGCAATCCCAGCAGCGTGATCAGCAAACCGGCAAGCAAATAATAGAAATTACCGGCAACACCATGTCTGTGTTGATGTTCGGATATCTGTTGCGCAGGTTCGTTCATGTTATGGAAACGCTGCCGCCGGCTTGGGTTCCGGTATCTGCGTACTTTGTTCCGCGGCAACGATCCAGCCGCCGCCCATGGCCCTATACAGTTGAATCAGAGCAGTAAAGGTATCGATTCGCGCCTGAACCAGATCGATTTGTCCTTCATAATACTGGCGTAGCGAATCGAGCACTTCCAGGTACGAAGTAATCCCTTCATCGTATCGTTTTCGCGACAGGTGCAGATACTCGTGTAAGGCCTCTACTCTGCGGATTTGCGTTTTTTGCCGTTCGTTTGATTTACTGTTTGCGATCAAACCATCCTCGAACTCTCTGAATGCCGACAGGATCGTCTTTTGATAAGCGGCCAGCAACGCCTGTTGCGACGCTTCCGCCGCCTGAACCTGGCCGGCGATCTTACCGGCAGTGAATATGGGGCCCAGCATCGTACTACCGATAGTCCAGTAATTCGCGCCCGGCGCAAACATCTTGCCCAGATCGAGACTGGCCTGGCCGAGATTGCCGGTGAGGCTGATCTGCGGAAAATAGGCGCCCCGCGCCACACCGATGCGCGCGTTGGCTGCGATCAGGTTCTGTTCGGCCTGTTGAATGTCCGGTCTGCGCACCAATTGCTCGGACGGCAAACCGCCGGGTACCGCAGGAGGCGCCATTTCGTCCAGACTGCGTCCGCGTTCAATTGCCCCGGGCGGCTTACCGAGCAACAGGCTTAAGGCATGTTCGGTTTGCGCAATCTGCTCTTCATAATAGGGAATGAAGGCCAGCCGCCGCTCCAGTTCGGATTTTGACTGGATCATGCTGATTTCCGACGCATAGCCTGTCTCGAATCGAACCCGGGCAATGCGATACTCCTCGGTAAGCGTCTCCACGGTTTGCCGGGTGATTTCCAGGTTCCGATCCTGCGCGCGTAAGGTCAGATAGGTTTGGGCCACAGAACTGACCAGCGTTAGCACCACCGCATCCCGGGCAGCTTTCTGCGCCGCCAGATCGGCTGCGGCGGCTTCCTTGGCGCGCCGCAATTGCCCCCAGACGTCCAGTTCCCAAGACATTGCCGCGCCTAGCTGCGCCGTGTCGGTATCGGATAGCTTGATGTTGGTATAGTTCGCCTGGCTGCTGATCTGCTCGCGATCATAAGCGCCCTGGCCGAATATCTGCGGAAACAGATTGGCGCGCGTGGAGCCATAGGCTCCCATGAACATCTCGACGTTGGCTATTGCCACCTTGAGATCAAGATTATTCAGCAGCGCTTGCGTCACCAGCCTGTTCAAAGCCGGATCCTGTAACTGTTCCCACCAGGCTTCATTGGCGGTATCTCGGGCATCCGCATCGGCAAAACGCCACTGCCGAGGCGTTTCAACCTGCGGTTTCTGATAATCCGGCCCGACCATCCAGCAACCGGTCAGACCGGCGGCAAGCGCAAAAAACAGCAGGTTATTCATCGTCTTTGTCCTCGGCCTGTAAGGAAGCTGTTGCCGGCCGGTTTTTCCTGAACAGGCCCTCCACCATGTGAAACAGTACCGGAATCAAAAAAATGGCAATGAAAGTGGTGGCCAGCATACCGCCAATCACCGCATAGCCCATCACTTGACGCGACAGGGCGCCGGCGCCGCTGGCCATTGCCAGCGGCACGCAACCCAGGATGAAGGCCAGCGCCGTCATCAGGATAGGCCGCAAGCGCAAGCGGGCGGCCTCCAGAGCCGCCTCGCGGGGGCTTTTGCCCTGATCAACGCCCATTTTGGCGAATTCGACGATCAGAATCGCATTCTTTGCAGCTAGACCAATCAGCATCACCAGGCCGATTTGCGCATACAGATTGTTTTCGTAATGCCCGACCAGCAAGGCCGCGAAAGCCCCGAATATCGCAATCGGCGTACCCAGCAGTACGCTGAAGGGCAGACTCCAGCTTTCATACAAGGCGGCCAGAATCAGAAACACGCAAAAAATTGAAAAAGCGAATACCGATGCCGGTGAAATACCTTGTTGGGCGCTTTTTTCCTGGAAACTCATACCGAGATAGTCGTAGCCCATATCCTTCGGCATCGTTTCGGCGAACACTTCCTCCAGCGCCTGCATCACCTGCAACGAACTATAACCGGGATTGGCCGACACGCTGAGCTGCTGGCTGCGGAACAGGTTATAGCGCATCGTAAATTCCGGGCCCTCGATCTTGCGCACGCTGGTCAGTACCGACAGCGGCACACTATCGCCGTAGCGGTTGCGCACATAAAATTGCCCCAGCGCATCGGTATTTTTGCGGTATTCTCCTTCCGCCTGCACATAAGTCTGCCATTGCCGGCCGAAACGGTTGAAATAATTGATGAAGCCGCTGCCCATATAAGCTTGCAGCGTTTTATAGACATCCGACAGCAGCACGCCTTGCTTCAACACTTTGTCCCGATCCACATCCACAAATATCTGCGGTACCGAAGGCAGACCGGTTGTAAACAAACTGGCAATTTCCGGACGTTTTGCGGCGGCAAGGATAAACTGGTTGGTATTGGCCGCCAGAAAGGCATTATCCTTGCCGGCCCGGTCTTCCAATACCATTGTCACCCCGCCGGACGTTCCGACCCCGGGAATGGCGGGCGGCGGAAAGGCAAAGCCGATCGCATCCGGCAAGGCCGCCAGTTCCCGGTTAAGATGTTCCTGAATTGCCTCGTACTGCTCTTCGGGGCTGGTGCGCTCGGCCCAGTTTTTCAAGGCAATGAAAAAGAAGGTGTTATACGTGGTAGTGGCCTGACTGAGCATGTTATAACCGATGACTGAGGAATAATGGGCAACGCCGGGCGTATGCTGCAAAATCTCCTCAACCTTGCGCGTTGTGGCGTCGGTGCGCTGCAAGGAAGCCACCAGCGGCAACTGAATTCCGGCAAACAGATAGCCTTGATCCTCGTCCGGCAAGAACCCCATCGGCAAGGTTTTGCCGATGCCGCCGACAATCAGCGCAATAAGCCCCAGAAACACCATGCTGAGCATTCCCTTGCGGATCAGTACCCCGCAAAAGCCGGTATAAGCCTCGTTGGTGCGGCCGAACCAGCGGTTGAAGCCGTCATAAAACCGCTGAAGCGGCCCATTGCCGCGTACGCGCGGTCTCAACAGCAATGCGGACAACGCAGGACTTAACGACAGCGAATTGAACGTGGAAATCATCACCGAAACCCCGATGGTCACGGCAAATTGCTGGTAAAGCCGGCCAGTAATGCCGGGGATGAACACAGTGGGCAGGAACACCGCAATCAATGCCAGCGAAGTGCCGATAATCGGTCCGGTAACTTCCTGCATGGTTTTCAGCGTCGCCTCCTTCGGACTTAGGCCTTTTTCGATGTGATGCTCGACTGCCTCGACCACCACTATCGGGTCGTCTACCACCAGACCGATCGCCAGCACCAGGCCGAACAGCGACAAGGTATTGATCGAAAACCCCAGCACCGGAAACAGCATGAAGGTGCCGAGCAGGGAGACCGGTACGGCCAGCAGTGGAATAAGAGTCGGTCGCCAGCCCTGCAGAAACACGAACACCACCAGAATGACCAGAGCCAGAGCCTCGAACAGCGTATGGGTGATTTCCTTGATGCCCTGGGTCACCGCCGTGGTGGTGTCCAGCGCCACCACATAATCCAGATCGTCCGGAAAGCGTGATTTCAACTCTTCCATGGTGCGTTTGGCGCCTTTGGCCGCATCGATGGCATTGGAGCCCGGCAATTGATAGAGTGCGATTAGCGCGGCCGGCTTGCCGTCCAGACGGCCGACGATGTCGTAAGTCTGCGAGCCCAGTTCAATGCGGCCGACATCCTTGATCCGGACGATGGAGCCGTCCGGTTCGGCGCGCAGCACGATATTGCCGAACTGCTCCTCGGATTCCAAACGACCCTGCGCGCGCACAGCATAAGTAAACTCCTGGCCGGGGGGCGTCGGTTCGCCGCCGACCTTGCCGGCCGGGTTCACGTTGTTCTGCGCCTTTACCGCCTCGATGATTTCCGGAATGGTGATGTTGAGCTTGGCCAGTTGGTCTGGCCTGACCCAGATCCGCATCGCGTACTGGCCGGCGCCGAATACCGAAACGCTGGCGATACCCTTGACCCGGGTCATCTGGTCGTTGATATTGATATAAGCGTAGTTGGACAAAAAGATATTGTCATAACTGCCTCGGGGAGAATATAGCGCAAACATGATCAGCGGCGAGGTTGTCGATTTCTGCACTGTGACCCCGAAACTGCGTACGTCCTGCGGCAATTGTGCATCGGCCTGGGAGACGCGCATCTGTGCCAGAATCTGGTCGGTATTGGGGTCTGTCGCCACGTCGAAAGTGGCCCGTAACGTCATCGAACCATTATTGGCGTTAATGGAATACATATAATTCATGTTATCCACGCCGGACATCTGCTGTTCGATGGGTGTCGCCACCGCTTGCTCCATGGTCATGGCGTCGGCGCCGGTATAAGTCGTGGCCACCTGGATTTCCGGCGGCGCAATCGCCGGAAATTGCGAGATGGGTAGGCTGAACATCGACACCAGGCCGATCATCACCATTAATATGGCAATGACGATCGCCACAATGGGCCGGTTTATAAAAAACTTGGCCATAATGGACTACCCCTTGGTAATCGAAGAAGTCGCTACATACGGCGTCGGATTGACCTTGCTGCCCGACCTGATCTTCTGGATGCCTTCGACCACGACCCGCTCGCCGGGCTGCAAGCCTTCCTCGATCACCCATTCCGTTCCGATTGTTTCGGCGACCTTCACCTCTCGTATCGCCACGGTATTATCGGAATTGACGACTGCCACCTGCCGTTTGCCCTGCATGTCGCCGACCGCACGTTGCGGCACCAGCAACGCATTGCGCCTATACCTGATCACCGCGCGGATCTTGGCATACTGGCCGGGACGTAGCAGGTTGTCTGGATTGGGGAACAGGATGGCCACCTGGATCGTCCCGGTTTTGATATTGACCTGCCGATCCGCAAAATAAAACTTGCCCGGATGGGGATACGTGCTGTCATCGGCCAGAATCAGCTCCAGCGGCAGCCCGTCGTGGCTAGCCTCTGCAGTTTGCGCATGACGCGCAAACTGCAAATACTGTTGTTCGCTAAGCGGAATATAGGCCTTGATGGGATCAAGCTGTGAAACAGTCGTCAACTCCGCAGCCGCGCCGGGGCCGACCAGATTGCCAAGCTGGGCCTTGGAGATACCGGCGATGCCGGTGATGGGCGAGGTGATCCGGGCGAAACCGAGTTGCAGTCTGGCGCTTTCGACGGCCGCCTTTGCCGACTGAACTTGGGCCTGGGCGGAAGCGTAGCTGCCTTCGGCATTGTCACGATCGCGGACGCTGACCGCCTTTTCCGGCAACAATCGGGCAATGCGCTCCAAATCCAGCTTTTCAGTTTTCTGAATCGCTTCCTGCCGGGCCAGATTGCCGAGCTCTCGATCCAGCGCCGCCTGCAAAACCTTGGGATCGATTTCGTATAGCAATTGGCCTTTCTGAACCAGTTGTCCTTCCTGATAATTCTGCTTGATCAGGTAGCCGGACACCTGAGCCAGAATTTGCGCATTGATCATGCCGTCCAGGGTGCCGATCCACTCTTGCTGAATCGGTACGTCTTTCTGTATCACATCGACCACTTGCACGGTCTGCGGATTGGGCGCCGCCGTCTGCCCGGTTTCTCCGCAGGCGCTTAACAGTAAACCAGCAATCAGGGCCGGCAGGCCGATGCCGGAGACGGGCCGATGACAGCCGGCCGGCCGGCCGGCGCAATAAGAAGTGAGTGGCGTCATGTTTCGTCCGTTTAGCCAGGATTCTAGAAAAATATTTATGAACCAAGGTATGAACAGATAAAAATCCGATTCAGGAACAGTGGTCGGGCTTTTCTCAAAGAGATTATCATAGTATCTGGAAAACCGTAAATCCACTTTATGGGAATACGGTTGGGTCGATATTGTCATGCAATAAATTTAATGTAACCTCAGTCCGCTTTGTTTCTTGATGCGCAAATCAATTAAAGACAGCCATACAACCTGGCTATGAATTCAATCGAATTGACTATATCAATGGTTGGATTTTATTTAAAACCAAAGTCAGTTTTTTATCATTCGATGCGCCGCCCTTTGTTTGGTGTATGCTATATCGTTTTGTATTCGTTAAAATATCAGCTATAAGATAACTTTCATCAGGTGTTTATATGTCATCTGACTTCACTCCACACATCGCCGGTGGCACCTCTGAGCTTTGATGGTCGGTTCGATGGCATTATCCAAGTCAGCAAGGCGCCCTACTTTCCCTTACCGTTTAATACTTTGCTACTTATCGCCCTGCTTCGGGCGTCAAAACAGGAACACCATTCATGAGTAAGGTTGGAGCCTATTTTTTTGCCTACATTCAGGGGGCGGCATTTTACCGGGAATTACACAAACATGCGGTGACCCTATTGCCCGAAGGCGCTGGACGCACATGGCTGGACATTGGGTGTGGCCCTGGCCTGGTTCCTCAGCTGGCAACGGAACACGGCTATCTTGCTTTTGGAAGAGATATTGATCCTGAGATGATTGCCATAGCGCAACGCTTGGCGAAACGAAGGGGAATAAGGGTTAAATTTGAAATAGGGGGCATTGGATCGTCAGCCCCCTATGTCAGGCTAGTTGACGTATTTTTCAAAACGACAACAGGGGCGGAAGGATGGCCGGCATGCCAAGATATGCGGAAGAAAGAAAAGCAGCGGTACTGAGCAAGTTACTACCGCCCTATAACCGGCCGGTGCCGGAGATTGCCCGGGAGGAAGGGATCAGCGAGCCGACGTTGTACAATTGGCTCAAACAAGTCCGACAAACAGGAGTCCCCGTGCCAGGCAGCACCCCTAACACCCCGGAAGCATGGAGCGGCGAGGCCAAGTTCGCCGTTGTGCTGGAGACCGCGGGCTACAATGCCAGCGAACTCAGCGAATACTGTCGCGCCAAAGGCCTGTATCCGGAACAGGTGGCGCGATGGAAGCAGGCGTGTATCGAAGGCGCCACCCAGCAGGACAAACGCGATCAGGGTACGGCCCAGCAGCTCAAGACCGCCAACCTGCAGATCCGTAAACTGGAAAAAGATCTGCGTCGTAAGGAGAAGGCCCTGGCGGAAAGCGCCGCCTTGCTGATCCTGCAAAAAAAGTTCAATTCGCTCTGGGAGGACGGGGAATGATGACCATAACCCAGCAGCGAGAACAATTGGTCAACTGGATCGGCGAAGCAGTCACCGCCGGCGCCCGGCGTGGGCAGGCCTGCAGCGTGGTAGGGCTTGGTGTGCGCACCTTGCAGCGCTGGCAACCCAAAGGCACGGATCAGGTGCTGGCCGACCGGCGGCCCGACGCCCAACGGCCCGAACCCGTCAACAAGCTGTCGGCGGCGGAGCGCCGGGAAATTCTGAACTTGTGCAACCAGCCGGCCTATGCCAGCCTGCCGCCTTCGCAGATCGTGCCGAAGCTGGCCGACGCCGGTCAGTATCTGGCATCGGAATCCAGCTTCTACCGCATCCTCAAGGCCGAAGGCCAACTACACCATCGCGGCCGCTCTCAGTCACCCCGGCCGGCACGGTCGCCCACCACGCACATTGCCAGGGCGCCCAATCAGGTCTGGACCTGGGACATCAGCTACCTGCCCAGCCGGGTGCAGGGGCGGTTCTTCTACCTGTACATGGTTGAAGACCTCTACAGCCGGTACGGGGTGGCCTGGGAAGTGCACGAAAGCGAGAGTGGCGAGCATGCCGCCGAACTGCTGGAAAAGGCGCTGTTGCGGGAACGCCTGCACGACAGGAAACCGGTACTGCATAGCGATAACGGCAGCCCGATGAAGTCGCTGACACTCAGAACCAAACTGGTGGCGCTGGGTGCCCCCTGTGTCAGACTAGTTGTCGTCTCAAATTTTTAAAGAAACTAAAATTTGAGATGAAAGATGAAAAAATATACAAGGTATTCTGAAGGCTTCAAGGAGCAAGCGCTGACCAAGGTTTACAGCC
>JAQTUW010000024.1 GCA_028707085.1 Methylococcales bacterium | reverse complement strand
TGAGCATGTATTTTCTGCATTCCATCGGCTTCATCCAGTCGCCGCTGCTGGCCGCCGTGGCGCTTTCGACCACGGAGCTGGGCGTGGTGGCGCCCATACTGCGCGACAAGGGCATGCTGGAGACCGAGTTCGGCAAATTGCTGCTATCCGCCGCGGCCATGGGCGAGATTGGCCCGCTGCTGGTGATCTCCGCGCTGATCATTCCGGCGCATAGCCCGGTATTGCATACCTTGCTGATGGCGATTTTTGTCGGCATCCTGTTTTTGTCGGCCTATCTGGTCACCCATGTCCGTTCCTCGAAGCTGGTGGATTTGCTGGTGCAGACCATGCAGAGCAGCGGCCAGTTGCCAGTCAGGCTGTGTATCGCCCTGCAAGCCTTGCTGGTGGTGCTGGCCGGGGAATTCGGCTTTAATGTGGTGATTGGCGCTTTCGCCGCCGGCATGGTGGTGAGCCTGGCCAGCAGGGGCGAAGGCGGCCTGGCCTCGAACCCGGACGGTAAGGGCGAAGGCGGCCTGTTGCTGCGCCAAAAACTGGACGCCATCGGCTATGGCTTTCTGGTGCCGTTTTTCTTCATCGCCGCCGGCATGCGTTTCGATCTGGCTTCGCTATGGTCAGACCCGCTGGTGCCGGTGCAGATCATCGTTTTCCTGGGGCTGCTGATTCTGATCAGAGGCGTGCCGGTGCTGCTCTACGGCAAGGTGCTGGCCGAAAAGGACAGGCTGCCATTCGCGCTGTATTCGGCTACCGGTCTGCCGTTGATCGTGATTATTACCGAGATCGGCGTTTCATCCGGGCTGATGACGGCGGATCGCGCCGCAGTGCTGGTCAGCGCCGGGATGATTTCGGTGTTATTATTCCCGCTGTTCGCGGAAAGAATTCGGGAGCGAGACAGTTGAGTAGGCAGCGGGGTTCTGCCGGGCTTAGCGGCCGATTCCGGCCAGCCGTTTACCTAGGCTGATGGCCGGGGTTTCCAGCAGCCGGTAGGCTAACAGGGACAGCAGTTGCGCGATTGTCACCGTTAATAGATAGCCGCCCAGCCAGAGCGTGGCGTGGTTGCGGGTCAGCGTTTCCAGCACCCGCAGAATATGCGGTGTCAGGCACAGCAGCACTAGCATGTGCAGCAGATAGGCGCTGTAGGAAATCCGGCCCAAATGGTGTAGAACGGGGTGCGACAACAGGTTTTGGGTTTTTTCCGAGCTTAAGGCAAACAGCAGCAGCAGACCGGCGCCCAGTCCGGTCTGCCACCAGATGATGAATTCCGGCAGCAGATCGGTCAGCAGGTCGCCGGTGCTGTATAGCAGAAAACCGCCTATCAGCGTCAGTCGCCGCTGACTGCGACTGGTTTTCAAACGGCTGACGATGGGTTGCTGGTAACGGGCGATCAGCAGTCCCAGCATGAAATGCAGCAAAAAATAATTGACACCCAGAAAGGCCATGGCGAACAGCGCGAAAAATATCAGCCAGGCTGCGCCTTTTTCAATTAGCAGCAGACCCAGCGGCAAAAGCAGCGACAGATTGAGTTCGATGTTTAATGTCCAGGCTTGCGGTATCAGCACCGCCTCGACCGGCAAGGCCGGTAAAAAGGCTTCCCGGAAAAAATCGGCGACGGATAGGGATTTACCATGCCACATGGCGGATAGCCAGTCGCTGGCTGGCAGCAGCGTGGCCGGCAGCGGGTTGTCGGCGGTTTGCAGAAAAATCAGGGCGCTGATTAGAACCATTAGCGCATATGGAAGCCAGATGCGGCATAGCCGGGTTATCAGGTAAGCTACCGGCCGAAAGCGTTGCAGGTCGGGGCTGCGGCCGGAATGAAAATATTTTAGCGACAGCACGAAGCCGCTTAACACAAAGAACATGGACACGGCGGCGGCGCCATTCCACCAGAAATTGAACGGCGCGGTGTCCAGAATCCGCTGACAGTCGGCGTTTGCGCAAGGCAGGCCGTAGGCGATGATGAAATGCTCTGTGATGACGCAGAGCGCGGCCAGGCCGCGGATGCTGTCCAGATAGCTGATATGGGGTTTGGTGGTCATGAGTCGCGGGATGGGAATGAGCTGCTGGGGTGGATTATAAGGTATTTATCCCGCTTACGGGCCGGGTTGAATCATCGTTCTACGGCTCGGCAGTTAGCTCAAGAAGCAATCGCCGCTGGACGGCCACTCGAATGGTTTGAACAGTTATATGCTTCGGTTTTGATATTATGGCTTTCGACATTTCGCCTACCGCCATTTCCGAATGTAAAAACCGATTTCCCAATTCCAAAGTCATATACATGACATGCGATCTATTTCAAGCTCCTGATGATTGGTCTGGAGCGTTCGATTTTGTGCTTGAATCGTACAAGGCCCTGTTCGCCAACCCGCTTGATCTGATCCGTGCCAGTGGGCAAAGGGATCGTATGCACTTGGCTGGATTATCGATCTGAATCCGTTAAGGTTTCAGTTGCAAATAATTCTGGTTTGCGCGAGATAATTGCAGGTTTACTGATTTTTGATTGCAAGCCGCTATAGGTAAGCCTGGCTAGCTACTTGACAATATTTAGCTGTATGCTAAATTTAATAAGAGTCCATTCAGTTGTTTCGGGTTAGTTGACCTGTAAAACCGGCTGAACTACGTAGATTAGCAAACTGCTACTGATTAGCCGTGACGATGGGTCGGCAAGGGCAAGGGGAATAAATTTTACCGGTTCACCTCGCCCCGACAATCAGAGCTAAATCGGCAAGCGGGTGAGAGGCCCGTTCTTTTCAAATCACGGAAAATTAATTTAATGCTGTGAGGCGCGAACCGCATCTTGCAGCCATGCGGCGCAATATACTTTATACTTTCGCTATTGCGCCCTATGGGTTGGCTTGTCGCGTATTCATATTTTCAACAATAGGTTTTTTGAAGGGTATATAGACTATCAGCCAGTAGCCCTGATACAGTGTAACCAGATCGAGGCTTCCGGCTCAGCCCTTGAGAAAGGCTTTTCAATACGCGGTTAAAAAGGCAGTATACCCAGGTGAATACAATTGCCCAAATCCATGCAGATATCGAAACGCGCGTAACAGCCATCCGCGACGGCCATCCGGATTGGTTATGCCGTCAGGGCTGCGACGGCTGTTGCCGACGGCTTGCCGAAGTACCCAGGCTCACTGCCGAGGAATGGGATTGGCTGCAAGAAGGCCTCGCGGCGCTATCCCCGGAGCGACTTCTGGAACTCGGCCAGACAATCGCCGCGCTGGCCGGCAAACCGTCACGCCCCATCGTCTGCCCGTTGCTGGATCAGGCGGAAAGCGCCTGCCTGATCTATGCCCACCGCCCGATCGCTTGCCGAACATACGGTTTCTATGTCCAGCGCGACTTGGGGCTTTACTGTCATGACATCGAATCGTGCGTAGACGCTGGCGCGTTGGCGGACGTGGTATGGGGCAACCATGACGTTATCGATCGTCGTCTCAGTGCACTGGGCGAATCCCGCGAATTGCACGAGTGGTTTGCGCAATGGCAATTTGCACCGCGATTTCGGCATCACGCCTTTGGCTGGAAATCTGATACGCCTCTTCATCGCATAAAAGAGGCGTTGAATGAAATTATGCACATTACAAAGAATAAGCCGAAAAAAGTCGATGACCAATCCTGAATTGCCGATCACCGATAGCCCTATTAACAACAACAGATTTGCTCGGTTGATCGGAGTCGTCCTGTTCCTAACCGCTATTGCCGTTTTGGGGATAATCGCGAAGGAATTATGGTTTTCCCCGCACAAACAAAGCCTGCTGAATGGTTCTTTTCTTCCGGAACCGCGCAAAATAGACGCGTTCAATTTAGTTTCCGCCGCCGGCACGCCATTTACGCTGGCTGATTTTCGCGGTCACTGGACTATAGTGTTTGCTGGCTATAGCTATTGCTCGGAGGTTTGTCCCACCACCCTGGCCTTATTACAAGCTGCGAAAGCAAAACTTGGCGACGATGCAAAACAACTCAAAGTGCTCTTTTTGTCCATCGATTCTGAGCACGACACGCCTGAACGCCTTGCCGAATATATCCACCATTTCGACCCGGAATTCCAGGCTGCGACGGGTTCGGCGCAGCAAATCGAAGCACTCGCCAGCAATCTTGAATTGGTCGCTTTTAAGGAAGAAAACAAGGCGACGGGCCAATATGAATTCCAGCACTCTGCGCAACTGATTCTGGTAAATCCAAAAGGACAAATGGCGGGACATTTGTCCCCGCCATTCACCGTCGAAACCCTGGTAGTTGATATTAAAACTACTCTATCGTCAGAATAACTTGAATTGTCATTTTTTTATTGCCTGCCTACCTGAACACACTTTCCAGGCTGTCGGCATCCAGCACCCTGATGAGCCATAACTCAATCTGCTCCTTGCTGGCTGCACCAATTTTGGCGATATACTCATGCGGCAAACTACCGAAACGCTTGCTTAACTGCAATTGCAACGCCAGGCCCTCACCTTCCTGCCGACCTTCCTGCCGACCTTCCTGTCTGCCTTCCCGTAGGCCTTCCTCTTTAAATGCAAGCTTCCAACTCTCGATCCGATCTGCCAATGTCATCTTAATTTCCTCCAGGTCATTGAATTTGGCTAAAACCTGCCCTTTTTGATTATACCGGGCCAGCACCGCGCCTATCCAGATGGTAAATGTGCGTTTCAGTTCCGGCTTATGTTCCAGCCATAGTATCAGGGCGTCTATCACTTCCACCAGACTGTCCGGATCTTTCGGCCGTTCGAAACGCATCACAGCCGCCAGCAGATTGGTTTTCGCCGCCAGTTCTGCATCGTTGTAGCTGTTTTCATCGATCAGCAAGTATTTTAAACTCGGCTGATACCTTGCTGCAAATTCCGGCAGACCGACAATAAGCTCCTGAATATCGGTGGCGGCTGTCCATGTGCTGTCACCATTATAGAGCACTATCGGCAACACCGGCGGTAGCCGTTTACCGGGCAGATAGTCATGACGGCGAATCAGATCCTGGTACAACAGACCGAGATAAACCTGCATCCGTACCGCCATGAAAGGATCGACGGTACGCTGAAACTCAATGATGATATACAGGTATAGCCAGTCTTCATCGACCTGAACCCGCCAAACCACGTCGTTGCGGCGCTGCCGGTCGTCATCGCTGATGTAGTCGCCGGGAATTTTTTCCAGCGTGCCGAAATCCAGGCTTTGCAGCCAGGGATCGGGAATAAACCCCATGACCAGATCGCGAACCAGTTCCGGGCTGGAAAACAGTTTTTTATAAGCCGAGTCGTGAGATGGAGTCATATCCGTCCTGTCACTTAAGACAGCCCCCTAACGCAGCACCGACCACCAGAACACCCGCCCCAGCACTCTGATGGATGCGGCTTCTTCGGCCGTATAATTTTCGTCCGGCCATTCCTCGTGGTTGTAACTGCGCAAGCGCAGGCCGCCGCCGGGCATGCGGTAGACGATCTTCACCCGCAGGCCGCCGGCGTGATCCAGGGCGTACAGTTCGCCGTCGCGCACAGTGGTTCGGCTGGTGTCTATGCCCAGCGTCGCGCCTTCCGGCAACACCGGCTCCATGCTACTGCCGGAGATGATGGCGCAGAAGGCCGCGGCAGCAGGCACGCCGGCGGCTTTTAGCACGGACTTTGCGAACCGCTGTTTTTGTTGATGGTATTCGATCACCTCGGTTCGGCCTGGGCCGTTGGCGATGTCCAATTCCCTATAATATGGCAACGAAACTTCATCGGCGCCCGGCGGCTGATCGTCGTCAATGATTTCGAAACCGCCGTACCATTCGGCATTGGATTCAATTTTGGGACGGCGCACAGTCTCCGGCAGATATTCTTCCGGCGGATGCAGGGCGTCCATCCAGCCGGTCTGCTTGCCGTAGGCGTATTCTATGCCTCTGGCGACCTGCTCGCCCATCGCCCGGCGGGTCTTGCTGCTGAGCATCTGGCTGATATAGGCCGGCGAAGTGTTGACCTTGACGGCGAACGCAGTCTTGCTTAGCCCCGAATGCTCAAGCAGCCGTTGCAGGTTATGGAGTCTGATTTCTTTATTGGTCATGTTCATGGCATGTATTTAAGCAGCAATTAACAAAATGTAAATGTGCGGATTGCTAAAATTGTTAAAAAGCTTGCAATATATTTAGCATTACGCTAAATTTAGCAGGTGTTTTTTCATTTTTTATTGCGCTTTACGCTAAATCTTATGCTGCTCACTGTCGCTGTTTACCGGTATTTGCGGGTTTACCGTCTCGCCGCCGCCCTTAACCCGCCAGCAGACCGGGGTAATAGTCTGCCGACGTTTTCCGCCCTGACTGCCCGGCTACGGCCGGGCCTTTTTGCAGGGGCTAAATCGCGCGGTTTTTTAGCAGGCTGCTACACGGCGTCAGGCGGTCAGAGCCGGCGCAGGCCGGTACGTCAAAAAACGCCGCTGCTGCGGCCATTGTAATGCGGAGCGGCGATGCGCACCTCATGGAATGATGAAGAAGACGACGCGTTGCAGGGCCTGCCTTTACGGGCGCAGGTCATTTATCTGCGCGGCATCCGCCGTTACATGGATTACGGCAGTCGCGTCTGCGGCGGCCCCTGCCGGCGCATCAGCCTGGGCATGCTGGCCGAGACGGCACAGGAGTTCGTAAACCGGCAGATCCGCCCCAAAGCCAGCAAGGACTGTATCCGCGCCTCCATCGAACAATTGAAACGGGCCGGACTGATAGAACGAATCGCCGACGCCGATTATCTGATTTTTTTTCTGCCGCTGGCCGATGCCGGTAAATCCGTCGCCGGCAACCACCCCATGACCGCCCGGCAACCGGCCCATGACAGCCATGCCGCAATCCAGGCCGCGCCCGGCCCGGACTGCGCGCCGATACCGCCCGTCACCGCCGCTGCCCGGCCCACGGCCAACCACCCCACTCATCCGCTTACCGGGAATCAGGATCATTCAAGCCTGCCTGACGGCAGAGCCGCAAACACCGTCGTCGCGCCGCCTTACCAGGCGATTGTGGATTTGTACCACGACTGCCTGCCGACGCTACCCAGAGTTTACAAGCTAACCGATAGCCGGCGTCGGCAAATGCGGGCCTTGTGGGCGGACGAACTGGACGACCTGGAAAGCTGGGGCAATTATTTCCGGCATATCGCCCGTTCGGATTTTCTGATGGGCCGCAGCCGTGGCCGGGATGGTTCGCCATTTCTGGCTTCTTTTGATTTTATCATCCATCCGGCCAAATTCATCAAAATCGCCGAGGAGCAATATCATGGCAAAAAAGTTCAAGACCGCCCCGGCCGTTGAGACTGACGCCCCCGGCGGCCTGCGGCTAACGTTGCAGGATTATATCGCCGGTTATGCGCCGGAGGTGTTGCTGCCGCTGCCATTCATGCAGGGTTGCCCGGCCTTGCGCTTCTGGCAGCAAACGTTTGAGCCGCAGCGCCCGGGCGAGGCCAAACAGTTGGGCAAGGATAATATTCGCTGGCCGTATGCGGAGCGGCTGGTGTATCTGGCCAGAGAGTTTATCCGGCTGGACGACCGTTGTCGGCGTTATGTGCTGAAGGCCGCCGAGAGCAAAATCTGGTGGCGCGGCGACGATATTCAGCGTTTCCGGGTCATCGTGGCGGCGCAGTTGAGTTACCGGCGGTTGAGCGAGGCGGAACAGGCGGAATATCGCAGACGGTTGATGCTGGCGGCACGAGGGTTTGGACGATAGCCATAGCCTTGCGGCGTAAGACGCTTTCGCTATTGCCTTGCGGCGTAAGACGCTTTCGCTATTGCCTTGCGGCGTAAGACGCTTTCGCTATTGCCTTGCGGCGCAATACGCTTTCGCTATTGCCTTACGGCGCAATACGCTTTCGCTATTGCCTTACGGCGCAATACGCTTTCGCTATTGCGCCCTATGTTTTTTTTAACTGTTTTAATTTGCAATTTTCGACAATCCGTTCGGCGCAATACCTGGCGCTATTGCCTTGCGGCGTAAGACACTTTCGCTATTGCCTTGCGGCGCAATACGCTTTCGCTATTGCGCCCTATGTTTTTTTTTAACTGTTTTAATTTGCAATTTTCGACAATCCGTTCGGCGCAATACGCTGTCGCTATTGCGCCCTATGTTGTGGGTTGGTGTTGAAATTGGGTTATTGCGTGTTGTTTGGCGCATTATGTAATAGAAAATATTAACGGTTGTTGAGTGCCGTTTTTTGAATCGCGAACATTGAAAAAGGAGATATACCTGTGGAAACTCTGGATTACCCGTATCAGCGCAGGGCCATAGTCGGCGACCGGCATTTTATTTTGGCTTGTCCGACGCAAATCGATGCCTGGGCTTTGCCGGGGCTGCTGGTGATCGGGGTGGACGCCAACGGCGTCCGCCAGTTCGGCCCGCCGCGCACCGTCAGCACGGCCCGGCTTAAAGCCTGGGCGCGGGCAAATGGGCTGGGGTTTCGCATCGAGGTTAAATATCCGTTGCTGCGACGGGACGCCGGCGATTCGGCGGCGGCTTGAGCCGGCGCAGGCCGAGCGGCGCTTCATCCGCACCTGGCAGTTGCGTTTTGGCGGTCATGCAGTAGAATCCGGTTCATATCAACCATTTTTGTGTTTATGGCTTTAACTCGAAAACAGCAGGCTTTTGTCGATGAATATCTGATAGATCTGAACGGTCGGCAGGCGGCTACCCGTGCTGGTTATATTCTCGCAAAATCTGAAAGCACGCCTTGCCGCCTCCTTAAAAACCCGGCCATCCAGGCGGCGATAGCCTCGGGCATGGCGACCCGTATGCAACGCGTGAAAATCGACCAGGATCGGGTGCTGCTGGAAATCGCCCGCCTGGCCTTCTGCGATCCGCGCCGCCTGTTCGACGCCAACGGCGCGTTGTTGCCGATTCAGGACTGGCCGGAGGATATGGCGGCGGCGGTGGCGTCCATCCGGGTTCAGGAGGTCAAGAACACCAACGGCGTGGTGATCGGCACGACCAAGCTGGTCAAATTCTGGGACAAGGGCAAGCAACTGGAACTGGCGGCCCGGCATCTGGGCTTGCTTCACGAAAAACTGGAGATCACGACCTCGGTGTCGCATCTGATCCGCGCCGGGCGGGAGCGCATCCGCCTGACGGATGAAGATGTTGAGGAAGGCCGGGTTATTGATCAGGTTGGCGCGGTGGAGGGTGAGCTGTGAGCGGGGGGGCGGATGCCGAACTGGCCGGGTGGATGGCGCGGTTTTACGCCGATCCACTGGGCTTCGTGCTGTTCGCTTATCCCTGGGACAGCGACCCGGCTTTGCAGATCGTCGAACTACAGGCGGTTTACCAAAACCGCTTCAACTGCCGGTATGGCCCCGACCTGTGGGCTTGCGAATTTCTGGATCAATTGGGCGCGGAAGTGAGACGCCGCCGCTTCGACGGCGTTCATGCGGTGGACGCCGTGCGCATGGCGGTGGCCAGCGGTCACGGTATTGGTAAAAGCGCGATTACCGCCTGGCTGGTGAACTGGATCATGTCCACCCGGCCGTTCGCCAAAGGCATCGTCACCGCCAATACCTGCGAGCAATTGGCCGGCAAGACTTGGGCGGAAATCTGTAAATGGAGCAAAAAAAGCGTCACCGCCCACTGGTGGATCATCCGCAGCGGCAAAGGGGCGATGAAAATCTGCCATGTTGACCACCCGGAAAGCTGGCTGGTCAGCGCCCAGACCTGTCGCGAGGAAAACGCCGAAGCCTTTGCCGGCCTGCACGCCGCCGATTCCACAGCGTTTTACATTTTCGACGAAGCTTCGGCCATTCCTGATGCGATTGCCGAAGTCGCCGAAGGCGGACTGACCGACGGCGAACCGATGTTTTTCAAGTTCGGCAACCCCACCCGCAACAGCGGCGATTTTCACAGATGTTTCCACGGCATGCGTCACCGCTGGCTGACCCGGCAAATCGACAGCCGCCGGGTGGCCATCACCAACAAGGCGCAGATTCAACAGTGGATCGACGATTATGGCGAGGACTCGGATTTTGTCAAAATCCGGGTGCGCGGCGTTTTTCCCAGTCTGTCCAGCAAGCAGTTCATCGCCACCGCCGACGCCGACGCCGCCTACGGCCGGCCGTTGCGGCTGGATCAGTTCGATTTCGCGCCGAAAATTCTGACCTGCGACCCGGCCTGGGAGGGCGACGACCAGTTGATCATCGCCTTGCGCCAGGGTTTGTTGTTCAAAATTTTGAACGTCATCCCCAAAAATGACAACGATATCCATATCGCCAACATTCTGGCCCGCCACGAGGATGAGCAGCGGGCCGATGCGGTATTCGTGGACGCCGGCTACGGCACCGGCATCGTCTCCGCCGGCGGCACGCTGGGCCGGGACTGGACGCTGGTGTGGTTCGGCGGCGCGGCGGCTGATCCTGGATGTTTGAATAAACGGGCGGAGATGTGGAAACAGATGCGCGACTGGCTGAAGAGCGGCGGCTGCATCCCGGAGGATCGGGAACTGTACGCCGATCTGATTTCCCCGGAAACCGTGCCGCGCATGGACGGCAAGATACAACTGGAGAGTAAGCGGGACATGAAGAAGCGCCGCCTGCCCTCCCCCAACAAGGCCGATGCGCTGGCGTTGTCGTTCGCGTATCCGGTATTTAAAAAATCCGCCGGCATCCGCCCACCGGAGCGCCGGGGGCAACCGATAGGTCACGATCCTTTTGAGAGGTTTTAAACATGATAGAGTGGTTACGCGCCAAAACCAACCCGGTGCCGATTCATTACGATTGCCTGCTGTTGTTGAACACCGGCGAGGTGGTGCTGGGCAGGCCCAGCGCCGACTGGGTGGTGATCGCCTGGTCTACGCTGAACCGCCCGGAGTGGGCGCAGCCGAAGGCGGTCAGGCCGGGGCATGTGCGGGGCGAGAAGCATCCCAAGGTGTTTTTGTCGGATGCGGATTGCGAGCTGATCCGGGAGTTGTACGGCGACGGCGGGGTGGTGACTTATGCGCAATTGGGGGAGAAGTTCGAGTGCAGCAAGTCTACGGTCAGGGATATTGTCAAGTGTAGGACGCGGTTTGGAAGGTAGGGGGGTTGTCGCTATTGCGTATCCCCCGAAAACGAGGGTTTTAGAGATAAGGATGTAAACACAGTGCAATACGCTCTTTTCTCCAAAATCAATCTCCCTATACTGTCTGTTGATCTATTCTCCCGGAACAGCGATGATAGAGCGGATTATCGCCGCACTGGAAGCACATGCCGTATGCCGCATATCGGCAGTGAGTCTGCTGGAGGCCCACATCGCTGTGCGGGCGCGAGAACATCACACCATGCCGAGCAAGCTGCAACGTTTCCTGGAAGAAATCGGCGCAATAGTCATGCCTTTCGACGAGCAGCAAGCCCGTCTCGCTAATGAAGCATCCCGGCGCTATGGAAAAGGACAAGGCACCCGGCACAGTTGAACATGGGCGACTGTGCTGTCTACGCACTAGCCAAGTTGCTTGATGAACCGTTGCTGTTTGTCGGCAACGATTTTTCGCAAACGGATATTAAGCAATGTTAATTGGCTACGCCCGCGTCTTTTCGCGTGACCAGAAGCCACACCAGCAACTGGATGCCTTACAGGAAGGGAGATTATTCGTGAGGCCGTAAGGGTGGGCGTCCGCGCGCACTGGCGGAGAAGGACTTGAAACAAGTTCGTGCCTTATTAACCGACCCTGAGATCACTGTCGAGGATGTAGCCCGTCGGCTTGGCGTTGGCTCCTTCCGTTTATTAGAATTTCAATATGCACAAAAATGTAAAAATGTAAAAAATCGCGCGATAGGCTTTCGCTATTGCCTTGCGGCGCAATACGCTATCGCTATTGCGCCCTATGCTTTTTTTGATTTTATTAATTTGCGATTTTTGACTGTTCGTTTGGGGCAATATGCTGGGGTTATTGCCTTGCGGCGCAATACGCTATCGCTATTGCGCCCTATGTTTTTTTTGATTTTATTAATTTGCGATTTTTGACTGTTCGTTTGGGGCAATATGCTGGGGTTATTGCCTTGCGGCGCAATACGCTGGCGCTATTGCGCCCTATGCTTTTTTTGATTTTTATGTTTTTTGTTTGCTGGGTTTCCGCCATGCGTCGGGGTGGGTAAGCGGGGCGTTGTTGATTTGAGGATGTTGTTGATATGGCGGATCTTGTCCTTGGGCTTTCCGTCGCTTTCCGTATTCTGCGCCGTTATCCCGGACTTCGTCAGCCAGGTTTTTTGTTCCGCCTTGTCGCTGGTGAAACTCCCGGAAAGCTGGTTGCGGGTCGCATCCTCCAGGGTCGCCAGGGCGTGTTCTAGCGAGCATAGGCCGTCGTATGCGCCAATCAGGCTTTGCACTTCCGCCGCTGTGGGTTTGGCTTGCTGCAAAATCTGCCGGGCCTGACGCCGGTTTTGGCGGATGGTGTCGATCAGCACCGCTTCCAGCCGGCCCTGGCCCAGGCTGCCGACGGTCGCTGCGGTTGCGGTTTCGCCGCTGTCCAGCGTGTCCAGAAAATGCCGGCAGTTGTCGTCGGACACATCCAGCGCCAGATCGAAATACGCTTTGGTCTGCGTGGTGTCGGCCTGCGCGGCGGCGGGCGGCAGGCACTTTGTCAGGCAGCGCTTCGCCCCCAGTCCGGTCTGCAAGGCCGGCCCTATGCCGGGCAATAGCGTAGCCAGCACGGTCAGGCCCGGCTCGCTGTCCGGGGATTCGTTTACCGCCGCATCATATAAAGGGCCGAAAACCGGCACCCACACCGCGTCGCCATATATGGAAACCTGTTCGGCGCAGGCGGCGGCGGGGTTTGCCTGTGCGTCGTTGGCGGGGGCGGTAACCGGGCATTCGGCAAAAACCGCCGCCCCATGCAGACTGTCCGGCCCGGCCGCGCAGCCGCAAGCCAGAGTCAGCATTGATAAAACAACAAAATAATACTTTTCAGACATATTCATAACTTGTTTCAATTTAATTGATAATCCAAAGGTCAAGCAATCGTTCAATTTCCTCTTTGAAAAAGAGGAATTAAGGGGGGGTTATTTAATTAATACGCTCTCCCCTAACCCCTGTTTTCAAAGAGGGAGGCCGAACGCTTGCAAGAGCAAGGGTAATTCTTCAGCCTCATTTGGAAAAACTAAACTGGCTGCCCGGCACCACGGTCGCTGGACGCGGCTCCGCCCGAGCCTGCGCATGCAACTGCTCCTGGAATTTCATTTCGTCCGCGGACGCCACGGCCACCAATTCCAGTTCCGTCACCAGGGTCTGGTTGGGTTTAAGCTGGCTGTTGGCGGGTTTTTCGCCATAGGCCAGTTCCGGCGGCAGGAACAGCCGCCAGCGGTCGCCGGGCTTCATTAGCAGCAGCGCTTCTTTCCAGCCGGGAATCAGCGCGTTCATCAGCACGGCGTGGGTCGGGTCGTCCGGGCTTTTGCCCAGTTCCTTGCCCTCTATGTCGTTGATCAGATAACGGATGCGCACCCCGTCATCTGCGCCGGGGCCGGGGGCGGATGCGTCGCCGCTTTGCAGCACCTGATATTGCAGGCCGCTGGCCAGCGCGGTGACCCCCGCCTGCTCGCGGTTCTGCTCCAGAAACGCCTTGCCGTCCTTTTTGATTTTGTCCAGCCGGGCCTGGCGGTTAAGGGTTTTAAGGGTGGTGAAATAGTCCATGCCGTTACGCATTTCAGTAGCCGATAACTGGGCCGCCTTGCCGGCGTGGGCGTCTTCCAGGCCCGCCAGTAAGGCGTCGTAATCCAGTTCCGTACCGTCGGACTGAAGGGTATTCATGGTTTGCCAGCCTATGGCGTAGCCGGCCTTGCCTTCCAGGTCTTCCAGGCTGGCTTCCCCGGCTTGCGCGCCGGCGGCGCAGAACGCAGTCAGCAAAATAATATGGGATGGTATTTTCATGGCGAATAACAAGTTCGGTTAAAAAAAACACAGTCCAGGCGAACCTGGACTGTGAGCGCCTGCAAATAAGCAGGCAGATTGAAGCCTCAGCCCAGTTCAGGCCGGAAAAGCATCAATGAGAATGGCCGTCTGTCACGACTTGTGAGTAGTCGGCGCCTTCGCTCAGATAAGCGCCGGAAGTGCCGGGATTGTTCACGATCCATCCCGAGCCTTGGCCGGTATGGTAGGTCGGGTCAACAGTGGCATTGGGGTTGCTGGCGGCAGCGGCGTCCACACAATGCCCGATAAAGTCATACTGATGCGCGTTACTGGTGCTCTGGTTTTTGATGATAATCACATACTCGCCGTTGGCGTTGGTGTAAGCGCCGCCGGTTTGGTCTATGCCTTTAGGTTGCAGACTGCCCCAGACCCAGCCTTTAAGATTGGTTCCGTTCAAAGGAGACAGCAGTTTGGTGCCGCTGATAGGCGGTTGGAGGTCCGGGTTGGAAGCCACGCTTTCCCATTCCAGCGAGGTATGGGTGGAGCTGATGGTGGTGGCTTCAACGGTGCCGTCCAGTGCAGACAGTATGTTATTGAGGTTGGCGCCGCCGGTGCAATCGCTGTCCAGATTGGGCTGACCGCTGGCGTTGGTGTTGCCGGAGGTATTGCAGGAGACGTTGCCGGCGTCGCCATAGGCCACGGTGGCGGTGATAGCGTCAGCGTTGGTGTTGGCGGGGTAGGCGGTAGAGCCGACTTTGGACAGCGCGAAGACTATCTGGGATGTTACGTTGGGGGTGCCGGAGGCATTGATAAAAGGCAGGGTCCACTGGTTGCCGGCGGCGTCGGTCAAACCGACCGGTGAGCTGGCGTTGTCGGTAAAGCAGGTGGTGCGGAACACGTCATAGCCGGTAGTTGCGCTGGCTGCGCTCAAATAGCCGTTGAGGATGGAGTGCGCTTCTGCGCCGCCGATGCTCATGGAAGCCAGTGCGGTGGCCAGCAGGGTTTTGCTTATTGCATGTTTCATGGGTCATTCCTTTAAAAGTGTGAAGTAAACAGCCGCTGCTGCGGCCGGGTTTTTTCTGACAAAGCATGCGGCGATGGGTCGGGGTATATGGCCTGTTCCAGATCGTACGCATTCGCATTCCGGCTGATGATCCCTGTCAGCGCGAAATACCTTTCCCAAGGCGACTTCCTTGTCGCATCTTTACTTTAGCAACCTGCATGCCAAACTTTTAATATATTGATTTGTAATGATTATGTTGACGGCATATGGAAAATATTATTAATTAAACTATGTTAAAGCACGCAAAACAGGGTTATTTGAGTTATATGCCTTATTTTTGGCATTTTTAATGCCTATTAACTTGCGATTTTCATCAATTTATTCGACGCGATACGCTGGGGTTATTGCCTTGCGGGGCAATCTTACGGGGCAATACGCTGGGGTTATTGCCTTGCGGGGCAATCTTACGGGGCAATACGCTGGCGTTATTGCCTTGCGGGGCAATCTTACGGGGCAATACGCTGGCGTTATTGCCTTGCGGGGCAATACGCTGGCGCTATTGCCTTACGGCGCAATACGCTATCGCTATTGCGCCCTATGCTTTTTTTGATTTTATTAATTTGCGATTTTTGACTGTTCGTTTGGGGCAATACGCTGGCGTTATTGCCTTGCGGGGCAATACGCTATCGCTATTGCCTTGCGGCGCAATACGCTGGGGTTATTGCCTTGCGGGGCAATACGTTGGCGCTATTGCCTTACGGCGCAATACGCTATCGCTATTGCCTTGCGGCGCAATACGCTATCGCTATTGCGCCCTATGCTTTTTTTTAACTGTTTTAATTTGCGATTTTTGACTGTTCGTTTGGGGCAATACGATGGCGTTATTGCCTTGCGGGGCAATACGCTGGTGCTATTGCCTTGCGGCGCAATACGCTGGCGCTATTGCCTTGCGGCGCAATACGCTGGCGCTATTGCGCCCTATGGGTTATTAATTAAACTATGTTAAATAACACATAACTTAAATTAAATACGGCATTTGCCGTGGTTCCGGCTTTGCATGGCTTTATTTGCGGCATATGGCTGAGCCTACTCTATGACCGAATAATAATAATTAAGTATTTTAATATCATGAAAATAAAGACTTAAAAAGGTGACCGGCAAATTCGCCGTTGTCTGCTTGTCTATTTGCGCATGATTTTTGCTTACTATCTGGTTGCGAGACAGGAATATGGCTTTTCACCATAGCTTTTCACAACATAAATACTGGAGAACTCAATGCATTTGGCAAACACTTTTTACCCGCTGCCGCGCCGGGCGCTGGCGGCGGCCGTTCTGGGCCTGCTGGTCAGCGGCAATGCGCTGGCGGATTACACCTGGAGCGTGCCGACCACGACTTTCGACACCGACAACGCCAGCAACGCCAATGGCTCATCCAGCGAATTCGTCGGCATCAACAACGCCGGCACCATCGCCGGCGATTTTAGTTATCGTTCCGCAGCCGGGGTCATCAGCGGTCTGGCGTCCGGCGACTATTACGGATTTGTCGGCACCAGCGGCGTTACCAGCAACAGCGGATATAGTGGCATCTACAATCCCGGCGGTTTAAGCCTCACCTACGGCACGGGTACTCCTTACCAGAACAACGGCGTCACCGGCATTAACAATAATGGCTACCTGACTTTCTCTCTGGCCAATTCCACCGGCATCACCTCCGGCTCCTATGTCGGCAACAGCACCAGCAGCCCGGCCGGCGGCGTCGTGATTGCCGACACCAACAGCTATGCCGGCGGCGATACCTCCCTGACCAGCACCGAAAACATTAGCAGCACCTATGCCCAGGGCCTAAGCAGCGGCAGCGCCGGCAGCTACGGCGTGGTGGTCGGCACGCTAGCCATCCTTGGCGGCAATAGCTCCCAAGCAGCCTTTATTTATAACAACACCGGCGCTACGCTGGCGGGCATCGCCAATGGCGGCTACGGCGACTTCAACTTCGACGGTCTGTCCGGTGCGGCGGCTCAGGCTAACGGCAATGACTTTACCGGCTTTACCGGCGCGGCCGACCATGGCGGCGATGTTTATGTGTCAGGTTATTACCAAGATGGCACGGCAGACACTTTCGGCCTGGTCTTCAACGCCACCACCGGCAACTGGATGACCGTGACCGATCCCAACGCCGGCGCTGTTGGTAGCGGTTATGACGTGACCGTGGTGACCGGCCTGAACAATGTCGGCGAGGCCGTCGGCTATTATTCGGACAGTAACGGCGTATTCCACGGTTTTACCTATGACTACCTGACCAATCTCTTCACCAACGCTCAACTGGATTATGCCGGCACCATCGGCGGCGAAGCAGTCACCAGTACCGTGATCTACGGCGTTAACGACAGCGGTACGCTGGTGGGTCAAGTGCAGACAAACACTTTGTATGCCGGCGTCGGCTTCCAGGCTGTCAGCAGCGTCTCGGCGGTACCGGTGCCGGCCGCCTTCTGGATGATGCTCAGCGGCCTTGTCGCCGGCCAGGGTTTGTTGCGCAAACCTCGCTTCGGAAAACGCGGCGCGTAGTTACACCCAATCGGAACAAAAGGATTATCGGCATGGGGATCGAGGCCAGGGATGGCTTCGGATAATTGGTGTTTGGGGGCAAGTTTGCGGGGTAATATGCTTTTTTTGATTACTTCAATTTGCAATTTTCGACAATTCGTTCGGCGCAATCTTACGGCGCAATACGCTATCGCTATTGCGCCCTATGCTTTTTTTGAGTTTATTAATTTGCAATTTTTGACTGTTCGTTTGGGGCAATATGCTGGCGCTATTGCCTTGCGGCGCAATACGCTGGCGCTATTGCGCCCTATGTTTAATATAAGGAAAGCCGGTATTAATTATTGGAATGATTTGATTAATCCTGAATTTGTACAACCAGCATAAATATAAAAAAATGCCCGACTATCGCCGCCACCGCATTCCGGGTGGCACATACTTTTTTACGGTTAATCTTTTGGAAAGAAAGTCTAACGATCTTTTGGTTTGTCATATCGACAGCCTGCGCCAAGCGGTTATGCATACTCGCAAACGCTGGCCGTTTCATATCGATGCGTGGGTGGTGATGCCCGATCATCTGCATTGCGTCTGGACATTGCCCAAGGGCGATGTTGATAACGCCAACCGCTGGCGGGTGATTAAACAAAGTTTTTCCAGGACGTTGCCGCTGACGGAAAGGCGGTCTGCGGTGCGGGTCGCCAGGGGCGAACGCGGCATTTGGCAACGCCGTTTTTGGGAACATTTGATTGTCGATGATGCCGATTATGCCGCGCATCTGGATTATTGCCATATCAATCCGCTTAAACATGGTTTGGTCACGCATGTGGCGGATTGGCCTTATTCGACTTTTCATCGCTATGTCGAGCAGGGGTTATATCCCGCCAATTGGGCGACAAGCTTGCCCCTTTTTGATGTGGCGGGGGAGCGGCGTTGATTTGCGTCTATTTGGGGCAATCTTATGGCGTTATTGCCTTGCGGGGCAATATGCTGGCGCTATTGCCTTGCGGCGCAATATGCTGTCGCTATTGCGCCCTATGCTTTTTTTTAACTGTTTTAATTTGCGATTTTTGACTGTTCGTTTGGGGCAATACGATGGCGTTATTGCCTTGCGGGGCAATATGCTGGCGCTATTGCCTTGCGGCGCAATACGCTGTCGCTATTGCGCCCTATGCTTTTTTTTAACTGTTTTAATTTGCGATTTTTGACTGTTCGTTTGGGGCAATACGCTTTCGTTATTGCCTTGCGGGGCAATATGCTTTCGTTATTGCCTTGCGGCGCAATACGCTATCGCTATTGCCTTGCGGGGCAATATGCTATCGCTATTGCCTTGCGGGGCAATATGCTTTCGTTATTGCCTTGCGGCGCAATACGCTGGCGCTATTGCGCCCTATGGATATGGGCTTTCATGGTTGGTCATCCCTACTCATTCGGGCAGTCCGTTTTCGCTATTGCGCCGTATGTTTTGAATAGTTGGAAAAGCATAAAAAAATAATAATGCCTTGAAAGGAAAATGTAATACCTTGGAGAATCAATATGATGCCTGTTACAAACTTTAATTTATGCGCGGCCGGCCTGGGTCTGGCGTTGCTGTGCGGCTGTAGCGTGGTGCAGCCGTGGGAGCGCGGCAATCTGGCCAAAAACATCATGGCGGTGGAGATGTCTCCGGTTCAGGCCAGCTTGCGCCAGCACAATTACGCCAGCCGCGAAGCGGCCGGGGCGGCCAGTTCTTCAGCGTCTGGAGGCGGTTGTGGCTGTAACTGAATCCGGATTTAAACCCGCAACCCTTGCGCCTTCCAGCCTAAAGACGCTGGCCGCGGCCTGCCGGCGCATCCTCGGCGACCGTCGCCCGGCCGGCCCGCCGCGCCGGCCCGCCGCTAAAACCCGGCGCGACGCGCTGCGTTGCGCGGCGCTGCAAGCCTTGTATCTGTCGGCGCTGGCGCTGCCGGGCATGACCGCGGTTCAGGCCGATGACGCCGAGGATACCGACGATGACATCGGGCTGCAATTCAGCCATTATGAGGAATCGACCCGGCCGATTTATTCCATGCTCTCGTCCCAAACCACCAGCAACAATATCACCACCGTGAATAACAGCGCCGGACAGATACACAACGGCTATACGCCCATCAATGTCGATAGCGAACACGCCTACGGCAATTTCCACATCGACGACAGAACCCGGTTTGGCTTTAATTTCGATCAGGATCTGTGGTCCGGGGCGTCGCCGCAATTTACTGCGCCGGGCGTGAATCGTTTTCAAACAGAATCGTCAGGGTTAGCCTATTCCCAAACCGGCAGCGGGGCCACCCCTGCCTTCGGTACCGCTTACCCATACCTTGTCAATGCTCAGCATCAACTCTTCTATGAGGCGCAGACCCAGACCAATAGCGTAACCGGGCAGAGCATCGTCAAACTGGCGCCGGTCGGCCAGTTGACCCAGGTGCTGGGCTACGCCTCGCCGGAAATCCGTAACCAGGGCGACGCCAAATTCGGCTACGACTGGGACAACGCCTCCATAGACATAGGCGGCGGGGTATCCATCGAACGCGACTATTTGTCCCGCTTCGGCAATCTGGGCGGGCGGTTTTACTATAACCAGAAGCAGACCACCTTCAGCTATGGCCTAAGCTACACCAACAGTTCAACCCACGCTCTGGAAATGCCTGATGTAACTTATAACAATTACGCTACCAGCCGACAGCAACTGGCTGGCGACGGTACTGGAACTTATTTAAACGGCGTCCGCGAAGACTGGGCCGTAAAGCTGGGCCTAAGCCAGGTGGTCAGCAAGAACGGGCTGCTCAGCGCCGGTTTCAGCTATACCAACAGCAACGGCTTTATGGCCAACCCCTACAAGTCGGTACTGAATCTTCAGCTATCAAACTCACAGTATGCCGGGTACCAGCAGACCTTGATAAACGGCAGTGTGATAGCGGAAAAACGCCCGAATCTGCGCAACCAGTTCACCTGGGACACCAGTTACCTGCATTACATTGAAGCGCTGGACGCCGCTCCCAAGCTTAGCTACAACTTTTTCCACGACGACTGGGGCGTCAACGCCCATACCTTTGCGCTGGAATGGCGGCAAAACCTGGGCGGCGGCTGGACGTTCACCCCCAGCGGCCGGTATTACAGCCAGACGGCGGCGTCTTTCTTCGCGCCTTATTTTTTCGATATCACCAACAATAACCAGGCCTATTCCAGCGACCAGCGGCTGGCCGCCTACGGCACGCTGAGCGGCGGCGGGGTGCTGGCCAAAGACTTTGCCCGCGGCCTGAAGCTGGAGCTGGGTTTTGAATATTACACCCACCAGAGCGCCTTGACGCTGGCCGGGGCCGGCTCCGGCAATTACATGGATTTTAGCTATTATGTGGCCAACGCCAATCTGCGCGCCGACCTGGGCAAGCTGGCCAAAGCCGGCGCGGCAAGCTGGAGCGAACTGTTCGACGGCGGCATGGACGACATGGCGGGCATGGATGGCATGGCGCACATGCGCCACAACGCCGCCCTGCCGGCCGGACTGATGTTCGCGGAAATGATGCCGGCCGGCGAAGTCATGCTGGGTTACCGCTTCATGCAGCAGAATCAGGGCAACGGCTACCAGATCGGCACGCAGGGCGGCAATAATGGGCTATGCGGTCAAAATTCGCCCTATATGATGTGCAACTCCGGCATGACCATGAATATGCACATGCTGAACCTGATGTACGCCCCCACCGACTGGCTTAACCTGATGCTGATGCCGCAATACATGAGCATGACCATGAATATGTATAACACCCCGTCCATGCCGCCGCCCAGCCAGGGCATGGGCATGGGCATCGGCATGCGCGACTGGGAGAGCAACGGTGGCTTTGGCGATACCGGCATGTATGCGATGCTGAAACTGTTTGAAGACGGCGACCACAAGCTGTTCACCAGCCAGGGCCTGACCGCGCCGACCGGCACCATCCGAACCTGGGGGGAGCTGGATGCGGTGACAGCCCGGCTGTTTCCCTATGACATGCAGAACGGCAGCGGCACTTGGGATTACAACCCCAGCCTGACTTATACCGGCAAAAACGGGGCTTTTTCCTGGGGCGGGCAACTCGGCGGCACGCTACGCTTGCAGAAGCAGAATTACATGCACTGGCGCTACGGCGACATCGCCCAGGGCACAGTCTGGGGCGGCTACCAGTGGAACGACTGGCTAAGCAACACCTTGCGCGTGCTGTACACCAAGCAAGGGGCTATTTCGGATTATTCCCAAAACAATGCTGTGACCAACCAGAGCTTAATGTCTGGCGGATCAATGAGGATGTATAGGATGCCGGATATTTACCCGCAAAACTACGGCGGTACTTTTGTCGATCTGGGTCTGGGGTTGACGGTAAGCATACCCAGGGGCACATTTGCCGGAAACCGCCTGAGCGTGGAATGGCTACAGCCCATGTCCACCAATTACAACGGTTATCAACTGGAGCGGATAGGCACGCTGGCGATACAGTGGGGGTATATGTTTAGCTTATAGGGAGGCGTTTTATGCGGCTAGGTGTTTTGAGTGTTTGGTTAATTTATGGAGGCAGTCGTTTGGGGCAATCTTATGGCGTAATCTTATGGCGTAATCTTATGGCGCAATACGCTTTCGCTATTGCCTTGCGGCGCAATACGCTAACGCTATTGCGCCCTATGCTTTTTTTTTAAATTTGTTCGGCGCAATACGCTGTCGCTATTGCGCCGCATGATTGGGTTGGGTTGTTATTTTTTAGGAGATTTTGTGGATGAGTAGTCCCAGTATTACCAGCGTCAGTTATAACGCCAGCACCGGGGTGTTGACTGTGACCGGCGCTAACCTGGTTTCCGGGGTCAAGATCAGCGATTTGTACCTGTATGGAACTTCCGGCAGCGGTAGCGGTAGCAGTAGCTTATTTAAGCTGACCGCCAACGATACGCTAAGCAATTTTAGCGCCAGCGGTTTTAGCGTGACGTTGAGCAGCGCCGACCGGATTAACGCGGCGAAGCTGTTTCCGGCCGACGGCACGGGATATGGCGGCACGCAGATAACCTACAGCGGTGTCAACGAAGCCCCCCAGTATATCGCTAATTATTTCGGCTACCAGCTATACGCCCTCGCCGGCTGGGAGGGTAGCGGCAGCTTGCCGGTGTATTATAGCCAGGGCATGCAGGTGAGCGCGGCTGAATCCGCCAGCGGCTACCAGACCGGCAACACGTTTAACGATAACGCCGGCATAAAGCCTTTTCACAGTCTGAAGCTGAGCGGCGTCCACAGCGGCGATACGGTGGGGGCGACGATTTCCTTTAGCGCCGCCAATGGCGTGCTGAGCGGCGCGGGGCTTTCGGCGGCTACGGTTGTCGCCGGCACGGCGACTTATACGCTGTCCGCGACTGCGCCGGCCAGCCTGGCCCGGGAGCTGGACGGGCTGGTATTTACCCCTACCCTGCATCAGGTGGTGGGCGGCAACAGCGTTAGCACCACGCTGGCGCTGAGTATCAGCGGCCCCAACACCAGCCTGACCGAGATTAGCATCAACCAGAAGGAAACCGCGAACAGCACCGCCGCCGGGCTGAAAACCGCCGTTTATAATGCGACCAGCGGCGTCTTTCATGTGACTGGCGTCGATTTGGGGACAAGCGCGAAAAACCTGAATCTGGCCGATTTTAGCGTGAGCGCCGGCGGCAAAAGCTATACCCTGAATGGCGGCGGCGACAGCATTAGCCATTTTGCCGGCGGCGGTTTTATCTTGACGCTGGGCGGGGCCGACCAGAGCGGGGTGAATTCGGTTTTCAGCAGCAATGGCGGCGGCGGCAAAACGACAGCGTACACGCTGGCCGTGGCGGCGGGCTGGGACGGCGCCGGCTCGCTGGCGGATACGGCCAAGGTGACCGCTTCCTATGTGTCGCTGGGGTTGAGCGGATTCACTACCGGCGCGGTGCTGAGCGATTCCGCGACCGTTGATCCGTTCAAAAATATTAAGCTTACCGACAGCAACAGCGCCGGCGGCGACAGCGCGACCATAAGCTTTACTGCCGCCAACGGCAGCCTGAGCGGGGCCGGACTGAGCGGCGGCGACGGCGCTTATACCCTGGCGGCGACCAGCGCCGCGAATTTGCAGAGCGAGCTGCGCGGGCTGGTGTTTACCCCGACCCTGCGTCAGGTTGCCGTGGGCGGCAGCACCATCACCAATTTTACCCTGAGCGTGAGCGACGACAGCACGGCCTTTGGCGGCTCGGCGGCGTTGGATACCGTCAGCAGCAGCGCCACCAAGGTTAGCGTTAGCGGCAGCTTGCCGGCGGCGGCGCTGTCCGCCGCCAGTTACCAGGCTCTGAGCGGGGTGTTGCAGGTGCGCGGCGGCGGATTGGTCGCCAGCCTTCTGGCGCTGGGCGATTTGACGCTGAGCAATGGCGGCGGCCATTATACGCTTATGGCCGGCAGCGACAAGGTGATCGCCAGTAGCAGCGGCGGTTTTAGCGTACAACTGGGCGCTGCCGGGGAAAGCGCGGTGGACGCGCTGTTCGCCGCCGGCAACGGTACCGGCGGCGGCCTGTACAGTTTGCAGGCCGCCGCCGGCTGGGATGGGGCGTACACCACGGCCGGCGGCAGCCTGGTATCGGTGAGCCACAGCAGCATCAGCCTGTCCGGGGGGAAGGCGGCGATGACTGTGAACGATTTCGCCAGCATTAAGCCCTTTGCCGGCCTGAGGCTAAGCGATAGCGTCAACCAGACCTTGACCGCCAGCATTTCCTACCCGGCGGCTGACGGCACCTTGAGCGGGGCGGGGCTGAGCGGCGGCAAGGGCGGCTATACGCTGACCGCGTCTTCCGCCGCCGCCTTGCAGGCGGCGTTGCGGCAATTGCAGTTTAGCCCGGATCTGCAACTGTTCCCTTCCGCGACTACGCTGGCCGCGCCGATCACGCTGTCGGTGTCCGGCTCTTCCGCCGCGCTGAACAATACGGCGCAGACGCCGCTGCTGGAAAAGATAAACATCAAGATAGGCACTGATCCTGTGCTGTCCACGGTCAGTTATGACGCTTATACGGGGGTGTTAACGGTAACCGGCGATTCTCTGACCAAGGGCGTGGTTTTAAGCGATATTAGCCTGCTTGCCGGCAGCAGCGGCTATACGCTGAGCGGCGTTGGCGACAGCCTGGTCAAGCTGATGCATGACCGCGCTGGCTTTACCCTAACCCTGGGCGGCGCGGACAAGGCCGCCGTGAACGCGCTGTTCCCGCTATACGCCGGCGGCAGTTACAGCCTGGCTACCACCGCCAACTGGGACGGGGCCGGCTCCACGGCCAATAGCGGCATCGCCGTGCTGGTGAGCGGCGACAACAGCATGGCGGTTGGCGGGTTGACGGCGAGCAGCATCAGCGATGCGACGCAGCTTAGCCCGTTTGCCAATATCAGCTTTAGCGACGCCAATGCGACGCAAAGCGACAGAGTGACCATCAGCTTCGCCAGCGGCGACGGGGCGCTGAGCGGCGGCGGCCTTTCCGCCGCCACGGTTTCCGGCAATACCGTCAGTTATAGCCTGGCGGCGACCACGGCGGCGCAGTTACAGGCCGAACTGGCGAACCTGCGGTTTGATCCGGCCCAGGGTTTAAGCGCGACGGTGGATTTTAGTCTGGCCTTTACCGGCAATGTTTATTTGCCCGCCGCCCGCCCGGTTCTGACCCTGAGCAAAGGCGTGAATGATCCGGTGGCGGTGGCGGTGAACGCTGCCGGAGTGATCTTCGTGGCGAATAATAATGGTACTAGCGGGGCTTTGCATGCCGGTAGCCTGACGGCTTATTCCGCTGCCGGCGCCTTGCTGTTCAAAATTAACGGCGGGGTGTCGCTGCCCAGCAGCCTGGCGGTGGACGCGGCCGGCAATGTTTATGTGGCGAACTATAATACCGATCAATACGGCGATGGTTCGGTGGTGGAGTATTCCGCCAGCGGGGCGCTGGTGCAGACCTTTACCGGCATGAGCGATGTGCAAAGCGTGGTGGTGGATGGCAAGGGCGATGTGTTTGTGGCTTGCCTGACGGGCGCAATCAGCAGCGTCGGCTATGTGGAGGAGTTTTCCGCCGCCGGCGTGCTGCTGCAGGTGATCAGCTCGGGCATTGACAAGCCGGTGAGCCTGACGGTGGACGGCAGCGGCGATTTGTTTGTGGTCAATCGCGGCGCGAATACCGTCAGCGAATATTCCGCCAGCGGCGCGCGGCTGAACACTTTTTCCGACGGGGTTTCCACACCTGTCGCCGTGGCGGTGGACAGCTCTGGAGACGTGTATGTCTGCAATAATCCCGGCGGCGGCGTCGCGGGTTATGTGGAGGAGTTTTCCGCCGCCGGTGTGCTGTTGCATACCGACGCCAATTCTTTGCAGAATCCTGTGGCGCTGGCCGTGGATAGTCACGGGGATGTGTTTGTGGCGGATAAGGATGGGCATACCGTATCCGAGTTTTCCAGCGGCGGGGTGTTGCTGACGACGCTGCGGACAGGGTTGAGCGATGTGGCGAGCCTGAGCGTGGATAGCTTGGGTAATGTGTATGTGGCCAACCAGCTTGGCAATAACGTGGAGAAGTTTACGCCGGTGGTGGACAGCGGGTATTTTACCGATACTTACAGCGCTACGCTGAGTTTGAGCGTTACGGCGGGGGCGACCGCGTTTAGCGTGGGGCCGAATAGCGATTTGAGCAATTTGACGGTGATCAGCGGGGCGGCGAGCGGGGATAGGCTGACGCTGGCCGATGCCGGTAGTTTTAACGCTACGGCTTTGAGCGGCAGCGCGGTGACGGCTGTTTCCGGAGATGCGACGCAGTTGGCTTCCTGGGTTGAGGCGGCGTTGAGTTCGGCAAGCGGGGCGGGCGATCTTGCCCAGCATGGCGTTGCCTGGTTTGTTTTTGATCATAATACTTATTTGGTGGAGCAGGCTAATGCCCAGGGCGCGGTTTATGGCGGGGGGGATACCTTGATCGAGTTGGTGGGGGTGCAGGATTTAAGCCAGGCCAGTTTTAATGCGGGGTTGCATGTTTTGAGTTTGTAGGGATTGATCAAGAAGCTCTAACGAATGAATGAAGCCAATAAAGTTGACCAAAATAGTATGGAAATCAGGCGGACATTATTTTTTCATTATATAACAGCAACTTAATGACGAATTTCAGCACTTGACAGATTGATTGTATAGGGATTTTCTCTTAAGTTTAGTGGATTGGATTGGTTTGATCTGTCATGTTAAGCCGCCAATTCCTGCCCAATTACTTTACCTGTCATTTCAGATAAAAATTTGTCAAGCTCTGGCGCCGGAACATTAGCTAACGCTTTAGGCTCTAGTTTATGCAAGCCACCACCATAGACCCGCCCTTCCGCCAACATGGATTCAGGGCAAATTCGGTCAAGAATTTCCCAAACCTGACGGGCTAATTCGGGGCTTTCATTAAGAACAGTCGCCAAGGGTTCTTTGGGGTAAAGAGCAAGATAAACATTGGTAACAGTGGCGTTTGATTGGTTCAAGATGAACCGGAACGGGCGACCGCTTGCCGCACTCAAAAAGGCAGGATGCAAGCCCATACACCAAGACAAAGGCATAAGCGGCACAATCAGGAGCCGCCCCGCCCTTTCTCCGAAACGGCTCAACGGCTTCGAAATCACTTTTGCCTATACACAACAGGCCTACCATCGTTTTCAACAAATCCGAAGTCTTGATCCCTTGCGATACCGGAATTTGACTGCCCACTACCGCTTCGACATTGACGGCTTCCAGACACTGGCCGATCAACGACAGCGTTTTTCAAGCCATGCCGCAATAGCGGCAAGCTGGCGTTTCTCTTGGGCGTTGCGAATTATCGGGTTAGCGACAGAGCCACAAAGCCTATCGGCCACAATTGTGGCCGCGCGGTATATCTCAACTTATGCTTTTTTATGCTTTTTTTATTAGTCGCTGGTGCTTGGATTCCAGTATGCCTGGCTGACTGCGTGTAGGGTCATGAGTTTATTGACGATGTTGTCCAGTTCGTCGGAGTCTACGGATGTGGGTAATAGGGTGGCGAAGATTTGTACTTCGTTCTGGAAGAATGGATGGACGTCAAAGTCGCTGACCGGGTAGCTGGCGGATTCGAGTAAAGATTCGAGCTGATCCCGGGTTTGTTTTTGAAATTGCCGGGCGCAGATGACGCAGACGGCGTAGGTTGCTTCGCTGTTTTCGTCGTCGATGGGTTTGCGGTTGATGGCGTTGACAACCGGGCGCAGCAGGGTGTTGCCGGCCAGCACGAATAGCGCGGCCAGCATGGCTTCCATGATCAGATCCGCGCCGGCGCAGGCACCGACGGCGGCGGCGCCCCAAAGGGTGGCGGCGGTGTTTAGGCCGCGAATGTTGCCGTCGCCTTTCATGATGACCCCGGCGCCCAGAAAGCCGATGCCGGAGACGACATAAGCGGCGACATGCACCGCGCCCTGGTGTCCGTCCAGCCGATTCGCCATATCGACAAATACGGCGGCGCCTACCGCGACCAGGACGTTGGTGCGAAGTCCTGCTGTGCGTTGACGATATTGCCGTTCAAGTCCGATCAGCGCGCCGAGTATGAATGCAGTCGAGAGACTGACGAAGGTGTCCAGAAGCGATGCGGTGTTGATGTTGTGTAGTGATTCCATGCGATCTCCGCCCGGCGGCGGGCGTCCGGTTTGTTTGATGCATTGCAGCGCCGCCAAGGTTCGGGGTTTCGGGGTTGGCTATAGGGGCGAACTTTGTCATTTATCGGCATTAAATGCAGGTTTAAGCCGGCGAGCAATATGTTAGCCCATTTCAGGTATTAATGGCGGGTTTTTGGATTTGTTTGAATTTGTTGGGCGCGATCTTACGGGGCAATACGCTTTCGTGCGGGGCAATGTGCTTTGTTATTGCGGCGTATGATTGGGTGGTTTTTGGGGGGGGAGTGTAAATGTTTGTAAATGTTTGTTAATAAAGATTTGTGTTGGCGGGGGGGTTGGTTTTAATGTTTCCGGGAACATTTTTAGGTTGTTGATAGTTAATATGTTAATGGAATATAAAGGGGGGGGTGGCCGGGAATATAAACGATGGGCGGCTGGGGTATTCATAATTTAGTAATAGTCATGGGTTAGAGTTGTGGGTGCTGGCTTTGTTTCATTTAATGAGCCAGATTCTTAATAACAATTCAAATCGGGTGAATTAATGAAAATGAAAGTTCTTTCCTTGGCGATATTGTTCGCCGCTCCGTTGTCGGGGGCTCAAGCCGACACCATTACGGACTGGAATTTTGACAGCATGGCGATTGCGGCCAATAACAGCCCTGCGCCTTCTACCGGAACCGGCGTCGCGACCGCGCTGGGCATGACCAATAGTTATAACGGCACTACCAGCGTCAATAGCGACGATATTATCGCTACCGCCGGCGCTTCAACCGGCTCGGCTTCAAATGCCTGGCGGGTTCGCGGCGCTTCGCCTGGAAACGGTTGGTCGTCGCAGGCGCCGATCGGCTCCCAGGGCGCGGAGTTCGATACCAGCACGGTCGGTTACAAAAATATCAGCGTGTCTTTCGATCTTTATTTTACCACCCAGGCGCCCGCCAAATTCGAACTGGAGTACACCACTGACGGTACGAACTGGATCAACGCTTCGACGCTGAGTTATGCGGCGGATTCGGCGTATATCATGACCAACACCAGCAGCGCCAATACCGTAACCGGTACTTACTTCGATCAAACCGGCGGCCAAAACTGGTATAACGGCATTAGCGCCGATCTGAGCGGTGTGATTCTGGCGAACAACGATGCGAATTTCGGCATCCGTATCGTCAATGCGGCGACCGGCGCGGATGATGTGGCTTATAACGGCACTGCTTACAACAATTCCTCTGGAAACGTTCGTTTCGACAATGTAGTGATTTCCGGCACAGCCGTCAGTGCCGTGCCTGTACCGGGTGCAGTCTGGCTGTTCGGTTCGGCTCTGGCCGGCTTTGTCGGCTTTAAACGCCGCAAGTCTGCGTAAATCCTGCTTTTAGCCCTACGGGCAAGAGGCCGCCTTTCCTGATCGGGAGGAAAGGCGGCCTTTCTTTTTTTTGGCGTTCGCCAAATTGGTCATGCGCCCGGCCTAAACCCCACTTGAAATATACCGCCGGTAACATGATAGGATATAGGCTGGAGAGCACGGCATCCGGGTTACGGGGCCTGTCCGGCGGGCGGGCGCTTTTGGCCTGGCCCTATTACCTATAGAAACAGAAAGAATCGTCTATGCAAATATCAAAAATAAAAATTAAAAACAATGGGGCTTGGCTTTTTTTGGGGGCATGGCTGTTGACGCTGCCTGTCGCCCGGGCGGAATCCGATATGCAGCTTCAGGAAAAAGCGCTTAAGGCGCGGGAACTCATTCGTCAGCAGGGCGGCGGGGTGGATCATTCGGCCCATGCGGCTGCGGCCGGGGAGTCTGAAGCCTTTCGCGGGGTGTTTTACGGCTATCTGCCTTGTCTGGAAAAAGATTGCGACGGCTTTAAAATGACTTTGTCGCTGAAGCAGAAGAACAATTATCTGCTGGTGACGCAGTACGCCCGGGCTTCATCCAGGGAGTTTTACGATAAGGGCAAATACGAGTGGGACGATAAAAGCCGCACTTTGTCGCTGACTTCCAACAAGGACGCCGCCAAACGCCTGTTCGCCATAAAGGATGAAGGCACGCTGGTGCAACTGGACAGCAAGGGCTTGCCGATGCCCGGCAGTCAGGATGATTATACCTTGCGCAGAAGCGATAAGGCGAAATCCCGGGAAGTGCATATTCATTAGGCTTTTTTTAGATGACCGCCCTGGGGTAGGAACCCAGAATCTTTAGCATTTTGACGTTGTTTTGCAGGGCTGTCAGGGCGTTGGCGACCTGGGGGTCGTCGCGGTGGCCGTCGATGTCGATGAAAAACACATACTCCCATAGCGCCTGCCGGGAGGGGCGGGATTCGATATGGGTCATGCTGATGCCGTATTCGGCGAACGGGGCCAGGATTTTGTGCAGCGCGCCGGGCTGGTTGCCCACCGATACCAGGATGGAGGTTTTGTCGGCGCCGGTGGAGACCGGCTGTTGCTGGCCGATGACGATAAAGCGGGTGGTGTTGTCGGCTTCGTCCTCGATATTTTTTTCGATGCTGTTCAGGCCGTACAGTTCGGCCGCCGCCATGCCGGCGATGGCGGCTTTGCGGCTGTCGGCCGCCGCCAGCCGCGCGGCTTCGGCGTTGCTGCTGACGGCGGTGCAGGGTATGCCGGGCAGGCGGACGGCCAGCCATTGCCGGCATTGCGCCAGCGATTGCTGGTGGGAGTAGACTTCCTTGATTTCGCCGATGGCGGCCATTTTGCCGAGCAGGTTCTGGTGTACGCGGATTTCCACTTCGCCGCAGATTTGCAGGGTGGAGTCCATGAACAAGTCCAGGGTGTGGGCGATGACGCCTTCGGTGGAGTTTTCCACCGGCACGACGCCGAACTGGCAATGGCCGTTTTCGACGGCTTTGAAGATGTCGTGAAAGGTGGCGAACGGCACGTCTTTGACGGCGTGGCCGAAATGCTTGAGCACCGCCTGCTGGGTAAAGGTGCCTTGCGGGCCGAGGTAGGCGACTTCCAGCGGTTTTTCCAGCGCCAGGCAGGCGGACATGAGTTCGCGGAACAGGTGGGCGGCGGTGTCGGCGGCCAGCGGCCCGGGGTTGAGTTCCCGGATGCGGCGCAAGACCTGGGCTTCGCGATCCGGTCGGTAAAAGCTGCCGGTTTCGCCGGCCGCCTGCTTGGTGCGGGCTACTTCGACGGCGCATTCCGCGCGCTGGTTGATCAGCGTCAGAATTTGCCGGTCGATGGCGTCTATTTTTTCTCTTAATTCTGGAAGTGGAATGATGGTCGTCATAATCTGTCGCGGTTATTCCTGGGGTAGTCCGTTGCCGCCCGGGGTCGTCCGTTTGTCCCGGGTGTGGTTGGGAGCGGTGGACGATTTGGGGCTTAAGCCGTTCGATAATTGGGTTATGATTACCTAGCGGCGGGTATATGTAAAGTGGCGAAACCGGTCTGGGGCGTTGTGGAGCCGGCTTGCGATTATAATCAATGGGTTATGGTTTTGTCGGGCTTTGCGGCTTTGTTTGGGAGGGGGTATTTTACATGGGTAGCCTTGCGGCGCAATATGCTGGCGCTATCGCTATTGCCTTGCGGGGCAATACGCTGGCGCTATTGCCTTGCGGCGCAATATGCTATCGCTATTGCCTTGCGGCGCAATACGCTGGCGCTATTGCGCCCTATGCTTTTTTTAACTGTTTTAATTTGCAATTTTTGACAATTCGTTCGGGGCAATACGCTGGCGCTATTGCCTTGCGGCGCAATACGCTGGCGCTATTGCGCCCTATGGGTTTATGGGGTGGGGTTGTTAGTGGGTGCGTTCGAATTCGGCCATGAAGTCGATTAGGGCGTCTACGCCTGCTTCGGGCATGGCGTTGTAGATGCTGGCTCGCATGCCGCCGACTGAGCGGTGGCCTTGTAGCGAGCCCAGGCCGTTTTGTTCGGCTTGGGTGAGGAAGGTTTTGTCCAGGGCGGCGTCGGCTAGTACGAACGGTACGTTCATTCTGGAGCGGCAGGCGGGATCGACCGGGTTGCTGTAGAGCGCGGAGGCGTCTATGGCCTGGTATAGCCGGCCGGCTTTGCGGATATTGCGCTGTTCGATGGCGGCGATGCCGCCTTGTGTTTTCAGCCATTGCAGCACCAGGCCGAGTAGATACCAGTTATAGGTCGGCGGGGTGTTGAGCATCGAGTCGGCGTCGGCTTGCTGGCGGTAGTCGAATACCGGCGGTACGCTGCCGCCGGCCAGGTCGAGCAGGTCGTTGCGAACGATGACTACCGTGACCCCGGATGGCCCCATGTTTTTCTGGGCGCCGGCGTAGATTAGGCCGTAGCGGCTAATGTCAGCCGGCCGGGAGAGGATATTGGAGGACATGTCGCAGACTAGCGGCACGTCGCCGGTTTCCGGTATCGCTGAAAACTCCACGCCGTGTATGGTTTCGTTGGAGGTGTAGTGCAGATAGGCGGCGTCGGCGTCCAGCGTCCAGTCGGCGAAGGCCGGAATGTGGGTGAAGCGGTTGCTTTCGGCGCTGGCGGCGAGCTGCACCCGGCAGTATTTGCCGGCTTCGCGGATGGCGGCGGTAGACCAGGAGCCGGTGTTGACGTAGGCGGCCTGCGTCCTGCCGTTGAGCAGGCATTGCGGGATCAGCGAAAATTGGGCGCTGGCGCCGCCTTGTAAAAACAGCACCTGGTAATTGTCGGGGATGGCCAGCAGTTCGATCAGGTCGTTTTTCATGGCGGCGGCGATGGACATGAACTGTTTGCCGCGATGGCTCATTTCCATGACCGACATGCCGCTGCCCCGCCAGTCCAGCATTTCTTCGCGGGCCTGTTGCAGCACTTCTTCGGGCAGCATGGACGGCCCGGCGCTAAAATTATGGATTCTGGACATGCTTATTCCTCTTCTCCGCCTGGGGCCGGGGCTTGTCCGGCGCTATCCGCTTCGCCTTCCATAAACCCGGCATCGGTTTCGTCCTCGTCGCCCAGCCCGTCTATGCGATCCACGCCGACCACTTTTTCGCCCTTGTCGAGACGGATTACCGTCACGCCCTGGGTGTTTCTGCCGACCACGGAAATTTCTTTGACCCGGGTTCTGACCAGGGTGCCGCCGTCGGTGATCAGCATGATTTCGTCGCTGTCGTTGACCAGCACCGCGCCGACCACCGCGCCGTTGCGCTCGCTGGTCTGGATGGCGATCAGTCCTTTTCCGCCACGGCCGTGCTGGGTAAATTCTTCCAGCTTGCTGCGTTTGCCGTAGCCGTTTTCGGTGATATTCAGCACCGTGCCTTCGCTGGCGATGATCAGCGAAATGACTTTTTGCCCGTCCTGCAGGCGGATGCCGCGCACGCCGGTCGCGGTTCGGCCCATGGAGCGGACGTCGGTTTCGTTAAAGCATACCGCTTTGCCGTCGCTGCTGAATAGCAGCACGTTTTGCTGGCCGTCGGTGACGGCCACCCCGACCAGGGTGTCGTTTTCGTTCAGGTCGATGGCGATCTTGCCGTTGCTGCGCTGTCTTTCAAATTCCGGCAACGGGGTTTTTTTGACGGTGCCGGAGGATGTGGCCATGAAGATGTAGTTGTCTTCGCTATATTCCCTGACCGGCAGCATGGCGTTGATTTTTTCGTCCTGCTCCAGCGGCAGCAGGTTGACGAAGGGCTTGCCGCGCGAGGCGCGGCTGGCCACCGGCAGATTGAAGACCCGCAGCCAGTAGACCTTGCCGCGCGATGAGAAGCATAATATGGTATCGTGGGTATTGGCGATGATCAGTTTTTCGACAAAATCGTTTTCCTTGGTGGCGGTGGCCGATTTGCCGCGGCCGCCACGGCGCTGGGCTCTGTAATCGCTGAGCGGCTGGGTTTTGACGTAGCCTTCGTGCGACATGGTGACCACCATGTCTTCCTCGGTGATCAGGTCTTCCTGCGACAGATTGGAGTAGTCCTGGACGATTTCGGTGCGGCGGGGGTCGGCGTACTGGGTTCTGATTTCCTCCAGTTCTTCGCGGATGACTTCCATCAGTCGCACGTCGCTGCCCAGGATATGCAGATAGCCGTCTATCTGTTCCAGCAACTGCTTGTATTCGTTGACGATTTTTTCCTGTTCCAGGCCGGTCAGGCGGTGCAGGCGCAAATCGAGGATGGCCTGGGCCTGGGTTTCGGATAATCGGTAAAAGCCGTTGGCCAGCCCGTATTCCGCCGGTAAATCTTCCGGGCGGGAGCGGTCGGCGTCGGCCCTGTCCAGCAGCGCGGCCACCAGGCCGGCTTCCCAGGTTTGCGCCAGCAGGCCGGTTTTGGCTTCCTGCGGGGTGGGCGAGCTTTTGATCAGCTCTATCATTTGGTCTATGTTGGCCAGCGCCACGGCCAGACCTTCCAGGATGTGGGCGCGTTCGCGGGCCTTGCGCAAATTGTACAGCGTTCTGCGGGTGACGATTTCCCGGCGGTGGTCGATAAAGGCCGCCAGTATCTCTTTGAGATTCATGCAGTGCGGGCGGCCGTCCAGCAGGGCCACCATATTGATGCCGAACACGGTCTGCAACTGGGTCTGCTTGTACAGGTTGTTCAGCACCACGTCCGGCACTTCGCCGCGACGCAGTTCGATCACCATGCGCATGCCGTCTTTGTCGGATTCGTCGCGCAGCGCGGATATGCCGTCCAGCTTGCCTTCCTTGACCAGTTCGGCGATTTTTTCCAGCAATCGCGCCTTGTTGACCTGATAGGGCAGTTCGGTGGTGATGATGGCTTGCCGGCCGCTGTCGCCTATGTCTTCGAAATGGCTGCGGGCGCGCAGGTAAATGCGGCCGCGGCCGGTGGAATAGGCTTCGTAAATGCCGGAAGCGCCGTTGATGATGCCGGCGGTGGGGAAGTCCGGCCCCGGCACGATCTGCATCAGCGCCGGGATGTCCAGCTCGGGGTTGTCTATCAGCGCCAGGCAGGCGGTGACGATTTCGCCGAGATTGTGCGGCGGGATGTTGGTGGCCATGCCCACCGCGATGCCGGAGGAGCCGTTGATCAGCAGGGTGGGGATCCGGGTGGGCATCACGGTCGGTTCGGATTCGGATTCGTCATAGTTGGCGACGAAATCCACGGTTTCCTTGTCCAGATCGGCCAGCAGTTCGTGGGCTATTTTCGCCATCCGCACTTCGGTGTACCGCATGGCGGCCGGGGAATCGCCGTCCACCGAGCCGAAATTGCCCTGGCCGTCGATCAGCATGTAACGCAGCGAGAACGGCTGCGCCATGCGTACGATGGTGTCGTATACCGCCGTATCGCCGTGCGGGTGGTATTTACCGATCACGTCGCCGACCACGCGGGCGGATTTTTTATAGGGTTTGTTCCAGTCGTTGCCGAGTTCGCTCATGGCGTACAATACTCGGCGGTGTACGGGTTTAAGGCCGTCTCTGACATCGGGGAGCGCCCTGCCTACAATGACGCTCATCGCGTAATCCAGGTAGGATTGTTTCATCTCGTCTTCGAGATTGACCGGAATAATTTCTTTTGCGAAGTCTGACATGTGTCCGTATTTCCAGTGCCGCCGAATTGCCGGCGGGTTACACAGTGTGCCTGAGCGTCGAATCCATTCTGCAGTCGGCTCGGGGGATTAAAAGTGGTATTGTAGCAAACGTCGGCCTTATAGTCGAAAGGCCATTTTAGAACTGATATTTTTGGGCTGATTTTTGTAAAATGGCCGGCTGATGTCATTTTTCCTTTTGCGCGTCCAGGGATTTGCCGGCCGGGAAGCGGCCCGGCGGGATTTGCTGGCTATTATCCGGAAACCGGAATTAGTATATGAACAGATATTTGTTGAGGGCCTTTAGGCTGTTGTGGCTATTGGCCGGCTGCGGTTTTGGAACGCCGGCGGCCGGCGGCGACACGGGCGCGGCCATTCAGGCCCGGGTTGAAAAACTGGTCGGCGAGATGAGCCTGGCGGAGAAGATTTCGCTGCTTGGCGGCGACGGCTTCGCCACCCACGCCATCGGCCGGCTGGGGATTCCGGCGCTGGAAATGACCGATGGCCCGGTCGGGGTGCGCGGCGGACAGGGGGTGACCGCCTGGCCCGCCGCCATCGCCCTGGCGGCCAGCTTCGACCCCGGCCTGACCGGGCGGATGGCGCGGGAGCTGGGGGAGGAAGCCCGTTCGCAGCGCAAAAGGCTGTTGCTGGGCCCGACCGTCAATATCGCCCGCATCCCGTGGGGCGGGCGGGTGTTTGAAGGCTACGGCGAAGATCCGTTTTTGACCGGCCAGCTTGCCGCCGCCTATGTCAAGGGCTTGCAGTCCATGGGCGTAGGGGCGAGCATCAAGCATTTCGTCGCCAATAACCAGGAATGGGGCCGCGACCACATCGACGCGCAGGTCAGCGAACGGGCGTTGCGGGAAATTTATCTGCCCGGCTTTGCCGCCGGCGTCGAGGCCGGTTCGGTTTCGGTGATGGCGGCTTATAATAAGGTGAATGGCGATTATTGCTCCGAAAACCGGCATTTGCTGCTGGATATTTTGAAAACCGAATGGGGCTTCGGCGGCTTTGTGGTTTCCGACTGGATGGGGACTCATTCCACGCTGGGCGCGGCTCTGAACGGCCTGGATCTGGAAATGCCCGCCCCGGTGTATTTCGGCGGCGAACTGTTGAAAGCCGTGCAGGCCGGCGAAGTACCGCTGGCGTTGATCGACGACAAGGTGAGCCGAATTTTGACCGCCCTCTTCCACCTGGGGCTGTTTGACGAGGCGGCGCCGGCTAAAAAGTTTGTCGGCTACCACCCGCGAACGGCGCTTGAAATCGCCCGGGAAAGCATCGTGCTGCTGAAAAACGATCAGGCGCTACTGCCTTTGCCGGCACGGAAAAAAATGTCGGTGGCGGTGCTGGGGCCTTCGGCCAGCCGCGTCCGTAGCGGCGGCGGCGGCAGTTCCTTTGTGAACGATCCGGCCGCCGTGTCGGCGCTGGCCGGTTTGCGGCAGCGTATCCGCGAAACCGGGGCGGACATTACCCTGGATGTGGACGACAGCATGACCCTGCCCGGCGACAGGACGCCGCTGCCGGCAATCGTCGCCGCTCCGATTCAGGGCGAGTTTTTTAACAATACCCGCCTTGAGGGGCCGCCGGCGCATAGCCAGGGGTATTCGGCCATCGATTTCGACTGGGAGTGGGCCGCGCCGGCCGAGGCGGTGAGCGCGAATCGCTTTTCCGCCCGCTGGAACACCACCCTGACCCCCAGGCAGAGCGGCGAGCATGCGTTTCATCTGGCCTTTACGCCGGCGGCGCGGGTTTATCTGGACGATGTTCTGATCTACGACCACTGGCGGGCGGATGCCGATCAGGCGCCGTTCGTCGATGAAACCGTGCGCCAGCAATTGACCGCCGGCCGGACTTACCGGCTACGGGTGGAGTTCTATAAACTGGACGGGCTGGCCAGCCTGCAACTGGCCATCGCCGAACCCGGCTTGCAGGCCGCCGGGGCCGGGGCCGGAAAACCGGCTTCGGCGGCCGGGCGGGCGGATTACGCCTTGCTGTTTGTCGGCCAGTCGGTGAAAACCGAAAGCGAGAGCTTCGACCGAACCAGTTTGCGACTTTCCGCCGCCCAGGAAGAGCTGATTTTGCAAACCGCCGCCGCCAACCCCAACACCGTCGTCGTGGTGCAGGCTGGCTCGCCGATCGAGATGGGCGACTGGGCGTCCAAAGTCCGCGCCATCGTCTATGCCTGGTTTCCGGGCGGACAGGGCGGGCTGGCCATCGCCGACATTTTGCTGGGCAAGGTCAATCCGTCGGGGCGGCTGCCGGTTTCGTTTCCGAAAACCTGGGCGGATTCGCCGGCGGCAAAAACCTACCCCGGCGTTGACGGCGTCGCCACTTACAGCGACGATATCTTTGTCGGCTATCGCTATTTCGACCGGCATCCGCAACAGATGGCGTATCGCTTCGGCTACGGGCTGTCTTATAGCCGTTTTTCCAGCCACATCGTTAAAGTGAAGGTGCTGGACGACGATGCCGCCCATCCGCTGGTCGAAGTGCGGGCCAGGGTTAAAAACACCGGTCGGCGTAGCGGCGCTTATGTCGCCCAGCTTTACGTCGGTGCGCTGAATCCGCCACTGGCGCGGCCGGAGCGGGAGCTGAAGGGCTTTAAAAAGGTTTTTTTGAAGCCGGGCCGGGCCGCCGATGTGACATTTGGTCTGGACGCCCGGGCTTTCCGCCACTTTGACGAGGCCGGTATGGCCTGGACGGTGTCGCCGGGGGCGTATCGGCTTAGCCTGTTGTCCGAGACCGGACAGCCTGTCGCCGACGCGGATATTCTGCTGCACGCCAAACCACACTAAACTTGCACGACTTATTTTTGGATCTTATGAAACTTAAATCTCTGCCCTGGCTGCTTATCCTGTTCACGCTGTGCCTGGCCTGGTGGGCCAGACGCCATTTGATAGAGGAACAGCAACTGGCCTTTTTTTGCGAAGCCGGCGGACAGACGCTGGCCTGCCGGCTGCACAGCCTGATCGTGGTGATTTTCTACAACAGCAACGCCATGGGCTATTTTACGCTGTGCCTGGGCGCGGTTGCGGCGCTGACCCGCTCCGACCACCTGAGCCTATGGGCCGGGATCGTCGGCATCGCCAGCCTGGTGCTGCATAACGGCGAATCGGCCGCCATCGGTTTTTTGCTAGGCGTTTTGACGCTGGCCCGCACGCAGGTCGAAACCGGCCGGGCGCAGCACCGAGCCTGCCAATAACAGGCATAAAAAGCTCCAGGCCAGCGCATGCTGGTTGAGGCCGTCGGCAATCTGCCACGGCTTGTCCTGCACGGTGATCAGGTGTTCACTGACCGCAATCCATAGCCCGGCGAAGCCGAGCCAGCCGGCCAGCAGCTTTTCCTCGACGCCGGTCTGGCTGTCGCCTGTTATCCAGCTTAGCAGGGCAAAGCCGATTGCCGGCACGCTGAACAGGGCCAGCGGAAAGTCGTGCGGATGCACGTCAAACACCAGCAGCAGGCAGATCATCGCCGCGCTGAACAGGAACAGGAAGCGCAATGCGCCCAGCAGCCGGGCGGCGGCCGTGAAACGCGAATGGCCGTTTCGCCGCCAGGGCGACAGCTCGGCCACCGGGGCCGGCGACTGCGGCCGCTGGCCGCCGGCGCACCAGACGGCCAGCGGCCTGCCCAGCGCAAAGACGGCGACCAGCAGCAGGCCGGCGTACAGGCCGGTGAACGCCCATTCCAGCAGCGAGCGGTTGGTCATCAGCAGATCGCGGCAGTATCCGATCCAGGCCCCGCCGCCGGCGACGCCGATGGCCAGCGACGCGGCAAGCGCGGCCACCCGCCGCTGTCGGGGCCTGATCAGCATCAGCCCCGCGGCGAATAGCGCCATCGTCGCATAGGCGGCGTCGCTCCAGGCGGCGGCTTCGGCGACCGGGCCTTTGAACGGAAACTTGGCGACGTCGTCGGCGGAGTAGATGCCCCAATAGCCGCCGACCGCGCCTTCCGAATTGCGCTTCCAGGGTTGGTCGAAAGCCTCGATGACGTTGTAGGGGATATTTTCCAGCGTGGCGCGTACCGCGAATTCCCTGATGAAGCGGGCCTGATTGACCAGCGTGGGTTCGGCTTCCTGCCGCTGACGGCCGTAGCTGGGCCAGCCGGTTTCGCCGATCAGCACCTGCTTGCCGGTTAATTCGGCGCTGGTTTGCCGGTAAATATGGCTGACGTGCTCCACCGCCTGTTCGATGCCCACCGGGTCGTCTTCCCAGTAGGGCAGGATATGTACGGTGGCGAAGGATACCGAATCCAGCAAATCCTGCCGGTAGCGCAGCCAGAACTCCCAGACGTCGGCATAGGTGACCGGGACGCTGACGGCGGCCTTTACCCGCTGGATATAGTCGCGCATCATGGCCGGCGGCTGTTCCCGGCGCAGCAATACCTCGTTGCCTACCACGATGGCGCGGATGGTGGCGGGGTATTTTTGCCCCAACGCGATTCCCGCCGCCAGTTCTTTTTCGTTTTCGTCGCGTTCGCGGCCTATCCAGATGCCCAGCAAGGCTTTGATGCCCAGTTTTTCGGCGATGCCGGGCACCGCTTCCATACCCTGGGTCACGGTGTAGGTGCGCACGCAGTCGAAACGGCCGGCCAATTCGGTCAAATCGACTTCGATTTGCGCGGCGCTGATGGCGCTTGCGCGGTTGAACGGGGTTTGATCCGCTTTGTGGAAGGGCGAATAGGAGACGCAGCTCAGGTGATCGGTCAGGGCGTCGGCGACCGTCACCGGCCGGCTCATGCTCTGCCAGTACAGCACTGAAATCACGGCGCAGGCCGTCAGTACGATAGCAACCAAACCACGTTTCGAAAACATCTAAAACTCCATAAATAATAGCGGTTACCGGCAGACGGCCGACGAGCGGCTGAAAGAAAGGCGCGAAAAAAACCGGCAGATTATATCGGGGTTGTTTTTAAATGTGTAAAGAGTTTGCACACGGGAGGAAGCGCTATCGACGCCAATACCAAGCGGATTCCTTGCTGGCATGCTGGAACCCGCGATGCCGAATCAGCGAACTACAACCAGAGCCTAAAAAGCGCGGGCCTTACAAAAAGAAGGTCTTTTAGACTGAATTTTAATTGCGAAATTGGGCGCAACTATAGCCAATTCCCCACCGGACTGGTAAACTTCTCACAAAAATTAGGGCAAAAAAAGCCATAAAAAACAGGAAATTATCATGGCAGTTATAGCAAAAGAAGCAAAGAGTCCTCCAGGCATTCCTGTTCTCACGCTTACGCTAGATAACGGGGATAGGGAAAAATTTATAAAAGCAAAAGAGCAATGGAATTTTACTGATGAACAAAGCTTATTGCGGTTTGTTGTCAGTGTCTTAGTCGAAAGCACTGATAAAAAAACCATAGGGGTTTTTACTCCCATAGCGGGGAATCTTTGAAACAGTACGTTCCAGCAGCCCACTTGCTAAAAGTTTAGGTCTGTGAGCGCATGGAAAGTTCTGACAATGATTACGCCACAAGCAATCAGCTTGAATCAAGAGTTATTCATGCCCTAAGCCCTACCGAGTTTGGAAAGGCTTTTGGGTGCGCTGCAAAGGAATCAAAAAGCGTTGAAGTCGCCATTAGAGACATACTTGTTCAGCTCATAAAATCAGATACCGATACATCTGTCGCCATCAAATCTGCAATTGAAAAGCATAATAACGATAACATAAAAATTCTCGCCGGGTTCAAGCCCGCTTCGACGGGTTTTTTGTTGCCCAAAATTTTTAAATTTCAAACTGAACCACTACCTGCACGCGGGGTTTTTATGGCTTGCCGGAATCTGTCCTGTGACGCGGCAGGCTAGACGCCTGCCGCCCTGCCCTTTATTCGGCGTCGGGAATGGATTTTATCGCCGGTGGAACCGCCACCGAGATGATTTCGAAGTCTTGTTCTATTTTCCGGGCGGTTTTTTCCGCTTCGGCCTGGCTGCCGAAAGGCCCGGATATCACCAGGAACCCACCGTCCTCGTACATTGGATACGAAGGAATCGCCGGCCCTTGATGGTTCAGCATTTCCGCCAGTTTTTTCGCCGTATCCTGATCGAACGCGCCTTCCGTCCTGACCGACCAGTCGTCTTCGCCGACCCGCGCGGGAATGAAGGTTCCCCGCAGTTTCCAGGGATGCTCCAGCCAGCCGGCGTCGGCCACCGCCTCGACGTTACCGCTGTCGTCGATCGCCACCGGCAGGCCGTCCGCCCGATCCAGCACGGCCTGCACCGCCGGCCATTGCAGCTTCAGGCGATGGCTGACGGCCAGGGTTTCCAGTTTGTTGCGGAATTCGTTTTGCAACGCCGCCTTGCCGCCCGCCCATTTTTCCAGCGGCGCATACGCCTGGATATACAGGCGGTTTCTGAACCAGGCGGCCAGGTACGGTTGATGCAGAATGCGCACCTCGGTTCCTACCGCGACCTTGGCGAACAGGGTTGCA
>JAQTUW010000057.1 GCA_028707085.1 Methylococcales bacterium | reverse complement strand
TCAGACCTCCTCCGGTCAAGGAGGCAATGTTCAGGGAGGTGCCGTTGGTAAAGCCGATGGAGCCGCTGCTGGTCTCTATTGCCAGGTTGCCGACACTGTTGGCTGATGTCAAATTTACAGCTCCACCGGCTATCACTCCGAGGCTTGCCGCTGTAATTGAAGCGCTCTGCGTAACCGTGCCTTTACTGTTGAGCGTGATATTACCGGTGGAAGCAAACGGGCCGCCGATGATAATGCCCGCACTATCGACGCCCGGGTTTTGCAGCGTCAGGTTTGCGCTGCCCGGCACAGTCCAGCCGGAACCATCATAACCCATAGTAATGAGCCCGGTGCCTGCGGCATTCCCGATAATGATATTTTTAAAACCAGGCTTGATGGCGCCAAGAGCGGTACTACCCAGATTGAAATCGCCCGCGCCATCGGCAAGACCAACACTCGAGGCGTCGCTGAAGGGCCGGAGGTTAAGCGTGCCGGTACCCTGGATAATCGGAAAGTCCGCACATATCCCCCCGTAGCAATTAGTTATCGCAAAGCTGCTTGCGCCGCCGCCACCGGCAATCAGGGTGATATTGCCGGCCTGTGGCGCTGTAGCTCCTCCATCACCGTCACTCCTCCCGCCGATTATGGTGCCTCTATAAAAATATAACCCTTCTGCGGCGCCAGCGCCCCTGCCATCCAACTTCAGTTCACCATTGCCGCTGTCGAGGGAAGAGTAATTAGTGTAGATACCGTAGTTGTCGTTTCCACTGCCGCCGGCAATGCCGGTGATGTCCAGCGCCCCACCGCCGGTAGTGACTTGGGTGTTCTGAAGATAAACGCCCTCGTTCCCATCCGTGCCGTTTCCACCAGTTCCGGAGAGAGTTATTTCACCTCCAGCGCTGTCAAGGTCGGCGTAATAACCGTAAATACCGTAATTTTCATATCCGGTGCCATAGCCCGTGCCGGTGATGTTAATCGCCCCGCCGCCAGTAGCAATACGGGTGTCTTCGTCCAGATAGACAGCGTAATTATAGTTGCTGCCGGCACCCCCCTCGCCGGTCAGTGTAACTTCTCCCCCATTAGTGCCGTTGAGAGAGCGGGTGTCAAGAATCGTGCTGTAAAGACGAATACCGTAATTCCTGATTCCGGTGCCATAGCCCGTGCCGGTGATCTCAATCGCCCCGCCACCGGTTGTGACTCGGGTGTACTGATCCAGATAGACACCGTAGTTATAGTCGTAATCTCCGCCGCCCGTGCCGTTTATTTGCACGGTTCCCCCCGTGGCGCCACTCCCCTTGCTGCTGTCAAGCAAAGCCTTGTACGTGTAAATGCCGTAGTTGAAATTATCCGTTAAAACGCCGCCGTTGCCGGTTATAATAATCGTCCCGCCACCGGTGGCGATCCTGCTGAATTCATCCAGGTAAACGCCATGGTTGTAGTCATACCCGTCGCTTCCGCCCGTTCCGCTCAACGTCGCTGTTCCGCCGGAAGTGCCGTCGCCCCTGCCGGTGGCAAGGTTGACATAGGTGGTATAGATGCCGTAGCCGTAGCCGCCTCCGCCTCCGCCAGTGCCGGAGATATTCAGCGCCCCGCCGCCGGTGCTGATACCTGTATTCTCCAGAAAAACGCCATATCTGTCGTCAGAGTCGTAACCGAAACCGCCGGCGCCGATCAGGTTGACATTGCCGCCGCCTGTATGCATTCCGGCATATTGGCTATAGACGCCGTGGGCATTAGAACTGCCATCCATCCCCTGCCCATTCATCCAGATGTTCCCGCCTGTGCCGCCCGCTTTGGATGTGTCAAGCCTGACTAAAGATTTGGATCCGCTATTAGGATCTCCGAGGTAAATGCCTTCCCGATAGCCGGTGACGTCGCTGTAGCCCATCGCCGCACTGACGCAGCCGCTTGTGCCGCAGTCGCTGCCCATTACCAGATTGCCGCCGTTGGTGCGGATGCGGGTTCCGGCGTTGAACAGGATATTGCCACCTTCATTGCTCCCATTGGTATCAAGGATAACATTCAACGCTCCACCGGCGCCGCTACCAAGGCCAATGACAGTGTTCGGATTGACTGTCAGCGAGTTGTAGTCCGACTTGACCGATAACGTGGCGTCGCCCGAACCCGCTTTGCGAATATCGTTCGCAATGGTTAGATTATTAACACCTCGGTTGTACAGGGTCGTATCGCCCGTGACGGTCAGCCCGACCGTACTGTTGACCGTGCCGATGGTGAGTTCGCCGCTGTTGATGAAATTCACGCTGCCGGTGTTGCCGGCCAGTATGCCGACGATGTTGCCGCCGGGGGTGTCGAGCGTATAGATCGCGCCGGAGCCCAGTAATTCCAGCCGGTCGGCAGTGATGTAGTGGCTGGAATCTTGAGTTACCAAACCTGTCGTGTTCAGGGTGAGATCATAGCCCGGCGCGGAAAGGGGTCCGTCAAAAGCTATCCCCTGGCTGCCCGCACCTGAATTTCGGAGCGCCAGATTACCAGATATAGTAAGACCATCCGCCGTAACCGTGATCTTCCCCGTTCCACCTGCGCTGCCGATAATCAGCCTGCCGGCGGTGACATTACCAAGTTCCGTATCGTTCAGACCCAGCGTTTTGGGAGTCCCGCCAGGATCGTCAGATGCTCCGGCTCCAACAGCAATCTGAGTTGCGGCGGCATAAGTCTGTAATATGACTGTTGCAGGATCATTGGGATTATAACTTCCAGAGTCAACGAAGCCGCTATTCACCGCCCCTTGCAGATCCATATTGTTTGCGGTCAGCGTGATGGCGGCTCCGTTGGTCAAAATGCCAGATGTGCCGGAAGCCACGGTTACCTGGCCGCCCCGTGCGGTGATGTCGATAGCGCCGGAAACCTGGGAAGGGTCTGCCCCTGCCAGAATCCGGCTGTCGGGTTTCAGCCCGCTTAGCAGCGAGACATCTCGCACCGCGTCGATCATAATGTTTCCGGAATCGGAATCAACATAAGTGCTGTTGTCGATGACAATATCACGACCGGCGATGATGCTGATGTTGCCTTTGCCGTGGGCATATACATCGCCGTAGTAGAAAGTCTCGGCATCCACTACTGAGGAATAGGCGCTGGAGCCCAACACCACATCACGTCCGGCCTGTAACTCGATGTTGCCGAAGGCAGAAGCAATGGCCGTCTGCCCGCCTCCGGTGATAATGTCCGAGCCGGCGCCGGTGGCTGTGAGGCTGATGTCGCCGTCGGTGTAAATCCCGGCTTTGTAATCGGCAGGATTGGCGGCATATATTCCGTTCAGTATAATATTGTTGTCGTTGCTGATCTTTACCTTGCCGCCGGGAGCGTTGTTCCGAACTCCGTGGCCGGAAGCCAGATTAATGTATGTGATGGTCAACGGCTTATCGCTGTTGGTGATGACTATGTCGCCCGATGTGGTGTTCCACGCATTGAGAGTGCCGACAGTGGTAATCAGAGGGTTCGCCACTGTTCCGACTCCATTTCCGGCCTTGATCGAGAGATCGTCCGAATCCACCCTCAGAACCCCTGCCGTTCCATTGGCAATCACCCCGGCTGCATTCAGCGTGGCAAGAGAAGTTGTGATCTCACCGCTCGCATCAAAAACGATGTCGCCAGTAGTCGAGGTCACGCTGATGCTGTTGTCAGCCGCCAGGGCGCTGTTTAGCGTGATGCTGGCGGGCGTCGTCAGCGACAAATTTGCGAAAGTGCTTCCCAGCGCGGCAAGAGTACCAGAACCGCTGAAGTTGAAATCGCGGGTAACGGCGAAGCTGCCTGTGCCCGTAATAAACGAACCGGTCCCGAGTGTCAGGGTATTTACCTTCGTGGTGCTCGTACCGATATTCAGTGTGCCGGAGAGGGTGAGCGTGCGGTTGAAGGCGGAACCGCCGCTTACTGTCAGCGCACCGGGAGTAGCGATAATAAAGTTCTCGTTCGTGACAAGAGAATCTGCCGTCGTTGCCGCAGCATCTAATGAAATAGTCTGGTTGCTTATAGTACCGATTCTGACTATCGCGCCCGGCACCGGTACTGCGTTGGTTTCAATCTTCAGTTGTTGTGCAGCGGCCGTGCCTGTTGCATTGGCCGAAATGGTTATGGAACTTACAGAATCGATGTTCAATATGGTTGCGCCAGCCGTTATCCCTGTACCGCTCACAGCCATTCCAACCGCCATCCCGGTAGTATCCGAAAGATTGGTAATCTGAGCGCTTCCATCTATAGTATCTCCGGCCTGGCTGATTACTGAGCCGAGCAACCAGTTGCCGGCGGTGCTCCAGTTGCCGTCGCTGCCGCCACCGGTCCAGCATACTTTGCCTGCCGGGCAGGTCTGGGGAAAATCGACTGAATTTGAAGCAGTTATGGTCCTAAGCCCGCCCACGTTGAGTACAGGCGTCCCCATCAATGTGTTTGCACCCAGATCCAGGGTCACATCGTTGTCGGTTGTAAGGCCATCATCAACATTTAGGCTCCGGTTATTCTTAAGATAAACGCTACTGGTGTTACCGGTGAGGTTAGTGACATTGTTACTTACATGACCGAGCAGATAAGTAGCGCCCGTCCCTTGAAGTCTTAGCTTCCAGGCATCGACAGGCTCAGTTTGCGTTACAGCACCATCAGTGTTTAAAGTGATTTCCATGGCGGCTAAGCCGTATGTGTTATTAACGTTTCCAATAACAAAGTTACCACTGTTGGCAAAGCTGACTCCAGATTCACCCGCCACATTACCAGCCAGAACGCTGACGCGGTTGCCAGGGTCGGTAAGCTCGAATGTAGCTGAATTGATGGTTTCGTCAGTCAGAAGTTCCAATCCCGCTGCAACTATTGGCGCAGATTGTGCGATAGTCAGAATGCTGTTTGCGCCAGCGCCAAATAATGTGATGTTACCGCTGGCAGTCAGCCCGATCGTGCGGTTGACCGTGCCTACATCAAAGCTGTTGCTACTGGCGAATGTCACGGCTCCGGTGTTGCCGGCCAGAGTGGTGATACTGTTGCCCGCGTTGTTGAGTTGATAATCACCGCCCGCGCCCAAAAGTTCCAGACCGGCAGCGGTAATTGCAGATGACTGTGTCACTGTGCCGGTCGTATTGACGGTGAGATTACTGCCGGTAGCAACTGTGCCGCTGAGGGCAATGCCATCGCTACCGCCGCCTGCATTCTGAAGCGTCAGGTTGGCGCCCCCGACATTCCATCCGGAACCCCATACCAGGATTCTACCGGTTCCTTCGGCATTGCCGACAACGATATTCCTGAAGCCGTCATTATTGAATGCAGTAATGTTTCCAGTATCGAGCTTGAATGAGGAGAGAGCATTCGGACTCAGGCTGAATCCCCCCTCCGCGCCGTCTCCGATGGTGATGGTTGAGGCCGGCTCAAGCGGTCGCAGGTTAAGCGCGCCGGCTCCCCTGATGATCGGAAAACTGCCATTATCATCGATGTCCACAATGGAAATACTGCTTGTGCCGAAGCCGGTACCGCTGCCGCCGGCGATCAAAGTAATGCTTCCTGGCTGCGGCACCCAGCATCCATCATTGCAAACATCCCGCTGACCTCCGATGACAGTGCCGCTGTCAAAATACAAACCTTCCGATTTGGCTGTATCGTCAGCGCCTGTGCCTCTTAGCGTCATGGCGCCCGCGCCGCTGTCGAGGGTGGCATAGTAGGTGTAGATGCCGTTGTTGCCAGTACCCGAACCGTTGCCAACGCCGGTCACGTCAAGCGCTCCGCCGCCGCTTGAGATGGAAGTGCCGACATCAAAAAAAACGCCGATGTTGCTGTTTATGCCATTTCCGGCAGTGCCAAGCAGGTTAATATCCCCACCGGTACTCCCGTCGAGCCTGCTTGTGTCGAGAATGGTGTGGGCAGTATAAATGCCGTTGCTGTTACTAATTCCGGTCGTACCAACGCCATTGCCGGTTATTGAAAGAGCCCCGCCTCGGGTTTTGATGGAGATGTCGCTTAGAGAAATGCCGGTGCCGGTACCGTCGGCGCCGCTTCCGCCGTCGCCGATCAGCTCAACATCCCCGCCACCCGTGCCGTCGCCCTTGCCTGTATTCAGGATAAAAGCATTATTTGCCGCAAAGATTCCTTCTCCGCCGACTGCGCCGCCGGTGCCGTTGATAGTGAGTTTTCCGCCACCGGTAATAATGTCTGCAATGTTCAGGTTAACGCCCTGGCTGGAACCGCCGGCGTCTTCAGAGGCGATTCCGGTCAGGGTCACGTCCCCACCGCCGGTGCCGTCACTCTTGCCGGTATTTATGGTCGCTGACTCAATGTAAATTCCGTGGTTGTTCGCCCCTGTTCCGGCGCCGTTTCCGGTTACCAGGAGATTTCCGCCACCGGTGATGATATTGGTATTCGTAGACAAATAAACGCCAAAGTTACTGTCAGTACCATTACCACCGGTGCCAATCAGGGTTATGGCCCCGCCGGCTGTGCGGCCAAGTCTGCTTGTATCCAGGGTTGTGGAATATGAAAATGAATAAATGCCGCGATTGTCTGTTCCACTCCCGCCGCCATATCCGGTGATATTGAGCGCCCCGCCGCCGGTGGTAATAACAGAGTATCCTTCGCCCCCATCACCAAGAGAGACGCCGTGATTGTAGTCTGTCCCGGCCCCTCCCGTGCCGATTAAGGTTACATCTCCGCCGGCTGTGCTGCCGTCGACACTCCCTGTGTCGATGAAAGCGTTTAAAGTGTTGATGCCGTAATTGAAGGAACCGGATGCGTTTGCGCCGCCATTGCCGGTAATGTCGAGCGTTCCGCCGCCTGTGTTGATGTGTGTTTCTTCAGCAAGGTAAACGCCGACATTCCGGTCCAGACCGTTGCCGCCAGTGCCGGTGAGGATTGCCGGACCGCCGCCGCTGTCAAGCTTTGTGTAATATGTGTATATGCCCTGGTTATCGCTTCCGGAACCGTTTCCGTGGCCGTTGATACTGAGTGCCCCGCCGCTGGTGGATATGAAGACGTTATCCAGGTAAACGCCGTAGTTATAGTTTTCGCCGTTGCCGCCTGTACCTGCAAGGCTTATTGTTCCAGCGCCTGATGTCCTGACCGTCGCATAGCTGTCGATTGTCAAACCTTGGTTGTAATCGCCCACAGTACCCAACGAGGTACCCGTAATGGAGATGTTTCCGCCGGTACTGATCCGGGTGCCGAAATCGCTGATCCATGCACCGTAGCAGTAATCCGAAGAGGTGCCTGAAACGCAACCGGTGCCGCCAATTAGTATATTTCCGCCGACAGACTGAAGAACAGCCCCATTTAAGATCTGGACTCCGTCGCCCCCGTATCCTCCCGCCCCTGTAATAGATATGTCGCCGCTTGCCGATGAAATCCTGGTGGGGCCCCCTGAACCGGACAGTACGATACCGGCATTGTATTGCCCCGCTTCCCCTCCACCCGTACCATTAAGAACAATCGCACCTGTGCCGGAAGAGGCGACGATAGCCCCGTCATGAATACTAATGCCGAAATTCTCTTCACCGGTTACAGCTCCTCCCTCGCCAGTAATGGTGATTGCGCCATTTACGGACGATATGGCTGCATTTGAGCCAAGATGAACACCGTTGTTATAATAGCCCCCCGAGCCTCCTCTGCCAGCCAGAGTTATGGTTCCGACGCCTGTAGTCTTGATCTGGCTCCCGTTAGCCAGATATATTCCGTCAGCAGAATCGGTTCCGGCTAAACCGGCGCCTCTCAATGTTATATTCCCGCCAGCGGCATTGATAGTCGCCCCGTCAAGCTTTATGCCATGAAGATTTGATCCTGTTCCGACAGCATAACCCGCGCCTCCCGCGCCGCCGGCAAGAGTGATGTTGCCGCCATAGGCAGTAGTGATCGCTGAAGCCTGGTTCAGCAGAATGGAACCGCCGCTGTCAGCCGCATTTGCGTACAGATTTACGCCACCGGAGCCGCTGTTACTTATGGCCCTGTTGACGTTGACATCCCGGATCGCGCTCAGTGTGAGGCTTCTGGTGCTGTTCCAGGTAATATCGTCATTGACAAAGATATCACCGTTAACGCCGGTCGCTCCGGAACTGCTGAGGATGCTGACATCACCCGCGCCAAGGTTGCTTGAAAGTGTCGCGCCGTCGATGTCGCCGCCTGCGGCTGCGATGGTGAAGTCATTAGGGTCAATCAACCAGTTGCCGCCATTTGTCCTTACATTAATTCCGTTCAGGTCAACCTTTGCCGCCGAGGTCTCGATAAACCCGCCGCTTCCATCAGTTCCATCACCCTGGGCGGATATGCTTCCCCGTCCGGTCAGAGTGCCGCTTATTTTGCCTTCCTCTTCGGTCTTGACGACAATCTGGCCGCCCTTTGCCCCATCTGCACTGATGACACTGGTGTCAGCCAATTCAATCGACTTCGTCGCCTTCAGGAATATCCTGCCGCCTTGCATAACCGCGCTATCGGCGCTGATCCGCCCCTTCTGGCGAACGATCCCGCCGTACACCCCTACCCTGCCTGCGTCGGCGACAAGGGTACCCAGGTTGATCGATTGATGTTCAGGGGCGCTGACCACCATCGCGATCTCTGGGTTGCTTTTATCGACCAGCAGTACTTCCTTGCCGGCTGCGAGCAGAATGTCGCCATTGGGGGCTGTAATGATACCGTTGTTGGTTACGTCGGTTGCAATCAGGTAGAGTTCGCCGACGATTGGAGCGGTGATTGCACCCTGATTCTCAATTTTTCCAGTAATCGGTCCGGCACTGAACTTCATCTTGCCGGCCAAAAAATCTTGATTGGTGATATTGAGGGTGGAGGCGATCAGACCCCCCACATCAACTCTTGAATTTTTGCCGAACAGGATGCCGTTCGGGTTTATCAGCAGAACCTTGCCGTTGGATTGCAGTACACCTAGAATTTTGGATGGGTCACCGCCGGTTACGCGGTTGAGGACGGCGCTCAGGTCCGAAGGCTGGATGAAGCGGGTTGTTTCGTTGTTGCCGATGGAGAAGCTCTGCCAGTTGATGATGGCGTTGGCAGAGTTGGTAATTGTCATGGCGCTGCCGCTGGTGCTTATTGCGGCGGTGCCGTTAACTACCTGGGGAGCGGTGGGTAAGGCAAGGGTTGTACGGACTGTCAACGCCAGAGCAGTGGCGACCATCAGAGCGGTGACTGTTACCGGCGGCGGTCCGCCATTTCCCTTGATAATTTCGGCTGCGACGACCCAGGCATCCTTAGCTTTGCTCCAGATGAGACGATAGGCTTTATTCATGGCGCTCACCTTTTACCAACAACTCATGTTGTGCAAAAAAATAAACAATGAAAGACCAAATCTAACTGGACTCAGCGCGCCTAAAGGATTGAGAGGATTAACATGATATAAGTCCGGATTGTTAAACCTCAAGTCCTATTCTTGATATTCCTTTTAAATATTGATCTTATCCTGCTAATCCTGTCAAACAAAATATCTTGTTTTTGGGTTCCGGTTTATTCTGACTCCTGGATTCTGACTCCTGACTCCCTGGAAGTTGTCTAATACGAAAGCTGTCCTTTGAAGTGGTATGCGCTGCCGCCACGTTTGGTCTGGGTCGAGTTATCAAGGGCGTACCCCCAGTCCAGGCTGAAGCTGAATGTTTCGCCGACGCCAAATCTGAAGCCTGCACCGGTGCTTGTCAGCGAGTTGGCTGTCAGGTCGCCGGGCTGTGGCCGGATGTTGTAGCCGGTCCCCCCATCGAAGAAGGTTAGTAGCCGGAGCT
>JAQTUW010000073.1 GCA_028707085.1 Methylococcales bacterium | reverse complement strand
GGCGTTTCCGGTGCTCTTTAAGCGATTTGCCTTTAATTGAGCATAGAAAAAGATTGCATTATTGAGCTTGCCTGATTTTAAAATAGGCCTGTAAAAGAAGCCAAACACCCCCCTATGAATTTATAAACGATTAGCCCTATTTGTAGCGGGCAACGCGATAGCCCTGTTTTATAACTAACGGCAAAAATCATTTATACCCACACAGAGACGATAGCAATGGTCATTTTATGGACGGACGCGCTGATATTTCTACTGATTGTTATCATACTCGCCCTGACGTTTTATTTGCGTGGCAAAGAGCACATTAAACGCCCGTTGCAAAAAATAGCCGGCAATAAAACCGGCATGGTGTCGCTGGTCATATTGCTGTTTTTTGTCCTGATTGGCGTGCTGGATTCCGTGCATTTCAGGCCTGTCGACGATAAAAGCAATGAGATTATCAGCCTGCTGGATTATTGGGCCGCACCGCTACGCGCGCATGGCGAGAAGACCTATTCCGCGCCTTTTGCGACAACTCTATACAGCAAGGAAATGATGATACAGCCGGACGGCTCGTCGCAATGGGGCTATCCACGCCTGGAATTTGGCGGCAGGCATCTGGATCGCCCGGAAAGCCAACTGATACCCGATATTTCTAAAAAAGCGCTGGTCGGATTGATTCAGGGCGTGGCGCTGATTGCTTTTTTGCTGCTGCCGTTATGGTTTTTTTTCAAAGCACGACATAGACGAGTCATGCTCACGCCGGCGTCTAAAGCGGTATTGGCAACTGTATTCATAATCATCCCAGTCAGTTACACGCTGTGTTATCTGTCCGGTTATTATCATGTATTCGGCACCGACAAAGTCGGCGAGGATGTTTTTTACCAAGCTATTAAAAGCATCCGCACCGGCTTGGTGATAGGAACGCTGACGACGCTGGTCATGCTGCCGATGGCGATTATCTTCGGCATTCTGGCGGGATTTTTTCGCGGCTGGATAGATGATGTCATCCAATATATTTACACCACGCTGAACTCCATTCCCAGCGTCTTGCTGATAGCCGCGTCGATTCTGATGGTCCAGGTTTACATGGCGAATCACGAACAAGACTTTACCAGCGTCATCGTTCGCGCCGATATGCGGCTGTTATTTCTTTGCCTGATCCTGGGCGTGACGAGCTGGACGGGCTTATGCCGGTTGCTGCGGGCGGAAACGCTGAAACTGCGGGAAATGGAATATGTGCAGGCGGCGCATGCCTTGGGCGTCAAGCAGGGCAGGATTTTAGTCCGGCATATCCTGCCGAACGTCATGCACATTGTGTTGATCTCTGTCGTGCTGGATTTCAGTTCGCTGGTGCTGGCCGAGGCGGTATTGTCGTACATCAATATCGGCGTCGATCCGGCCACTTACAGCTGGGGTAACATGATTAACGGCGCGCGCCTGGAAATGGCGCGTGAGCCCGTCGTCTGGTGGTCGCTGACGGCCGCTTTTGTATTTATGTTTGCATTGGTGCTGGCCGCCAATTTATTCGCCGATACCGTCCAGGATGCGTTTGATCCCAGGCGCAGCAGCCGGTAACATCAGGCGCTTATTTCCGCTTCAGTCAAATAGCAGCCCGGATCTTCAGCCCAGTAATTGCCTGAGGTTTGGGCCGCCCTGACCCGGGTGTTGCCGTTGCAGATGGTTTGAAAATGACAGCTTGCGCAGCGGCCTTCCAGCGGCCGGGAGGATTGCTTAAGGCCCGCCATTAATGGGTCGGATATATCCCGCCAGATTTCTGAAAACGGCCGGTCTTTAACATTGCCCAGGTTATAGTGCCACCAGAAGGTATCGGGATGGACGTTGCCGAGGTTGTCGATGTTGGCGACATTAACGCCGGACGCATTGCCGCCCCATTGTTCCAGCTTAGCCCTGATATGATCGGCTTGGCCGGGGAAATGCCTTGCCACCCAATGCAGGAAATAAACCGCATCGGCATCGTTATTGCCGGTGACAAATTCGCGTTCCTTGCCCGCGGCCAGCCATTCATAGCAGGTTGTAAACAGCAAATCCATCGCGTCCCGGGTCATCAGGAAATGGGCGTCATCCTTGCGGTTTCTATTGCCGCGTCCGCCGTAATTCAAATGCGATAAATAGAATTTGTCGATGTCGTTTTCATCCATCAACTGCAGCAAGGCCGGGAAATCCTGGTAATTATCCTGGGTCAGCGTATAGCGGATGCCGGCTTTAATGCCTTTATCCAGACACAGATGCACGCCGCGCAAGGCCTCGTCAAAAGACCCCGGCATGCGCCGGAACTGGTCATGCGTGTCTTTAATGCCGTCCAGACTGACGCCGATGTACTGGTAGTCAATGGCGGCTATTTCATCAATATTTTCCACCGAAATTTTCGTGCCGTTGCTCGATAAGGCGACATAAAACCCCATGTCTTTAGCGCGGCGGGAAATGTTGAAGATGTCAGGATGCAGCAACGGCTCGCCGCCCGATAAAATCAGCACGGGCACTTTAAAGGCTTTTAAATCATCCATCACCGTGTAAATTTCCGGCGTCGTCAATTCGCCTGGAAAATCAATATCGGCTGACGTGGTGTAG
>JAQTUW010000056.1 GCA_028707085.1 Methylococcales bacterium | reverse complement strand
CTTCTGCTATGTCCGCCATTCCCATCGGCGCACCAGGGTGGCCTGAGTTGGCTTTTTGCACGGCGTCCATGCTGAGGGCGCGTATGGCGTTCGCTAAGTCTCGACGCGAAGGCATGTTGGTCTCCTTAAATCATTTTTGTACATGTGGAGCGGTAAGAAACCGTTCCCTGTAAAATTCGGGGGGTTAAAACAAACAAAAGGACGAGTGGCATAACCACTCGTCCTTGGCGTTACTTCTTGAAATCAGGCGTTTGCCAAGGCTGGCTTATGCAGCGGCAGCGTCAACCAGTTCGCGAATTTCACGAGCGGCGGTTGCTGGACATGCGGCGCCATAGATGGCGGCGCCGACCACGATAATGCTGGCGCCCGCTTCAACAACCTGCTGTACAGTAGCTGGCTTGATACCGCCGGCAACAGAAATTCTGACATTCAGACCCAAACGGGCAATGTCCTGCAGATCGGCGAAAGGTGTCTGACCCGCAGCCTGTGCATCCAGACCGGTGTGAATACCGACGATTTGTGCGCCCAGTTTCACGGATTCTCTTGCACAGGTGGCTTTATCATCAACATTGATCAAGTCGATCTGAACTTCGGCAGCGTGTTTTTTTGCCGCTTTGATAACACCGGCAATGGTTGCCAGACCGGATACGCCCAGTACGGTGCAAATGTCCGCGCCGGCCGCATAGAATGCGCCCGCTTCGTATTCGCCAGCATCCATGGTTTTCAGGTCTACCAGCAACAGTTTGTCAGGGTAACGCTGTCTCAGTTCCTTAACCAGATTGATACCGTTGTATTTAATGCAAGGGGTGCCGATTTCGAAAATATCGACATAAGGGGCTACCTGATCAGCCAATGCGACAGTTTGGTCGAAATCCAGTGAATCCAACGCCATTTGAATTAATGGTCTTGCCATAATGATGTGCTCCAATTGTTACAGTTATAGTTATAGGGACCGCTCACCAACATTGTGTTCCTGGTTTTCAGACCAGAGAAAACAGCCACACCGATGCTGATGGGCAATAAGGACGATCTGGGTCAACTCTAAATCAGAATCAGGCCTTCTGTCAATGGAATTACCACTCTCCGTTCGGATTATGCCGATCCCATCTCATGCGCCTGCTGACGCAACTTGTCGTTTTGTCATTCTGCATCTGTAGGATTCCATACAATTTACAAGGGATAAATCCTGGTTTCCAGATGTTGGCCGATGTTCGTCACTCCTTGAATTCCCTAATATACAGGATAAAATTTAAGCACAAAACCGGAAGTGGATTAAATTTTGCTTGTTTATTACAGGTGTTTTTTTAACTACATAAGGGGACGTAATATGTCGAGCACTGTTTTTTCCGAAATTTTAAGCGGGTTATACGATAATCAGGTCATTCCTTATCTCGGGCCTGGCGTGCTGTACGACTCTGTTAGCAAAATCGACGGCCGGCCCATGCCTGCCGACAGCGATAGCCTGATACTGGCCATGAATGGCGGCAAACCGATGGCGCCCAAACTGATGTACGAATTTCCTCGCGCCGCCATGAATCAGGAACTGAAGCGCGGCCGCACTTTTTTAACCCAGTTTCTGGATAAATTATACGGGCAGACCAAATGGAGCCGTTCCTCCGTACACGAATGGCTGGCGGAATGGCGACCCAATTATGTGATCGATATCAACCGCGACACACAGCTTCAGGATAGTTACGCGGACGAGGAGCATACCCTGGTGGTCGGCCTAGCCCGTATTGTCGCCTCAGCTTACCGATACAAGATTTATCATTACGATGGCAGCAGCTATTTTGAAATCGACAACGAGCAGGTCGATAAAAAATTGCCCGTTTTGTTCAAACCCATGGGTACGCCAAAACCGGAATCAAATTATGTCGCCTCCGATGCCGATTATGTCGATTACATCACAGAATTGATGGGCGGCTTCGCCATTCCGAATTTTCTGAAGGAATACCGCAAGGGCAAAAAATATTTATTGCTGGGTCTGCCTCTAAACCGGGATTCCGAACGCATGGTTATGAGCGACATCGTCTACGGAGCAGATGAACATAAAGGCTGGTTTTTAAGGAAAAATCCGACCGACAAGGAAAAGCGCTTTAGCGAACGCATGGGATTTGAGCTGGTCGACGCCGACTGCCAGACCTTTCTGAGTACTGTGCAGGCCGCTGCATTAGCGGCTGCCTGACACCATCCGAACTCCAGCCCGAATCCGACCTGCCGGATTCGGGCTGGAGTTCGGTCAGAACAGGCTGAAACCGGCCGTCAATACTGCTTGCCCGGGTTTCAAATCGGCAACCCGGCCGGCTACGGTGGATTATTTAGCCGGCAACAAAAGTGTAGCGGAATCAAGGTCTCCCGCCTGCGCCGTCTTGTGCTTTCGTCCTTGAACCGAAGGTTCAAGTGGAAACCAAATCCATTCAATCAGGCTTCCTGAATTAACAGGCTTGCACACCATGAATGGCAAAAAGCTTCCGGGGTAAAAACAGGTTCAGGAAACACCCAGCACTACTCGATCGCTGCAGGAGACAAGATGGATATTCTAAACGGTTTATGTGCTTTCTAAAACATTTTCTATTTTGCGCCGCATGTCGGCCATGCTGGCGATGATATCAGGGCCTACTGCGGTAGCTGAAGCGGTCAGATCGTGCGCCAGATTAAGTGCAGCCAGCACGGCAATTCTGTCCGCACCGCTCACCTTGCCTGTATCGCGAATTCTGCGCATCTGCCTGTCAAGTTCCTGGGCCGACTTTATCAGTTCTTCCTGCTCGTCAATGGCGCAGGCAATCCTGTATTCCTTATCGAGAATATTAAGGGAAACTGGCTGAACAGGCTTGCTCATGCGTCATGCTCCATGGCTTTAAGACGCAATATCATTGCTTCAAGACTGGCTTTGGCCAAGGTATTTTTTTCCAGTAGCCTGGCTTTTTCCTTTACCAGGGCATCCTGTTTGATTTTAAGCGATTTGTTCTCGCTCTTGAGCAGATTGAACTGGCTAATCAGCGTGTCGAGTCTAGCCGCCAGCGCTTCCAGCTCAAGTGAGAGGTCTTTTTCTGATGAGGTCATAAAATATGCGGCCGATACGACATTAAAATCATCCAGGATCATGATCAATGTTAGCATAAGCGCCATTTTTTAAACATCTTCTCGGCAAAATTTAGTCAGGAACCCATTAATTAATGTATCAAGTTCTTAATGAAATGATGGAACGGCTGCACACCGGCATCGGCGTATCGGAAGCGCACGGCATGGCGACTGGCATGTTATCGATCGAAACCCGCATGGATGCCGGCGACTGGCTTGGGGAACTGACCGGCGCTGGCGCCAGCCTGCCAGACTCTTCCAAAGCCGCGCTGCTGACATGGTTTGAAACGATCCGTTTGCAACTGATAGACGCCAATAATGAATTTGTATTCGATTTATGCCTGCCCGATCAGGACGAACCGCTGACCGAGCAGGCGGAGGCATTGCGAAACTGGTGCGCCGGTTTTTTGTTTGGCATAGGCCATGAACAATCGGACGGCAACTGGCCGGGCGAAATCGGGGAAATCATGCGCGATCTGATCGAATTGACTAAAATCGACACCGACATCCACGACGAAGAGGATGCAAACGCTTTAACGGAAATTCATGAGTATCTGCGGGCAGCCGTGTTTATCGTTAGAGACTATTTTTCTGAAGCCGGACACGGAAAAAGCCATTGATTGCTGACAACAAAATGAAACAAAGTGAATTCAGAAAACGCCGCGCGGCGCTCATGAAGCAGATAGGAAAAGGCAATATTGGCATTATCGCCAGCGCGCCCCACCAAACCCGAAACCGCGATGTACATTATCCATTTCGCCAGGATAGCGACTTTTTTTATCTGACCGGCTTTAACGAGGCCGAATCGCTGGCTGTTTTTATTCCTGGCCGCCAACAGGGCGAATATGTGCTTTTCTGCAAGGAATTCGATGAAAAAAAAGCACTTTGGGAAGGTGCCCATGCCGGACTGGAAGGCGCCACCCAGCACTATGCAGCGGATGATTCGTTTCCAATTTCCGATCTGGATGACATTCTGCCCGGCATGCTGGAAAATAAATCCAAGGTATTTTATCCCATGGGCAAGGATAGCGAACTGGATCACAAGCTGCTGGAATGGATCAATCACATTCGCAAACAATCCAGAACCGGCGTTTCTGCTCCCGGCGAACTGGTATCGCTGGAGCACATCATTCATGAAATGCGGCTCTTCAAAAGCCGGGAAGAATTAAATCTGATGCGCCGCGCCGCCGAAATTTCCGCCAAAGCGCATATCAGAGCCATGCGCTACTGCAAGCCAGGCATGCATGAATATCAGATCGAAGCCGAAATTCTCCACGAATTCATTCAGAACGGCTTACGCGCGGTTGCTTATCCGTCCATAGTGGCCAGTGGCCGGAATGCCTGCGTGCTGCATTATACCGACAACCGGGACTTGCTTGGCAAAGGCGACTTGCTGCTGATTGACGCCGGCGTGGAATGCGAACATTATGCGGCGGACATCACTCGCACCTTTCCGGTTTCCGGTAAATTCAGCGAGCCGCAAAAACAGCTATATCAACTGGTGCTGGACGCCCAGTCGGCAGCACTTCAGGAAATCCGTCCCGGCGTCGCCTGGAACAAGGCGCACGAGGCTTCGGTTCAGGTATTGACCAAAGGCATGGTGGAACTGGGTTTATTGACCGGCCGGGTTAGCAAACTGATCAAGGACGAAAAGTACAAGTCGTTCTACATGCACCGTATCGGTCACTGGCTGGGCATGGATGTGCATGATGTCGGCGACTACAAGATCAAAGACGAATGGCGCCTTCTGGAACCGGGCATGGTGCTGACTGTGGAGCCCGGGCTATATATTCCGGCCAATTGTGAAACGGTAGACAGCAAATGGCGCGGCATCGGCATTCGCATTGAGGACGACGTGCTGGTAACCGGAGAAGGACACGAGGTGCTGACCCATGCGGTGCCTAAAACCATTGCAGACATTGAAGTCCTGATGCGAGGTGATTGAATGGTAAACGATTTCGATCTGATTATCGTCGGTGCGGGTCTGGCAGGCAACTGTCTGGCGCTGGCGCTTAAAGACAGCGGTCTGAAGATTGCCATTATCGAGGCGGCCAGCCGCCAGCAATTAAAAGACTCGCCGCTTGGCGACCGTGCCCTGGCGCTGGCGGCCGGTACGGTGCAACTGTTGCAGATGCTGGGCGCCTGGCCCGGCATGGCCGACAAGGCCACGGCAATCAAACAAATACATATATCCGATCGGGGGCATTTCGGCAAAACCCGCCTATCCGCCGCAGAACAGAATGTTGATGCACTGGGATATGTCATTCTTGCCCGAGAGATTGAAGAACACCTTGCCGATCTGATTGCTCAGACCCCTATCCGCTGCTTTTATGAGACCCGCGTCGCCGGATTAATGTCCGGGAATACAGCCGTCAACCTCAGCCTGAAGCAGGGCGGCGTGTCGCTAAACCTGTCCGCACAGTTGCTGGTCGGGGCGGACGGCGGCCAATCGACGGTACGCAGACTGCTGGAAATTTCGCAGCAGGTCAGCGAATACGGCCAAACCGCCCTGGTAACCACCGTACAGTCCGCGCTGCCGCATCACAACACGGCTTACGAGCGTTTTACCGCTTCCGGGCCGTTGGCATTGCTGCCTGCCGACGGCAGGCATTTGTCTGTGGTGTGGACGCGTAGCCATGATCAGGCTCAGGATCTGATGAATGGCGGCGACGCGGAACTCCTTGACCAGCTGCAGGCGTGCTTCGGTTACCGGCTAGGGGCATTAAGCCTGAAAGCGCCCATTCGGGCTTTTCCTTTAAGCCTGATTCGCGCCAACGACATGGTCTCCGGCCGCGCCGTCATCATCGGCAATGCCGTCCATCAATTGCATCCGGTCGCCGGACAGGGCTTTAATCTGGGCATTCGCGACGTGGCAAAACTGGCGGAAATGCTGCTTGAACAAGCAGGATTGTCCGGGGATATCGGTTCTGCCGCGCTATTAAAAAAATACGCCATGCAGCGGCAACGCGATCACGATAAAACCATCGGTTTTACCAATAATATCGTCCGGATTTTTTCCAGCGACAATTTCCCTCTCTCGGTATTAAGAAACGCCGGACTGACTTTGCTTGATCACCTGCCTCCCGCAAAGCAGTTATTGGCGCAGCACGCCATGGGGTTAGCGGAGCAATTGCCGGATTTTGAGGTAAATTGAACCTCCAGTTTGCCGATATTCTCTATTTTTCCTGATCCCTGAACCAACTTATGGCTATCATTACCAGCCAAACATTACACTATCGAATCGGAGATTATTCGTGTTTCAACGCGTTGCCTCATTGTTGCTTTTAACTTTGTTACCTGCTTTATCCTGGGCTGAAACCGGAAGTACGGCACAAGCTTTAAATTTGACGCATCACTGGGTCGGATTCGCCTCCATAGGCATTTTTGCTTTGGCCTATATTCTGGCAATGACCGAAGAAGTGACCGAGTTGAACAAGTCCAAACCCATGGTGCTGGCAGCCAGTCTGATTTGGGCCTTAATTGCGGCAATCTACGTTGCCGGCGGCATGGGCGAACAATCGGGGCGTGCTTTCCGGAGTTGCCTGGAAAGTTATGCCGAGCTGTTCTTGTTCATTATGGTCTCAATGGCCTATCTTAACTCCATGGAAGACCGCAATGTGTTCGATAACCTCAGAGCCTGGCTGTTAAGTAAAGGCTTCAGTTACCGCAAACTGTTCTGGATTACCGGCTTTATGTCTTTCTTCATGTCCTCAATCTGCAATAATCTGACCACCGCCTTGCTGATGGGCGCAGTCATTCAGGCCATGGGCAAAGGGAACAGCAAGTTTTCCAGTCTGGCGGCCATCAATGTTGTTGTCGCTACCAATGCCGGCGGATCATTCAGTCCGTTTGGCGACATCACGACCTTGCTGGCCTGGCAAAGCGGTTATATTCCCTTTATCGACTTTTTCTCGCTTTTTCTGCCGGCGGTGGTCAATTTCGCCCTGCCGGCCACCATCATGCACTTCTGGATTCCTCGCGAACATCCCTTGCCGCATGGCAAGACACCCAAGATGAAACGGGGGGCGCTAACCATGATAGTCCTGTTTTTGCTGACCATTATCACCGCCGTATTATTCGAGAACATGCTGAGACTGCCGCCGGCCGCCGGCATGCTGCTGGGTCTGACCTATTTGAAGTTTTACGGCTTTTATCTGCAAAAATGGCCATCCTCCCATAACCCATCCGTAAACGATTACGCCTATGTCTACAAATTCTATCAACTGGACATACCCGATTCGCATAGAAACCAGAAATTTGACGTGTTTAAAAATGTTGCGCAACTGGAATGGGATACCCTGCTGTTTTTTTACGGCGTGATGATCAGTGTCGGCGGACTAAGCTTTCTTGGCTATCTCACCGTGGCCTCAAATATACTGTATGTGGACATGGATCCCACCATCGCCAATATTCTGGTTGGCATATTTTCGGCATTCGTTGATAACGGCACCATCATGTTTGCAGTTTTAACCATGCATCCGGACATCTCTCAGGGCCAGTGGCTGCTGGTTACCCTGACGGCCGGGGTCGGCGGCAGCTTGCTGGCAATCGGCTCTGCGGCCGGCGTCGGACTGATGGGTCAAATGAAAAAGAGCTATACTTTCAGCAGTCATCTGAAATGGACGCCGGTGATTCTTCTTGGCTATTTCGGCAGTATCGCCACCCATTTTCTGCTCAACCAGCGCTTTTTTTAAGCCGTATCGGAACTGGACGGCTTTATGGAGAAAACTATGAATCTTTGCAAATTCACGACTTTTTTTCTGATGATGACCTTGCTGATCGCCTGCGGCAGGGAGCAACCACCACAAATTTCCAACCAACCGGCCAAAACCGATAAAAGTCCGGCCAGCCTGCAAGGCGCCGTGAGTAATAACAGCGGACCGGTCAAGCATGGCAAAATTGAAGCCAGAACGGCGTCCGGCGACTTGCTAGCCGAAACCACACTGGAAAACAGCGCCCGCTATCTGCTTACAATCCCTGCCGGGACGGTTCTACCCGTCATTTTGAACTACATACCCGACGGGCGCGCTGCGGACGGTGAAAAAATGCAGACTGTCGCCGTGCAGCCGGGCATCAGCCGGTATGACATCAACCCCTTGACCACGGCCATAGCCAGGCAAGCCAAAGCCCTGGGCGGCTATAGTTTGCGCAATATGGTGCAGGCTGCGGAAGATGGCGTGCATGTACCCGATGCAAACAAGACCAGTACCGGATTTCGCGGCGATCCGACCACCCAGTATGGCGGCTGGCATTAAACGGAAAAGTTGAATTTACCCCGGAAGCTAGCTCGTGGTAATGTGGCAAAAAAGTCTGGAAACCGAATTTTTTCTTCACATTATTTTGAAATGAGCGCTATTATTACTTGAAAGAATGTAACTATTTGGCCAAAAATGCCAAATAGGCAATGAAATTTTTAGTAATGAGCCTATCCGGATACCGAAGAATGTTCAATCGACAAACTAGACTGAAAACACTGCAACGGGTGTTAGGTTGTTCACTGGGCTGCATGGCGCTGTTGTTAATGAATGGCTGCGGCAGTTCGCCACCCAAACGGAACAATCTGACAGCAGCCAGGCAGGATGTGCAGCAGAGGTCGGCGTCGCCAACGGATAAACCCATAGCCGCCTATTCCGGCGTCTTTCCCAAACCCGCCTCGCTTGAGCCCGCCGTGGCTTTTTGGCGAAAAACCTATGCCGTCTGGCAGCGCTCCCAAGTGGCCTTCCATGACGACCGCTACCTTGACGTGGTATATGAAGTAATGGTTTTACCGGGCGATGTCAGCGAATCCCTGACTGCCGAGCAAAAAAACATTGTCAGCCAACGCCGCGAATACTGGAAAGGACAACTATCGACGCTGGAAGCCAAACTGCGTTACGGCGCCGCACTGAACGCCAATGACAAACAACTGATCGCCACGCTGGAAAACAGCGGAAAACCGCTCAGCATACTGGCGGGTGCCAGCGATAGACTGCGCTCGCAGCGCGGAACCCGCGAACGGTTCAAACACGGCCTGGAAATAAGCGGCCGATATGATCTGAAATTCAGAAAAATCTTTCGGAATGCCGGGTTACCGGAGGATTTGGCCTATCTGCCGCATGTCGAGTCTTCATTTCAGGCCTCCGCCAAATCATCGGCGGGAGCATTGGGTTTATGGCAATTCACCAAAGCTGCTGCCAAGACTTTCATGCCGGACGGGAATAGCGTAGACCGGCGTCTTGATCCTATCGCTTCAGCCAGCGGCGCAGCCCATTACCTGAGTACCGCCTATGGCAAACTGGGCGACTGGCCAACGGCGATTACCTCTTATAACCATGGCATCGGCGGTATGAAGCGCGCGCAAAACCGGATGGGCGGCGATTTTGTACATATCGTTGAAAAATATGACGGCCCGGCTTTCGGCTTTGCTTCGCGTAATTATTATGCTCAATTTCTGGCCGCCAGAGAAATCGCCAGCAAACCGGAGCAATTTTTTAGCGAAGGAATCCGTTACGAATCGCCGATCAATTCCGAACAATATCTGGCGGCCGACTGATACGGCAGAGCGCCGCGAAAAACGGCTTCTTCACAAGGCTATGCCGAAACATCAAAGCCTTGTTTCACCACGCATGACTGCCCTTCTCCTTCTCCTTCAGCCGGGCGGTTTTTTTAAGCGCCAGGGGATAGCGCGCCGCCTCCTGGCGACAGACATGTTGTGGAGCGGTCGTCAATTACTGAGTCAGCGTCCGCAACAGGTTTTTATAATCTTCGGCCATTTTCCCGTCTTCTTCCTTCAGCTCTACAATGCGCTTACAGGCATTGATCACCGTAGTATGATCACGGCCGCCAAAAGCATCGCCAATTTCCGGATAGCTATGCGAGGTCAGTTCTCGGGCCAGACTCATGGCCATCTGCCGCGGACGGGTAATGGACTGTTTACGGTTTTTGGCGGATAAATCGGCTACCCTGATTTTGAAATAATCGGCAACCGTTTTCTGGATGTTATCGATGCTCACCAGCTTGTCCTGTAAACTGATCAGGTCATGCAGGGCTTCCTTGGTAAATTCCAGGGTGATTTCCCGCCCTGTGAACTGGGAATTGGCAATAACTCTTCTTAATGCGCCTTCAAGATCCCTGACATTGGAAGGGATGCGCTTGGCGATAAAAAAGGCAATTTCCTGCTGCAGATCAACCCCGACCTGCTGGGCTTTTTTGATCAGAATCGCCGTTCTGGTTTCCAGATCCTATGGGTGCTTGTATTTCGGGGAGATGTACTTACGGAACGAGAGAAAGTTGTTCAGGAGATTTTTATTTTGGTAAACTTTGTTCAGAACTTAATGTAGGTTGTACCGCACAA
>JAQTUW010000055.1 GCA_028707085.1 Methylococcales bacterium | reverse complement strand
ACCTGACCCTGTGCGTTAACGTTTTAGCACTTAACAGATTGATTGTATAGGGATTTTCTCTCAAGTTTAGAGGATTGCGATGGTGGGGGGGGTATGTGTTAACGAAAGACCTGACCCCGTGCGTGTGCTGCGGCTTTTATTCTCGGACAGGCTCCTAGCCCTCAGTATCAGGCAACCGATTCAACATCCTGCGCAAGGAAGCATAATTGACCATGCCGGCCTCCACATGCGGATGATCTTCGCCCAGTACATGCATATTGATGACCAACGCCCGATGATAAAGGCGCTCGGCCTTGGCGTAGGCGCGCTGCGCCTTGTACAGCCCGGCCAGGCTATTGAGCAAGGTGGCGATACAGGGATGATCCGGGCCCACAGCCTGTTCGCAAATCCTGAGAGCCCGCTGAAAACACTGTTCGGCCTTGGCGTAAGCCCCCTGGGTCTTATACAGCCCGGCCAGATGCCCCAGGCTGACGGCCACGTCGAAATGGCCCTCGCCCAGCGACTCTTCGCGTATCGCCAGGGCGCGCAGATAAAACTGTTCCGCTTTGGCGTAGCGGCTCAGGGAAACATGCAACAGCCCCAGATTGGTGACGCTGACCGCCACTTCCGGATGCGCGGTTCCCAGCAATTTTTCGCGGATGTCCAGCGCCCGCCGGTAAAGCGGCTCCGCCCGGGCATACAAGCCTTGCGCCAGATACAGCCCGGCCAGATTATTGAGACTGTTCGCCACATCGCCATGCTCGGCCCCCACAGTCCGTTCCCATATCGCCAACGCCCTAAGATACAGGGTTTCCGCATCGTGATAGCGGCCTATGGTCTTGGCCAGATACCCGGCCTCGTTATTATAAAGCGGATTATCCGGCTGCAAATCCACCGCCTCGCAATACAAGCGGAAGGCGGCCGCATAATCGATGCGGTTATAGGCCAGCTCCGCCAAATGAAACGCCGCCTCTGCCGCCTGATCCCCCTGTCTGGCCCTAACGGCCGCAAAAAGCTGTTCGGCGGGTTCGGTTCGCCCCGCCAGCAAAGCCTTTAAAGCCTGCTGCAAGGCCGGAGCCGGCAAGCGCTGCCCCAGGCGCTCCAGCGCCGCATGAGCGGCCGCCAGCATTTTTTTACAATCGGCCAGCGCGACTTCCATATTATGCAACTTGCATTGAATGTCGGACGCCTGCTTCTCCAGCACGGCGATATGATGCCTGTCGCCGCCCTCCACGCGCTGCAATTCGGTCAGAATGACCTGCTCGCGCTGCTTCAGCATCAAACCGATCAGCGCAGGCGTCACCGCCCCAAGATCGACCCGATTCGGCAACTCATCCGCATGCACAGCCTGTTCCTTCAGAATAACTCCGCTCAATAAACCTCCTGCTCTGGCAATGCTGCTTTCCGACGTCATCGTTATCATCTGAAATTTAGTAACTATTCACCATTAATACGTTCTGTTACAAAACAGGTCGTTCAGGATGCGCCAAACAATGTGCGACGCATCAACCTGAAGCGAACGCCTGTGAATACTCGGATGCTGTCCAGAAATGGAGAACCTGCCGAGGAAAAGCCGGTTTCCATTCTCGAAGCTATTAAAATCGCATGCAGAATGCACCAAACGGGCGATCATTTGCGCATGCAATCCACATACCATGCATGCATCTAAACAAGTGCAGCGCATCTGTCGCGAGCAGATGGCTTTATTCCCTCACCCCAGGAGGCTGAAAATTTTCTTTATATCAACACAGCACACACGCCATCACAACTGTCAACCCATACGGCTTGAAAATTAAAGCTATTCATGCGCATAATAGCCAGAGAACCTTGGCCAAAGCTTAGTTCCAGCATAACCCCCTCACACCCGCCGTCCCCAAAATCGCGCCTATTTGTTAGACCCTGATAATGGAAAAAAGTTCCCCGCGCACGCATGGGGTCACGCTCATGACACCGCATGGCAGTCTGGCCGGAAACACCTTCAGCTTCGAATGGCTGCAACCGGTCAGCACAAATGTTCAAGGGTATCAGATGCAACGCACCGGGGCTTTGGCGGCAAGCAGGAGATTTGCGTTTTGAGGGCCGGCCGCACAAATACTGGGCAATAGAAAATAGTTATTTAAAAACAAAATATTATAAACAGCCACCGTTTCCGGGAATACCAGCCATTTAATGGCCGCTTCGACTCCCGGATTCCGTGAATGGGCGTATCATATTTCCAGCCAAGGGCCTGAAAACGAAATCGCCATTGCGCAAATCACTCCGGCAATTCGCAGGATTCGCCCAACGCACTGAATAACCAATCCCTTCAAAAACCTATTGTTGAAAATATGAATACCAGTATCGTTCAGCTTATTGCCAAACAAAGCCGATTCGCAGCAAGCCAGCTCTCGTCAACCTCTGCAACAGTTCGCAATCTTGCGCTTAAAAACATTGCCGACGCGCTTGAATCGGTCAGGCGTCAGGTTCTTGAAGTCAATGCTCTGGAAGTGATAAAAGCTCGGCAGGACGGCCAGGCGGATGCAATGGTCAAACGTTTGACCATTGACGATAAAGTATTCCAGTACATGCTTTCCAGACTAAGAAAAGTCGCCTTGTCCCCCGATCCGCTGAATCGCGTGCTGGCAGGACACACCAATCCCAACGGACTACAAGTCTACAAAAAGTCGGCGCCGCTTGGCGTAATCGGCATTATTTACGAGTCCAGGCCAAACGTTACCACCGACGCCGCCGCGGTCTGTATCAAGAGTGGCAATGCCGTCATTTTGCGCGGCGGATCGGAAGCCCTGCAAACCAACATCCTGTTAGCGGACGCCATGATTCAAGGCGCCGTAAGCGCCGGGCTTCCGCAACATAGCATCCAGATCATCCGTACGCCCGGCCATGAGGCGGTTAACGAACTGCTGAAAATGGATGAATTTGTGGATGTATTAATTCCACGCGGCGGCAAAGACCTGATTAAGCGGATCGCCGAAGGCACCCGGATTCCTGTGATTAAACATTACGATGGCGTCTGCCATCTCTATATAGCGGCAGACGCCGACCCGGAACAGGCCATCAGTCTGGCGGTCAACTCGAAATGCCAAAGCGTTCAGGTGTGCAATGCGCTCGAAACGCTATTAGTCGATGAAAAGTGCGCCGCACAGATGCTGCCGCTGCTCCAGGCGGCATTCGACTCAAATAATATCGAGCTGCGAGGGTGTGAACAGACACGAAAGATATTGCCGGACATCTCTCCAGCCTCCGCAGACGATTGGCGTACCGAATATCTGGCCCCTATCCTGTCAATTAAAATCGTCAACGGTATTGAAGAGGCTATCGAGCATATCAATCATTATGGGTCGAAACATACCGATGGCATTGTCACCCAAAGCCTGCAGAAGGCTCAAAAATTTGAGCAGCAGGTCGATTCGGCATCAGTACTGATCAACGCTTCGACAAGATTGTCAGGCGGCGGCGATTATGGCTTGGGATCGGTCATAGGCATCAGCACCGACAAACTTCATGCCCGCGGCCCGGTTGGGCCGGATGAATTGACGACATACAAGTGGGTGGCCTATGGAAACGGGCATTTGAGAAATTAGAATGCCGGGCTGGAACGACGTTGCCCCCCGGACGGCCGAATCGACTGAATTTGACGATCTTCGCCAAACGCAGAGCATGGGGCCGCTACAATTGTCGCTTTATCAGCCGCTGCCGGTTTTTCTGCCCAGCGGAATCAGCAGCCGGTTGAGATGGCGGTTTTTAAACCAGACCAGCAACCGGAAACCGAGCAGCGCGACAATTACAATGGCGTAGAAAACCGGCATGGCCAGATTGCCCTTGAGCTGCCAGAAATAATGGATGACGGCAGCTATCCCGGCCGGATAGATCAGCCGATGCAATTTTTTCCAGTTTTTGCCCAGCCGCCTTTTCGCCCAATTCGACGTGGTCAACCCCAGGGCCAGGACAATCATATAGGCCAGCACGCCGAACCAGATGTAGGGGCTTTGATAAATATCGACGACAATCGCCCGCCATTGCAGACCCTGGTCGGCGACCACATACGCCAGCACATGCAGCGTGGCGTAAAACCATGTGTAAAGGCCCAGCAGTTGCCGGTAACCGCTCATGCCGCGCCACCGGCTGACGGTTTGCAGCGGCGTCACCGCCAGGGTCAGGCAAAGAAAACGCAAAGTCCAGTCGCCGAGGCGGATATGGATAGCCTGAATGGGGTTGCCGCCCAGATTGTCGGCGGCGATGTCTGCAAACAGCGCCAGCAGCGGCAGCAGTCCACAGCCAAAAATCAGCCACCAGTATTTATCGGCCGCCTGCGTCCTCATCAATAAAAGCGCCGTAAATCCATGCCGCTGTACAGAGCGGCCACCTGCTCGCCGTAGCCGTTGTACATCTCGGTCGCCCGGCGCGGGGTGAACAGTTTGTCGCCCAGCAGCCGTTCGCTGCTTTGGCTCCAGCGCGGATGCTGAACGGTCGGATTGACATTGGCGTAAAACCCGTATTCATTAGGGGCGGACAGGTTCCAGGTGGTGACCGGGGCGTTACGCAGCAGCTCGATTTTGATGATGGCCTTGATGCTTTTAAAGCCGTACTTCCAGGGAACCACCAGCCGCAACGGCGCGCCGTTCTGTTTGGGCAGCACATCGCCATACATGCCCACGGCCAGTATGGTCAAAGGATGCATGGCTTCGTCGATGCGCAAGGCTTCCACATACGGCCAGTCGAGCAGCGACTTTGTCCGCTGGCCGGGCATCACCTCCGGCCGGAGAATCGTGGTAAAGCTGACGAAGCGGGCGGTGGACAGCGGCTGAACGGTTTTCAATAAATTGCCTAGCGGGAAACCGACCCAAGGCACCACCATGGCCCAGCCTTCCACGCATCTAAAACGGTAAATCCGTTCTTCCATGGTTTGCCGTTTCAGCAGGTCTTCCAGTGGGTAGACGCCTGGTTTTTCCACTTCGCCGGCTATTTCCAACGACCAGGGATCGGTGGGCAGCGCCTGAGCAAGCTGCGTCGCATCTTCCTTGTTTAAGGTGAACTCGTAATAATTGGTATAGTTTTTGACCAGTGCCGCCGGGGTTGGGGTCAGGGTTTTGTCCGACAGAGCGCCGGCCGGCAGCCCCTGCCAGCGCGGTTCGGCCGCCAGGGCAGCCACAGGAGCGACGCCGCTGGCCAGCGCGGCGGTAGCCAGCATGCCTTTCAGCATTCGCCGCCGGTTGTAAAAAAACAGCGGATCGGTAATTTCCGATGCCGGTAGGGGTTTAGCTGTTTTGATGAGCATGAACAATCTCCGCTTTGATCGAATTCAGACCGATGACAACCGCGCCAGTTCCTTGGCCGCTTCGATTCCCGGAGGCCATGCAATGGCATCCGGGCCACGCCATGCAGACTTTGGGCGGTACGATTTTTAGTTTTTGCCGAATCATTCTTCATTGGTGTATATTCACGCCGCTTTTCCAGGATCGATTTTTTATTTTTTATTAAACACTTATTACTGATGGCGACATCAATCGCCGTCCTGCATGCCGGTGAAATCCGGCCTGATCGATCCGGTATTTTTGATGCGGACAGGGAAGCCGCATCGCGGCTCTGGCTAAACCCAATGTACAGATATTGATTGATGAAATGCCGGCCCGCCTTTAGCGGGCGGTACGACATGTATTAAAACTGATAATCAAGAGGAAGTCTGGATGTCGCAAATAATAATTACACTCAATGACAGAGAGATTGTTTGTCAGGAAGGGGATTCCGTACTGGACGCGCTACTGAGAGCGGGCATCAACATTCCGTTCTCCTGCCGGCAGGGGAATTGCCAAAGCTGCATGATCCGCAGCCTGCGCGGAGTGCCGCCGAGTGCCGCCCAGACCGGACTGAAGGATGCGCAGTTGCATCAGCATCATTTCCTGGCCTGTCTGTGTTATCCGCAACAGAGCATGACCGTTAGCCTGACACCGGCGGAAGCTTTTTTTACCGAAGCCAGGGTAATCGGCAAGACGCTCCTGAACGCGGAAACCATGCTATTGAGCCTGCAATGCTGGGAGGCGCTGACCTATTACGCCGGGCAGTTTGTGAATTTAATGCGCGAAGATGGCCTGGTGCGCAGTTATTGCATCGCCAATAGCCGGGATGACGGTTATCAACTGAATTTTCATATCCGCCGGCTGGCTGACGGCCGTTTTAGCCAATGGGTGCATCAGGAACTGGCGGTTGGCGATACCCTGGCCATTTCCGAACCGCGCGGACTTTGCTATTATCTTCCCGGCAATCCCCAGCAAAACATCCTGCTGGTCGGCACCGGCAGCGGTCTGGCGCCGCTGGCCGGGATTGTCGGCGATGCGTTGCGGCATGACCATCAGGGGAGCATCCATCTGTATCACGGCAGCCGAGAGATGGATGGATTGTACTGGATCGACGAGATGCGAACTTTGGCCAGACGGCATGCCAATTTTCATTATACCCCCTGCGTCTCCAGGGGCGATGCGCCGCACACTGTCGCCAAAGGCCGAGCCAATGAAGTAGCGATGTCCACCCTGCCCAGTCTACGCGACTGGCGCATCTACCTGTCCGGCCATCCTGACATGGTGAATCAGGCCAGGCGCCAGGCTTTTTTGAAGGGCGCAGCATTTCCAGATATGTACGTCGATGCTTTTCATGTGGCCTCTTCCACTCTGGATTGAAAGCGCGGCGGGCAATTTACCAAAATTTACCTTTTGTAACTTTATTTTCAAACACTTGGCAGTATAATTCCGGCTGTATTCCGCACCCGATGGGTGAAACCGGGAAACGCCGGAACAAGCGGCGCATCTCACGCGATAATTGCTTTTCTACGATAAAGGACTTTAGTATGCGGACTTGTAAAATCTATTCGATACAGCTGGCGATCTTTCTTTTGCTACTTAACAGCAGCGCAGTTTGGGCGCGGCAGCAGGCCAAAGTCGTCGTGCCCGATTCCAGCATGGAAAACGCGGGTGATTTCGGCAAACGCGCCCATACCCATTTCCGGATGTTGATGCCTGCCGGTACGGTCGGCAACTTCAGCGTCGCCAGCGCCGCCCGGCCCAATATTGATACCGCGCCTTTTTCCGGTTACGGTTTTCAGACACCGGCTTCAATGGCCTGTATCTATAAATTGGTCGGTCAGGCCACCGGCTGCAATCCCAACAGCGTCACGGCCGTGGTCAGCGGCGGCGGCAAGGCCATGGCCCTTGTCGAGGCTTATGATTATCCGAACGCCGCGCGCGATTTGCAGACGTTTTCCAATCAGTTCGGTTTGCCTTCCGCCAATTTGAAGGTGGTGTACGCCAATGGTCGCCGACCGCATGCCGATCCGTTCGGCTGGGAAATGGAGGCTGCGCTGGATTTGCAATGGGCACACGCCATGGCTCCCGAAGCCCAACTGTTTTTGGTGGAAGCCCCGTCCGCTTCGTTGGCCGATCTGCTGTATGCGGTCAATGTGGCCGGCAAACTGGTGTCTGCGGCCGGCGGCGGGGAAGTGTCCATGAGCTGGGGCATGTCCGAGTTTGCCGGCGAAACCTCGTACGACAATTATTTCAACGCCAGCGGCGTGGTGTATTTTGCTTCCAGCGGCGACTCTGCCGGCACAAGTTGGCCGTGCGTCTCCAAAAATGTGGTCTGCGTCGGCGGCACTACCCTACGGGTCAATTCGGCCGGCAACTTCGAACAGGAAGTGCCTTGGGTGGATGGCGGCGGCGGTTACAGCACCATCGTCGGCAAGCCCGCCTATCAGACTGTCAGCGGTAATTATCGCGGCGTGCCCGACATCGCCCTGTCCGCCGATCCCAATACCGGCGCCTGGATTTATTACACGCCATCGGATTTTCAGGAAGCGGGCTGGTGGGTTGTGGGCGGCACCAGTTGGTCGTCCCCGATGGCGGCCGCTATCACTAATAGCGCCGGCAAATTCAACGCCTCCTCCGAGGCCGAATTGAGCATGCTTTACAGTTCGTCGGCCTCCACCTATTTGAACGACATTAGCATCGGTTGGTGCGGTTTGAATGTCGGGGTAACGGCAACCAGCAGTTGGGATCAATGCACCGGACTGGGTTCTTTTGCCGGTTATTAAGCCGGTCGGTTTAACGACGATTGTTTTTAGCGGCGCTTGCCGGCCGCTGAATCCCGGTATCGAACGGCGGACAGCCAAGCTGTCCGCCGTTTTTTTTTGTGCATTCGGACGAGCATGGGTTACCAAAAACCGGCTTTTCAACCAGATCGGAAATTTATTGGTTTATTTAAGCCATTTTTAGCGAATAGCAGTTTGTTAATAAAAAATAACACTTTAAAAAACAGAGTATTGGCCTATGGCATGGCATGTGCTTATTTATTTGTGTAAACATTGTTTGTGTCATTAGGCTGTCTTGCCCGTTAAAGATGCGCCGCACTTGGTTTACCCCCTGCAAGCCTGCATGGTTGCAGGGGCTGGATATTGAAGAAGTAGATAATCGCCTGTTTGGCGCGTCCTATATCCTTGTTTTTAAATGAGTGGGGCATAAACTGAACAGTTACGAACATTATTTTTTAGCAAATACTGAAAGGAGAGCGGAAATTTACACTGTAGCCGAGAAGGTGCGCACATTGAAATTGCCTGACAAAGTGGTTAAGGGTCGGGTAGCGGTTGATATGGGCCGGCGGCGGCACCGGCTGATTCCACAGGCCATTCTGCTAGGTTTGCTGACCGGGGCGATTTCGGTGGGTTTTCACCTTTGCGTCGATATTGGCGAGGCCTTTCGCGATCGTTTTATCGCTATGGCGCATCGGCAGGACACCGGGCCGTGGATGATAATGGGTTTTGTATTCGTGACGGTGGTGGTGTCTGCTGGACTGGTGAGGTTTTTTGCTCCGGAAGCGGCCGGAAGCGGCATTCCGCATTTGAAAGCCCTGCTGATGGAAGAGCGCAAGCCTTTTCGCTGGTTGCGGGTGCTGATAGTCAAATTTATCAGCATGATGATAGGCAGCACCGGCGGGTTGGTGCTGGGGCGGGAAGGCCCCAGCGTCCACATGGGCGGCGCAATAGGGCAAGGGCTGGCGCGATTCTGGCCGGGCAAAAGCGGGCTGGATCAGTCCATCATGCTGGCGGCCGGCGGCGGAGCCGGGCTGGCGGCGGCTTTTAATGCGCCGCTTTCCGGCCTGACATTCGTGCTGGAGGAACTGGAAAGGCGTTGCGGTTCGTTCGAGTTTTTCGTGGCGGCGATTGCCTGCCTGATGGCAGATATGCTATGCCGCGCGGTGCTGGGCCAGCATCCCAGCTTTCATTTCGCCATTCATGGGGCGCCGCCGCTGAACCTGTTACTGGCTTTCGTGCCGCTGGGTATTCTATCGGCGTTTTTCGGCATGTTGTTTACCCGCATCCTGCTGTGGGGGCAGAAATTCGTCACCATGGGTTTCCGCGCCACGCTGATCTGGTGGGGCATGCTGACAGTGGCCGTGACGCTTGCGGCCTGGTATACCCCGATGCTGCTGGGCGGCGGCCAGGGGTTTATCAATGAGATGCTGACCGGCCGAGAAATGACGCTAGAATCTGTCGCCCTATTTTTTGCGATTCGTTTCCTGCTGACCATGGCCAGCGCCAGTTCCGGCGCCGCCGGCGGCATTTTCATGCCTATACTGGCGCTGGGCGCGCTGCTGGGCTGGAGCATGGGGGTGGGAATTCATCTGCTGTTTCCGGAAATCGAGGTCAATAACAGCCTGTTTGCGGTGGTCGGCATGGCGGCCTATTTCAGCGCCGTGGTGCAGGCGCCCTTGACCGGCATCGTGCTGATCATTGAAATGACCGAGAATTACGCCTTGGTGCTGCCCTTGTTCATTACCTGCTTTTCGGCGTTGCTGATTGCCGACTGGCTGGGTACGCCGCCGGTTTATGAAGCGTTATTGGAAAATGATTTACGAAAGGAGTAAATTGGGCGATGCAAACCCCGAAAACCCCTGTTTGCTCAGGACAGCCTTGTCTAATCATCAAAGCCCGGTTTTTCGAGGCGACCGCATGTTGACATACGGTGAATAATAATTATTTTTAGCCAATTCGGGAGAGACCGTGGAATCGTATCGTATAGATCTTTTTTTAATTGCCCTGGCTGCGGCTCTGGCGCCCTTTCTGGCGCAAATGCCGAAGAATTTACGGTTGCCGGTGGTGGTGGTGGAATTACTGCTAGGCATTTTTCTCGGGCCGCACATCCTGAATCTGGCTACCGCCGACGGGCTGGTTGGCACCATGGGCGAGCTGGGCCTGACGTTTTTGCTGTTCATGGTCGGTCTGGAAACCAATCTTGGCGAATTCCAGGGCAAACCACTGGCGCTGGCTGTCGGGGGCTGGTTTCTTTCCTTTACCGTCGCCATGCTGAGCATGTATTTTCTGCATTCCATCGGCTTCATCCAGTCGCCGCTGCTGGCCGCCGTGGCGCTTTCGACCACGGCGCTGGGCGTGGTGGCGCCCATACTGCGCGACAAGGGCATGCTGGAGACCGAGTTCGGCAGATTGCTGCTATCCGCCGCGGCCATGGGCGAGATTGGCCCGCTGCTGGTGATCTCCGCGCTGATCATTCCGGCGCATAGCCCGGTATTGCATCCCTTGCT
>JAQTUW010000054.1 GCA_028707085.1 Methylococcales bacterium | reverse complement strand
CCACACGCACCCACACAAATTATTTCGATTCGTACTGTTAAAGAGCCAGCGGCTTTCGCCGTGTTGAGCCGATGCATTCTACAGCATCCACTCCTTTTGTCAAATCTTTTTTCCGAGGCCGCCGCCGCAAACTACGCAACTCACACCCTCAGCCAGACCGGAAAACACGCCCTGCAAACAGAACCGCCCGCTTCCCAGCCCCCCTTCCGAACAACCTTTACGTCCTGAAGAGCCCTGCATTATAGCCTATCTCTAAATTTAGTCAAGAAAATTTTAAGTCGAAATTTATTTTATCGGCTCCGAGCCGCCGATGCCGGCCTACCCGGCATCGGATCATTTGGGGAAGACATCGCCGGTCTTACGATCCATCCTTTGCCGATTCCGCGTCCACGGTAAATATCGGATTATTTCTGTCGTCTTCGTGCAGCTTGGCTTTTTCGTCCGGATAGATATGCCAGAAAGATTGATCTATCGCGCCTTCGGTATAGCTGTTTTTACGCGCATGATTGAACGGGCACCACCAATTTTCCACCACTTTCACCATATAGGCATGCCATTCGAACAGGCCGACGCTATACGGGCAATACCAGGTACAGTTCAGGATCCAGAACAGTTTCGATTGCGACATGCTCAGCTTGAACGAGGCATTCATGGTAATCTGGTTTTTTAGCGTATAGCGGTGGCTGGCCCGCTCCGGCAGAAAATCTTTCCATTTCTTGACGTTTTGCGCGCCTACGAATTTAAGGCTGTAGTAGGTCATATAGGCGCTAAGGATCACAAACGGCAAGGTGAGGATGGGCAAATAAATCAGCAGCAGCCCGGCTGCGCGCGACATCACCGACATCTGGTCGTGATGACAGCCGATATTGACACGCTCAGTACACGATTCACAGGCTTTCATGATATTTCTCCGATTATTGTTATTAAAGTTACTCAGAATTGAGCGGGTAAAAAACTGTTGCCTAAAACCTGTCCGCTAAAGATCCGGCGGCCGGCCGCCGGATGCATTCTCTTAAAACCGGGCGGATACCGCGCAAAAAAAACTTTTCAGGTATTCCGTTTCCGGCAAGGCCGGGTGAATCGGGTGATCCGGCCCCTGCCCGCCGTCCGACAGAAACAGCAAGTGCCTGTCGATATGCCGGGCGGACGAGCGTAAAATCTCGTGTAGATTTTCACGGCTCAAATGATGGGAACAGGAAGCCGAAACCAGCAGACCGTTATTTTCCAGCACCTGCAAGGCCAGATGATTTAACCGTCTATAGGCTTCATAACCCGCCTTGAAATCTTTCTTGCGCTTGATCAGCGCCGGCGGATCCAGCACAATGGCGTCAAAATGCTGATTTTGTTCCCGCAGATGTTTGAGATACTCAAACACATCGCTACGGACAAACTGCATTTTTTCCTGTACGCCATTCAGCCTGGCGCTTTCCGCCGCCAGCGCCAGCGCACTGTCCGAACTGTCCACGCAAACCACTTCCGCAGCCCCCGCCATGCCGGCGCAAATGCCCCAGCCGCCGGCATAGCTGAACAAATCCAGCACCTTCATGTCTTTCGTCCAGGCCGCAAATCGCGCCCGATTCAGCCTATGGTCGTAAAACCAGCCGGTCTTCTGGCCTTCGCGGACGTCAATCATAAAGCGGGCGTTATTTTCCTCGATGACCAGTTGCGGCGGCAGGCTGCCGTAAGCCAGCTCCGGCTCCAGGGACAGCGTCTCCGCCTGCCGCTGGCTGTTGTCATTCTTGAACAGTACGGCGGCGGGCTGTAACAGCTCGATCAGCAGCGCAACCAGCAGTTCCTTGTGTTTTTCCATGCCTGCCGTAGTGATCTGTACCGACAAAACGCCGCCGAAACGATCGATCACCAGACCCGGCAAGCCATCGCTTTCGCCGAACACTAACCGGTAAAAGGGTTTTTCGAACAGCCGCTCCCGTAATTGCAGGGCCTGACTCAATCTGGCTCTGAAAAAACTTTCACCTATCCGGGTATTGGGTTTTCGGGATAACAGCCGGGCGCAAATCAGCACATCCGGATTGACATAAGCCACACCCAGGGGTTTGCCGGTGCTGTCATTGACCACGACCAGATCGCCCGCCGCAAAGTGTTCCAGCGGGCTGCGCTGCGTATCCACCTCATTGCTGAATACCCACAAATGCCCTTGCCGCAAACGTTTGTCTTCATTTTTCTTTAAAAAAAGCGGCGGATAATTCATTAATTCGGACAGACCTGTTCAGTAAGTAAAAACGTCGCTATTCAGCATAGCCAGGATTCCAGCCTGCCGCATGACGGCGGCGCAGGAAACCTGGCCATTCATGGGGCACATGGAATGCAGCCTATGCGGAACGGTTGCGCCGAGATTTGACCGGTTGCATACAGGCTGCAATTCAGGCCGTTTTTGCCGCATCCAGCCGGCACCAGTCTTCCTGAACGACAGGCGAAGCAACCTGCATTGCCCTGCCGGCATAGGCTTCGGCCACTTCCGCGGCCTGCTGCCTGAGAATGCCGGACAACACCAGTTTGCCGCCCGGCCTGACCAGCGCCGCTATGCCGTCCGCAAGTTCGATCAGCGGTTTGGCCAGAATGTTGGCCAGCACAATATCCGCCTCCAACGGCGCGAACTGTTCGGGCAGATAATAGCTGATGCGTTCGTGAACCTGATTTTTTTCAGCATTGTACCGGCTTGCGGTCAGGGCCTGCGGATCGATGTCAACGGCATGCACATGGCTTGCCCCCAGCAGCAAGGCGGCAACACCCAGTATCCCCGAGCCGCAGCCGTAGTCGATGACCACTTTATCCTGCAAATCGTGCCCGGCCAGCCATTCCAGACAAAGCGCGGTAGTAGGATGGGTGCCGGTGCCGAACGCCAGACCGGGATCCAGCGTCATGCATACCGTACCCGCCTCGACCCGTTCCTGACCGGACGGACAAATCCAGAGTCTGTCGGCGAATTTCATCGGCTTGAAATGCTCCATCCACGCCCTTTCCCATGCCTGATCCAGCAGGACTTCCGCATTCCAGTCCTGTAGCGACTGACCGATGAACTGATTGAAAACCAGGGTCTGCACGACATCCGGATCGGCATCCAGTTCGAACAGCGCCGTCACGCGGGTATTGCTCCAGATCACGGTTTGATCGATTGCCGGCTCGTAAACCGGTTCATCTTCCGCATCGCTGAAGGTGACTGAAACCGCACCCAATTCACTAAATAAATCCGATAACTGCTGGGCGGTTGTTTCATCCGTCACGACCGATAACTGATGCCATGCCATAAAATTTGACCAAATGGATAAAGGAAAACCTGTCATGCTGCCTGGACAGGTTTTCGCTAATGCTTAATGAATACCCAGCTTCTTTTCCAGATAATGAATATTCTGGCCACCCTCTGCAAAAGCAGCATCGGCCATAATATTTTGCTGAAGGGGAATATTGGTTTTGATCCCGTCTATCACCATTTCGCTCAATGCGGTTTTCATTCGGGCAATGGCGCTGGCGCGGGTCTCGCCGTGCGCGATCAGCTTGCCTATCATCGAGTCGTAATAAGGCGGAACCTTATAACCGTTATAGATATGGGTTTCGCAACGAATCCCCGGGCCGCCCGGCATATGAAACTGTTCTATCAGCCCCGGACTGGGCATGAAGGTGACCGGATCTTCGGCATTCAACCGGCATTCAATGGCGTGTCCGGTGAAGGTGACCTGTTCCTGGGTAATGGACAGCGGTTCGCCGGCGGCGATACGCAACTGTTCCTTCACGATGTCGAAGCCGGTGATCATTTCCGTGACCGGGTGTTCGACCTGCACCCGGGTGTTCATTTCGATGAAAAAGAACTGGCCTTTTTCATACAAAAACTCGAACGTGCCGGCGCCGAGATAGCCGATTTCCCGGCAGGCCAGCGCGCAACGCTCGCCCATGGCGTTGCGCAACTCTGTGCTAATGCCGGGCGCAGGCGCTTCCTCGACAACTTTCTGGTGACGCCTTTGCATGGAACAATCCCGCTCGCCGAGGTGAATGGCGTTACCGTGCGAGTCGGCCAGCACCTGAAATTCGATGTGTCGCGGATCTTCCAGAAACTTTTCCATGTAGACGGTACTGTTGCCGAACGCCGCCCCGGCCTCCGCCTTGGTGAGGCTGATGGCGGCAATCAGCGCCGCTTCGGTATGCACGGTACGCATCCCGCGGCCGCCACCGCCGCCAGCCGCCTTGATAATGACCGGATAACCGATTTCGGCGGCCATTTTCAGATTGGTCTCTTCGTCGTCGCCCAGCGGATCCCCGTTGCCGGGCACGCAAGGGATACCGGCTGCATGCATGGCTTTCTTGGCGGAGATTTTATCGCCCATCATGCGGATGGTCTCGGGCCTGGGGCCGATAAACACAAAACCGCTCTGGCTGACTTTTTCCGAAAAATCGGCATTTTCGGACAAAAAGCCGTATCCCGGATGAATGGCCTGCGCATCAGTCACTTCCGCGGCGCTGATGATGGCCGGAATATTCAGATAGCTGTGCGTCGATGCGGCCGGGCCGATGCAGACGGCTTCGTCGGCAAGCCGGACATGCTTCAGATCCCGGTCGGCCTCGGAATACACAGCGACGGTTTTGACGCCCAGTTCGCGGCAGGCGCGCAAAATCCTCAAGGCTATCTCGCCACGATTGGCGATAACTATTTTATCGAACATAAGCCCCCCTTTGCCTAATTATTCAATGACAAACAATGGCTGCCCATATTCGACAGGATGCCCATTTTCGACCAGAATCTGTTTAATCTTGCCGGATTTGTCGGCTTCGATCTGGTTAAGAATTTTCATCGCTTCAATGATACAGATAGTCTGACCGGCGCTGACCTGCTGGCCAAGTTCCACAAATGACGCCGAACCCGGCGAGGCCGAACGGTAAAAAGTGCCGACCATGGGCGATTTGACGACATGGCCGCTGACTTTCTCTTCCACCGCTACGGCAGCCGGGGCCAATACAGGCGCAGGGGCCGGGGCTACCGGCGCAGACTGGGCATATTGAACCGGCGGCGGCGCCGAATAGCGGCTAATTCTGACAGACTCTTCCCCTTCACTAATTTCTATCTCAGCAATATCTGATTCCTCGATTAAATCGATCAGTTTTTTTATTTTTCTAATGTCCATCGTTCTGAGTTCTCTCTAATAATATCTGATGAGCGGCTTGTAAAGCCAGTTCGTATCCGCCTGCACCCAATCCGCAGATGACGCCTACCGCAATATCTGAAAAGTAGGAATGTTTTCTGAAGGGTTCGCGGGCATGCACATTGGATAAATGTACTTCTATGAAGGCGATTCGGGTTGCCAGCAGGGCGTCCCGTATCGCCACGCTGGTATGGGTAAATGCGGCAGGATTGATAATGATAAAATCCGCCTGCTGCCGGAAAGCATCATGAATTTGTTCAACAATTTCATGTTCGGCATTGCTTTGCAGAAAATTGACGCAGTGGCCCAGACTGCCCGCCAGTTGCTCAAGCCCCGTCCTGATAGCCTGCAGGCTTTTATGGCCGTATATGCCAGGCTCCCGAATACCGAGCAAATTCAAGTTCGGGCCATTAAGTACAGTGATTTGCGCCATGCAGGTCTTAAACAGTGAAAAATTCCGATCGCAAATTCTGCCTAATTTGTCGGTTTTTGTCCAGACAATCTGAGTTTTTCATTACATAAGACATGGTTTGCGGCTATTTCAGCCCCAGCATGGGCTCTATGATTTGCCGCAGGCTGTCCGGCGAAAATTCGCCCGGCTGGCGATAGACGACCTGCCCGGGCTGATCGACAATGACGGTATAGGGCACGGCATTGATAATATTGCCCAGTTGCCTGGCATAGGCGATGCCGCCATCACCGGCAATCAGCACCGGATAATTGACGCCGCCGTCCTGCAGATACTTTAAAACCGACTGTTTATCGTCTATTGCAATGCCGACAAACTGCAGGCCATGCCGCTGATATTCCGCCTGCAGACGGATAAATTCCGGAATTTCCTTCAGACAGGGCGGGCACCAGGTTGCCCAGAAATTGATCACCAGCAATTTTCCCCGCCATTGGCTAAGTGGCTGCTGGGTTTCCGCCGTATCAGGAAAGCTGGCGTCCAGCGGCCTGGACAGCATCGGCTCCGCCACAGAGGGGGCATGCAGAACCCGCCGCACAAACACGCCGGCGGACAGGGCGATTAGCGCCACTAGCACCATCAGTGAAAAAGTCTTATTCATAATATTTTGGTAAGGTTCCGCGCGATTTACCGGAACAGGCCTGTCTCCTGAGATATGCGATAAAGCCTATTCCGGTTTCCATTTGATATTACAGCCGATGCTGGGGACTTGCCCGGCAACAGCCGGCAATCCCTGTAACAGACTTTCCAGCGCATCCCGCAGTTCCCTGCCGGTTACCGGCACGGCATTGTCCGGAGTCGCACCGTCCAGCCTGCCCCGATAGACGCAGGCCAGACCGGCGTCGAATAGATAAAAATCGGGCGTACACGCCGCCTGATAGGCTTTGGCTACCGCCTGGCTTTCATCATACAGATAGGCCGCAAACGGATTTCCCCAGGCCGCCATCATGGCCTGCATTTTATCCGGGCCATCCTGAGGATAAGCGCCGATGTCATTGGCGCTGATGGCGATGCTGGCGATACCCTCTCCGGCATAATGGCGGGCGATGGCGATCAGTTGATCCCTGACGTGCAGAACGTATGGACAATGGTTGCAAATAAACATCACCAGCGTACCGCGCCGGCCTTTAAGATCCTGCAGACTGCATACTTTACCGCTGATGGTATCCGGCAGGCTGAAATCCGGGGCTATCGTGCCCAGGGGCAACATATTGGACTGGGTTGCGGCCATATCGACTCACTAAAAAAGGTAATGGTTATCAGGAAACGCGGCCGCCGGTTTTCGCTCGCCGCCGCACAAAAAAGCCGATGGCATTGTAGAGGAATTTCAAATGCAGGGTTCGGGATTCCGCCTCGGCCGGTTCCACGGGCCGGCCGGCTGCGCTATTTTTGTCGGCCGGCTTTTTAACCAATTGCCGGAAACAGGCTATAATGCGGCATTTAACCCTATCTAGAGGATCATCCAATGGCCGACAATTTAATTGCCCCTTCCATTCTCTCTGCTGATTTTGCCCGACTGGGCGAAGAAGTGGTGAACGTTTTAAATGCGGGCGCCGACATTGTGCATTTCGATGTCATGGACAATCATTTTGTGCCAAATCTGACCATCGGCCCTCTGGTCTGCGAAGCGCTACGCAAACATGGCGTCACCGCCCCCATCGACGTGCATTTGATGATAGAGCCGGTTGACCGCATCATTCCTGATTTTGCGAAAGCAGGCGCGACTTATATTACTTTCCACCCGGAAGCTTCCGTCCATATCGACCGCAGCCTGCAACTGATCCGGGATCATGGCTGCAAAGCCGGCCTGGTATTCAACCCCGGCACGCCCCTGCATTATCTTGAGCATGTGATGGACAAACTGGACATGATTCTGCTGATGTCCGTCAATCCCGGATTCGGCGGCCAGTCATTTATTCCTTCTGCGCTGGACAAACTGCGTCTGGTCAGACAGCGCATCGACGCCAGCGGTTTCGACATCCGCCTGGAAATCGACGGTGGCGTCAAAACAGAGAACATCCGCCAGATTAAGGAGGCGGGCGCAGATACGTTCGTGGCCGGTTCCGCCATTTTCGGCAAACCCGATTACAAACAGGTCATAGACGAAATGCGCGCCGAACTGGCCAAAGCCAAATAATTCCGGGCTCTTTTCTTGTTGGCATGCCCGGTCTGGCCGGATTACGCCCCGGCAATTGCCGGCTCAGTATGCCTGCTTGCGGACTAAACGAGCTAGTTTCCAACTGGCCCGTTTAGTCCCCCCCTCCCTGCCTGAACCCTGAAACGAGCAATCCGCAACTAATCATGACGACACTAAGCCCCGTAGCGCGGCTATCCGGGATTCCAGCAGCCGCTTAGCTGACAAGAACGCCGAATCCGGCCGCCTCCCAAACCATAAGACTTTGATCTGGGTCAGTATCCGCTTTCCTGTCATCGATTATTCTATACCAAGGCATTTGCAGCCATTAGGCTCGCGCCAGACCCGCGACGTCAGGCATTTACGGAATAGTTGCAAATATTTTTGATGACCGCCCACGAACATTACGTTTTTCGGATGCTTACACCCTTAAACAGTCGAAATAGACCCGTTGCGTCAAAGCTCCGCCATGCTGGCGCAATCGGCAGCCGTCAGGGAACCACAAGCAATTTTTTACATCGGAAGATGACAAAGATGCGCGTATTCGGTTTATTATTGAAATCAGGGCAAGTCATACCGGCTGGGCGAAAATGGGCATGCAGGACATATGCAGATCGGCCCGGCTGTTCAATCCCTCTTTCCGGGCGGGAGAGGAACACGGAACATGCGGGCATCCGATGCGCGGCGCGCATCGCCATCCTGCACGGTTTATATGCAGTATCAACCCGACACACTTCATTAAATAGGTTGTTCCATGCAAAATCAGCATACACTGACTATTGACGGTAATCAGGCAGCGGCGAGCATTGCCCATAAACTCAACGAAGTCATCGCCATCTATCCCATCACGCCTTCATCAGCCATGGGAGAGTGGGCGGATGAATGGTCTGCGCATGGCCAGACCAATCTATGGGGTACGATACCCAAGGTCATTGAACTGCAAAGCGAGGGCGGGGCCGCCGGCACGATACATGGCGCATTGCAGGCGGGCGCGCTGGCGACCACCTTTACCGCTTCGCAGGGTTTACTGCTAATGCTGCCGAATATGTACAAGATTGCCGGCGAACTCACCGCCACGGTATTTCATATCGCCGCACGGTCTCTGGCCTGCCAGGCTTTGTCCATATTCGGCGACCACAGCGACGTGATGGCCGCGCGCATCACAGGCTTTGCCATGCTCTGCTCGAACTCCCCTCAGGAAGTACAGGACTTCGCGCTGCTGGCGCATGCGGCCAGCCTGGAGAGCCGCCTGCCCTTCATGCACTTTTTCGACGGTTTCCGCACCTCGCATGAAGTGGCGAAAATCATCGGCCTGGACGATACGGCGATCCGGGCCATGATCAGCGATGAATGGGTAACCGCGCATCGTACTCGCGCCCTGACCCCGGACAACCCGGTGCTGCGCGGAACATCTCAAAATCCAGACGTCTATTTTCAGGCCCGCGAATCGGTTAATCCTTTTTATCTGCAGTTGCCCGACATCATGCAGTCCGCCATGAACCGCTTTGCCGAACTGACCGGCCGCCAATACCGCCTTTATGAATACCTGGGCGACCAACAGGCCGATAGGATCGTGGTGCTGATGGGTTCCGGGGCGGAAACCGCGGAAGAGACGCTGGATTATCTGCATCGCCAGGGCGAAAGCATCGGCCTGCTGAAAGTTCGTTTATACCGGCCGTTTGCAGCAGACAAGCTGATTGCCGCCCTGCCTGCCAGTTGCCGTAAAATTGCCGTGCTGGATCGCACCAAGGAGCCCGGCGCGGACGGCGAGCCTTTATATAAAGACGTGCTGGCCGCCGTTGCCCAGCATTTTTGCAGCGGCCACAGTAAATTTGCGCAGATGCCGAAAGTCGTGGGCGGGCGTTACGGCCTGTCGTCCAAGGAGTTCACCCCCGGCATGGTCAAGGCCGTTTACGACGCCCTGAAACAGGAGCACCCGCAGAACCCGTTCACCATCGGCATTCATGACGATGTCACCCATTGCAGCCTGGACTGGGACGCCGATTTTCGCACCGATGCGCATATAGGCACTTTTCAAGCCATGTTTTACGGGCTAGGCAGCGACGGCACGGTCAGCGCCAATAAAAACAGCATCAAAATCATCGGCGAGGAAACCGACTGGTTTGCACAGGGTTATTTCGTGTACGACTCCAAAAAATCCGGGGCGATTACCGTCTCGCATTTGCGGTTCGGCTCCAAACCCATCCATTCGACTTATCTGATAGCCGAAAACGATGCGAATTTCATCGCTTGTCACCAGGACATTTTTCTGGAACGCTACGACATGCTGGTGAACGCCGCGCCCGATTCGGTGTTTTTATTAAACTCGCATAAAACCCCGGACACGGTATGGGACAGTCTGCCGCAACTGATGCAGCAGCGGATGATCGCCAAAAACATCCGTTTTTTCGTCATCGACGCTTATCAGGTCGCTGACCGGAGCGGTATGGGCAAGCGAATCAACACCATCATGCAGACCTGTTTTTTTGCGATTTCCGGGATACTGCCGCAAACGGAGGCTATTGCCGCCATCAAACATGCGGTTGAAAAAACCTATAGCAAAAAAGGCCGGCGCATCGTCGAGCTGAATTTTAAAGCCATAGACGAAACGCTGGCTGGCCTACACCCGGTACAGACGCCGGCGCAGACCACCAGCCGCTTTAATATTCCCTCCAAAATTACCGAGCGGACGCCGGATTTCGTCAAACGGGTCACCGCCGAAATCATCGCCGGCTACGGCGATTTGCTGCCAGTCAGCGCCATGCCGCCGGACGGTACTTTTCCGACCGGCACGGCGGCTTTCGAAAAACGCAATCTGGCGCTGGAAATTCCGGTCTGGGAAACGGATTTATGCACCCAGTGCGGCAAATGCCCCATGGTTTGCCCGCACGCCGCCATCCGTTGCAAAATCTATCCGACCGATCAGCTCGACAACGCCCC